>NZ_JARRAG010000002.1:658412-1316825 GCF_029589435.1 Paludisphaera mucosa | reverse complement strand
TCCGGTACGTGGGCGACGATCCCCGGGCCCTCCCGACGGCGAGCCGCCGGCCGGCGCGAAGGGGCCCATGCTCGTCCGCGGCGACGGACCGCGCCGTCGGGTCCTCGACGCCTGCGGGCTCCACGTGCTGACCGACGCCCGGGGCCTCAAGAGGCTCGACCGACCGCCCGCCGGGCGGATCGGGAAGAATTTCGCCCGCCCCCCGAGAAATCGCCGAGGCCGCGACGTCTGGTACTCTGGGGAGAGGGGTCCGACCACTGTCGATGGGCGGAGGGGACATGGGGGTGGGTCCGGACGACCTGGGACGCCTCTTCGACGCCCACGCGGCGGCCCTGATCCTCTACGCCCGCCAGTGGCGCGAAGGGCCCGAGGCGGAGGACCTGGTTCAGGACGCCTTCGTGGCCCTGGCCCGCCGGCCGACCCTCCCCGACCAGCCGGCGGCCTGGCTCCACCGGGTCGTGCGGAACGCGGCCCTCTCGGCCCGTCGCGGTTCGCGGCGGCGGAAGGCCCGCGAGGCGAGCGTCGGCAGGCCCGAAGGAGACGCCTGGTTCGCGGCGGTGGACGACCGCCTCGACGCCCGCGAGGCCGCCGCGCACCTGGCCGGGCTCGACCCCGAGGCCCGCGAGGTCGTCACGGCCCGGATCTGGGGCGGGCTGACGTTCGAACAGGTCGCCGAGCTGCAGGGCTGCTCGACGGCCGCCGCCCATCGTCGCTACAAGCTGGGGCTCGCCCGGCTCCTGGAAAGGCTGGAACGACCATGTCCCTCGACGAACCCGACCCCCTGATCGCCCTGGAAGGCCGCCTCGCCGCCTGGCTCCCCGCGTCCGGCGGCCTCGACCGCGGCCGGATGCTCTACGAGGCCGGCCGGGCCGCCGCGACCGCCGAGCGCCGCGGGGCCTTCCGGACGCTCGCGGCCGCGACCCTGACGCTGGGCCTGGCGTCCATCGCCCTCGCGACCGGGTGGGGCCTGGAGCGCCGCCGCGCCGTCGCGCCCGAATCCGAGCGGATCGCGGGCCGCCCCGACGCGGGGCTCGCGAGATCGACGCCCGACCTCGCCCGTCCGGCTCCCCCGCGGCCCCAAGTCGCCGACGAGCGCGGACGCCCCTTCGCGGCGACGAGCTATCTGGAGCTGACCCGCCGGATCGCCGACGGGAGATTCGAGCCCGAGGTCCAGCCCCGGCCCCCGGGCGGGGGGTCGGCGGATCCGCCGGAATCCGCCCCCATCCGGGTCGGCGACCGGGATCGATTCCTGAACCTGTAGCCGCCCGGACGAGACATCGCACGATCTTCATGGGTCGCCCCCGGGCGGCGGCGGTCGCCGTCCGCGCGGCCCTAAGTCGGTTCGACGAGGAGACGATCGGATGAAACGCGTTTCGATCCCCTTGCTGGTCCTTTCGGCCGTCGCCGCGTCCTCCCCGGCGCGGGCCCAGGCTCCGGCGGCCCGAAAAGCCGCGACGCCCGTGACGCTGGCGGTCTCGCCGGCCGCGGAGCCGAGCCCGTCGTTGCGATATCCGCTGCTCCCCTCGTCGGCCCGGCTCAATCCCGGCGACGCCGCGCCCATCATCCTGCGGCTCCGGTACGAGGTGAAGGAGCAGGAGTGGGACGCGCTGGCCAGGGAGCCCGCGCGCTGGCTCCAGCTCCCGATCCGCGAACTCCCGCTCGCGGAGGCGAAGGCCCTCGTCGACGCCCGATCGCGGCAGCTCGACCTGCTCGCCATCGCCGCCCGACGCGCGACCTGCGACTGGGCGTATCCCCTGGAAGAACAGCGCGTCGACGTGGTCGAGATCGCCCTCGGGGACGTCCAGTCGCTCCGGAACTGGGCCCGGCTCCTCGCCGTGAAGGCGAGGGTCGAGATCGCCGAGGGCCGGTTCGACGACGCGGCGCGGTCGATGGAGACCGGCTTCGCCTTCGCGCGGCAGGTGGGCTCCTCGCCGTTCGCGATCGGCGGGCTGGTCGGCGTGGCGCTCGGCTCCATCAACCTCGACCGCGTCGAGGACTGGATCGGGGCGCCGGGGTCGCCCAACCTCTACTGGTCCCTGACCGCCCTGCCCCAGCCGTTCGTGAGCCTCCGCGAGGCCCTGGAGCAGGAGCGGCTGATCGCCGAGAACATGGTCCCCGAGCTGGTGGACGGCGCCGAGCCGGCGACCGCCGCGGGCTGGGCCCGGCGCCTGGAGACGATGGACGGACGGCTGCGCAAGCTCGCGGGCCGGGTCTCCTTCGGGGGCGGCCCGGGCGGGCCGACCGAGGAGGAGAAGCGGCTGAAGGCCGCGATCGGGACGGACCTCGCGGCCTACAAGCGGATGCACCTCACGACGCTCCGGGAGCGGGTCGTCGAGTCGGGCGGCTTCCCGGCGGTACGGATCCGGGACATGAGCGAGGACGAGGTCGCCGCCCGCGGCCTGGTCCTGGGCTACCGGACGCTCTGGGACCGGCTCTTCCGGACGATGTACCTCCCGTTCCTCGAGGCCCGTGAGCGGCAAGGGGAGTATGAGAAGGCCGTCGAGGGGGCCAAGGACGGCCCGTTCGCCGCCCTGGTGATGCTCCACCCTTCGATCTACCCGGTCCAGAAGGCCGAGGCCCGGCTCCCCCGCCGCGTCGCCCTGCTGCGGGTCGTCGAGGCGATCCGAATCCACGCCGCCGGCCACGGCGGGGCCCTGCCGAAATCGCTCGACGACGTGAAGGAGGTCCCGATCCCCGCGGACCCGGCGACCGGGCGGCCGTTCTCGCTCGAACTCGAGGGCGACGCCGCCGTGCTCACCGCGCCGGAGGTCCCCGACCTGTTCACGCCCGAGTACCGGATCACGATCCGAAAGCCGTGAGCCCCGACGCCGGCGGCTCCTCACCGCCTGGGGCGGTACTCGACCATGGAGTTCGGGTCGTCGGCGAGGAGGTTTCGGACGTCGGCGGCCTTGCAGTAGATCGTGCCCAGGATCTCGTCGTCGTGGGAGGCTTTGGCGTTCTTCATCGTGGCGACGCCGGCCTTGCTCAGGTGCATCGGGACGTCGCCGCGGAGGGTGCCGCCGCGGGGGACGTCGATCCGCAGCCAGTCCTCGTCGCGGCGGACGAAGGTCGTGACCTTGACGGCGGCGACGGCGTCGGGACGGAGGCCCCGGCTCGTCAGGAAGTCTCGCAGCTTCCGGGCGGGGTCGAACGCCGGCTCGCGGGGGTCGTGGGTGGAGGGCGTGTCGGACTCGTCGGGCGTCGCGGCGAACGCCCCGTTCGTCCGCCAGTCCGGCGGGGCGGCGATCGTCGCGTGGTCGATCTCCCCCTGGGCCGCCGCCACGACCGCGGCGACGGCGGGTCGGATCTCTTCGTCCAGCTTGCGCAGGAGGTCCTCCAGCCGGCGGCGGTCGCCGTGGACCTTGTCCCCCAGCGCCTCGGGGGGAATGCGGAGGTAGCTGTACGACTCGTCGAAGTGGGCGTCGGCCCGGATGTTCAGCCGCTTGCCGGCGGCGATCTCGGGCCCGAGCAGGTCGGAGATGGCGGGGTTCCCGGGGTCGAACAGCCGCGCCGGATCGCGGACGCGGTTGCGGCCCAGCGGGAAGGCGACGTGCACCATCGGCTTCCCGCCGGCCTCCTGATCCTCCGCCACCAGGCGGACGCCGAGCACCTGCGGGTCCTGGCGGCGCAGCCACTCCGCCAGGACGCGCAGCCTCCGCTCCACGTCCGAATCCGCCGGCCCGGCCGGCTCGCCCGGCTTCAGGAACCGTCCGTACCGCGGGTCGTCGATTTTGAAAGACGCCATTCCGTTATCCGGGCTGGCAACCCAGCCACCAGAAGGCCGAGCCTGATGCATCAGCGGCGTAACCAGCAGAGGAACACGCTCAAAGCACCGAGGCCGATGAGAGCGAGGCTGGACGGTTCAGGAACAGACGAGAGAGTGCCGGTCACTTGAATGTTCCAATTCTCCGGGACGCCGAGGCCTACTCGGAGGAGTTGTAGGTGATGCACCCCAGAAGACAGATCACCGAGATTGTATACGTATTCACCCAAAGGATGTGGAAGTCCGGGTGCAATGTCGCCGTGGACGAATGACCCGTCGAGCCAGACGAGTATACCGTTGTCGACACCAATCGAGATACTTACATCACCGAGCTTATATCCGCTCTCTCCGATCGAATATATAACCGCCGTGGAGGTGCCGTTGGCCCATGCGGTGGGGATCGAAACCGGGCCGGAACTCCAGGTCGATCCAGGCGTGGCAAGATCAAGCGGCTCGGTCAGCCAACCGCCGAGCTGGGTCGCCGCCGCGGATAGATCGGGAGCGCTACTCACGCTAAGCCTCGGATCGCCCGTGAAGAAGGGCCCCGTGTTGACCAGCCGGCCGCCGATGCCCGAGTTGTAGTAGCCCAGGGTGGAATTGTCGACGAGGACCCCACCACTTGCCTGCCCCACCATGAGAGAAGCGAGCACGACGAACGATTTCAGTCGCATAACTATACTCCTGTTTGTGACGTTATTCGGAGTGACGAAGCCAGGCAAGGCAAGAGACGCGGGCATGAGAATCGAAAATTAGAGGCTGCGATGCATTGGACAAAGACACTTCGCATCTTGGTCCTCCACTTCGGACGTTTGTCGTGCGCCCCCGGCCGCCTTGGTGGCCGCGCCAAGAATGGCGATGAATGGGCAGATCTTGTCGGCGATGTCATACGGCGGAACCCGCAACGAATCTTCTAAGGGACGGTGTTCGCGCCGCAGCCTCCTCAACGAACACGAGTCGCGCCATTGAACTCCGACCCAGAGAATTCATGATTCGCATCGAGATCTAAACGTGACTTCAGGTCACTTGAAGACCGTCACCGCCAGTGATAGATTCAATGCATGCGCATGCGCCGTCATTACGAGAGACGACTTGCTCCGTAAGGACTCCTCTTACCTTGGACACGCCTAGAGAAATTTCTCCCTCGAGATTCCCTCGTCACGAGGCCTCGAAGTTGTCCTGTTCGGAGTGCCGAGTCATGCTATACGCCGAAGTGGGGAGCACCAGGCCGTCGATGCTGGGGGCGGTCGCCGACTGGGGCGACCAGCAGGCCTGGGACGCCTTCCGGCGGCGGTACGACCCGCTGCTCTCGGCCTGCTGCCGTCGGCTCGGGCTCGACGCGGCGGCGACGGACGACGTCGTCCAGGAGACCTGGATCCAGGTGGCGAACCGGATGCGGTCGTTCGTCTACGACCCCGACGGCAGCTTCCGGGGCTGGCTCTGGCGGGTCTGCCGCTACGAGGCGATCGACCACCTCAAGAAGCGGAGGGCCGAGGCGACGGTCCCCCTCGACGATCGCGACGAGTTCGCCGCCGCCCGCGGGGTTTCGGTCGATCCGACGCCCGACCCGGACGGCGACGGCTGGCCGTCCTGGTTCGCGGGCCGGCGTCGCGAGGCCGAGCGGATCCAGGCCGAGGTCCGACGCCGCGTCGAGCCCCAGACCTGGGAGGCGTTCCGGCTCGTCTGCCTGGAGATCTGGACCGTCAAGGAGGCGGCGCGGCACCTCGGCACCAGCGAGGCCAACGTCTACAAGGCCGTCGCGCGGGTGCGAAAGCGCCTGGGGGACGAGGGGGCCCGGGCGCTCGACCGGCCGACGGACGCGGAGCGGCCCTGAACCATGCAAGACTGCCCGTCGGACGAGACCCTGCTGCAGCTGGCCGACGACGACCTCGAACCGGGGCGGTACGCCGACCTCGAAGTCCACATCGCCGGCTGCCTGCGCTGCCAGTCGGAGCTGGAATCGAGGGCCTGGAACTGGCCGTCCACCCTCGCGGACGACCTGGGCCGCCCCCCGCGCCGCGGCGCGCCGCCGCAGATCCCCGGCTTCGCGATCGAGCGGGAGCTGGGCCGGGGCGCGATGGGCGTGGTCTACCTCGCGCGTCGGGACGGGCTGGACCGGCTCGTCGCGCTCAAGGTCGTGGGGGGCGACGCGGGCCCGGGCGACGACCCCGGCGCGCGGCGGCGGTGGCTCGCCGAGGCGCGGGCGGCGTCGAGCGTCCGGCACCCGAACGTCGTGTCGCTGCACGAGTACGGCGAGGCCGGCGGCTGGCTTTACCTGGTCCTGGAGTACGTCCCCGGCGGATCGCTGCGGGAGCGGATGGACGGCCCGCTGCCGCCCCGCGACGCGGCCGCGTTGGTGGCGGCGGTGGCGCTCGGCGTCGAGCACGTCCACGCCTGCGGCCTGCTACACCTCGACCTGAAGCCGTCCAACATCCTCGTCGACGGCCCTCCCGGCCCCCCCTCGGCCGCGACGACGCCCCGGGTCGCCGACTTCGGCCTGGCCCGGCCCGGCGAGGGCCCGGGCACCACGGCGTCGAGCCTCGCCGGCCCTCGGGGGACGCCGTCGTACATGGCCCCGGAGCAGATCTTCGGCCCCGACGGGCTCGGGCCGGCGGCCGACGTGCACGCCCTGGGCGCGATCCTCTACGAGGCCCTCACCGGCCGGCCGCCGTTCCGCGCGGCCACCGTGTTCGAGACCCTCGAACAGGTCCGCGACCAGGAGCCGGCCTCGCCCCGGGCCGTCAACTCGCGGGTCGACCGCGACCTCGACACCATCGTCATGAAGTGCCTGCGGAAGGAGCCCCACCGCCGCTACGCCTCGGCCGCCGCGCTCGCCGACGACCTCCGTCGCCGTCTCGACGGCCGCCCCATCCTGGCCCGCCCGGTCCCGCTCGCGACGCGCACCTGGCGGCTCGTCAAGCGACACCCCTGGGCCTCGGCCTCGGTCGTCGCGGCGGCCCTCGCGCTGGCCGTCGGCGTCGCCTCGATCGTCGCCGCCAAGCGCGAAGCCGAGCGGCACCTGGCGCTCGCGACGACGGGGATGAAACAGTTCACCTCCCTGGTACTGGCCACCTACTATGGTCACCAGCCGCTGGCGGGTGAGAGGCTGACGCAGACGGCCGGCATCCTGCGCGAACAGATCGGCGCCGTGCGGGCGATCCCGGGGGTCGACGCCGAACTCTTGATCCAATTAAGCCTCTTCGACGGCCAGGTCGCGGGTCGGCTGAGTGCGCTGAAACGCTTCGACGAGGCGCGAGTCGCCGGCCGGGAGATGTTGGATCTGCTTCGCGAATGCCTGACGCGCGAGGGTGTGCGGGCGAAATACCCCTGGGCCGAGCCCGGTGCTCATTGCGAGGTCGGCAGGCTGGAATTGGAGGCGGGGCGGGTTCAAGAGGCGCTGGACTATTTGGACCGGGCGACCTCGCTCATCCTGGCCGACACGAGCCAGTATCCACAGCGGGGGCGGTTAGCCTTGGTTCTCGCCGGTCATTACCGGAAGGCCGAGGCTGCGTGTGGCGCGGTCGGCGACGGCGCGAACGCGGCTCGGGCACATGAGTCCCGGACGGCGTTGCTCGCACCGCTCACGTCGTTCAACCCCAGCCGACCGGACGAGATCCTTCAGAAGGCCAACGCCCTCAGCGAGCTTGAGCGCTGGCACGAAGCCCGTCGCCTGATCGAGGATCTGACATCCTCGAAGGGCTCGTTCGTCCCTTTCTCGATACTCGCGCACCTCGAGGCCCTTCAAAATGGGGCGGAAACCTGGTTCCGCCAGGAAATTCGCCACTGGCGCTGCAACGAGGTCCTCGGCCCGCCCGATCCGAAAGCCTTCGATCGCGAGGCCGACCGTCTCGTGAGGCTTCTCATGACCTTCCACGAGAAGTCCGGGAGGGAGGCTACGATCTGGTCGCAGGGGATCAATGGACTTCATGGCGAACTGTTCCTCCTGGCGACGGAGCAACGCAAGTGCGGCCGGATCGATCAGGCGGACGCGACCGCCGCGATGACGTCGGCGATCGCGAGAAGCCTGTTGCGCGAGCGTCCCGGAGACCCATATTCCCACGCCATGCTCGGCCACGCGTATGTCCAGGAGAACAAGAACGCCTGGAAACGCGAGGACATCCCGACTGTCAGGCGGACCCTGGAGTTGGCGATCCAGGCGTACCGGCGGGCGGTCGCCGGCGCTCCCGACGATCCGACGATCCGGACCGCCCTCCAAAACTGCCAGAACCGCCTGGCGGCCCTCCCGAAGCCCTAGCCACCATCGTCCTCACGGCTTCGGAGCGGCGTCGGGGGCGCGGGGCTTGAGGACGTACCAGTGGGTGCCGCCGGCGTCGGGGAGGATGATGCGGAGGGCGCCGTCGAGGGTCCTGGGGCGGGAGCGGCCGGCGATGCGGCCGTCGGGGGCCAGGGCGAGCAGCTCCAGGTCGGTCGCCTCGGTCTTCAGCGAGACGGTGCCGATGACCGGCTCGGAGGCGAACGCCGAGCGCTTGGTCGGGTCGGCCACGGCGCGGGCGACGGCGGTGATCAGGATGAACCGGGACTTCGCCAGCGGCCGGTCGTCCACGCTGTTGAGGGCGACGACGGCCTTCTTGGTCAGCATCTCGAAGCGGGCGTCGGTCGTGGCGATCGGCTCGCCGCCGATCCAGCCCGAGGCCGCCTGGCACTGGGGCGCGTCGATCACCTGCACGCCCCGCTTCCAGTCGCGGACGAGCTGGCCGGTGTCGGAGCGGACGGACGTCGCCCCCTCGGGGATCATGTCGCGGTCGGGGTCGTCGACCACCGTCGCCCCCTCGGGGACCGGGCTCGGCTTCAGCCAGGGGAGCTCGCGGACCTTGGGCAGGCCGATCGTCAGGCGGCCCTGCTCGGCGATCGTGCGCAGCGCGGCCGCGGATTCGGGCGTAAGGTTGCGGTCGAAGAGCTGCGCCGGCGTGAGCGCCAGGTGGTAGGTCGTGCGGGCCGGCGCGACCTGGCCGCGGCGGTAGAGCAGGGCCGCCGCCGGCATCACGCCCGCGAGCGCGGGGTCGTAGTAGGTGGACCAGACCGAGGGCCCCTGGGGCTTGACGAGGCGCTCGAAGGAGTAGCTGTAGATCATGGGCGCGTCCCAGCCCTGGAACGCGGCCAGGGACGCCATGTAGAGCGGCGCGGTGAAGCGGTCGTCGATGGGGAAGGGGGCGTTCCACTCGGAGACGGTCAGCGGCTTGCCGGCCACCTGCGCCGCGGCGGTCCACGAGATGTAGTTCGCCTCGTACCGGGGGTCGGTCCCGAGCGCCTCGGCGAGGCCGTACGAATGAACGTCGACGACGTCGCCGTCGCAGAGGCCCGGGAGGCTGAACAGCCCCGTGTTGCCCCAGTAGTTGGTCGTCGCGGTCAGGGCCCGGAGCCCCAGGCGTCGCAGGTCGTCGAGGAAGGTCCCGTTGAAGCGATGCTCGGCGTCGGCGAGGAAGAGCTTGCTGGGGCCGGGCTGCCAGGTCTTCGCCATCTCGCCCTCGGGCAGGTCGTATTCGCGGGCGAACGCCTGGTACTCCTTCGTGAACCGGGCCGTGTGGGAGGGCCGGTTCGCCACGGGGATGAACATGGTCCCATAATGGGTGTTCAGGTCGTTCTCGTTGGTGACGAGCACGGCGGCCACGGCCGGGTCGTCCTTGTAGGCCAGGCCGGTGTGGGCGTTGACGTGGGCCAGGTAGGCCTCCTGGAACTCGCGCATGAGGCCCTGGATCTCGGCGTTGAAGTAGGAGAAGCCGATCAGGGCGCCCTTGGCCTGGGCGACCTCGTCCTTGCCCTCCGTCAGGCCGTCGTCGGGCTGGATCGTGCGGCCGACGTGGAGGTCGAGCCAGACGTAGATCCCCTCGTCCTTGAGGCACTTGATCCACCAGTCGAGCGTCTCCATCGCGGCCGGGTCGAGGCGGCGCGTGGATTTGGACCGGACGCCGAAGGCGTTGGGGGTCACCCACGACGAGTCGTGGTGGTGGATCCGCATCAGGTTGAAGCCCATCTGCGCCATCCGCCGCGCCTGGGGCGCGACGGCCTCGCGGGGCGACGCGAAGAGGGCGTAGGCCGCGAGGTTGGCCCCCCAGAACCGCGCGGGGGTCCCGTCGCCCAGGACGAGGCCGTCGCCGGCCGCCCGCACCGGCCCCCGACGCCCCGCGGGCCGGTCGTCGGCGTTGAGGAACCGCAGGTCGACCGGGCTCGCGTCCCAGGCCATCGCCCCCGAGAACCAGCGTTCGGGGGTCGCCGGGTCGTAGCGCTCCTCGAGCCTCGGCTCGCGGGTCGCGCCCTCGGGGAGGGTCAGGGTCATGCGGAACGTCTTCGTCCCCGGGTCGATCCGCTCGGACAGCAGGTACAAGCGGACCCCGCCCCGGTCCTCGACCTTCGCCAGCGCGGGCGCGACCGCCAGGTGGATCGTCGCCCCCCGCGCCGGCTCCCACGTCCAGCCCAGGCCCCCCGGCGGGACCGTCGGCGCCCCCGCGCGGCCGCCGAGCACCGGGGACTGGGGCCGGAACGTCCAGTGCAGGCCGCCGCCCACCACCCCGGCGAGGGCCTCGGTCGAGGTGTACTTCAGCTCCATCTCCAGGACGTTCGGCCGCGGCGAGCGATACGCCCCGGCGATCGCGGTCTTGAGCCCCGGGACGGTCGCCGTCAGCGTCCCGCCGCCGTCGGCCCCGGGCTTGAACGCGGCGTCGGGCGCCCCGCTCCAGGCCCACTTCGCCCCCCAGTAGACCTGGCTCGACTCCAGGACCACGGATCCCTTGCAGAGGACCCGCACGCCGCCGTCGGGCTGGATCCGCCAGGTCCAGTCCCGGCCCTCGATTTTGGGCGCGGGCCCTTCGGCCCGCTGGGCCGCCGCCGCCGCGAGCAGGTGGAGCGACCAGGCCAGGCCCAGGGCGACGACCGGCGAGAGCGAGTAGAACACGCGAGGCTTCATCGCAAGGGCTCCGGCGGGACCATGCTCGGCGAGCCCTCGCGGCCCCCCGACGGCCGCCCGACTCCCCCGCGCATCGTACCCGATCGCCGATCCCCGCCGGAAGCCGCCCGCGGCCGCCCCTTGGCGCGGCGGCCGGCGCTCGGCTATTTGTTGAACATCCGTCGAATCCGAGTGTCGAAGGGGACCTCATGCCGCTTCATCGAACGCGACCCCATGACGCCTCGCCGACGCGTCGCGGCGTCCTGGCCTCGGCGCTGGCGTCGGGGCTGGGCCTCGACCTCCTGGGGCTGCTCCGCGCGCGGGCGGAGGCGAAGCCCGTCCCGACGGCCCGGGGCGGGGCGTCGCCGCCGATCCGCTCGTGCATCGCGATCTTCTACTACGGCGGGCCCAGCCAGCTCGACACGTTCGATCCCAAGCCCGACGCCCCCGCCGAGATCCGCGGCGAGTTCGCGACGATCGCCACCTCCGAGCCGGGGATCCGGGTCTCCGAGCACCTGCCGATGACGGCCCGGGTGATGCACAAGGTCGCCCTGATCCGGAGCATGCACCACACGAACCGGCTGCACGACCCGGCGTCGATCCACACGTTCACCGGCCGGCTGCCCCCCCAGGGCGACTTCGAGCTGTTCGCCGCCGTGCCCCAGCACTTCCCGAGCTGGGGGGGGACGGTCGCCTACATGATGCGCGACCGCGACCTGCCGGTCGCCAGCGCCGCGCTGCCGTTCGCGTTCCACAACGTGGTCGAGACCCCGTGCCAGGGGGGCGGCTTCCTGGGCCCGGCCTACGACCCCTTCCGCATCGAGGGCGACCCCGAGGCCGGCTCGTACCGCGCCGAGCTGCTCTCGGCCCCCGAGGGCGTCGGCCCCGACCGCCGCCGCCGGCGGCGCGACCTGCTCGACGCGATCGAGGGCCGGTCCGAGTCGCCCCACGAGGCGGCGATGCGGCGGCACTACGACAAGGCGTACCGCCTGCTGGCCTCGGACGACGTCGCCCGCGCGCTCGACGTCGGCCGGGAGGACCCGCGCGTGCTGGCCCGCTACGGGGCCGTCGACGGCCCCTGGGCCCAGGGCTCGGGGAACGGGGCGGGGCAGGCCCAGGGCCGCAACCTGCGGGGCCGAAACCTGCTGGCGGCCCGCCGCCTGGTCGAGGCCGGCGTCCCGTTCGTCAACGTCCACGACTTCCGCCAACAGGGCCAGAACTGGGACTCGCACGCCCAGAACTTCCAGCAGCACCGCGAGCACCTGCTGCCGCCGATGGACCGCGGCTTCTCGGCCCTGATCGAGGACCTCGACGCCCGCGGGCTGCTGGAGAGCACCCTGATCGTCGCCCTCGGCGAGTTCGGCCGCACGCCCCGGATCAACAAGGAGGCCGGCCGCGACCACTGGCCCGACTGCTACACCGTGGCCCTCGCCGGCGGCGGCGTCCGCGGCGGCGCGGTGCACGGCGCCAGCGACCGCTTCGCCGCCTACCCGACCGCCGACCCCGTCTCGCCCGCCGACCTCGCCGCCACCATCTTCTGGCGCTTCGGCCTCGACCCCGCCAGCGAGATCCGCGACGCCCAGGGCCGCCCCTACAAGCTCGCCGACGGCGAGCCGATCACCAGCCTCTTCGGCTGAGCCCCCGCGCGACGGCCGTCGGAGGCGTACCGCCGCGAGGTCGGGGCCGGTATGCTGGACGTCCGAACGTATTCCTCCGGCCTGCCCCATCGAGGCCCCCCGGACGCGACGGCCCGGCGCCGATCCCGCCGGCGGCCCTTCGCCGCTCTCCCTCGCAATCGCGGAGAGCGGCACGCCCCGTGCTACGGTCGGGCGTGGAGGTCCACGCCCGCGGGGGCCGACGATCCGCGGATGAGCCTTTGACACCCCAGGACGATCGATGACCGACCAGCAATCGACCGCCGCCGGACGCGGGACCGGCATGGGCCTCTTCCTCGGGGTCGCCGCCGTCCTGGCCGTCTTCGTGGTCAGCGGCCTGATCGCCTACCTCAACACGCGGACGCTCTACCGCAACGCGCGGCTGGTCATGCACACGCACAGGACCATCACGACGCTCGCCGACGTCTTCTCGCTCATGAAGGACGCCGAGACCGGCCAGCGCGGCTACGTCCTCACCGGCGACGTGCGGTATCTCGAACCCTATCAGGCGGCCCTCGCCCAGATCGACCGGCGCGTCAACGACCTCTCGACCCTGCTCGCCGACAGCGCCGACCAGCTCGCCCGGATCCCCGCCATGCGGGGCTACATCGACGCCAAGCGCCGCGAGCTGGGCGAGACCGTGGACCTGCGGCGGACCCGGGGCTTCGAGGCCGCGCAGGCCGTGGTCCTGAACGACAGCGGCAAGGCGGCGATGGACGCCCTCCGCGCCCTGGTCGCCGAGATGCAGGGGGAGGAGGAGGCGGAACGCGGCCGGCGGCTGGCCGAGATGGACTTCGCCTACCAGGTGGCCGTCGGCAGCGGCGTCCTGACGGGCGTCCTGGGGGCCCTGCTGTCGCTGACGGTGGGCTACCTGCTGCGGCGATCGATGCTCATCCGGCGGCGCCAGGACTGGTTCCGCGCGGGCCAGCTCGGCCTGAGCGCGGCGATCGTCGGCGAGCAGCGGCTGGCGCAGCTCGGCCAGAGCGTGCTGAAGTTCCTGTCCGGCTACCTCGACGCCCACGCCGGCGCCTTCTTCGTCGAGTCGGGCGCCGACTACCGCCGCGTCGCCACCCTGGGCGTCCCCTCGCCGGGCGACACCCCCGAGCGGTTCGGCGCGGGCGAGGGCCTGCTCGGCCAGGCCGCCGTCGACGCCCGGACCACGGTCGTCCGCGACGTCCCCGACGGCTACCTGGCCTTCGGCTCGGCGCTCGGCAAGGGGAAGCCCCGGCACCTGGTCATCGCCCCGCTCGTCGCCGACGAGGCCGTGAAGGGGGTCCTCGAGCTGGGCTTCGTCCACCCGCTGGACGATCGCGCGATCCAGATCCTGGAGATGGTCTCCGGCACCGTCGGCGTCGCCGTCAAGTCGGCCAACTACCGGCTCCACCTCCAGAATCTCCTGGAAGAGACCCAGCGCCAGTCCGAAGAGCTGCAGACCCAGTCCGAGGAGCTGCGGGTCTCCAACGAGGAGCTGGAGGAGCAGGGGAGGGCCCTCAAGGAGTCGCAGACCCGCCTCGAACTCCAGCAGGCCGAGCTGGAGCAGACCAACGCGCAACTGGAGGAGCAGGCCTCGATGCTGGAGGCCCAGCGCGACGAGCTGGTCTCCGCCAAGGACTCGCTGCTGCGGCAGGCCCGCGACCTGGAGCAGGCCAGCCAGTACAAGTCCGACTTCCTGGCCAACATGTCGCACGAGCTGCGGACCCCGCTCAACTCGTCGCTGATCCTGGCCCGGCTGCTCGCCGACAACCCCGAGGGGAACCTGTCGGACGAGCAGGTCCGGTACGCCGAGACCATCCAGGCCGCGGGCAACGACCTGCTCGTCCTGATCAACGACATCCTCGACCTCTCGAAGATCGAGGCGGGCCACATGGAGATCCGGCCCGAGACGGTGTCGCTCGCCCGGCTCATGGACGGCCTCCGCCGCACCTTCGAGCCCGTCGCCGCGCAGAAGGGGCTGGCGTTCCAGGCGAAGCTCGCGCCCGGCTGCCCGGAGGTCGTCGTCACCGACCGCCAGCGGTTCGAGCAGGTGCTCCGGAACCTGCTCTCGAACGCGATGAAGTTCACCCCGCGCGGCGAGGTGACGATCGCCGTCGGCCGCGCGGCCGACGGCCGGATCGCGTTCGCCGTGACCGACACCGGCATCGGCATCGCCCGCGAGCAGCACGGGGTGGTCTTCGAAGCCTTCCGCCAGGCCGACGGCACCACGAACCGCCGGTTCGGCGGGACCGGCCTGGGCCTCTCGATCTCGCGCGAGCTGGCGCGGCTGCTCGGCGGCGAGATCCGCCTGGAGAGCGAGCCGGGCCGGGGCAGCACGTTCACGGTCACGATCCCCGAGACCTACGACGCCGCCCTCGCGCGGGCCCGCGGCCCGATCCTCGACCAGCCGCCGCCGCCCGCCCCGTCCCGCGCCGCGACGCCCGCGCCGCTGTCGCCCGGGACGCGGCCGGCGGCCCCGACCTGGACGCGGCAGGTCGAGGACGACCGCGAGCGGCTGACCTCCGACCGCCGGGTCATCCTGGTCGTCGAGGACGACCCGTCGTTCGCGCGCGTCCTGTACGACCTGACCCGCGAGCTGGACTTCCAGTGCCTGATCGCCTCCTCGGCCGAGGAGGCCGTGGCGGTCGCGGTCCAGTTCCTGCCGAGCGCCGTGCTGCTGGACATCGGCCTGCCCGACCACTCCGGCCTGTCGGTGCTCGACCGCCTCAAGCACGACGCGCGGACCCGGCACATCCCCGTCCACGTCGTCTCCGCCGGCGACCACGCCCGCACGGCCCTGGAGCTGGGGGCCGTCGGCTACATGCTCAAGCCCGTCAAGCGCGAGGAGCTGGCCGACGCCCTGCGTCTGATCGAGACCCGGCTGGCCCAGCGGCTGCGGCGCGTGCTGGTCGTCGAGGACGACCCGGTGCAGCTCGACAGCCTGCGCAGGCTGCTCGCCCTGCACGACGTCGAGACGACCGGGATCGGCACGGCCGCCGAGTGCCTGGAGCGGCTCCGCGAGACCACCTTCGACTGCATGGTGCTCGACCTCTCGCTCCCCGACGCCTCGGGCTACTCGCTGCTGGAGACCCTCAGCCGCGAGGACGCCTACGCCTTCCCGCCGGTCATCGTCTACACCGGCCGCGAGCTGTCCGACGCCGAGGAGCAGCGGCTGCGGCGGTACTCGAAGTCGATCATCATCAAGGGCGCGAAGTCGCCCGAGCGGCTGCTCGACGAGGTGACGCTCTTCCTCCACCAGGTCGTCTCCGACCTGCCCGCCGAGCAGCAGCGGATGCTGGAGAAGGCCATGGTCCGCGACTCGGCCCTGGAAGGCCGCCGGATCCTCGTCGTCGAGGACGACGTCCGCAACGTCTTCGCCATCACCAGCATCCTCGAGCCCCGCGGGGCCGTCGTCCAGATCGCCCGCAACGGCCTGGAGGCGCTCGCCGCCCTCGAGAAGTCCGCCGCCGACCCCGAGCGCAAGATCGACCTCGTGCTCATGGACGTCATGATGCCCGAGATGGACGGCCTCGCCGCCACCCGCGAGATCCGCAAGCGCCCCGAGTGGAAGAAGCTCCCCGTCATCATGCTCACCGCCAAGGCCATGAAGGACGACCAGGCGAACTGCCTGGAGGCCGGCGCCAACGACTACATGGCCAAGCCGCTCGACGTCGAGAAGATCCTCTCGCTCGTCCGCGTCTGGATGCCGCGGTGAGCCGCGACGGGCCGGCGACGCCCGACGCGACCGCGGACATCGAGATCCGGCTCCTGCTCGAGGCCGTCTTCCAGCGCTACCACTACGACTTCCGCGGCTACGCGCGCGAGTCCATCCGCCGCCGCCTGCACCTGGCCCGCGACCAGTTCGGCTGCGACACCTTCTCGCAGCTCCAGGACCGCGTCCTGCACGACCCGACGACCCTGCCGACGCTGCTGTCGTACCTCACCGTGCAGGTCAGCGAGTTCTTCCGCGACCCGTCCTACTTCCGCGCCCTCCGCGAGAAGGTCGTCCCCTACCTGAAGACCTACCCCTGGCTCAAGGTCTGGGTCGCCGGCTGCGCCACCGGCGAGGAGGCGTACTCGCTGGCCATCCTCTTCCGCGAGGAGGGCCTGGAGGAGCGCACCATCTTCTACGCCACCGACGTCAGCCGCGGCGCGCTCAAGAAGGCCGAGGCCGGCGTCTACGAGCTGGACCGGATCCCGCTGTTCACCGAGAACCACCGCCGCGCCGGCGGCCGGTCCTCGCTCTCCGACTACTACACCGCCCGCTACGGCGCGGCCGTCTTCGACCGCAGCCTGCGGCGGCGGATCGTCTTCTCCGACCACAACCTCGTCAGCGACTCCGTCTTCGCCGAGGTCCAGCTCGTCTCCTGCCGCAACGTCCTGATCTACTTCGACCGCGAACTCCAGGACCGCGCCATCGGCCTCTTCCAGGAGGCCCTGGTCCGCAAGGGGTTCCTCGGCCTGGGCTCCAAGGAGAACCTCCGCTTCTCCCGCCACGCCGACGCCTTCGCCGACTTCCACGCCGAGGACCGCATCTACCAGAAGCGCGCCACGCCCTGAGCGTCGCGGGCGCCCCGGCCTCAGGGCCGCCCCTTCGGCGCACGCTCGCGGAGGAGGTGGATCGCGGCGCCGCAGAGGATCCCGCCGATGACGAAGGGGGCTCCGAGCGCCAACGACCACCGAGCGAGGAAGGCGGCCATCGGCAGGTCGTTCGTGCCGTAGAGCGAGGCGTAGCCCAACGCCCAGGCGAGCGCGGCGGCGAGCCCGACGAACACGCCGATCGTGGTCCGCTTGCAAAGCCGCACGTCGTCGTCGAATTGCCGGTAGAGGTGCATGACGGCCTCCGGGGTGGAAGTTCCGAACGACTCCGAGTAATTCTATACGGCCGACCCCGTTTCTCCAGCAGAATCCACCGCGGCGGCCCGACCGCGCATCGCGAACCCCCGGGCCGAGAGCCGGCCCACGCGCCCGCCTCGACCGACATGCATCCGGAAAATCGGGCCTGGCGTCGGGATCGACGACGTTGAAACCCGTGGCCCGGCGGAGGCCTTCGGCCCCCCCACCGTCAACCGCCAGGCCCCTCGTCCGTCTCGTCCGACGACGCCGCCGCATCGCCCTGCGATCCTTTTCCAGGCGTCTTCGACTCCAGGTAGCGGATCATCTCGTCCTCGCCCTGGCGGCGGGCGTAGCCCAGGGCGGTGGTGCTGTAGAGGTCGCCCCTGGTCGTGTCGGCGCCGTGCTCGACGAGGATGCGCACGATGTCCCAGTGGGCTTCGGCGGCGGCCAGGGTGATCGCGCTGTAGAAGTCGAGGTCCTGGCGGTCGGGGTCGGCGCCGTTCTCCAGCAGCAGCCGCACGCAATCGGTCCTGCCGTGGAAGGCGGCGTTCATCAGCGGCGTCCAGGGGAAGCGGCCGTCGGTGACCGAGTTCACGTCCGCCCCCTCGGCGAGCAGGCTGCGGATCAGGGGGGCGTCGCCGAGTTGCGCGGCCCTGAGGATCTCATACGGCAACTCCTCGCGCCTCTCCTCCCACCGCCGATGGCGGATGTAGGCCCCGAGGCCGATGGCCACGGCCGCGATCAGCAAGAGCAGCGTGCGGACCCGCAGTCCGACTCGGAATCGCGACCTGTCGGCCATGCCGTGGCTCCTGCCGGGATTACGGCGTCACCGCGACGATGCTGCCGCGGACGGCCTTGCCGTCGGGGTCGGGCGAGATCGTCGCCGTGACGGTGTACCGGTCGGTCTTCAGCAGGAAGAGGCTCGGCCCGCGAACGATGGGCGCGACGGTCGCGGGGAGGTCGGAGACGACGTAGCTCCCCCTGGGGCCGACGTCGCCCGTGATCTGGAACGTCTTCGCCTCGTACCGCTTCGGGAAGCCGCAGAGGTCGGCGTAGTGGTTCCACAGGTCCTCGAACGACGGGCCCTCGATCCGGAAGGTGTACCCCGCGATCGAGGGCGTCTCCTTGGGCGACGAGCCGATGGCCCGATAATCCCTCGTCCCCCGGATCTCGGGCTTCCACAGCTCGACGACCTCGTCGACCGTGATCCCCCCCGGAGCCTCCGCGACCTCCGCCCCCAGCGCGGCCGCGACCGCGATCGCGACCGGGATCAGGCAGGCCGGGATCATGATCCAACGCGTTCGACGCAACATATCTCTCTCCGATCCCCAGGTTCGACCGAACGACCGACGCGGCGCCGAGCTTGACGGCCTTCCCCCCCGGCGGGGGAAGGTGGCCCGAAGGGCCGGATGAGGGGGAGACCAGCAAGCAGCCGTTGCCCGAAGGAGAGGCCGGACCGCGGATTCCGGCGGCGTCCCTGCTCGTCTTCCCCCTCATCCGACCCCTGCGGGGTCTGCCTTCCCCCGCGAGGGGGGAAGGCCGTTTTGGTCAGGGCCGCGACCTTCGGCGACGGCCTCATCTCCATACCTGCGCGTCGGGACCGGCCGTCAACCGTCGCGCCTCGAAAGACCCGTCGGAGTTGGAAGAGACCCAGGCCTCACAGCCATTCCAGGATTTTTCCGAATTTCCGGTCCATCCTGTTAGCAATGCCACGCGGGGCGACTTAGCTTTAGGCTATCTGCGCGAAGTTGGGCAGGTGCACGACCATCGATCCTCCCACCGCACCGGCCGGCGGTTTCGAGGATCCATCCCCGCCCTCCCGAGCCAGGGAGCCTCTCCCGCCTCTCTCCATGGGACGCCGTCATGAGTCCGACCGAACGCCGTCGTCGCCGTTCACTCCTCAACGTCGAGAGCATGGAGCGCCGGGAGTTGCTCTCCGGGGCCCCGGTGCTGTTCACCTCGGGAGCCCTGGCCAGCCGTCCCACCGAGTGGGGCGTCGTGCCGTCGTCCGCCCACGGCGAGCTCGCCTCGTACTTCCACGCCAACATCGCGGTCACGCAGGACGTTTACGGCAAGCCGATCGACTTCAACAAGGACGGCCTGACCGACCTCGTGATGGGCGGGGGGATCACCGAGACGGTCGGCTATTACCCCGGCGAGGAACTCGTCGGGAGCAGTCGCGGCGGTTTCGCCCAGGCCTACCTGGCCGACCCGAACGGCGGGCTCAAGGTCATCCCCGGCCCCACGGCCTCCGGCGACGTCAAGGCCTGGAGCTGGGGCCACTTCGCGGTGCTGGACATCAACGGCGACGGCTCGCAGGACGTCCTGAGACTGGGGACGGGCGGCAAGATCAGCCTGTTCGTGTACGACCCGGTCGGTGCCACGTTCTTGCTGACCCCGGACGCGTCGACCCTCCACCACGCCGACTACGTCGGCAGTTCGAGCCTGACCATGGGAGACGTCGACGGCGACGGCCTGCCCGACCTGGCCGTGCCGGACTATGTCGGCGGCGGCCAGCTCGCCGGCTTCAGCATCTTCCTCGCCCAGGCCCCTCCTCCCGGCGGCTCCTGGGACGGCCAGTTCCTGCCCGACGCCGTCGCCACGGTGACGGTCCGCGAGGCGGTCCCCCTGCTGAACGATGGGTTCGCCTCCGCCGGGCCGGGGAACGTCCAGCCCATCCTGGCCGACTTCAACGGCGACGGCCGGCTCGACATGGTGATCCCGGAACAGCAGGGCGTGTCCTTCTACAGCAACCCCGGCGGCGGCGAGTTCGCCCGGGTGACGCCCACGTTCGTGCCGAGCGTCGGGTCGGTGCTCGGGTTCAACCTGCAGGCCGCCGACTTCAACAACGACGGCAAGATGGACCTGATCTCGACGCCGAACCCGGTCTCGCTGAACCTGGCCGGCACCATAGATCCCGGCATCCACACCTGGAACGACGTGCCCGCGCCGGTGAGCGTCTACCTCAACACGACGCCGACGGGGGGTGCGGCGTCGTTCAACGTGGTCGCCGCCGGCGCTTCGGACCAGTACTACGGGTTCCTCCAGGTGGGCGATTTCAACCTCGACGGCAACATGGACATCGGCGCGTCGTTCGCCTCGCGGCAGGGGACGACCTTCGCCGTCGGCACGGGCGACGGCCAGGGCGGCTTCGGCGTCTTCAAGCTCTACGTCGCGTATACGAACGCCGACGACGGGGTTTATGAGGGATGGACGCGCCAGGTCGTCGCCTTCGGGGTCGGCGATTTCGACGGCGATCATCAGCTCGACGTCGCCGCCACGGCGAGCACGCTGAATATGCAGGATTTCGCCGTCAGCATCACCGGCCTCTCGTACAACAAGACGTTCGCGTCGCCCGGGGCCCTGCCGGCGAATCCCCTCCCCGCGTTCGCGGGCCAACCGTACACCCTGCAGTTGACGCCCTCGGGCGGCGACGCGGCGAGGCCGTACACCTACACGCTCGATCCCCAGAGCGTGCCGCTGCCGGCCGGCTTGACGATGTCCGCCTCGGGCCTGATCACTGGTACGCCCACGCAGAGCGGGCCCTTCCAGCTCCTGGTCGACGTCGCCCAGCCGAACGGGCTGAGGGGGAGGTCGTTCGTCTACCTGACGGTCCAGCAGGTCGCGCAGGGGACGATCTCGCCGGGCGTCGCGCCCAACGCCGTGCTCGGCGCGCCGTTCAACCTCCAGTTCACGACCAGCGGCGGCCCCGCCGCGTGGGACGTGACCTTCGGCGCCCTGCCCCCGGGCCTGACGCTCTCGCCGGGCGGCCTGCTCAGCGGGACGGCGACCGGCACGGGCCAGTACGGCTTCCAGATCACCGCCACGGGCAACGGCTTCCAGTCGAGCCTGAGCTACACGATGGTCTCTCAGGCCGCGGGCGCGCCGATCGTCACCAGCCTGGCGCGCCACGGCGTCCACAACCAGAAGACGACCCTCGTGGTCGCGTTCAGCCAGGACATGAATCCGCAGTCGGCCTCGAGCCTGGCGAACTACGTCCTGACCACGGCCGGGCGCGACGGACGCTTCGGCACGCGCGACGACGTGACCGTCGCCCTGGCGTCGGCGGTGTACGACGCGACGGCCCGCACGGTCACCCTGTCGCCCGTGGCGCGGACGCTGCCGCTCTGCCGCCCCTACCGCCTGACGATCATCGGCACCCCCACGCAGGGCCTGAGCAGCACGGCGGGCACCTACCTGGGCGGCCAGGGGGTCGCCAGTCCCGGCACGAACTACGTCCGAGTCTTCGGGACCGAAGTGCTGGTCACGCAGCCCGCCCCCGTCGTCCGGGCCGCCCCCCGCGTGGCGTCCCGCCCGGCCCTGCGGTCGCTCGCCGTGCGGCGCTGAGAGACGATTTCGTTAAGATGATAGCCCAAGGGTCTCCGACGCCTTCCCCCCTCGCGGGGGAAGGCAGGCCCCGCAGGGGTCGGATGAGGGGGAAGACGAGCAGGGACGCCGCCGGAATTCGCAATCCGGCCAGACGTTGCGCCGAAATCGACTCGCGTGTCCTCCCCCTCATCCGGCCCTTCGGGCCACCTTCCCCCGCGAGGGGGGAAGGCCGTTGAGATCCGGGCCGTTCGACGCCTTCCCCCCTCGCGGGGGAAGGCTGGACCCGCAAGAGTCAGATGAGGGGAAGACGAGCACGAGGGTCGTCGGAATTCGCAATCCGGCCGGACGTCGCGCCGAAAGCGACTCGCATGTCATCCCCGTCGTCCGAATTTGAGAGTCGTCGGGCGGGACAGGTCGACGGCGGTTCCGTTCGGGAGGAGGTCGCGGGCATGCCGGCGGTGAATCTCTCCGGGGTGGACGATGACGACGCGGCCGACGGACCGAGTCGGGGGGGCCGTCGACCCGTCCGGGATCGCTTCGGGGTGGTCTTCGCGCGGCTGCTGATCGGGTTGATGGTGCTCATCTGCGCCGAGGTCTTCTCGGGGGCGTCGCTCGGGATCGGGCTCTGGAACCCCTGGACGCTGGTGATGACCTTCTGGCTCTACTTCGCCCATTTCTTCTTCTTCACGACGCTGGCGATCTGGACGGGCCGGACGTCGTTCTGGGCGCTGTATCTCTGGGGCGTCCTCTACGGGCTGTATGAGTCCTGGATCACCAAGGTGATCTGGTACGGGTACGGCGGCGACGGCAAGGTCGTCATGGGGAGGATCGGGGCGTTCGGGTTTTCCGAGATGAGCATGGCCTTCATCTTCCATCCGGTGATGTCGTTCATCGTCCCGCTGGCGGTCGCCTGCGTCCTGTGCCCGCCGCTGCGTCGGTCGTTCCCCGACCTCGCCTGGCTGACGGGCGCGAGCCGGAGGGGGCGGACGGTGCAGGCCTACCTCGTGGCTTCGTTCGCGCCCGTCGTGGCCATCAACTCGGGGGGGCCGGCGAACCTCGCCGCCAACGCGGCCTTCGTGACGGTCCTGCTGCCGCTGCTCCTCTGGCTGGCCGCCCCGGCGCTCGCCGCATCGGACGGCCCTTCGATCGTCGCCTTCCGGCGGCCGGGGTTCGTCGGGCTCTGCGTCTATCTCGCCCTCCTGTACGGGCTCACGTACGGGACGATCCGGCCCGAGGGGCTGCCCTCGGTCGGGGTGCAGCTCCTCACCCTGGGCTTCTACGCCGTGGCGATCGCGGGCCTGGCGCTGCATCGGCGTCGGGAACGCCTGGAGGCGACCAGTCCGGCCGTCGCGGTCGATCCTCGCGAGATCACGGTCGTCACGACCGTGCTCGGGCTGGTGATCGGCCTGGGCTTCGTGCTCTCGTGGTTCCGGGGCGTGCCGGTCCTGTTCCTGCCGATGGTCGCGAACTTCGTGATCTGGACGCTGCTGGGATTCGTGCTCACCGCGATCGCCCTCGCGGCGGGCGTGCGCGAGCGGATCGAGGGGCCGGCGCGGGCCTGACCGTCCTCGAAGAGCCCACCCCCGGGTCGTGGGCGAGCCGGCCGCGCCGGGGCTGCGTGACTTTTCTCCACCAGGTCGTCCCTATCTCCCAAACACGCCTATCTTCACTTAATGAGGGCGCTGGGTTTCTCGCGGATCGGGATGAACGGCAGTGAGGGATGAGACAGAGGAGAGGGCTCGGAAATGATCATCGAAATCAGACGAACGAAGCCGATTTCCGAGCGCGTTTTCCGATCCGCAAATTCATACCTTGGTTATTCTTACGTCCACAATTCCTGCTCAAAATTGAGCAAGGACGAAGCCGAATCGAAGCCAGGGCCGCGGGTGCCGAAAAACGGGCCCGAAGCGCGACGAACGGAGCCGATTTCGGGAGTCCGGAAAACCGCCATATCCTGTTGACTGAATTAAACTTGCGACCGCTCGACCAACGGAGAAGCGAGCAGAAACGAAGCCGGGACGAAGCCGATTCCGGCGTGGGTGGGCGATCGAGGCTGGATGGGGCGGGGTGGGGATGACGATGTAAGGATTTTGGCGGGAACGGGAAGGGTGCGTGGGAGCCGGTGGGGGCCCGGGACGACGAGGCCGCATTGTGGCCCGTTCGCCTTCCCAGCCGGGGGCGTTTGGTGTAGCCTCCGGACCTCGAATCGCGGTCGTCGGCAGCCGACGCCGCCGGGGGGCCGGGCGAGCCGCTCGCCGGGGACTTCCCGTCAGCAGTCCACCCCCATTGGTCGTCTTGAGCGAGGTGCATGGATGCACGAGCCGAAGGGACGATACCTCTCGCCGACCGGCCCCCGGGGGTTCATCGGCGACCTGGTCCACTTCGCCCACAAGATCCCCTCGGCGCCGGTGAGCCGGGCCTTCGACGTCTCGGCGCTGGCGGGTCCGCGGACCCGGCACCCGCTGCGGCCGTCGTGGTCGTGCCTGTTCATGAAGGCCTACGCCCTGGTCGGCGCCGAGCACTCGCCGCTGCGGCGGTCGTACCTGGAATTCCCCTGGCCGCGCATCTATGAGCATCCCTGGATGAACTGCGCGCTGGCGATCGAGCGCCAGTACCTGGGCGAGGACGGCGTCTTCGTCGGCCTCTTCCGGGCGCCCGAGCGGCAGACGCTGGCGCAGCTCCAGGAGGCCCTGCTGCAGTACAAGAACCTGCCCCTCGAGGAGGTCGGCTTCTTCCGCCAGGCCCTGCGGTTCAGCCGCGTGCCCCGGCCGGTGCGGCGGTTCCTGTGGTGGAGCACGCTGAACATCTCGGGCTTCAAGCGCTGCAAGCGGTTCGGCACGTTCGGCCTGAGCACCTACGGGGCCCTGGGGGCCGAGCAGATCCACCCCATCTCGCCCCTGACCACGACCCTGACCTTCGGGCCGATCGACCCGGTGCAGGGGCGGGTCATGGTCAAGCTGATCTACGACCACCGCGTGCTCGACGGGGCGTTCGTCGCCCGCCGGCTCCGCGACATCGAGGAGGCCCTCAACGGCCCGATCCTCCGCGAACTCCTCGACGGCGAGGTCGCGCCCGTCCCGGCACCGGCACCGGCCGCGACCGCCGCGGTCGCGGTCGACTCGCTCTGGCGGCCGCACCTGCCGGCGGCCCCGGCGCGGGCCCCCCGGGCCGACTGATCGAGGCCGGCCGGGGAGGGGTCGCGTCAGGGCGAGAGGTCCGACCTCAGACCAGGGGGTCGTCCTTGTCGGTGGTGATCCGGACGTCGAGCCGGCTCATCAGCCGCTTCAGGGCCTCTTCCTTGGTCCCGATGAACAGCACGTTCTCGAGGATGATCGCCCGGTCGACGTTGGGCACGCGGAGCACCAACCGCCCCGCGCCGAGCATCAGGTATTCGAGGACGTCGGGGATCTCCTTGTCGAACTTCAGGTTCATGGTCGGGAACCGCTCCAGGTCGCTGAGCGGGCCGTGGTGGTGGAGGATCTCGTTGGGCAGGATCTCCCAGTAGTCCAGCCAGCGGGTGATGTAGACGATGACCAGCACCGCCAGCACGGCCAGGGCGTACATCAGGTAGAAGCCGGCGTTGGCGAAGGTGTAGACCGAGGCCAGCACCTGGTTGATCGGCCTCATCAGGTCGAGGTCGAAGTACGCGCCCAGCCAGAGGACGAAGAAGATCCCGAAGAGCACGGCCAGGATGATCCCGATCAGCTCGAAACGCGGGAAGTCCAGCCCCATCACCACGAGGTTGAACGCCAGCACGACCAGGAAGAGCAGCCCCAGCAGGTTCTGCGGGGTGTTGAACCGCTCGCGCCGGGTCATCGGCGCCCCGGGCGCATTCTGGACCGGCGCGGGGGCGTTGGGGTCGACGGACTTGGCGTCGATCAGGACCGGCTCGGGCGGCACGGTGGCGTCGTAGGCCTTGTGGGGCAGCCAGTACATCCCCATCGCGCAGATCAGGGCCACGAGGGCCGACGGGAAGATGTAGATGACCTTGGGCCACATGAAAATCTTGATCCCCTTCTCGCGGCTCCGCGGCACCGTCACCGTGGAGGGGGGGGGTTCGGGGCTCTTCGCGTCGGTGGACATGACGTAAACACTCCAAGCGGCAAGGTCACGTGGTCGCCGGCCCGGACCTCGTCCGGGGGCGTGCGCCGCCGGACGTCCGGCGGAGAAGGTGGGGGCCCGGGGCCGGCCAGCGAAGATCGTAACGCCCGGCCAGGGCAGGGTAAAGCCTCAGCCCCCGGCCCGCGGCGTCGTCGCGTCGGCCCGCACCAGACCCGGAATCCGGGCCCGGTAGCTCTTCGTCGCGCGGGCCTCGGATCTTGGCGGCGACCCTTCCCTTTCCACCCCGGCGCTCGCCCTGGACCGTAGCGAATCTCGTGCCTTGTCGCTATTTCGCCGCAATCCCCCCACTTTACGGGGTGCGGGATTGCGACGACCTCCATCCATGAACTAGCCTTGAGCAAAGGTTCGGGCTTGACGCCCGGCCTGATCCTTGTTCCTGGAGAGGTCCTTTCCCATGACGAGCCTGGTTCGGAAATCGGCGGCCGCGGCCGCCGGCGCGGCGCTCATGACGTTCGCCCTGTCGGGCCTGACCACCGCCATCAGCGCCCAGGAGGCGGCCCCGGCCAAGGCGAAGACGACCAAGAAGGCCGAGGCTAAGGCCGAGGCCAAGAAGGGCGCCGCGGCCAAGGCCGTCCCCGAGGAGGAGCCGGACGAGCCCAAGTCCAAGTCCGGCCGCCAGGCCCCCCCGGACGCCACCCACCGCGTCCCGATGCACTTCGCCGGCCTGGGCCTGACCGACGAGCAGAAAGAGGCGCTCTACGCCGTCGCGGCCAAGTATCAGCCCCAGATCCAGGACCTGGAGAAGAAGGCCGACGCGCTCCGCGACCGCCAGACGAGCGAGTGCGAGAGCATCCTGACCGCCCCCCAGAAGAAGGCCCTCGCCGAGGCCCGCAAGGCCTCCGCCGAGCGTCGCAAGGAGGCCGCCGAGCGCCGCAAGGCCGAGTCCGGCTCCGACGACGAGCCCAAGGCCGAGTCCAAGAAGGCCGAGTCGACCACCCGCAAGGCCGTCACGAAGGACTGACCGGGCGGCGGCCCGCTTCCGATCCAGATCCGCAGGCGCGTCGATCCGACTCCGGGATTGACGCGCCTCGCGGTCGTTTTACGGCCGCGTCGATCGGGCCGCCGTTCGATGTCGCGGCGATCTTCGACGCCGCCGGCCGCGTCGCCGCTTCGGGCCGCCGACGGCGGCCCCCATCACCTTCCGGACGCTCGCGGGGGCCGAAGGGCGAGGCTCGCCCACGGCCCTGCCCCTGGAGGACGGGCCCTCGCGCCTATAATGCCTGACGCGCCGGTAAAGGCCGCGGGAGCGCCGCCGCAACAAGACGCGACCGCCCACCGCGTCGGGCGGTCGCGGCGGCTCTTGCAGGGAGGCCGCCTCCCCACGGCGCAGGCGGCCGCGCGGCGTCCGCCGACCCGCAAGATCCGCCGAGAGGAGGCGTCGCGCGTCTTCGAGCAGGCCGCCGGCGCAGGTCTAGAATCGGGGGAAGCCTCCCCGTCCCTCCAGGGAAGGAGATCGTCTACACCCGTGGCCTGATGCACTCAGGGCGGGATTCCGAGCTTGCGCGGCGGGGAGGAAGCACCTTGAAGCATCGCGACTTACGATCGGACGCCCACCGGACGACGGCTTATTTCGCCGAAAGCCCCTCCACCCACGACGCGAACTCGCGGCCGAACTCGGCCGCGGAGTCGACCCCGACCGGCCTCGACCCGGACCTGCGGGCGGCGCTCCGATGGGCGGGGTTCGAGGTGCTCGGCGAGCTGGGCCGGGGCGCGACGGGGATCGTCTACCTCGCCCGCAACGTCTCGCTCAATCGCCCGTGCGCGATCAAGACCTTCCTCGCCGGCGGCGGCGACGCGACGGCCTCGGCGAGGCTGCGGGCCGAGGCCGAGTCGGTCGCCCGGCTGCGGCATCCCCACGTCGTGCAGATCTACAGCGTCGGCGAGGCGGCCGGGCGGCCCTTCCTCGAGCTGGAGCACCTCCCCGGCGGCAACCTCGCCGACGCCCGCGACGGCGCGCCGTGGCCCGGCCGCGCGGCGGCGGCGCTGATCGAGACGGTGGCGCGGGCCGTCGCCGAGATCCACCGCCTCGGGATCATCCACCGCGACCTGAAGCCGGCGAACATCCTGCTGACGACCGACGGCGAGCCCAAGGTCGGCGACTTCGGCCTGGCCAAGTCGCTCGCCTCCGGCCCGTTCCTGACCGAGCACGGCCGGTTCGTCGGCACCCCCGCCTACGTGGCCCCCGAGCAGGCCCGGGCCGGCGGCGAGGCGGTCGGGGCGACGGCCGACGTCTACAGCCTGGGGGCGATCCTCTACGAGCTGCTGGCGGGCCGCCCCCCTTTCCTCGCGGCGACGGTCCTGCAGACGCTCGAGCTGGCGCGGCGCCAGGAGCCGGTCCCGCCCCGCCGGATGCAGCCCGACGTGCCCCGCGACCTGGAGACGATCTGCCTGAAATGCCTGCACAAGGACCCCTGGCGCCGCTACCCCGGCGCCGAGGCCCTGGCCGACGACCTGCATCGGTTCCTCGCCGGCCTGCCGATCCTGGCGCGGCCGACCGGCCCCGTGGAGCGGGCGTGCAAGTGGACCCGTCGCCGCCCCGCCGTGGCCGCGCTATCGGCCGCGCTCCTCGCCACCGCGGCCCTCGGGCTCGTTTCGGTCGCCTGGCAGTGGCGACGCGCGGAAGGCCGGGCCGTCGCCGAGTCGGCGGCGCGCCGCGAGGCCGCGCGGGGGCAGGCCCAGCTCGCCATGGACCACGGCCGGGCCCTCTGCGAGCAGGGCGAGATCGGCCGGGGGCTGCTCTGGCTGACGCGCAGCCTGGAACTCGCGGCCGACGCCCGCGACCGGTCGCTCGACCGCGCCGCCCGCATCAACCTGGCCGACTGGTCGGCGCGAATCGGGCCCCTGCCGACCCGGCTCCAGGTCCCGGCGCCGGCCCTGGGCCTGGCCTTCGGGCGCGACGGCCGTTCCCTCGTCGCCCGCGGCGGGGACGGGACGACCCGATGCTGGGACGCCGAAGGCCGGTGCGGTCCGGAACGGCCGTCGTCCCTCGCCGGCCCCGACTCCGACGCGACGGTCGCCGTCAGCCCCGACGGCCGGCTGCGGGTCGTCGCCGAGGGCCTGGTCGTCCGGCGCGAGACGGCCGCGGGCGAGGCGGTCGGCCCGGACCTGACCCTCGGCTCGCCGGCGCGCCGGGTCGCCTTCATCGGCGACGGCCGCCGCGTGCTGGCGGCCACGGAGGACGGCCGCGTGCTGGCCTGGGAGCCCGCCTCGGCGCGGGTCTCCGACCTCGCGCCCGAGGATTCGGCGGTGACCTGCCTGGCGGTCTCCTCCGACGGCGAGCGGTTCGCCACCGGCTCCGAGGGGGGCACGGTGCGGCTCTGGGATTCGACCACGCTGCTCCATCAGGGGCCCGCGTTCAAGCTCGCCGAGGCGGTGACGAGCCTGGCCTTCCGGCCCGACGGCCTGGCCCTGGCCGTGGGCCTCGACGACGGCGCGATCCGGATCTGGGAGGTGCCGCGATCCGGCCCCGCGACGCCCCCGCTCCGCGCATCGGGGCCGGTCCGGACGGTGGCCTTCAGCCGCGACGGGACGCAGCTCCTGGCGGTCGGCGACCGCGGCCTCGCGTGGTGGGACCTCGACCTCGCGGGCGGGGGAGGCCGCCCGAGGCTCGTCGGCCGGGCCTGCAAGCGCAAGGCCGCGGGCGGCGGGCGTCAGGGCGCTACCGGGGTCGCCACGATCAGCCCGGACGGCCGCCTGATCGCCATGGTCGCCGCGAGGCCGCCCGGCGAGGGGGACGCGGCCCGGATCGTGCTCCTCGACGCCGAGACGGGCGCGGTCCTCCGCGAGTCGCCGGGGGCGCCGCAGCCGACGTCGGGCCTCGCCTTCAGCCCCGATTCCCGGCGGCTCCTGGCCTGGGGCCCCCGGCCCGGGACCGCCTCGATCCGGGAGGTCGACGCGACCGCGACGCCACGGCCGATCTTCCGGACGCTCGGGGTCGCCGTCCATCAGGCCGCCTTCAGCCCCGACGGCCGGGCCGTCCTGCTGGGCTGCCGCGACGGCAAGGCGCGGCTGTGGGACGTGGCGCGCGACGTCGAGATCCCGGCCGAGGCCCAGCCGTACCACGCCTACCCGATCACGGCCGTGGCCTTCGACCCCTGGACCTCGCGGATCGCGACCGGCTGCCACGCCGGCACCGTGCGGCTCTGGGACCGCGCCAGCGGCGCCATGCTGTGCGACGTCCGGGGCAACGCGGGCGAGGTCGCCGCCGTCGCCTTCAGCCCCGACGGCCGGACCCTCCTGACCGCGAGCCACGACGCCACCGCCCGGTTCTGGGACGTCGACTCCGGCCGCCAGCTCGGCCCGCCCCTCCACCACGCCGACGCCGTGCTCTGCGTCGCCTTCCACCCCGACGGCCGGAGCGTCGCCACCGGCACGCGCGACGGCCGGGCCTGGCTCTGGAAGGCCCCGCCCGCCCCCATGCCCGGCGACCTCGACCGGATCTCCCGCGACGTCGAGGCCCGGACGGGCCTGACCTTCGTGGAGCCCCGGCACGCCCCGGCCGCCCCCTGAATCGCCGCCGGCCCCCCGAGATCGCGAGCCGCCCCGGACGAGTCGCCCCCCTACCCGGGAGCGAAGTCGATCTCCTATAATCGACTGACCGAGGTCGAATCAGGAGGACGGATGATCAGCAGCAGCAGTTACAACCTGACCCATTTGAAGGTGCTCGAGGCGGAGAGCATCCACATCATCCGCGAGGTCGCCGCCGAGTTCGAGCGGCCGGTGATGCTCTACTCCATCGGCAAGGACTCGGCCGTCATGCTGCGGCTGGCGCAGAAGGCCTTCCATCCCGGCCGGCCGCCCTTTCCGCTGCTGCACGTCGACACGACCTGGAAGTTCCGGGCGATGATCGAGTTCCGCGATCGATTCTGTCGCGAGCAGGGCCTCGACCTGAAGGTCTGGATCAACCCGGAAGGGCGGGCCCAGAACATCAACCCGTTCGACCACGGCTCGAAGAAGCACACCGACGTCATGAAGACGGCGGCGCTCAAGCAGGCGCTCAACCACTACCAGTTCGACGCGGCGTTCGGCGGCGCCCGCCGCGACGAGGAGAAGAGCCGGGCCAAGGAGCGCGTCTACAGCTTCCGCGACCGCCTCCACCAGTGGGACCCCAAGAACCAGCGGCCGGAGCTGTGGAACCTGTTCAACAGCAAGGTGAACAAGGGCGAGAGCATCCGCGCCTTCCCGCTGAGCAACTGGACCGAGCTGGACGTCTGGCAGTACATCCACCTGGAAGGCATCCCCATCGTGCCGCTCTACTTCGCCGACGTCCGCCCGGTCGTCGAGCGCGACGGCACGCTCATCATGGTGGACGACGAGCGGATGCCGCTGCGGCCCGGCGAAGAGCCGATGATGAAGCGGGTGCGGTTCCGCACGCTCGGCTGCTACCCGCTCACCGGGGCGATCGAGAGCGACGCGACGACCCTGCCGGAGATCATCGAGGAGATGCTGCTGGCGAAGAACTCCGAACGCCAGGGCCGGATGATCGACCACGACGAGACGGGGTCGATGGAGCAGAAGAAGCGCGAGGGGTATTTCTGAGATGCAAGCCGTTGACCTGAGCCAGGAAGACATCCACGCCTACCTCGCCCGCCACCAGAAGAAGGAACTGCTGCGCCTCCTCACCTGCGGCAGCGTCGACGACGGCAAGAGCACGCTCATCGGCCGGCTGCTGCACGACACCAAGATGATCTACGAGGACCAGCTCGCCGCGGTCAAGCGCGACAGCGAGAAGGTCGGCACCACCGGGGCCGGCGAGATCGACCTCGCCCTGCTGACCGACGGCCTGAAGGCCGAGCGCGAGCAGGGCATCACCATCGACGTCGCGTACCGCTACTTCTCGACCGACCGCCGCAAGTTCATCATCGCCGACACGCCCGGCCACGAGCAGTACACGCGCAACATGGCCACCGGGGCGTCGACGTGCCAGCTGGCCGTCATCCTCATCGACGCCCGCCACGGCGTGATGACCCAGACCCGCCGGCACTCGTTCATCGTATCGCTTTTGGGCATCCGGCACGTCGTCGTCGCCGTCAACAAGATGGACCTCGTCGGCCACTCGCGAGACGTCTTCGAGCGGATCAAGGACGACTACACCGGCTTCGTCGCCAAGCTCGACCTGCGCGACGTCACCTTTATCCCGATGTCGGCGCTCAAGGGCGACAACGTCGCGTCCAAGAGCGACGCCATGCCGTGGTACACCGGCCCGCCGCTGCTGGACCACCTGGAGACGGTGCACATCGCCAGCGATCGCAACCTGACCGACCTGCGGTTCCCGGTGCAATACGTCATCCGCCCCAACCTCGACTTCCGCGGCTTCGCCGGCACCGTGGCGTCCGGCATCCTGCGCCGGGGCGACGAGGTGATGGTGCTGCCGTCGGGCAAGCGCAGCCGGGTGAAGTCGATCGTGACCTACGATGGCGACCTGGAAGAGGCGTTCGCCCCCCAGGCGGTGACGGTCACGCTGGCCGACGAGGTGGACGTCAGCCGCGGCGACATGCTGGTGCGGCCCGACGGCCCGCCGCACGTCAGCAGCGAGATCGAGGCGATGGTGGTGTGGATGGCCGAGCAGCCGTTCGTCCCCGGCCGGTCGTACACGCTGAAGCACACCACGCGGCAGGTGGCGGCCGAGGTCGCGGCGTTCCGCTACGGCGTCGACGTCAACACCCTGGAGCACCGCGCCATCTCGCGGCTGGAGCTGAACGAGGTCGGGCACGTGCAGCTCAGCCTGACGCAGGCGCTGGCGTACGACCCGTACCGCGCCAACGCCGCGACCGGGGCGTTCATCCTGATCGACCGGCTGACCAACAACACGGTCGGCGCCGGCATGATCCTGGAAGCCGGCGGCGGCCGCGCCCCCGGCGACGCGTGGGGCACCGAGCCGGCGGAGCGCCTCAAGCAGCGCGAGAGCCTGGTCGCGCCGGCCGAGCGCGAACAGCGATACGGCCAGGTGCCGGCGACCGTCTTGCTGGTCGGCCTGACCGGCAGCGGCAAGAGCCGGATCGCCTTCGGCCTGGAACGCCGGCTGTGGGACGAGGGCCGGCTGGTGACGGTGCTCTACGGCCAGAACATGCGACAGGGCCTGAACCGCGACCTGGGCTTCACCGCCGACGACCGCTCCGAGAACCTGCGGCGGTCGGCCGAGGTGGCGAAGCTGATGAACGACGCCGGCGTGATCACCGTCGCCGCGTTCGTCGCGCCCCACGAGGCCGTGCGCGAGAAGGCGAAGCAGCTGATCGGCGCCGACCGCGTCCTGGAGGTCTACTGCACGGCGCCGATGGACGTCCTGCGGGCGCGCGACCAGAGCGGCGCCTACCGCCTGGCCGACGAGGGCAAGATCGCCCAGATGCCCGGCGTGACGGCCGCGTTCGAGGAACCGAAGTCGCCCGACCTCGTGCTCCAGACCGACCAGATCGGCGTCGACGAGAGCGTCGCCCGGATCGTCGAGCTGATGAAGTCGCGAGGCTTCCTGCGCTAGGCCGTCTCGGGTCCCACGAGGGGAGGATGCTGCGGAGTAGGGTAGGGGAGGGGCTGATCGGGGGGCGGAGGAACGTCAGCCGGATCGAGGACGCGGCCCGGAGCCTTCGAGCACGTCGAGCCACTGCCGGTACTCGGGCGATTCGAGGGCGGCCCGGGCTCGTCCCCAGCGTTGGTCGACCCAGCTCCAGAAGTCGAAGTCGATCGTGGAGACCTTCCACTGGATCGCGGCCCAGAGCGTCCAGCCGACGTTCGACATGAGGATGTTGAGCTTCATCCGGGCGAGCTTGTCCGGATAGGCTTCGCCGAAATACGCGGCGCACGTCTCCTCGACGCGCGGCTCGTCGTATTCCAGCTCCTGGCACGCGTTCCCCAGCTCGAACGCCGGGTCGTTGTTGCCGCTGTATTCGAAGTCGATCAGCCGGAGCCGGCGGCCGTCGTCCAGGATGTTCCCCGCCAGCAGGTCGTTGTGGCAGGGGACCGTGGCGACGGGCCGCCGGGCGAAAGCAGCCTCGATCCGCTCGACCTCGGGCATGTAGCGGACGTAGTCGTCGGGGATGGGGATCTCCAGCTCCTGCGCGATCCTAAGGTAGCGCCGGGTCAGCGCGAACATGTCGAAATCGTGCAGGAAGCGAGGCCCCGCGTGGAGCCGCTTGAGGACGTGGGCGAGCCTGACCGGCATCCCCGGGCGTCGCATCGAAGCCAGGGTCATGGTCTCGGCGGGGATGAATTCGAGGACCAAAACGTCCACGTCGCGGAAGTGGTGGACGACCCGCGGGCCGACCCCCGCCTCGGCCGCGGCCCGGGAGTTGTGCAGCTCGTTGCCGCGATCGATCGCGAGCCATTCGGTCCCCACGCCCGGGATGCGCACGACGAACGCCTCGTCGCCCACGGCCACGCGGTAGGCCCGGTTCGTCAGCCCCCCGACGAGCGGCGTCACGGCGGGGGATCGGCCCGACCAGGCGGGGATCCGGTCGATGACCTGGTCGATCGAGATCGTCGTGGTCTTCAATTCCGGCGATGATCCGCGGCCCGGGACTGTTTCGACCCGACCAGGCACGGGACCATGCCTGGCGACCGGGGGAGGCTTGCAAGCAGAGGGGGGAATCCGTCGACCGACGGCCGTCATGATGATCTCATATCAGCCCGAACGGCTCAAGCCGCCGCCTCTCGGGCCCAGCGAGGGGCGGCCGGCGAGCATTTCGCGGCGCGCCCCGGTCGCGGGGGAGACGAGACCGCCCGAGCCCACGCCACGGCGATCCCGCCCCGACGGGCGAGTTCGCCCGGCTGAACCTCCCGAAAGCGGCGCCGGCGCGCGGAGCAGGCCTCCGGCCGAGCCGACCCGCATGCGGCGTCGCATCGCCCGATCCGGCCGCCTCCGGCCCATTTCGCCGACGCAGCCGCATGCGGCCGGGCCTCGCCGCCCGCGGATCCTTCGCCACATCATGCGCCAGGACGACTCAGCCAACGAAGCAGCCCGGATCGCGTCGCCGTCTGGCCGACGCAAGTCCGGGCCGTTGTATCTCGTGCAAGCGGAGAGGGAGGGATTCGAACCCTCGGTACGTGTTACCGTACACGGCATTTCCAGTGCCGCACCTTCGGCCTCTCGGTCACCTCTCCAAGGGCCTGAGGAACCCAATGTAACGCTCGCCGCGCCTCCAAGCAATCCGGCTTTCCGTCAGGGGTTCGGGCGAGTCGCCTCGTCGTCCTTCGGTCGCGACGCGGCTCGGGCTTCGCGGGCTCGGCCTCGTTCGGGGACCCGGCTTGAAGTGGGGGGCGATTGTCCAACAATTGCGGGACATGTTAGGATGGCCCCGGCCGGCCCGGGAGGGCGAGGTGGCCGACGGGCGCACCCATCGAACACGACGAGGACGACGCGGTGTCCGAAGCTCGACCGTGCACCGGAGCGACGCCCAGACGGGCCTTCCTGCGGGCCTCGCTGACCGGGTTCTCGGCGCTGGGGATCTCGGACCTCTTGCGGCTCCAGGCGGCGAGGGCCGCGCCGGGGGGCGGGACGGGGGGGCCGTCCATGATCGTGGTCTGGCTCTGGGGAGGGCCGAGCCACATGGAGACGTTCGACCTCAAGCCCGACGCCCCCGAGGCGTATCGCGGCCTCTTCCGGCCGATCCCCACCAGCGTTCCGGGGCTCGAGATCTGCGAGAAGCTGCCGAGGCTGGCGGCGATCGCCGACAAGCTGGCGATCGTCCGTTCCGTCTCCCACGACAGCCCGGGCCACGCCAACAGCACGCACACGGTCCTGACCGGGTATGAAGGCGACGTCGTCGAGACGCCGCCGTTCACGCCCAAACACCCCTACGTCTTCCACGCCGCGAACCGGCTGCTGCCGGAGGCCGCGGGGCTGCCGAAGTGGGTCGCCATGCCCGACCTGCCGTACGAGGGCGGGGGGGGCCTGGGCCGATCGTATGGGCCGTTCAAGGTCGCGGCCGACCCGAACAAGCCCGAGTTCATGGTCCCGGAGCTGGTGCTCGACGAGGCGCGACGTGCGAGCCTGGGCGGCCGCGGCCGGCTGCTCGCCGGGTTCGACGCCGCGCGGCGGGCGATGGAGGCCACGCCCGTCACGCGCTCGTTCGACGACTTCCAGCGGCGGGCCCTCGACGTCCTGACCTCCGGCGCCGCGCGAAACGCCTTCGACCTGTCGGGCGAGCCCGACGTGCTCCGCGACCGCTACGGCCGCAACGTCGTGGGCCAGCGCTGCCTGCTGGCGCGCCGTCTGGTCGAGGCGGGCGTGCGGCTGGTGACGATCGACTTCCCCTGCGTCCCGGGCCAGAAGGCGTTCTCCTGGGACGACCACGCGAGCGTCTGGAACATCTTCGAACAGATGGAGATCCGCCTCCCCGTCCTCGACCGGGCCGTCTCCGCCCTGATCGAGGACGTCCACGCGCGGGGCCTGGACCGCGAGACCCTGATCGTCGTCATGGGAGAGATGGGACGGACGCCCAAGCTCTCGAACCACCAGGGCCGACCCGGTCGCGAGCACTGGGGACGGGCCATGTCCGTCCTCATGTCCGGCGGGGGGATGCCCATGGGCCAGGTGATCGGCTCGACCACCTCCCGGGGCGAAGAGCCCAGGGAGCGGCGGTTCACCCCCAACGACCTGCTCGCGACCTGGTACCGCCACCTCGGCATCGACCACGCCCAGACCTATCAGGACGTCTCCGGCCGACCCATCGCCCTCCTCCCCCACGGCGAGCCGATCGCCGAGCTGACCTGAGGCTCCCGACGGCCAAGACCGATTCCGCCGCCTCGTCGCGGGATTTCGCGCCCGATCGAGGGGTTTTCGGCCCGTCGGTTGCAGTAGGGGACGGGTCGAGATCCACCCGCGTGAAGGTCGATCCCGCCCGAGTCGAAGGGAATGGAGATGTCCTCATGACTGCTTCCAACTCGCATTCGAACGGTCACGACCATGAGTCGGATTGGGGCCTTTGCAAGGCCTGCAAATGGTGGCAGATCGAGCCCGAGGCGAAGGTCGAGAACCTGACGCTGGGGCTATGCATCGACGAGGACCTGCAGCCGTACAGTCTCAGGGTGTCGGGCCTCAGCGGCTGCAACCGCTTCATGCTGGGCAAGCCGGCGCGGGCGGAAGGCTCGGCGGAGGCCCCGCCGCGCGCCAAGGCGACGCGCTGAGGTCGCGCGATCCGCTCAGCCTCGCGGGCGGATCCGGTACAGGTGGACCTGATACCCGGTGAAGCGGTCGGGCCACGCGCCGGCGGGGGCTTCGAGCGACCGCGACTCGTCGAGGACCTCGACCTGGGCGTCGGCCCGGTCCGGCAGGCGGAATCGGACGTCGGTCCCGCCGTCGCTCAGCGAGGCGGCGAAGACGTAGACGGCGTCGCCGTGACGCTTGACGACGGATGCGATCGGGACCTTCGGGTCCGACGCGACGACCTGCACGCCGTCGGGCACGTCGGGGCTGTTGAGCACCGGCGCCAGCTCGTGGATGCGTCGGTTGGTCGCGGCGACCTCGCGCGCGACGGCCTCGTCGGCGAGCAAGCCGGCCTCGATGAACGTCGGCTTGAACTGGTGGGCGAAGTAGACCAGCCCCTTCGCACCCCGGATCAGGGCCATCCAGACCTCGGAGCGGATCTCGGCCGGGGTCGCCTTGCGGGCCTCGTTGTCGATCCGCGTGGTCTCGATGCAGCACCAGACCGGCTTCTTCGCGCCGGCCCATTTCCTGAGCCGCTCGACGCCGAGCGGGACGTACCAGAGCTTGCCCGCGACCGGGGCGTCGCGATGGCAGGCGGGGTAGATGTCGAACGAGGCCACGTCGCACCCCTCGACGTACTCGGGATAGTCTTCGGGGTGGTTCGTCCGGGTCCCCCGCCCGTACCAGCCGTCCCACGCGACCCCTTGTCCCAGGTTCAACATGACGGGGCGGTCGGGGTCGTTGCGCTTCATTTCGCGGTATCGCGCCACGATTGCGTCGGGCGTGACGGGGGGCCCGTAGCCCTTGCCGTTCTCGAGCGCCTGGGCGTTGTCGGGCTCGTCGTCGTGCATCCAGCCGACGATCGTCGGCCGGTCGCGGAACGCCAGGGCGGCCGGGCTCTGGCCCGCGATCAGGCGGATCCCCGCCGCGTCGAGCGCGTCGAGCTGCGCGGCCGTCGGCCCCTTCCACAACCCCACGTACAGGTTCACGCCGACGTCCCGGTACCGGGTCGCGTTGGCCGTGTCCTGGAGCCAGACCGCGATCGGAAAGAAGTCCGGCCGATCGGGGATGCCCTTCGAAGGCCGAGCCTCCTGAGCCGCCGCCCCGAGCGTCCACGCCGTCAGCATCAAGACGATCGCCCCGGTCCGCATGATCCCGCCTCCCGGAAAGTTGGGCCCGAAGATCCCGAGCGCCATGATAGCGCCGCCCGACCTCCCGAACCAGGGACCCGGCCCTCTCCTCATCACTTCCCCTTCGCGGCGTTTTATTGCCTTGACAACAATTGCCTGGGCATCTATATTTCCCGCATGACGAGCGAACGCCCGAGCGGACTGGAGGACCACCTCGGCTACTGGCTGAGGCGGCTGTCGAATCGCGTGTCCCGCGGCTTCTCCGACCGCCTGGAAAGGCGCGGGGTGACGGTCGCGCAATGGGTGGTGCTCCGTTGCCTGTACGACGCCGAGGGCGCCTCGCTGCTGATCTTGGCGGCGACGGTCGGGGTGGACGGCGGGGCGATGTCGCGGATGGTGGAGCGACTGGCGAAGAAAGGACTCGTCGTCCGCGCGGCCGACCCGACGGATCGTCGCGCCGTCTCGATCCGGCTGACCGAGGCCGGCCGGACGCTCGTGCCGGTGCTCGCGAGAGAGGCCGACGAAAACGACGACGCCTTCTTCGGCGTCGTGGGCGAGCCCGAGCGCCGGCGGCTGCTCGCGAGCCTGAAGTCGATCCTGGCGAAGCACGAGGCGGGAGACGAGTTCCCTGGGAAGACCCTGGATTGAAGGCGCCCGACGCGAAACGAAACGAGGCCGAACGATGGACGCGACGATCCTGCACGACTGCCTGACACAGGCCCTCGCCGGCCGCATCACATTCCCCGAAGTCGTGGGGCGGCTGCTCGCGACGGGCGTGGAACGCTACGACGCCGACCTGGCGCGGATGGAGCTACGGCACTATGCAGCCGCCGGCGCGATCCACGTCGAGCCCCTGCCGCTAGCCGACGCCCCGGCGGTCCCGCGGACGTTCTCGGCCGAGGGGGTCCGGTCGGCCGTCGCGGCCGCCCAGGGCCGCGAGGTCGACTATCCCGGCTTCCTGCGGCGGATCATGGCCGCGGGGACGGTCGGCTACACCGCCTTCCTGGGCGGCCGGAGGGTCGTCTACTTCGGGCGAGACGGCGACTGCCACGTCGAACCCTTCTCCGGGCCCCGATGAGCCGGCCGCCGGTCGAAGTCCCCGCCTACCGCCCCCGGCTCTGGCCGCGCATGAAGCGGGCGAGGCGGGACTGGGCGGACTCCCAGCCGCCGCCCTTGGCCTCGGCGGCGAGGCCTTCCAGGGCGTCGCAAGGGGCCGGGTCGAGCTTGCCGGCCTCGCGGAGCGACTTCAGGGCGGCCAGGCACTGGTCGACGAGCGCGGGCTCGCGCAGGGAGACCGCCGTGTAGAGGGCGTCGACCGTCTTGAAAGCCTCGGCGTCGGCGCCGATCTGGGGCGGCCCGCCGCAGCCGAGGGCCGCCGCGAGGATCGCCGGGGCGAGCAGGGCCGCCCCCCGGCGGAATCGCTTCGTCATATTCATCAATGAGCTTTCCTTATCGGGTCGATCAGTAGTCGCCGGAGACGACCTCGCCGCCGTTGCGGGTCGAGAGGGCGACCCAGGTCCGGGGGTGGATGGTCTCCTTGACCCAGCGGACGGAGCCGTCGCCCATCAGGACGTTGGAGCCATCGCCGTCCTCGGAGTACATCTCGTCGGTGTGGCCGAACGGGTGGTTCGGTGCGTGGATGATCACCTGGGGATGGTCGCGGACGTCGGGCCCGCAGTGCGCGCCGACGAGGTTGCCGCCGCTGTTCGGGTCCGACGGCCAGCCGCGACGCGGGGGCGTGCTGGCGAACGGGACCACGCCCACCCACGTCGCGTCGCAGAGGATCGGCGCCTTCTCGCCCAGGAAGACCGTGTTCGACAGCCCGTCCGTCACCGACGCGGCGCGGGTCCGCGAGTTGCGGTAGAAAGGGCCGTCGATTTCGTGCGGCGACGGGGCCCCGGGGATCGGTTCGGCGACGTCGAAGTCGTACGAGTACGCCGTCGTCCGCCCCCAGGGCTGGTTGATCCCCGCGTTCGTCACGTAATGGCTGCGCGACAGCAGGATCCGAGGCGTGAACTCGCCGGCGTCGTTGGGCGAGCCCGAGTTGCCGTTGTCGTACTTATGCACCGCGAACGGCTCCGTCCCGCCCGTCGCCGACGGGCACAGGAAGACCGAGAGCCGCACCGTCGCCCCGGTCGCGTTGTCGGCCGCCCAGCAGGGGAGGTTCGTGTTGAAGCTCGCGTAGACCGTCGCCTGCTCGATGTACGGCAGGATCAGCGTCCCCCAGGCGAACCCGGGCGTCGTGTTGAGGTTCCCGTCCGGATAGCTCACCCCGTAGGCCGTCCCGACCGCCCGGGGATCCCCCACGTAAGCCGGCGGGAACGCCCCGATCGCCGACTCGTAATTCGCCAGCCCCAGCCCGATCTGCTTGAGATTATTCACGCACTGCGTCCGCCGCGCCGCCGACCGCGCCGCCTGCACCGCCGGCAACAGCAGGCTGATCAGCACCGCGATGATGCTGATCACCACCAGCAGCTCGATCAGCGTGAAACCGCGCCTCGAGCCAGCGCCCCGCCGCGCCCGTTCCTGCAGACCCATATGTCCTCCGCATCGACCAAATCATGTTTTCCGGTTTTTCACGAGTTCCACGCAGCAGATCATAAAGCGAAAACACCAACGCGCCAATCTTTGTTTTTGACAGCCCAAAATTTCGAGCTTTCATGGTTCAGGATGAGCTTTCCCGGACCGTGCCTTTTCTCAGGGGCCAGAGCCTTGAATCACGGTTGGTCTCTACGCCGTGGGGACTTGTCGCTCAAGACGTTAGAATCGCCCGGGATCGAGAACCCTTCAGGACCGTGGACCACGACGGCCGACGCGGCCGTCTCGAAACTCGAGGCACCGGATGAGACGCCTGTTTCTGATAATCGCGGCGCTCTGCAGCGGGCCGGCCGTCGAGGCGCAATGGACGTTTCAGACATCCGGGACGACGGCCCGCCTGCGGGGGGTCGCCGTCGTGGATGGGCGGGTCGCCTGGGCGAGCGGGACGGGGGGGACGGTGCTGCTCACCACGGATCGCGGCGCGACCTGGCGGGGGCGGAACGTGCCGAATTCGGGAGGACGGGATTTCCGCGACGTCGAGGCGTTCGACGACCGGACGGCCCTGGTCCTGTCGATCGGCGAGGGCGATCAGTCGCGGATCTTCAAGACGACCGACGGCGGCGAAACGTGGAGGCTCCGGCATGTCAACGCCGACCCGAAGGGCTTCCTCGACGGCCTGGCGTTCTCGGACGCCCGGCACGGGCTGGCGCTGGGGGATCCGGTCGACGGCCGGTTCGTCATCCTTGCGACCGACGACGGCGGCGACACCTGGGCCCGCGTCGCCGGAGATTCCATGCCCGCGGCCCTGCCGCGCGAGGGGGCCTTCGCGGCCAGCGGAACCTGCCTGGCCGTGAAGGGGGATCACGCCTGGTTCGGCACCAGCGGCGGGCGGATCTTCCGGAGCGACGACCGAGGGCGGACCTGGACGGCCCACGCGACGCCCCTGCGCGCCGGCGAGGGCTCGTCGGGAGTCTTCTCGCTGGCCTTCCGGGATGCGGAGCACGGCGCGGCCGTCGGCGGCGACTACAAGGAGCCGGACGCGAAGGGGCGGCTCATCGCCCTCACCCACGACGGCGGCCGGACCTGGATCGCCCCCAGTGGCCCCGAGCCGTCCGGCTACCGCTCGGCCGTCGCCTTCCGGCCCGGGACGCCCGGGCCGTCGCTGATCGCCGTCGGCCCGACCGGCGCCGACCGCTCGGACGACGGCGGCGAATCCTGGTCGAAGCTCGGCGACGCCGGCTTCCACGCCGTCGGATTCGCCGCCTCGTCCGCCGGCTGGGCCGTCGGCGAGCGCGGCCGCATCGCCCGGTTCGACCCGGGAAGCGAGCCCGGCCCGACCACCCCTCCTTGACGATCGAGCCGCCGTCGATTCGGCCGCCGCCGACACCATCGGGCGACGAGGCCCGAGGCCGACGCCTTGACAGCCGGACCCCCGGATGCGCGAATTGTACAAAGAATGTTGGAGACTTCGAGGGGGGGGCGGGAGGACGACGCCGATGGCGACGCTGCATCTCGGGCGGATATCGCGGATCGTCGCGGGCGCGCTGGCCGTCGTCTTCGCGGCGGCCTCCCCTTCCGCATCCTGCACCGAGGAGCCCGGCGCGGATCGGGACGCGTTCTTCGAGGCCAGGGTCCGTCCGATTCTCGTCGAGCGCTGCTTCGGCTGCCACTCGGCCCAGGCCGAGAGCCTGAAGGGGAGCCTCGCGGTCGACTCTCTCGAGGGGCTGCTGAAGGGGGGCGACCTCGGGCCGGCGGTCGAGCCGGGCAAGCCCGAGGCGAGCCTTCTGATCCAGGCCGTCGGCTACGAGGACGACGCGGTCAAGATGCCGCCGAAGCAGAAGCTGCCCGACGCCGAGATCACCGTGCTTCGGCAGTGGGTGGCCGGAGGGGCGACCTTCCCGAAGGCGGTCGCCGCGCCCGCGGCCAAGGCCCGAGGGATCGACTTCGTCGCGGCCCGCAAGCACTGGTCGTACCAGCCCGTCGCCCGCCGTGAGCCCCCGAAGGTCGCCGACGCTTCGTGGCCGAACTCACCGATCGACCCGTTCATCCTGGCGAAGCTGGAGGACGCCGGCCTGGCCCCTTCGCCGCCGGCCGACCGTCGTACGCTCCTGCGCCGGGTCTCTTACGACCTGATCGGCCTGCCGCCGACCGCCGAGGAGATCGCCGCGTTCGAGGCCGACCGATCGGACGACGCCTACGCGAAGGTCGTCGATCGGCTGCTGGCCTCGCCGCGATACGGCGAGCGATGGGGGCGGCACTGGCTGGACGTCGCCCGCTACGCCGACTCGAAAGACGGCGTCCTCATGTACGGGGACGACCGCATCCGGCCCTACGCCTACACCTATCGCGACTACGTCGTGCGGTCGTTCAACGAGGACGCACCCTTCGATCGGATGATCCGCGAACAGCTCGCGGCCGACGCGGTCGCGCCCAAGGACGAGCCCTGGCGGCTCGCGGCGATGGGCTTCCTGACGCTGGGCCGGGCCTTCGACAACAACGTGCACGACCAGATCGACGACAAGATCGACGTCGTGAGCCGCGGCCTGCTCGGCCTGACGGTCGCCTGCGCCCGCTGCCACGACCACAAGTACGACCCGATCCCCACCGCCGACTACTATTCGCTCTACGGCGTCTTCGCCGGTGCCGAGTCCCCGCTGGAACTCCCCCTGATCGACGACCCCGCGAAGACCCCGGACCGCAAGGCGTTCGAGGACGACGCCGCCGCCAAGCGGGCCGAGATCCGCAAGTTCCTCGACGACCAGTACGCCCTGCTCCTGGAAGAAGCCCGCAAGCGCGGCGGCGACTACCTGTACCGCGCCGGGACCACGCCGCCCGACCCGTTGGAGACGGCCGTCTTCTTCATGTCGCTCGCCCCCGACGACCTCCGCCCGCCGATCACCAGCCGCTGGCGACGCTTCCTCAAGCAGCGCGCCGTCCCGTCCGACCCCGTCTTCGGCCCCTGGTCCGACCTGATGACGCGCGACGATCCCGCGCTCGCCGCCGAGGCCCCCGCCGTCCTGGCGAAGTGGGCCGACCGCCCCGCCGGGATCGAGCCCGACACGCTCAACCCGCTGGTCTACTCGGCCCTGAGCGCCGCCCCGATCCGGTCGAAGGCCGACGTCGCGAAGGCCTACGCCGACCTGTTGCGCCGCGTCTACGACGAGGCCAAGGCCGCCCCGCCCGACCCGGCCGACAAGGCCCGCCGCCAGGTGCTCGACGTCCTGTACGGGCCCGACGGCCCGTCCTATTTCGCGCGGGCCCTGACGCAATCCTACATGTCGCGTAGCGAGAAGGACGGCTTCTACGGCAAGGTCGTCGCGCTCGACCGCACGACGGTCAAGGCGGCCGACGCGACGCCCCGGGCGATGGTCCTGGTCGACTCCGACGAGCCCTACGCGCCCCGCGTCTTCGTCCGCGGCAACGCCTCGCAGCCCGGAGAGGCCGTCCCCCGGCGGTTCCTCCGCATCCTGGCCGGCGACGCGCCGCGGCCTTTCGCGCGGGGCGGGGGCCGGCTCGACCTCGCGGAGGCGATCGCCGACCCGAAGAACCCGCTCACCGGCCGCGTGATCGTCAACCGCGTCTGGATGCACCACTTCGGCGAGCCCCTCGTCTCCACCCCCAGCGACTTCGGCGAGCGCAGCACGCCCCCCTCGCACCCCGAATTGCTCGACGACCTGACCGCGCGGTTCCTGGAGGGAGGATGGTCCCTCAAGAACCTCCACCGCCTGATCGTGCTGTCGTCGACGTACCGGCAAGCGAGCGTCGACAGGCCCGACTGCCGCAAGGTCGACCCGGAGAACCGGCTGCACTGGCGCGCCAGCCGCCGCCGGCTCGACTTCGAGGCCATGCGCGACACCCTGCTGTTCGTCTCCGGCCGGCTCGACCCGACGATGCACGGCAAGCCGGTGGACGTGGCGAACGACCCCGGGAACGCCCGCCGCACCGTCTACGGGCTGGTCGACCGCCAGAGCCTGCCGGCCGTCTTCCGGGCGTTCGACTTCGCCAGCCCCGACGCCTCCGCCGAGCGCCGGCCGCTCACGACGGTCCCCCAGCAGGCGCTCTTCGGCATGAACGCCCCCCTGGTCGTCGAGCAGGCCAGGGCGCTCGCCGCGCGTCCCGAGGTCGCCGGCCCGTCCCCGGCCGAGGCGGTGCGGGCGCTCTACCGGATGATCCTGGCCCGCGCGCCCGCCGACGACGAGGCCGAGATGGCCGGCCGGTTCCTGAAGAGCCTGGCCGACGAGCCCGGCGGGCCCAAGCTCGACCCCCGCGCCCAGCTCGCGCAGGTGTTGCTCATCACGAATGAGCTGATGTTCGTCGACTGATTTTCACTCCGCTCCATCCATCCGACCCGAGGCGGACGCCATGAACGCCGACTTCCGACGCCCCATCTCCCGACGCGAGGCGATCCAGCAGGCCGGGACCGGCTTCGGCATGCTCGGCCTGGCCGCCCTCCTGGGCGAGGCGGGTCTGCTCGGCGGCCCCGCGGCGGCCCGCGCGGGGACTCCGGGTGCGACGCTCAACCCGCTCGCGCCCCGGGCCCCGCAGTTCGCGCCCAAGGCGAAGCGGATCATCCACATCTACCTGAACGGCGGGCCCAGCCAGGTCGACACCTTCGACCCCAAGCCGTTGCTGACGAAGTACGACGGCAAGCCGCTCCCCCAGGGGAACCTCTCCACCGAGCGCAAGACCGGCGCGGCGATGGGCTCGCCGTTCAAGTTCCGCAAGTACGGCGAGAGCGGCCTCGACGTCAGCGAGATCTTCGATCGCACCGCCGCGCACGCCGACGACCTCTGCGTGATCCGCTCGATGCAGGCGAATACGCCCAACCACGAGCAGTCGATGCGGCTGATGAATTGCGGCGACGAGCGGCTCTCGCGCCCCAGCATGGGCGCCTGGCTGACCTACGGGCTGGGCTCGGAGAACGAGAACCTGCCCGGCTACGTCTCCATGTGCCCCGGCCTCCCCGTCGCCGACGTCTCCAACTGGCGGTCCGCGTTCCTGCCCGGGGTCTTCCAGGGGACGTACATCGACACCCGCAAGGAGAAGGCCGAGGACCTGATCGAGAACATCCGCAACGCCTACGTCTCCAACCGCGAGCAGCGCCGGCAGCTCGACCTTCTGGCCGAGATGAACCGCCGCCACCTGCAAGCCCGCGCCGAGGACGACGCGCTCGACGCCCGCATCGCCAGCTTCGAGCTGGCCTACCGCATGCAGATGGAGGCGACCGACGCCTTCGACGTCTCGCAGGAGCCGCAGCACGTCCGCGACATGTACGGGCCGGGCGTGCAGAACCGGCAGCTCCTGATCGCCCGCCGGCTGATCGAGCGCGGGGTGCGGTTCGTGCAGCTCTTCCACGGCGACGTCCAGCCCTGGGACAGCCACGACAGCCTGCCCGCCGCCCACCGCGAGCTCGGCCGCCAGTGCGACCAGGGCATCGCGGCCCTGCTGACCGACCTCAAGCAGCGCGGGCTGTTCGATGACACGCTGGTGCTCTGCGGCGGCGAATTCGGCCGCACGCCGTCGGTCGAACTGGTCGGCGGCAAGCCCGCCATGGGCCGCGACCACAACCACTGGGGCTTCTCGGTCTGGCTCGCCGGCGGCGGCGTCAAGCGGGGCCACGTCCACGGCGCGACCGACGATTTCGGCTACAAGGCCGTCGAGGACGTCGTCCACGTCCACGACCTCCACGCCACGATCCTGCACCTCCTCGGCTTCGACCACACCAAGCTCACCTACCGCCACGCCGGCCGCGACTTCCGCCTGACCGACGTCCACGGCAAGGTCGTCGACGCGATCCTGGCGTGAGCCCTCGGCGCCTCACCGATCTCGCGTCAGCTCGACGAGGACCGTAAGGACGCCGAACATCATGGCGAGCGGGCCGAGGAGCCGACAGGCCTTCCCGAAGCGTTCGTGCCACGCGTCGTACTCGACGTCCATGCCGGCGGCCTTGCCGATCCGCCGCGTGCCCAGGAGCCAGCAATACAGGCCGGCGAAGAACGGGATGGCACCGTTCACGAGCGATCCGAGGAGGTCCGGCGACATGCGGCCTCCTATCGCGACGACGGGAGGGAGGCGGCTTCTGCGGCGGCTGACGTCCGGCAGACCTGCATCAGCAGATCATAAGATCGCAGCCGGGCGGCGTGGTCGTAGATGTGGCCGGAGAAGACGACCTCGTCGGGCTTGACGGCGTTGACCAGCGACTGGAGGCGGCCCCGGACGGTCTCCGGCGAGCCGACGACGGAGACGCGGGTCATCTTGTCGACGTGGGCCCGTTCGAACGGTGTCCAGAGCGCCTCGACGTCGTCGACCGGCGGCGGGAGCAGGCCCGGCCGGCCCCGCACCAGGTTGAGGATGGCCTGCTGATGCGAGCTGAAGAGCCGGACGGCGGCCTCGTCGGTGTCGGCGAGGAAGGCGTTGACGCCGATCATGGCGTACGGCTTCTCCAGGGCCTCGGACGGGATGAAGTTCTCGCGGTAGATCGCCAGGGCATCGAAGAGCTGATCGGGGGCGAAGTGCGAGGCGAAGGCGTAGGGGAGGCCCAGCTCGGCCGCCAGCCGCGCGCCGAAGTCGCTGGAGCCCAGGATCCAGATCGGCACGTCCAGGCCCTCGCCCGGGATCGCGTGCACGAACCGGCCCGGGCCCGCGGGGCGGAAGTAGTTCTGCACCTCGCGGACGTCGCGCGGGAAGGCGTCGACCTCTTCCTGGTAGCGTCGCAGCGCCCGCGCGGTCCGCTGGTCGCCGCCCGGGGCGCGGCCCAGCCCCAGGTCGATCCGGCCCGGGTAGAGCGACGCCAGCGTGCCGAACTGCTCGGCGATCACCAGCGGGGCGTGGTTGGGCAGCATGATCCCGCCCGCGCCGACGCGGATCCGCGACGTCCCCCCCGCGACGTGCCCGATCACCACCGCGGTCGCCGCGCTCGCCACCCCCGGGATGTTGTGGTGCTCGGCCACCCAGTACCGCTCGTACCCCAGCCGCTCCGCATGCCGCGCCAGGTCGACCGCGTCGCGGAAGGCGTCGGCCGCCGTCCCGCCCTCGACGATCGGGCAGAGGTCCAGGACCGAGAGCTTGACGTCATCTAAAGACTTCACGCGAAATCCCTCCCGCCCGCCGCCGCTCCGATGGCACCGAGCCGGGGAATTGTAGGCGCGGCCAGGCGAAAAGGCGATTTGTTCAATTTCGCCTCGGGGCGATCATGCCGGCGGCCTTCTCCGGTTCTCGGATGAGTTGGCGACGCATCCAGGACTCGGACGCGGCGATTTCGACGTCGCCGGACTCGCCGCCGAGGGACTGGCCCAGGCGGCGGCGGGAGGCGGCGGCGCAGAGGTTCATGTCGACGGATTCGAAGGCCGCGACGGCCTCGCGCCACAGGGGCGCGGCGAGGTCGGCGCGGCCGGCGAACGAGGCGAGCGAGGCCCGGATCATCCGGGAGTAGGCGGCGGGGCAGGGCATCTTCTCACGTTCAAGCGCGCGGGCGTCGCGGCCGGCGACGGCGAGGAGTCGACAGGCGCCCGACGCGTCCTTCGCCCGGAGTTCGAGCGCCGCGGCGAGGGCGGCGCGGGCGCGGAGGAACCGCATGGACGTGCGGATGAACTGGACGCGCAGCAGCAGCGAGCGGCGGAGCGCGGGCCAGGCGTCGTCGAGGAGCCGCCACGCGGCCGGGCCGCGGCCGTCGTACAGCTCGATCTGGACGGCGGCCCACAGGGCGTCGTTGTGCTGGACGTGATAGCCCCGACGCGACCAGCGGGCGTTGGTCGCGGCCAGTTCCTCGCGGGCGCGGGCGGGCTCGTCGGCGGCCAGCCGCACGATCGACATCAGGTACGAACTCAGGTTCATGGCCGCATAGAGGTCGCCGCGGTCGACGGCCTGGGCCAGGAGGATCGGCCAGCGCCGGGTCAGCTCGCCGGTCTCGCCCTGGTGGCTGAGGCCCCAGAGCGAGAAGGCGTCGGCCGTGTTACGCTCCCAGGCGACCCCGGTGCAGCGGTCGCGGAAGACGGCCTCGGCCTCGTCGCATTGCGCCTGCGCGAGCCGCCAGCGGCCTTCGAGATAGGCCGAGACGCCGCGCGCCAGCGTCACCATCCCCAGGGGGTAGGGGTGCTCGACGCGGCGGGCGAGCGACTCGGCCGTGGCCAGCAGCCGCTCGGTGCGTCGGCGGTTGGAGCCGCCCGTCGAGGCCGCGTGGGCCGCCTCCATGGCGAGCGCGCGGGCGATCCGCGAAGGTTCGCCGGCCGCCAGCGAGAGCAGCAGGCCGCGGGCCTGGAAGTCGGCCCCCCGGATCGTGTCGACGACGCTCAGGCCCACGCCGGCCGACCAGCAGACGTCGATCCGCGTCAGGGCCGAGGGGGGCGCCCGCGACGGGTCGACCTCGCGGAAGTGCAGCCCGCGGAGCCGCAGGAGGGCGCGACGCCAGAGCAGCGACGCGAGCGCCCGCCGAGGCGTGCTCGGGAGCCTCATGCCGACGCGCGCGAGCACGTCGTGGAGCGTCTCCAGGCCCTCGTCGATGTGGCCGCTGACGAGGAACTGCATGGCCGCGCGGCGTCGACGCTCGAGCGCCTCGTCGGGGGAGGCGTCGGTTGCAGCCGTCAGGTAGGCCGAGGCCGCCTCCACGCCCCGGCCCGCGTTCGCCAGGGCGTCGCCGAGGCTCGCGAACAGCCGTCCGCGGCGATCGGGCGCGGCGCGGCCGATCTCGATCGCACGGCGGTACAATCCCGCGGCGCGTTCGAAGGCGAGGGCGTCGGCCGCCTCGTCGGCCGCCGCGGCGAAATACGAGGCCGCCTTCTCCGTCGCGTCCGCCGCCAGGAAATGGACGCCCAGGACCTCGGGATCGGCCCGGCCCGACGCCTCCAGCACCGTCGCCAGCCGGCCGTGGCGTTGGCGTGCGACCTCAGGCGCGAGGCGTGCCGAGACGGTCTCGCGAACGCGGTCGTGGTACGCTTCCACCTCGTCGGTCTCGGCCCGTCCGGTCCCGCGGACGAGCCTCCCGGCGCGCAGCAGCGCCAGCGCCGAGCGCTCGTCGACGGAATCGTCCAGGCAGGCGTTCAGGTCGACGAGCCGGAGCGGCCGGCCCGAGGTCGCGACGACTTCCAGGACTTCGCGCGCCTCGGCCGGCAGCCGCCGGATCCGCGACCAGAGGACGTCGTCCAGGACGAGCCGCCCCTCCGCATCGCCCCCGGTCGCGTCCAGCTCCAGCGCCCCGGCGTGGACGTGGCGCACCAGCTCGGCGATGAAGTACGGGTTCCCCTGCGACTCGCGAGCCACGGTCTCGGCCAGGGTGGCGCGGCGGGCGACCGAGGCCGCCTCGTCGCCGTGCAGGAGCGTCGCGGCCAGCGCCCGGGCCTCGTCGTGCGAGAGCGGCTCGACGCGCAACGAGCGGGCGTCGAGGCCCGCGGCGGGGTCGACCCCGACCCCCAGGGCCCCGGCCTTCGCCAGGGCCTGGAGCAGGGGGCTCGCGGCCTCGTCCTCGCTGCGATAGGTGGCCGCGAACAGGAGGACGGGGGCGTCCGGGGGCCGCATCACCTCGACGAGCATCGCCGCGCTGTCGGCGTCCCCCCATTGCAGGTCGTCGACGGCGACGATCAGCGTGCCGCGGTCGCCCAGGCGGGCGAGCAGCTCGCGGAGCGCGGCGAAGGCGCGACGGCGAAGCTCCTGCAGGTCGGGCGTCTCGCGGGCCCGCCGGGGGTCGCGGGCGACGGCCTCCACGCGGCGGAGGCTGGGGAAGACTCGGGCCAGCGAGCCCACGTCGCGGGGCAGGACGGCCGCCAGCTCCACCTCGCCCATGCGGCCGAGTCGCCGCGCCAACGCGTCGACGAGGCTGTCGAACGCCTTGTACGGCACCGACTCGCGCTCGTAGCAGCGGCCCGTCAGGACGATCGTCTCCTCCTCGTCGGCCTGCTCGTCCAGGAAGCTCTGCAGGAGCGCCGTCTTGCCCGCGCCCGAGCTGCCGTGCAGGTACACGGCGACCGGCCGGCCGGCCCGGACGTCGTCCAGGGCGGCCTGGAGCGCGGCCCGATGGCGGTCGCGGCCGACCAGGACGACCCCCCGGCCGGTCGACGACGGGTGCGGCGAGACGACGCGCGCCCGCAGCCCCGGACCCGGCTGTGCGACCTCGCCGGCCGCGCCCAGCCGCCTCAGGATCGCGTCGGCCGGGGGGCGGTCCTCGGGGCGACGCCGCAGCAGGTCGACGCAGAGGTCGTTCAGGTCGTCGGGGACGTCGGCCGCGATCGTCGCCGGCGCGGGCGGGTCCATGCGCTGCTTGTCCATCAGCATCATCAGCGCGCCGCCGGTGAACGGCAGCCGGCCGGCGACCGCCTCGAACAGCATGACGCCGACGCTGTACCAGTCGCTCGCCGCCGAGACCGGCAGGGCGGCGGCCTGCTCGGGCGCCATGTAGGCGGCCGTGCCGACCATGCGGTCGTCGCTGCTCTGGTGCCGGCCCTCGTCGTCCTGGTCGGCGGCCAGGCCGAAGTCCAGCAGGACGACGCGGCCGTCGCGCGTCACGATGACGTTCGAAGGCTTGATGTCCCGGTGCAGCTTCCCCGCCTGGTGCAGCGCCGCGACGCCGTCGGCCAGCCGGCGGATGGCGGCCCGGATGCGGCCGAAGCGGTCGGGGCAGGGCTCGCGGACGTACGTCAGGAAGTCGACGCCGTCGAGCAGCTCCATCGTCAGGAACCAGTTCTCGCCGTCGCCGATCAGCTCGTACAACGTGACGAGGTTGGGATGGACGACGTCGAGCAGCGACCGGAACTCGTGCTTGAACCGCAGCAGCGCCGCGGCCCCCGCGCGGTTCATGGTCTTCATGGCGACCATGCGGCGGCATTTGCGGTCGAACGCCTTGTAGACGGTCCCCATGCCGCCGCTCCCCAGCAGGCCCAGCACGTCGAACCCGGCGACGACCGGCAGCCGGGGATCGCGCGGGGCGGAGGCCGGCGGCCCTCCGTCGGCCGACGATGGGTCGACCCGGGGCGTCGCGGGGACGGACGTCGGGCCTTCCCACTCGTCGGCGTCGGCGGCGTCCCCCGAGGCGGTCGAGAGGGCCACGCTGAACGGCCGGCTCAGGCGGAGGGCCTCGTGGACCTCGAACTGGGCCCGCAGCTCGTCGCGATGCTCGGGGAAGCGGTCGAGGTATTCCTGGAGCGAGGGCCGCTCGCCGTCCTCCTCGCGCAGGATGAGCTCGCCGTAGACGAGGTCGAGCAGGTCCGAGGCCGCGACCCGGGCCCGGCCGCGACGCTCCAGGTACGTCTCGACGCGCAGACGCTCGCCCCGCCGCCAGAGTTCGCGGTGGTCCTGCATCAGCCGCGTGGCCGTCTGGGTGCTCGGGCCCGTCTCGGCGGCGTCCTGGGTGCTCATGAGGACGCCCGCGTCATTCCAGCCCCAGCTCGCCGGCCACGCGGTCGACGGCCCGCGCCAGCCGCTTGCGCAGGGCCTCGGGGCTCGCGCCCAGCTCGGACGCGATCTCGGCCCAGTCGCGGCCGGCCTCGCGGTCGTCGAGGAGCCGCAGCTCGTCGGGGGAGAGGCGGCGGCGGGCCTCGTCGAGCATCTCGCGGGCGGCGACCTCGCGGCTGGGCGTCGGCAGCGCGCCGGCGACGTGGTCGAACGCCGCCCCCGCGGCCGACCCGCCCGCCCCCGCATCGCCCTGCCCCGGCGTGGTGCGGCGGAAGTCGCGCCGCTGGGCGCCCTGGGCCTTCACCACGTTCGCCAGCTTGTTGCGCGTCATCGTCGCCAGCAGCTTCAGGAGCTGGTCGGGCGTCTCCAGCTCGTACTGGCCGAGCGCCGTGCGGACGAAGAAGCTCGCCATGACGGACTGGCAGACGTCCATGGAGTCGAGCATGCGATTGAGCCGCGTGTCGACCAGTCGGACCCTCGCGGCGCGGCGGACGGCCGGCTCGTAGCGGCGGACCAGCTCGGTCGCCGCCTCCTCGTCGCCGGCCCGGACGCGCCCGATGAGCGCCTGGAACCCCTCGGCCCCGGTACTTGGATCAGTCATGGCGATTCGGCCCTCCACCGGCTGCCACCCATTCTCATGCGTCGATCATCCCCGGACGCGACCGGACGCGAAACCGCTTCTCGGAAAAAAATCCGGCGCGGCCCGTCCGGTCGCCCTCGCGACGGTGATAACCCACCGAGCGGACGTCGAGGACGCCCGGGACCTTACGAAGAAAACCACGAAACGAGACGGAGGCCCACGATGAAGGCGACGCGAATCCTGACGGCGGCCCTGGCCCTGACGATCGGCGGCGTGCTGGCGACGAGCGAAGCCCACGCCCAATCGGGCGGCAAGGGGCTCGCCCCCAAGAGCGGCTTCTTCCCCGGCGGGGGATACGGCGGCGGCTGGGGCGGCGGGTTCCCCGGCGGCGGGTACGGCGGCGGCTGGGGTTCCCAACCCTGCCCGCCGAGGCCTTACCCCTACCCCTATCCCCAGCCCTATCCGTTCCCCCGGCCCTGCCCGCCGTATCCCGGCGGCGGCTATCCCGGCGGCGGCTACCCCGGCGGCGGCTACCCCGGCGGCGGCTGGGGCGGCGGGTTCCCCGGGAGCGGGTCGGGCGGCGGCTGGGGCGGGGGGTACGGCGGCGGGTCCGGCGGATGGGGCGGCGGATACGGCGGGAAGAGCTTCAAGAAGTGAACGACGCACGAGGCCCGGGGGCTCTTCGCGAGCCCCCGGGCCTTCGCGCGCCGAGGTGACGATCGGGGAGGCCGTCATGACGCCGAGCCCGCGAATCCCGGCTCAGATGGGCTCGTACTTGACCAGGTCGCTGGACTCGATAAGGGAGGACAGCTCCTGGTGGACGTAGCGTGCGAAATAGGCGGAGTTGGAGTGGGACTGGAGGGCCGCCTCGTCGACGTATTGCTCGTAGACGAAGAACTTGCGCGGGTCGGTCGGCGAGCGATGGAACTGGTACATCAGGCAGCCCGGCTCGGCCCGACTGTGCTCGGTCAGCTTGCGGAAGGAGTCGGCGGCGCGGTCCTCGGCGCCGGGGCGGACCTGGAAGGTCACGGCGAGGCAGATCATCGGGGCGGTCCTTTCGATTCGATGCGATCCCAATCAGTTCGCACGAGGGTCTTCGGGGATGTGGCGGGGCTCGATGAGGGATTGGACCTCGCGACGTCCGGCGACGGTGGCGGCGTCTTTCCAGAGCGACTGGGAGTCGTGGTCGCCGAAGACGTGGTCGGGGACGGCGGCGGCGACGAGCCAGCTCCCCTCGCGCAGCTCGTCTTCGAGCTGGCCCGGCCCCCAGCCGGCGTGGCCGGCGAAGAAGCGGACCCGGCCGTCGGCCGAGGCCGCGAGCGACTCCATGGCTCCCAGCTCGGTCGCGACGTAGAGGTCCTCGCCGACCAGCAGGTTCGCCAGGGGCCGGCGGTCGTGGACGGCCATCAGGGTGCCGCCCACGGGGCCCCCGTGGCGCATCTTCTCGCGGCGGACGCAGGGCTCCGAGCTGATCCGGGCCCAGACCTCGGCGACGTCCGAGTCCAGCTCGCGGTTCAGGATCAGCCCCAGCGCGCCGGTCTCGCCGTGCGCCGCGATCAGGACGACCGCCCGCGCGAAATTCGGGTCGGTCAGGCTGGGGGCGGCGATCAGCAGGCGTCCACGCAGTGATTTCATGGCGGCGGTGATCACGGCCCCGGGGGGCCGCGCCGAGGGACCGGCGGGAGGCGATCGGCGACGGGCGGATCCCGACGTCAGCCCACCCGCTTCAGGAACGACACCCGGCCGGTCGCGACCCATTCGGCGACGAGGATGTTCCCGTCGCGGTCGAAGCAGGCGTCGTGGGGATGGATGAACTTGCCGGCCGGCCACTTGTCCGGCTGCTTGCGGACGACGAACCCGTCGAGCACCTGCTTCGTCCAGCCCGGGTCGTGGCCCAGGTGGGTGATCACCTTGTCGTCCTTGTCCATCAGGGTGATCCGCGCGTGCAGGTCGGGGACCAGCAGGACCTCGCCCCGGATGTCGAAGTGGGCCGGGAAGGAGACGTCGTGGTTGTCGGCGCCGACGTGCTCGCCGTCGAGCGTGAAGCGCTGGAGCCGGGCGTTGGCGCGGTCGGCCACCACCAGGGTGGGCTTGCGCCCCGGCCGGTCGTCGAGCCAGAGGCCGTGAGGGGTCTTGAACTTCCCCTCGGCGTCGCCCGTGCCGCCGAAGGTCTTCACCCACTTCGCGTCCTCGTCGTACTTGTGGATGTAATTCGAGCCGTAGCCGTCGGCGAGGAAGAAGCCGCCGTCGGGCGCGAAGGCGACGTTCGTCGGGGCGAACTTGGCGTCGGGTCGGTCGTAGACGTGGGGCTCGGGCGGGGCCTCCTTGATCCAGACCACCTCGCCCTTGAGGTCGGTCTTGGCGACGAGGTCGACGGGCATCATGCACGCCAGGTAGAGGTACTCGACGCCGTCCTCGCGGCGGACGTCGATCCCGTGGCCGCCGCCGTGGAACGCCTTGCCGAACGAGCGGACGAACTTGCCCTCGGGGTCGTAGACCGCGATCGTGTCCTGGGCCTCGGCGGGCGAGGTCGGTTTCGTCGCGGCGCCGCGGTGCGTGAAGTAGATGAACCCCTGGGAGTCGACGGCGACGCCGTGGGTCTCGAACCAGCGGATCGAGCCCGGGGCCTGGAAGAAGTCGTGACGACACTCGTAGCGGTGCTCGCCCTCGCCGACGATCGGGGCCCTGGAGCCCGCCTTGTCCGCGGCGTGGATGAAGGGCCCGGCCGCCGACGAAGCGGAGGCGGCCAGCGCCGCGGCGGCCCCCTGCTTGAGGAACTCGCGTCGGTCCATGTCGTTGCGCCCCGGTGGATGGAGAGGGATCTGGGCGTCGTCCCGATCATCGGCACGATCGTTCCATCTTGCTCCATTTCCGGGCCGACCTCAAGGACGTCGCGAAACCCCGGGTCGACGGCGGAGGGCCGGGCCGCGCCGACGTCGAGGGGGCGGATCGAGGGGGCCGGCCGTCCCGGATCGTCGCTACACATCGGCGACCGTCGATGTTGCAGAAATTGATAATTCTTGATCCGCCCGCTGCGTGACGAAAGCCGTGTTAGATTTGCCGCGGGGCAAGGAGCAGCGCACCCACGATTCCCACCTCTCGGCCGCCAAGGCCCCCGAAATTCGCGTCGGCGACACATCCCTCCCATCGCGGCGGCACGAAGGAGGGCCTTTCCCCACGAAGACGAGGGGCATGATGATGATGATACGCGCCGGGGCCGATCGACGATCCGTCCGCAACCGCCGCAGGCCCGTCCTGGAGATCATGGAGCGGCGCGAGTTGCTCGCGACGTTCCTGGTCACGAACACGGCCGACGACGGTGCGGGGTCCTTCCGGCAGGCGATCCTCGACGCCAACACGACGACGGGGCCCAACCTCATCCAGTTCCACATCGGCTCGGGGCCCCAGACCATCATCCCGGCCACGCCCCTGCCGACGATCAGCAATCCCGTGACGATCGACGGCGCCAGCCAGCCGGGCTTCGCCGGCGCGCCCCTCATCCAGATCGACGGATCGCAGATCTTCTATCCCGACGTCACGCCCCCCATCCGGGTGCCGGACGTGACCGGGCTGGTCGTCACGGCCCGCAGCACGGTGCGCGGGCTGGCGATCAACCGATTCACGGGCAGCGGCATCCTCCTTCAGGGGAGCAGCGGCAGCACGATCGCCGGCAACTACCTCGGGGTCGACCTCTCCGGCGAGACCCCGCTGGGCAACACCTACAACGGGATCGGCGTCGTCGACTCGCGGAACAACGTCATCGGCGGCACGACCGTCGCGGACCGCAACGTCATCTCGGGCAACCTTTCCAGCGGGATCATCATCACGACGGCCTCGAACCAGCCCAACAACGGCGGCAACATCATCTCGGGCAACCTGATCGGCACCGACGTCACCGGCCAGGCCGACCTGGGCAACCAGTTCGACGGCGTCACGATCACGACCAGCAACAACACGATCGGCGGGCTCCTCCCGGGCGCGGCCAATATCATCGCGCACAACGGCGGCAGCGGCGTCGCGGTCTCGGCCCGCAATTTCACGTCCAGCCCGCTGAACACCCCGATCCTCTCGAACCCGATCTACGCCAACGGCTCGCAGGCGATCAACCTGGGCTTCCAGGCGAACGACCCCGTCTCGTCGGCCGCGTTGAATTCGGCCTACCAGGCCGGCGCGTCCACGGTCGTCGAGGGGCGGTTCCGGGGGGCGGCCGACCGGACCTTCACGCTCCAGTTCTTCTCGAATCCGACCCAGGCCCGGCCGTCCCTGGAAGAGGGGCGGACGCTGGTCGGCACGCTGAGCGTCGCGACCGACGACTTCGGCCAGGCCGATTTCACGCTCACGCTGCCGACGCCCGTGGCCGCGGGCCAGTACCTGAGCGCGACCGCGACCGACCCCAGCTTCAACACGACCTCCGAGTTCTTCGGCTCGGTGCTCGTGACGACGACCGCGAGGGCCGACGTCGGCGTCTCGATGTCCGCCAGCGCCGACGGCGTGTTCGCGGGCAGCCCGCTGACCTACTTCATCAACGTCGTCAACGGCGGCCCGTCGAACGCCACCAACGTGACGCTCACCGACGCGATCCCGGGCGGCATGGCCGTCAAGACGGTGACCGCGCCCAAGGGGACGGTCACGCAGGCCGGCGGGGTCGTGACGGTGAGATACGCCCAACTCTCCTCCGGCGACTCGCGTTCGGTCCAGATCACCGTGGTCCCGGCGACGATCGGCAACGTGACCAACACCGTGACGGTCAAGGCCGATCAGACCGACCTCGACCCCGACAACGCGACGGCCTCGGTGACCACGTCGGTGGTGGCCAACCCCAACCCGCCGACGGTGATCGACCAGACGTTGGTCGTCACCCAGGACGCGATCACGGGGCTGATCCTGAACTTCAACCAGCCGCTCGACCCGGCCCAGGCGACGAACCCGATCAACTACGGCCTGACCACCAGCGACCAGCCGGGGCTGTTCAACGTGATCGTCCCCCTCGACGCGCCGGCCTACGACCCGCTCAACTCGGTCGTGACCCTGACGCCGTCGCAGCCGCTCCAGCTCGGCAAGACGTATCGGCTCACGATCAACGGCCAGGGCTCGGCCGGCCTGTCCGACCTCGCCGGCGACCTGGTGGTCGGCAACACCCCGCTCGGCCCGCAGGGGCCGTACGTGTGGGACTTCAGCCGGGGCGTGGTGCCGCAGCCCCAGCTCGCCGTGGCGACCCAGAATCTGGTCGTCGCCCAGAACGCGATCACGGCGATCGTCCTGGGCTTCAACGCGTCGCTCGACCCGGCCCAGGCGGTGAACCCGCTCAACTACGCCCTGGCGGCCGCCGGCCCGAACGGCAAGCTCACGCAGAAGGTGGCCCTCAAGACGCCCGTCTACGACCCCCTCTCGCGGAGCGTGACCCTGACCCCGGTCCGCCCGCTCCAGCTCGGCAGGCTCTACCAGCTCACGGTGAACGGTCAGGGCTCGGCGGGGGTCGTCGACCAGTCGGGGAACCTCCTGACCGGCAACACGCCGGCCGGCGCCCAGGGGCCGTGGACCTGGAGCATCAGCCGCGGCTACGTCCCCCACCCCGCGCCCCGGCGCCAATCGGTGCGGCCGCACCAGACCGGGCACGTCCGGCTCGTCGAGACGGCGACCACCCGACGCATCCTCTCGAGGCCCGGCTCGCCCTCGTCGAACGCCTTGCCCCCGCTTTCCGAGTCCAGCAGCACCCGGAACGACATCAACACCAACCCGTCCTGAGCCCTCGCGGCCATCGATCGGAAACCCTCCCGGCGTCGCCGAGCACCAGGCTCGGCGACGCCGTTTTCGTCCTCGTTGCAGCAGTGTGGGAACGCCGTTAAACTTTGTTTGAAATGCGGAGCCGAATCGAGGCATGTTCGGCCCGCCGACCGGGCCCGGCGATTTCGAGGCGTTGCCATGAGACGGTGGATCGGCCTCGGTTGCATCCTGGTCACGGCCGTCGCGACGACGAGGGCGGCGGGGACGGATCAGGACTTCGACGCCAGGGTCGCTCCGGTGCTGGCCCGGCACTGCCTGGACTGCCACTCGGGCGCCGACCCGAAGGGGAAGCTCGACCTGTCCGCGCGGGCCGCGGCGTTCGCCGGCGGGGAAGGGGGCGAGGCGATCGTCGCCGGCAAGCCCGACGAGAGCCTGCTTTGGGAGAAGGTCGCCTCGGGCGAGATGCCCCCCAAATCGCCGCTGACGGAGGCCGAGAAGTCCACCTTGAAGGCGTGGATCGCCGGCGGGGCGAGCTGGGGCGCCGATCCGATCGACCCCTACCAGGTGACGACCGCCAGGCGCGCCGGGCGCGACTGGTGGTCGCTCCAGCCGGTCCGCCGGCCGACGCCCCCGACGACGACCGACGGCCGGGCTCGGACGCCGATCGACGCCTTCGTCCTCCACGCCCTGGAGGCGAACGGCCTGGCCCCAGCGCCCGAGGCGGGCCGCCGCGAGTTGATCCGGCGACTGACCTTCGACCTGATCGGCCTGCCTCCCACGCCGGCCGAGATCGACGCGTTCGTCGCGGACCGGTCCGAAACCGCCTACGAGATCCTCGTCGATCGCCTGCTGGCGTCGCCGCAATACGGCGTGCGCTGGGCGCGATGGTGGCTGGACCTGGCGCGCTACGGCGAGAGCGGCGGGTTCGAGTACGACGAGTTCCGCCCGTCTTCGTGGCGATACCGCGACTGGGTGGTCGGGGCGTTCAACCGGGACATGCCCTACGACGAGTTCACCCGTCTGCAGATCGCCGGCGACGTCCTGCGGCCCAGGGACGCCGAGGCCGTGGAGGCGACGGGCTTCCTGGTCGCCGGCGCTTATGACACGGCGGGCCAGAACCAGATCAGCCAGGCGATGCGGGCCGTCGTGAGGGCCGACGAGGTGGAAGACCTCGTCGGCACCGTTGCGCAGACCTTCCTGGGGCTGACGGTCAACTGCGCCCGCTGTCACGACCACAAGTTCGACCCGATCCGCCAGGCCGAATACTACCAGTTCGTCTCGGCGCTCGACGGCGTCCGTCACGGCGAGGTCGACCTGTCCGACCTGGACCCGAAGTCGATCGCACGACGGTCGAGAATCGCGGCGATCGAGGCCGAGGTCGCGACGATCGAGGCCCCGGCGCGGGCGAAACTCCTGGGTGCGAAGGCGGCGGACGTCCAGGCGATCCCGCCCTCGCCCATGGCGGCCTGGGACTTCAAGACAGGGGGCGAGGATCGGGTCGGCCACGCCGACGTGGCCCTGCATGGCGGCGCGAGCCTCTCGGCCGAAGGGCTGGCGCTCGACGGCAAGGAAGCCTATGCGATCACGCCGCCGCTGGGGGTCGAGCTTCACGAGAAGACGCTCGAAGCCTGGGTTCGCCTGGAGGGGACGGATCAGCGCGGCGGGGGCGTGGTGAGCGTCGTGGCGGAGGTGGGCGGCGCGTTCGACGCGGTCGTCTTCGGCGAGTCGGAGCCCGGCCGCTGGATGGCCGGGAGCGAGAACTTCGTCCGGACGTCGAGCGTGGGCGGCCCCGCCGAAGTCGAGGCTGGGCGACGGTTCGTGCACGTCGCGATCCGCTATTCCGCCGACGGGATGATCCAGGCCTTCCGCGACGGCCGGCGCTACGGGAAGGCCTACCACTCCACGGGTCCGGCGGTCTTCGCCGCGGGGCGGGGGCGGGTGGCGTTTGGAATAAGACATCTTCCCGTCGGCGGCAACCGAATGCTGCGAGCGACGATCGCGAGGGCCAGGCTCTACGACCGGGCGCTGACCGACCGCGAGCTGGAGGCCTCGGCGTCGTCGGGAGGGACGGTCCTCGAAGTCGGGGACGTGATCGCAGCCCTGGACGCGGAGGCGCGGTCGTCGCGCGAGCGGCTCCTCGAGGAGGCGCGGCGACTGCGGGCGAGCCTCGCCGTCGACCGCCGGAAGGCGTATGCGGTCGCCCCGAGGCCGGCCGGCGCGACCCGGATCCAGATCCGGGGGAATCCCGGCCAGCCGGGCGAGGTCGTCGCCGCGGGCGGAATCGCCTCGCTGGCGGGGACGGACCCGAAGTTCGGGCTCGCCCCCGACGCGCCCGAGGCCGAGCGTCGGATCCGGCTCGCGGGCTGGATCGCCGACGCGCGGAACCCGCTGTTCGCGCGGGTGGTGGTCAACCGGCTCTGGCTGGCCCATTTCGGCTCGGGCCTGGTGGAGACGACCAGCGACTTCGGCTTCAACGGCGGCGTCCCCTCGCACCCGGAATTGCTCGACTGGCTGGCCTCCGAGCTGCCCCGGCGGGGCTGGAGCCTCAAGGCGATGCATCGCCTGATCGTCACGTCGGCCGCGTACTGGCGGTCGTCTCGTCCCGACCCCGAGGGGCTCGCGAAGGACGCCGGCGACCGGCTCCTCTGGCGGAAGCAGCCGGCGCGGCTGGAGGCCGAGATGGTGCGCGACGCGATGCTCGCGACGGCCGGCGTGCTCGACCCGGCGACGGGGGGGCCGAGCTTCCGCGACCACGAACCCCGCAAGGCCGAGGGGACCACGACGATCCTCTACGTGCCGACCGACCCCGCAAGCCCCGGCCAGGACCGCCGGACCCTCTACCGGGCCTGGGCCCGGGGCGGCCGCAGCGCGTTCCTAGACGCCTTCGACTGCCCCGATCCGTCGACGACCGCCCCTCGCCGCGCCGCCACGACCACGCCGCTGCAGGCGCTCTCGCTGATGAACAACGCGATGGTGCTGCACCTCTCGGACGCCTTCGCGAAGCGGCTCGTCCGCGAGGCGGGGCCGGACGCGAAGGCCCAGGTCGCGCTGGCGTATCGGCTGGCGCTCGGGCGACCGCCCCAGGACGACGAGTTCGCCGAGGCGGCGGCCGTCGTCGACCAGTTCGGCGCGGCCGCTCTGGCCCGGGCGCTCTTCAACAGCAATGAATTCCTCTATCTCGACTGACGTCGGCGGCCGGCGATTCGAGGCGGGACCCCCAATGGACCGACGCGACTTCTTCTGCTGGATGCGAGACGGGCTGGCCGGCGCGGCGGCGGCCTCGTTGATGCTGCGCGACGGCTCCCTCCGCGCGGGCGAGCCCGGCGACGGCCGGCCGCCGGGTCCGAACTTTCCGCCCAGGGCGACGCGCGCGATCCACATCTGCCTGGCCGGCGCGATGAGCCACGTCGACTCGTTCGACTACAAGCCGGGGCTGATCGCGGCGCACGGGCAGTCGCTCGTCTCGCCGACCAAGCCCGACGTCTTCTTCGGGCAGGTGGGGCGGCTGAAGCGGCCCGACTGGGACTTCCAGCGGCGGGGCGAGTCGGGGCTGTGGGTCTCCGACCTCTTCCCGCACATCGCCGGCGTGGCCGACGAGCTGACCGTCATCCGGTCGATGGTCGCCGAGACGTCGAACCACACGCCGGCGACGTTCCAGGAGAACAGCGGCTTCCGCCTGAACGGCTTCCCCAGCCTGGGCTCGTGGATGAGCTACGGCCTGGGGAGCGAGGCCGACGACCTGCCCGCCTTCGTGGTCATCCCCGACGCCCGCGAATGGCCGGCCGGGGGCTCGATCAACTGGGGCAACGGCTTCCTGCCGGCCCGCCACCAGGGGGTCGTCATCCGGCCCCGCGGCGAGCCGATCGACGACCTGTTCCCGGCCCGGCCGATCTCGGCGGGGTCCGAATCGGCCACGCGCGGGCTCGTGAGCGGCATGAACCGCCGCCATCTCGACCGCCATCCCGGCGACGACGCCCTCTCGGCCCGCATCCGGGGCTACGAGCTGGCCGCGCGGATGCAGACGTCGGTGCCGCGGGTCGCCGAGATCGCCGGCGAGGACGCCGAGACCCTGGCCCTCTACGGCGTCGACCGGCCCGAGACCGACGACTTCGGCCGCTCGTGCCTGGTCGCCCGCCGCCTGCTGGAGCGCGGGGTGCGGTTCGTCCAGCTCTTCTCGGGCGGCACCTTCGGCAGCCCCCGCCGCAACTGGGACGGCCACGAGAACGTGAAGCTCAACCACGGCCAGGAGGCGCTCCGGATCGACCGCCCCGTCGCCGGCCTGCTGCGCGACCTGCGCCGGCGGGGGCTGCTCGACGACACGCTCGTGCTCTTCACCACCGAGTTCGGCCGCACGCCGTTCGCCCAGTCGGGCGCCGACGTGGTGGGGCCGGGCCGCGACCACAACCAGTACGGCTTCAGCGTCTGGATGGCCGGCGCGGGCCTGAAGCCGGGCGTCGCGTACGGCTCGACCGACGAGATCGGCTGGAAGGCGGCCGAGTCCCCCGTGACCTGGCCCGACTTCCACGCCACCGTGCTCCACCTGCTGGGCGTCGACCACACCCGGCTGACCTACTATCACAACGGCATCCAGCGCCGCCTGACGAACGTCCACGGATCGGTGATCCAACCCATCCTGGCCTGAGCCCGCCGAGCCTCGTCGACGGTCAGTCCACGACGAGGTCCGGCAGGGACTCGACGCCCGACTCGACCTCGACGGCGAGGCCCGACCGATCGGGATCGCCGTAGCGCTCGGCGGGGGCCGACGCGCCCTTCTTGGGGGCGCGCTCGACCTTCTGGAGGAACGTCCGGTTCTCGGTGGACGGGGGCTGGACGCGGACCCCGACCCTGTACGAGCCGGCCGGCGCTCCGTCGTCGCCGGCGAAGGTGTGCAGGACGTAGCGGCCCTCGGCGTCGGTCGTGCCGGAGGAGAGCGGGACGTCGACGCCCGGCGGGGTCGCGGGCTTGAAGATCACCAGGGCGCCGGCCAGCGGCTCGCCCCGGAACGTCACGCGGCCCCGGGCGGGGACGAGCGGGACGGGCGGCCCGCCCTCGCAGCCGGCGAGGGCCGCGACGAGGAGCAGGGCGGCGGACCGGCCCGGGATCGATCGGATCATCGGCGACACGACGAGGCCTCTCTTCGGGTCCGACCCGCGGTCAGTAGGCGTCGGCCGAGACGATCTCGCCGCCGTTGTAGCTGATCAGGGCGTTGAAGACCGACGGGGCCACGGACTGCTTGAGGAACCGGGCCGAGCCGTCGGCGAAGAGGAAGTTCGCGCCGCCGGGGTGGAAGGCGTAGATCTCGTTGTTGCTTGAGTAATTGGTGTGCTCGGGGCTGCCGTCGCCGTCGGTGGCGTACTCGCTGTTGTAGTCGGACCAGCCCGCCCCCGAGCCCTGGTCGCTCTGGACCGGAGGCGTCCCGTTGCGATACCAGGGGTACGACTGGCCGTAAGACATCTGTCGTCCCTTGACGTAGAAGTCCGGCCGGCCGGCGTCCTCGGTGATGAGGACGGTGTTCGACAGGCCGTCGGTCGCCTCGGCGATCCGCCGGGTGTAATTCCCCTTGAGCAGGCCGCGCGTCTCCTGGCCGGCGGGGTGGTCGACCTTGTTCACCGTCAGCCAGCCGTCGCTGACGCCGCCGTCGACCGCATAGTCGCCCACGCCCAGCTGCACCGTCTGGCCGTTGAGCTGGTTGAGGAACGGCGTCGTCGTCCGGGCGGGGGCCGAGGGGCAGCTCATGAAGCCCACGCGGGTCGCCACGGCCGTCGTGTTCTCGGGCTGGGGGAACGCCTGGCTCATGTTGATCGAGTTGTACAGGTTCGTCTGCTCCATGAAGCCCATGACCATCGGGACCCAGCACTGGATGCTCAGCGGGTAGTCGCAGACGAGCCCGAGCTGCTTGGGGCAGGGGGGGATGTAGCTGGGGTGGGTCGTCGGCAGCGTCGTCGCGTCGACGGGCTGGAAGGGGGGCTTCAAGAAGGTCGTGCTGATGGCCCAGGCGGGGGCGAAGAAGCCGAAGGTCCCCTCGAAGTTGTGGAAGCCCAGGCCGATCTGCTTCAGGTTGTTGATGCACTGCGCCCGCCGGGCCGCCTCCCGCGCCGCCTGCACGGCCGGCAGCAAGAGCGCGATCAGCACGGCGATGATGGCGATGACGACGAGCAGCTCGATGAGCGTGAAGCCGCGCGCACGCGGGCCGCGAATGTCGGGGGTCATGGGAGTTCCTTGGGGTGAGGGAGGGCCGCCCCGCCGACCGGGAGGAACGAGCGGGCGACCCGACGCCGGAATGGTCCGGGCGCCGGGCCGCACCTCTCGCACTTGTTCGGGGTCGCCCATCAGTATCCTCACGATCGCGTGGATTGAAGGTCCGGTTCGATGAAGATCTCGTTCAACCACGGCCGGGGCCAGGAAACTCGTTCCGCCGACGGTCGGCCGCTCCCCTTGACCGAATCTCAACGGCGAGGGAACATCCAAATTGGTGCGAGGCGACGACCGGACGTCGCACGCCCGCGGCCCCCAACCGAGAGGAGGAGCGGCCCATGAAGCGGCTCGTCAAGATTGCGGCGGCCGCGGCCGGCGTCGCGTCTCTGGCCTCGCCGACGGCGCGGGGCTGGGGCGACGGCGACGACTTCGTCGGCCCGCGCCCGGGCCTCAGGATCGTCCTGGGGGCCGGATCGGTCCGTCTCGTCGCGCCCGAGAGCCGCGTCCGACGGGGCCTGGCGCGGCTGCCCAGGGGAGAATGCCCGTCCCCGCTCGTGGCGGACGGCCTCCCCCGGTCGGGCCCGGAGTCCTTCAAGACCGCCGTCCGAATCGATCCCGAGGCGCGAGGCGAGGACCTCCGATTCCAGGAGCATTTCGCCGCCGCCCTCGCCAGGTCCGACCCCCGCCCGCCGCAACGGACGGCCCATTTCGACTGGCTGCCGCACTTCGACGAAATCCCCACCGTGTATCACGCCGGATGGGACGGGACGATCGTGCAGGTCGAGCCGCAGGGCGACGGCTCGCGACTCGTGAAGGTCCGGATGACCCCGGCGCTGTCGTCGATGGCCCTCAAGACGCTGATGTTCGACTACGTCGAGGAGACCTACCGGGTGAAGGGAGACGCGATCGAGCTGGTCGGCTCGGACGCCGAGACGCCCAGGCCGCGGCACCAGACCTTTCCGGTGATGTTCTGAGCTTCGAAACGAAAGCGGGCGCCGCGCGTCGAGGGGTCTCGACGCGCGGCGCCCGGTTGGGGACGGCCGGAGGGCACGGGTCACGCGGCGCGGGGGCCGCGGCGGGTCACTTCTTCTCTTCGGGCTGGGCGCCCTTGTTCTTGAAGTCGCCGGCGGTGACGACGGAGAACTTCGAGAAGTCGACGTACTTCTTGAGCGCGGCGTCGACCGCGGCGGCGTCGAGGTCCTTGACCTTCGACTCGACGTCGGCGTCGAACTGGAGGGTGCGGCCGAGGAAGAGGTTCGAGGCCAGGGTGGAGGCCAGCGAGCCGTCCTCGGTGCGGCCGATCTCCTGGCGGCGGAGCCAGCCGTCCTTCGCCTTGCTCAGTTCCTCGGCGGTGACGCCTTCCTTGACGATCCGCGCGACCTCCTCCTTCACGCCGGCCTCGACCTTGGCGAGGTTCCGGGGGTTGTAGATCGCCATGACCATGACCGTGGCGCGGGGGTCGAGCGACGAGGCGTTGAACATCGAGGCCGCCGAGTACGACAGGCCCCCCTTGCCGCGGAGCCGGTCGGCGATCCGCGACGAGATCGAGCCGCCGCCCAGGATGAAGTTGCCGACCGAGAGCGCCGGGTAGTCGGCCGCGTCGTCCTTGAGCGGGAAGACGGAGCCGGCCAGGTACATGGCGTTCTCCTTGTCGGGCGTCTCGATGGTCTCGATCGCCGTCTTGAGGCCCTCCTGATAGGGCCGCTCGATGCGGGCGTAGGGCTTCGAAGCCTTCCAGCCCTCGAGCATCTTCTTGACGATCGGCAGGACCTCGGACGGCTCGAAGTCGCCCACGACCGCCAGCTCGCCGACGTTGGCGCCCAGGTATTCCTGGTAGAGCTTCTTGACCTGGTCGTTCGACGCCTCCTTGACCCGCGCGATGCCCTCTTCGGGCGTCGGCGTGTAGCGGACGTCGTCGGCCGGGTACGAGGACATCAGCCGCTGCAGGCGGTTGGACGCGAGCGTCGTGGGCTCGGTCCGCGAGGATTCCAGCGCGGCCAGGCGGCCGGTCTTCTGGACCTCGAACTCCTCGGCCGGCAGGAGCGGCTCGCGGAGGACCTGGCGGAGGATCTCCAGGGCGGCCGGCAGGTTGGCCCGCTTCGTCTCCAGCGCGAAGGCGACCGTGCCGACGCCCGAGCCGCGCGGCGAGAGCCGGGCGAAGTTCTTGTCCAGCTCGTCCTGGAGCTGCTGCTTGGTCAGGTTCTTGGTGCCGCCCCGGACCATCAGGCCGGGGAGGAAGTCGGCGGCGGTGGTCAGGCCCTTGAGGTTCTCGGCGTCGCCGTAGCGGAGCGTGACGACCAGGTTGACCGACTCGCCGCGGGTCTTCTTCGGCAGCAGGGCGACCTTGACGCCCTCGATCTCCGAGGGCCGCTGGACGCGGGCCTCGATGGCCTCGGGGCGGACGTCGAACGACTCGCCGGTCGACTTGGCCTCGCGGCCCTTGTAGCCGCCCACCAGGGCGTTGACGTCGGGGTTGGCCGGGATCGGCGTCCGCTCGGGCTTCTCGGCCGGGATGAAGTAGCCGACCGTGCGGTTGCTGGGCTCGAAATAGGCGGCGGCGACCCGCTTCACGTCGTCGGGCGTCACCTTCTCCATGCGGTCGCGGGCCAGGAAGTAGAGCCGCCAGTCGCCCTGCGCGGCCCACTCGCTCAGCTCGAGCGCGATCGAGTTGGGGTCGGACGACTCCATCTCGAAGTTCTTGGCGTACCGCCGCACGGCGCGGCCGACCTCCTCGGCCGTCACGCCCTCGTCGGCGACCTTCTTCAGCTCGGCGTAGATGACGTCGCGGACCTTCTCCAGCTCGGCCCGGTCCTTGGTGTTGACCCGGGCGATGACGGTGAAGAGGCCGGGGTCGTGCGAGGGCGACGAGCCGCCCGAGACGCTGGCCGCCTTGCGGGTCTCGACCAGGGCCTTGTACAGCCGGCCCGAGGGCTGCGACGTGAGGACGTCGGCCAGGACCTCGAGCGCCGGGTAGTCGGCCTGCGGGCCCGACGGGACGTGGTACGCCATGCCGACCACGCCGACGTCGCCGACGCGGCGCAGGGTGACGACGCGCTCGCCGTCCTGCGGGGGCTCCTCGGTGTAGGTCTGGGGCAGCTTGCGGTCGGGCTTGGCCAGCGCGCCGAAGTACTTGACGATGTAGTCCTTGGCCTTGGCCTCGTCGAACTTGCCGGCGACGACGAGCATGGCGTTGTCGGGCTGGTAGTACTTCTTGTAGAAGGCGCGGAGGTTGTCGACCGGAACGCGCTCGATGTCGGTGCGGTTGCCGATCGTCGACTTGCCGTAGTTGTGCCAGTCGTAGGCGGCGGAGGAGATCCGCTGGAACAGCACGCCGATCGGGCTGTTCTCGCCGCGTTCGAACTCGTTGCGGACGACGGAGAACTCGGTCGCCAGGTCTTCGGCCTTGATCGGGCTGTTGACCATGCGGTCCGCTTCCAGCCGGACGGCGAACTCGAGGTTGTCGTCGGTGGCCGTCAGGGTCTCGAAGTAGTTGGTGCGGTCGTCGCTGGTGGTGCCGTTGAACTGGGCGCCGCGCTCCTTGAAGACGCCCGGGATGTTGGGATGGTCGGGGGTCCCCTTGAAGACCATGTGCTCGAGCAGGTGGGCCATGCCGGTCTCGCCGTAGCCCTCGTGCCGCGAGCCGACGAAGACGGTCAGGGCGACCGTCACCTTGGGCTTGGAGGCGTCGGGGAAGAGCAGGACCCGCATGCCGTTGGGCAGGTGGTACTCGGTGATCCCCTCGACCGAGGCGACCTGTTCGAGCGGGCCCTTGGCGACGGCGGCCGGGGCCCCCGCCAGGGCGACGATCGATCCCAGGGCCGCCGCGAGCGTCGGGAGCGCGAGGCGCATCGACGTGATTCTCATTCGTTTTCGCTTTCCTTGATCGGAATTGGGATGGAGCGTTCCAGGTCCTTCGTCGTGGCTCATCCGTCGTGGAAGTCACGGTCGAAACCCCGACCGCGCCGGGCGGTCAGGGAGTTGGTGCGGGAGAGGTCGGGGCCGGCGGCGCGGGCGCGGGAGCCGCCTTCGGTTCGGCCGCGGCCGCGGGCTGCGGCGGCGCGGGTGGTTCGGGGGCCGGCTTCGGCTCGGAGGGAGGCGTCGGCGCGGGCTCGGGGTCCCGGGGCGTGACGATCATCACGCCGTCCTTGACCTCCAGCGAGGCGATCCGGTGCAGCAGGCGCTTGTAGCGGCGCTCGCCCTCGGAATCGTTCGCGTCCTCCTCGTCGTCGCCCAGGACGATGTCCGACTGGCCGAGGATGTCGCGGACCGGCCCCGGCAGTTCCTTGCCGTCGACCAGCATGGAGACGACCTCCACCTTGACCGCGCCGTTCTTCAGGGCGAGCCTGACCTCGGCCTCGCCGTTGAGGAACCGGCCGCGGGTCAGGCTGATGTCCTTGATCTCGCTGAGCGGGAAGCTGACCTTGGCCTTGATCTTGTCGCCGACGATCGACAGGTAGATGCGATCCTTGAGGCGGGGCGACTCCTGGATGAGCGCGTTGAGGTCGTCGCCGCCGAGGACCAGGGGCTCGACCTTCCCGCCGGCCTCGACCGCGTCGCGGAAGGCCTCGATCCGGGCGACGGCCCTCTTCTGCTCCTCGCCGACCAGGGCGGGCTTGGGCAGCTCCACCGGCGCGGTCGCGGTGTACATGTCGCGATAGGTCAGGAAGGTCCGGTAGGCCACCAGCGCGGCCAGCGCCAGCCCCAGCATGAGCAGGACCGACAGGACGATCGCGATCACGCAGCCGTAGAAGAAGCAGCCGCGTCGGCGGGGCTCGGCGTCGTAGCCGTAGCCCGGCGGGGCCTTCTCGGGGTCGACGGGATGGAAGTCGGGGTCGTAGCTCGCCATAATCCCTCGAAGCCGGGGAAGCGTCGCGGCCCGTCTCGACGCGACGCGGCCCCTCCATGGCCCTCGACCGTCCCCTCGATCATCGTCGAAAAGGGCGGGAAAGAAAAGGGGCGAGGGCCGCCGCCGCGGCGGTCAGGCGGGGGGCTCGGGGGCCGGCTCGAACCGCGTCGGGACGACGAACGCGGCGATCCCCGCCGAGGTGAACAGGGCCACCAGCGCCCGCGCCAGCAGCCGCGACTCCCGGCTGTTGGAGATCGGCTGGGTCGTGCCGTCGAGCGGGAAGGCCGCCGCCGCCAGCAGCTCGTAGGCCGCCGCGCCGAGCATGCCCCCCAGGAACCCGCCGACCACGCCGAGCGCCGCACGTCGCACGCCGCCCATCCCGAACCCGAAGGCCGCGCCGCCCGCCGCGCCGATCGCCCCCCAGACCAGCCCCAGGGCGCCGATCGCGTAGAGGATCTCCACGTCCATCATCTCGGGACGGTTGAGGATCCGGGCGTAGAACGGCAGGATCCCCAGCGAGGCGCCGACGCCCGCCGCGACGCCGAGCGCCGAACCCGCCAGGCCCGCGGCCGCACCGGCCCGGGGCGACGACCGGATCATTCCGCCGGCGATCCCCAGCAGCAGGCCCATCAGGCCCCCGAGGAGGCCAAAGGCCAGGGCCGCGTTGCGCACCAGGGCCGTCGTCATCGCCGTGAAGTCGGCCACGACCAGCCCGCGCGGGCCTCCGCCGCCCCCCCCCGGAGGCTCCGGCGCGATCTCGGCGACGAACCAGCCCAGCAGGTACTCGCCGGCCAGCCACGAGGCCAGGCCCGCCAGGCCGCCCCCGGCCAGCGCCCACGCCCAGACCTGGGCCGAGCGGGGGCGGGTGACGCCCGGATCCTGCAGCGGGCCCAGCTTGACGTGCAGGTCCACGGCCGAGGCCGGCGTCGGCTCGGCCGCCGCCACCGCCGCGATCGGCCCCGGGCCGGGATCGTCGGCCCCGGCGCTCGCGACCGGTTCCGTTGGAGGGGCGGGTGCGGGCGAAGGCGGATCGATGGGCGTATCCGACATGGGCGGCGTTCCTGATGCGGCGCGCGGCGAGGCTGCGGCGGTGGAAGACGCCCCCACCCCTCACGGATTACAACGCGCCCGATCGACGCCGTAAAGGACGCACCCGCACGCCCTTCGAGGATGGCCCCGGCCTCACTCCGTCGCACCCTCGACGTCGTAGGCCGCGACCCGCGGCCCGGCCTCGTCCACGAACGCCAGGAAGCAGTTGTAGCAGGCGTCGAACTCGGAGCCCTGCGAGGGCAGGAAGTCGACCTCGACCCAGCCGAGGGGGATCCTCGGGTCGTGGCCGGCGGGCGGATCCCGCTCCTCGACCTCGAACACCTCGAACCGCCTGGGCGGGTCGAGCTCGGGGACCATCGCCTCGTCCTCGCCGGTCGCCGCGATGTGCTCGCGACGGAGCCGCGGGCCGAGCGCGGACCAGCCGAACTCGGCGGCCAGCGCCTCGACCGTCAGGGTCGCGCGGAGGGCCGTGGTGCAGAGCGGCGGGACCTCGTCCCACTTCCGCCGGAGGATCGCCCTCGCGAATTCCCGGGCCGCCTTCGCCGCCCCTTTCGGCAGGCTCATCCCGACCTCGCCTTCTTGGAGAGGAGAAATCGAAGGCCGGACGAGGCGCCGACGCGATTCGGAGGCGTCGCTTCTCGTCCGGCCGTGTGCGTCGAGGCTCGCGGCTCAGGCCGTCTTCCCGAAACCGGGGATCGGGATCGGCGCGACCGGGAGCGGATCGGGGCCGAAGGTGTACGCCGCCGGGCTCAGGTCGTCCTTGGAGTCGAGGATCTGCTCCGGCGTGACGATCTCGCCCGTGTAGGCGGCGGTCCGGCCCATCAGGCCCAGCAGGGTCGAGTACGCGGCCTGCTCGCCGTTGTTGATGATCCGGCCGGCGCGGAGGGCGGCGTACATCTCGTCGTGCTCGACCTGGTACATGTCGTACTTCTTCGAGTCGCCGGTGTCGCGGTACCGCCACTTGTTCTTGCCGCTGAGCGAATTGGCGAAGACGTCGGCCGTGCCGTCGCTGCCAAGGATGTAGTCCTTCACGCGGTTCGCGGTGTTGACCCAGTGGCGGCACTGGTGATAGCCGCGGACGTCGTTCGGGTACTCGTACACGATCGAGAAGTGGTCGTAGATGTTGCCGTACTTGGCGTCGGTCCGCGACTGACGGCCGCCCACGCCGTAGCAGCGGTCGGGGAGCTTGTCGCCCATCGCCCAGCCCATGGTGTCGAGCCCGTGGATGGCCTGCTCGACGATGTGGTCGCCCGAGAGCCAGTTGTAGTAGTACCAGTTGCGGAGCTGGTACTCCATGTCCGAGCCGCACTGCTCGCGGGTCTTGCGGGGCTCCCACACGCCCTGCGAGTTGTACGTGGTCTCGATGGAGCGGATCTCGCCGATCTTGCCGTCGAAGACCTGCTTCATGGTCTCGCGGCGGGGCGGGTGGTACCGCCAGCAGAAGCCGTTGACGACCGCGACGTTCTTGGCCTTGGCGTCCTGGACCGCCTTGAGGAACTTGCGGAGCCCGGGGCCGTCGACGGCCATCGGCTTCTCGACGAAGGCGTGGACCCCCTTCTCGACGGCGTAGGCCGTGTGCAGCGGCCGGAAGTGCGGCGTCGTCGCCAGCACGACCACGTCGACCTGGTCGATGACCTGCTTGTAGGCGTCGAACCCGGTGTACCAGTGGTCCTTGTCGGCCACGACCCGCGGCCCCACCGCCGAGCCCTTCAGCGCCGAGACGCATTCCTCCAGCCGGTCGCCGAACACGTCGCCGATGGCCACCAGCTTGGTGCCGCTGTCGGCCGTCAGGGCCTGCTCGGCCGCGCCCGTGCCGCGCCCGCCCGCGCCGACGAGGCCCACCTTGATCGCGTCGCTGCCGGCCGCGTGGACCATCGGCGCCCACGAGGCCAGCGCCGCCGCCCCGGCCGCCGCGGTCGTCGTCTCCTTCAGGAAGCCCCGCCGGGTGGTCCCGTCGTTCGCGCAAGGTCGCTCGGTCACGGTTGGATCTCCGGATGTGTGGATGAGTGGGGCGTCGCCCGGCTCCGGCTCGATCCGGCCGCGACGCGCTGCGAAGGAGGGAGGGACGCCGGATCGGCCGCCCATGCCGGCCCGAGGAGGATGGCCGGCCGGGCGACGGATCGAATCGCGACCCATCCTAACCCACCCCCGGCCCGGTTGCCAATTATAAAAGCTCCATCATCCATCCCTCCGGCCGGCGGCGAAACCGGGCCTCGCGAGCGGGCGATCGGGGCCGCCGGCCGGGTCAGAGTCCGAAGACCTGCACCGAGACCTCCATGCGGTCGAACGCCCCCGCGGGGCCGGACCAGGAGCCGGACAGGGGGGAGGCCTTCTCGTGGTCGCGCGAGACCGCGACCGAGACGTGCTCCGAGCCGGCGAGCTTGTCGTTGGTCGGGTCGAACCCGCGCCAGCCGGCTCCGGGGATGTAGATCTCGGTCCAGGCGTGGGTCGCGCCGTGCTGGCCCTCGCCCATCTGGACGTACCCCGTGACGAACCGCGCGGCGAAGCCCAGGTGGCGGGACGCCTCCATCAGGAATACGGCGTAGTCGCGGCACGACCCGGTCCCCAGACGCAGCGTCTCGCAGGGGACCTGCACGCCCGCCTCCTCGCGGCGTTTGTAGCGGAACGAGCGATACACCAGGCCGTTGAGCCCGTTCAGCAGGTCGGCGGTGAGGATCGTCCGGCCGGGCGAGTACAGTTCGCGGAGCCACGCCTGGACCGCCGCGCCGTCGTGGGGGTAGCTGGGCAGGCGGTAGGGGACGATCTCCACCTGCTCGGCCGCGTCGTACTGGAACGGATACCACTGCGCCGAGGGGTCGACCGCGCAGTCGATCGGACCGTCCGCGTACAGGTCGACGTCGACCTCGCTCTCCAGGCGGAGCGTCGCCCCGGGCTCGGCGAACGTCAGGAAGGCGATCGAGTTGCCGTAGACGTCGCGGATCCAGCGCACGTCCGCCCTGGGCTCGACCGACAGCTTCGACCCGGCGATGTGCACGTCGTGCCCCTCGCGAGGCCGCAAGAGCGCCCGATGCGCCCCGAACCGGACGGGCTCGTGGTAGTGGTAGGCCGTGGAATGCACGATCCGGATGCGCTTCATTTCGGCTCCGCCCCTGCCTTCAGCCCGGGCGCCGCGACGCCGCTCGTCCCGCACTGGTTGGGCCCCATCGTAGCAGGGACCCACGACCCGCCGCCGATTTCCTCCCGGATTCCCGGCCGCCCGTCTCGGCTTCCCGGACCACGCGGAGGCCAGGCATGACGAAGCAAGTCTGTTTTCATGCATCTTTCCGGCCCGGGACTTGCTGAAATCCCGTTATCGCGCGCCTAGAATGGGCCTGCGGGACGAATGGACGCAAGGTCAGGCCGGTCGGGGGCGACGAGAATCATGGCGCAGACGGTCAGCGACGTATTCATCGACACGCTCGTCGCCGCGGGGGTGAAGCGGGTCTACGGGGTGGTGGGCGACTCGCTCAACGGGCTGACGGACGTCATCCGTCGCCGCGAGGGGATCGACTGGATGCACGTCCGGCACGAGGAGGTCGCCGCCTTCGCCGCGGGGGCCGAGGCGCACCTGACGGGCGAGCTGGCGGTCTGCGCGGGGAGCTGCGGGCCGGGGAACCTGCACCTGATCAACGGGCTCTACGACTGCCACCGCAGCCGCGTCCCCGTGCTGGCCATCGCGGCCCAGATCCCCAGCAGCGAGCTGGGGAGCAACTACTTCCAGGAGACCAACCCCCAGCTCCTGTTCAAGGACTGCAGCCACTACTGCGAGTTCATCTCGCAGCCCGAGCACGCCATCCGCATTTTGGGCATCGCCATGCGGACGGCGATCGCGAAGAAGGGGGTGGCGGTCGTCGTGATCCCGGGGGACGTCGCACTGCGGGCTTGCAGCTCGAAGCCGGCCTTCCTGGCGCTCGATTACGCGCCCTCGATGACGATCCCGCCGGCCGACTCGCTGGCGGGCGCGGCCGAGATCCTCAACGCCGCCGACCGCGTGACGATCCTCGGCGGCGCGGGCTGCGCCGGGGCCCAAGCCGAGCTGATGGCGACCGCGGAACGCCTCAAGGCGCCGATCGTCCACGCCATGCGGGGCAAGGAGTTCATCGAGCCCGACAACCCATACGACGTCGGAATGACCGGACTCCTGGGGTTCTCGTCGGGCTACCACGCCATGATGAGCTGCGACGCCCTGCTGATGCTCGGCACCGACTTCCCGTACCCGCAGTTCTTCCCCACCGGCGCGAAGGTCATCCAGGTCGACATCCGGGGCGAGCAGATCGGCCGCCGCACGCGCGTGGACCTTGGGCTGGTCGGCGGCGTGAAGGAGACGCTCTCGGCGTTGGCCCCGCTGCTGACCGACCAGGCCGACCGCCGCTTCCTGGACGACTGCCTGGAGCACTACGCGACGACCCGCAAGGACCTCGACGATTTGGCCGTCGGCAAGCCCGGGAAACGGCCGATCCACCCCCAGTTCCTCGCCCACGAGATCGACGCCCTCGCCGCCGACGACGCCGTCTTCACCTGCGACGTCGGCACGCCGACGATCTGGGCCTCGCGCTATCTCCACATGAATGGACGCCGCCGACTCCTGGGCTCGTTCTGGCACGGGTCGATGGCCAACGCGATGGCGCAGGCGGTCGGCGCGCAGGCGGCGCAGCCCGGCCGGCAGGTCGTCAGCCTGAGCGGCGACGGCGGCCTGGCCATGCTGCTGGGCGACCTGCTGACGCTCCGCCAGCTCAAGCTGCCGGCGAAGATCGTCGTCTTCAACAACGGCTCGCTCGGCTTCGTCGAGCTGGAGATGAAGGCCGCCGGCCTGCTCGACTACGGCACCGACCTGGTCAACCCCGACTTCGCCAAGCTCGCGCAGTCGGCCGACATCCTCGGCCTCCGTGTCGAGGACCCCGAGGACGTCCGCCCGGCTCTCCAGCAGGCCTTCGCCCACGACGGCCCGGCGCTCGTCGACGTCGTCGTCAACCGTCAGGAGCTGGCCATGCCGCCGTCGATCACGGCCTCGCAGGCCCTGGGATTCAGCCTGTACCTCATCCGCGCCGTCATCGGCGGCCGGGGCGACGAGGTCGTCGACCTGGCGAAGACCAACTTCCTGCCGCGCGGGAAACGATGAGAGAGAGCGTCGCGACCGATCGGGGGGAAACGAGTCGCATGCGCCCGCTTGTCGAGATCTGCGTCGGCGACCTGCGCTCGGCCATCGAGGCCGAGGCGGGGGGCGCGGACCGGGTCGAGCTGTGCGACCGCCTCGAAGTCGGCGGCACGACCCCGGGCGCGGGGACGATCGCCGAGGCCTGCCGCATCCTATCGATATCGGTGCATGTGTTGATCCGCGTCCGGGCCGGCGACTTCACGCCCGACGCGTCCGAGCTGGCCGCGATGCGCGACGACGTCGACGTCGCCCTGCGGATGGGGGCGTCGGGCGTCGTCTTCGGGATCCTCCTGCGCGACGGCACGATCGACCGCGAGGCGACCGCGCGGCTCGTCGAGCTGGCCCGGCCGATGAGCGTGACCTTCCACAAGGCGTTCGACCAGACGCCCGACCTCGACGAGGCGCTCGAAACCCTGATCGAGCTGGGCGTCGACCGCGTCCTGACCTCGGGCGGCCGGCCCTCGGCCGAGGAGGGCGTCGACGCTCTCGCCCGGCTCGTCGCGACGGCCGGCGACCGCATCGGCGTCCTCGTCGCCGGCCGGCTCTCGGTCGCGAACCTGCTCGAGATCGTCCGCCGCACGGGGGCCCACGAGGTCCACCTCGGCTCGGCCGCCGTCGACGTGATCAAAAGCCCCTGCACCTTCACGACCCGCGACGGCTCCGCCCTGGACTGGACGGGCGTGCGGGCCGAGAAGGTGCGGCGGATCCTGGAAGCCGCGTCGGATCTCGGGTCGGGTTAATCGATGATCGGCTGGCTGACGCGAAGGTACGAGAGCAGGTCGCGGACCTGGGCGTCGCTCAGGTCGTCGAGCAGGCCGTCGGGCATGATGGAGGCCTTCGAGGGGTCGAACGACTCGACGTCCTCGCGGGCGAACGTCCGCTCCTCGCCGTCGGCGCAGCGGAGGACGACGATGCGCGGATCCTGGTCGGCGCAGACGCCGGACAGGACGCGGCCGTCGGTCGTGGCGAGGGCGTAGGCGACGTAGCCCTCGCGGATCTCGGCCGAGGGGTCGACGATCGCCAGCAAGACCGAGTCGAGGTCGTCGCGGCGGAACGTGGTCAACTCGGGCCCGACCTTCCCCCCCTTGCCGAACAGGGCGTGGCAGCGCTCGCAACGCTCGTGGAAGATGGCCCGGCCCGCCTTGGGCGTGCCGCCGCCGGCGCGGACGACCCCGGAGAGCGCGGTGATCCGGTCCTTGCGGGTCGACGCCCCGGCCGGCTCGCTCGCGCCGAACGCGCGGGCGGCCATCTCCTCGACCTTCGGATCTTTCAAGGCGCGGAACCGGGCGACGGCCTCGCGGGGGATCGTCTTCGCGTCGATCCGGCCGGCGGCGACCGCCTCCAAAAAGGTCGCGGCCCACGCCCGCCGGGTGGCGAGGAGGTTCCACGCCGAGGCGAGCACGTCGTCGGGGAGCGACGGATAGGTCTTCAGCACCTCGCCCGCGATCTCGGGGTCGTCGAAAACCGCCAGCGCCGAGAGCGCCGCCGAGCGGATCGGGTTCACCGGCGAGTTCAGGGCGAGCGCCTGGACCGCCGGGCGGCAGGCGTCGATGCGGACCTCGCCCAGCACGCGGAGGTACTGCAGCTGCTTCTCGCGGTCGCCGTCGGGGCTGGACAGGAGCTTCGTCGCCTCGGCGACCGCCTCGGGCCTGGCCCGACGCAGCCCCGTCACGACGGACGACCTGCCGAACGTCTCCAGCGCGTCGGCCAGCCTGAAGGGGAGGCCCGCGGTCGAGCGTCCCACGTAGGCCGCCTCCAGCCCGGCCATCAGCCGGGCGGCGTGCGGGGGCTCCGGCGCCAGCAAAAGGAGCTTCTCGCAATAGCTCAGGTTCTTCTGCCCCCCCTCGGCGGCGAAGCGGCGCATCAAGCGCTCCTGGAGCGTCGAGACGGAGATCGGCGCGTCCCACATCGCCGGGTCCTGGAACAGCAGGAGGACGGAGCCGGGATCGTCCGCCACACGCGCTTCGATCGCCCACCAGATCAGCAGGGGGACGTACGGATCGCCGACGTCCTCGCCCCGCCTCGCGAGGTTCTTCAGGATCTGGAACCAGCCCCCGGAGTCCAACCTGCGCGCCGAGGACGCCAGCTGGCTGCGGACCTCGACACGGGGGTCGTTCCTGGCCAGATCGACAAGGGCCGCGGCGACCGGGCCGGTCACATGATAGGGAACCGATGCGGTCGACGGCTTACCGCCGGGGAACGTCGGCAGGTGATCAGACTCGCAGGCCAGCCGCACCGCCCAGGTCCGCACGAACGTGTCCTCGTGGCGTAGCGCCGTCAGGGTCGAAGCCTCGTCGAGCCCGCCGATCAGGTTGAGCGCCCAGAGCGCCTCGAGGGCCGGCTGGCCCGTCCGCGCCGCGAGGCGACGGCGCAGCTCGGGGACCACCTCCTGAGAACTCCGGGGCCGATCGCCGAGCAGGCGGAGGACGGTCTGGCGGACCCAGCGGTTGGGGTCGTCGAGGCGGTCGATCAGTTCGGGCGCGGTGAGCGTGCCCAGGTCGGGGAGCGGGCCGGTGGGCTTCGCATCGCGGGCGCGGATGCGGTAGATGCGGCCGGTGGCCTGGTCGACCAGGCCTTCGTGGTTGCGGTAGTGGTTCACCTGGGCGTCGTTCCAGTCGGCGACGTAGAGCGCGCCGTCGGGGCCGAGGGTGACGTCGACCGGGCGGAACATCGGGTCTTCCGACTCCATGGCGAAGCCGACGTCGCGGGTGCGGAAGGTCGAGCCGTCCGGGATCACCTCGCTCATGACCACGTGATGGAGCAGGGGGGCGACGCCGAACAGCACGCCGTCGTACTTCTTCGGGAACCGGCCCCCTTCGTAGATCGTGAAGTCGTGCGTGAAGCGCGGGGTCTTGTCGTGCTTCATGGCCGGGAAGTAGCCGAAGGCGTAGGGGTTGGAGAGCGGCCCGTGCTTGTCGAACCCTTTTTGCAGATAACCGCCCGGCACGTAGTGGAACCCGCGGGTGTCGCCGCCGTTGTGGCCCGAGAAGACCCGCCCCTTGGCGTCGATCTCGACCCCGAACGCGTTGCCGCCCCCCTCGGCGAAGACCTCGTAAAGACGCTTTTCGGGGTGATAGCGCCAGATGAGCTGGCCGAGCGAACGCGTGGGCTCGCCCTCCTGACCGGGCCTCATGACCCGGCCCGAGACCGTGCTCCCCTGCGCCGCGTAGAGCCAGCCGTCGGGGCCCCAGGTCAGGCTGTTGACGACCGAATGCGAGTCTTCCATGCCGAAGCCCTGCAGTCGGACCTCGGGGTCGCCGTCGGGGACGTCGTCGCCGTCGCGGTCGGGGTAGAAGAGGAGGTAGGGCGGGTTGAGGACCCAGACCCCCTCGCGGCCGACGGCGACGGACGTCGCGATGTTCAGGCCCTGCACGAACGTCTTGTGGCGGTCGTACGTCCCGTCGCCGTCGACGTCCTCGTGGATCGAGATCCGGTCCAGGCCGCGGACGTGGTTCGGCGGGGCGACCGGGACCTTGTCGTACACCACGCGCCAGACGCCGTCGCGGCTGAGCATCGTCAGCCCGGCGGGGTCGGGATACTGGGCGTACTGCACGACCCACATCCGGCCCCGTTCGTCGAAATGGATGTTCAACGGCTGACGGACGATCGGCTCCGCGAGCACCAGGTCGACCGCCAGGTCGTCGGGGACCTTGAACGGCGGCGGCGCGATCGCGGCGACGGGCGCAGGCCGGTCGAGCGCCCAGAAGACCGCGTTGCGCAAGAGGCGTCGGAAGGCGGGCGTCTCGAAGTCGCCCGGCGCGCCGAGCGACGTGTAGAAAACCCGAGACCGGCCCTTGAGGTTGACCCAGGCGACGGGCTCGGCGGGGTGGCCCTCGATCGCGCCGATCAGCAGCGGGATCGTCGTCGCCGCGAGCGGGCCGGCCTTGTAGAGCGAGCCGGGGCTGCGGAAGCCGGGCTCGACGCCGTCGAGGATCGGGTGGCCCTTGGCGTGCTCGGCGAGGGCGATCGTCGGCTCGACGCCGTTCTCGTGGTGGCCCGTGTAGTGGCCGCCCAGGACGTCGGGGTCGAACGTCGTCCATTCGGCGTGGCCGGCCGGGGCCGTCCCTCGGGTGTCGAAGGCGTGGCTGGCGGTGCGGATGCCGACGACCGGCTTTCCGGCCTCGACGAAGCGGCGGATGATCTTCATCTGAGCATCCGTCGGCGCGCGTCGGCGGGCGCTGACGAAGAGCAGGTCGGCGTCGTCGAGCGCCTCGACGCCGGGGAAGTCGTTGGGCGCCTTGGGGTCGGCGATCGCGAACGTGCAGCGCACGCCGGCCGGCTCCAGCTCGGTCTGGGCGAAGGCCGGGAGCGTCTCGGCGGTCTTGTACTCGTCGTCGCCGATCAGGAACACGGCGCGGGGGCGGTCGTCGGGCTTGAAGGCGAAGGCCGGGCGGCCGGTCAGGTCGGTCGACGTGATCGTCGCGCAGACGAACTTCTCGATGTGCTCGACGACCCGCGCCGTGCCTTCGAAGTGCGAGACGTAGGGCGGCCGCCGCGAGTTGTACATCGTGTCGGTCAGGTCGCGGATCAGGACGACGTCCTTGCCGTTCTTCGCCAGGTTGCGGAGGCCGAACGGGCGGCCGAGCACGCACATGTTCGTGTGAACGCCCGTCAGCATGACGTGCTCGACCCCGCGGCTCGCCAGCAGGTTCCAGACCTCCTCGCCCGAGTCGCTGATCGCGTCCTCGTCGCGGATCTCGATCCTCGGGTCCTGCGACTTCCAGGCGGTCCGCTCGGCGCATCGCGGCCCGTCGTCGCAGCCGCCGTCGGCCTGGTCGACGGGGTACTCGCCGCGCTCCTCCGAGGGGATCTTGTAGCACCACGCGCCGATGTCCTTCGGCAGGTCGGCGGCCTTCGGGGCCGACTTCGCCCGCAGCCGCGCGGGGTGGTCCTTGTAGGCGTCCATGCAGCCGCTGGGCGAGTGGACGATCAGCACGCCCTTCTTGCGGGCGGCGGCCACGACCTGGTTCAGCACCGGGGCCAGCTCGCCGCAGCGCCGGGTCGCCCCCTTGCACCAGTGCTCGTCCCACATGTCGCAGACGATCAGGGCCGTCTTCGAGGGCCGCCAGCTCGCCGTCTTCTGGACGACCTCGTAGGCGTCGGGCCGGCCGGCGGAGGGGACGCGCCGCTGCTCGTGCAAGGTCATCGGCGCGTCGTCGGCGACGGCCGCTCCGAGGGCCGTCGCCGCGAGCGCAAGGGCGATGAGGATGGGCCGCATGGGGGGGCTCCGGGGGTGCAGGCTCGGCGGGGACGCCCGCGCGACGGTCGGCGCGCGGGCCGGTGGGGAGGAGCGACCCCGGAGATTCTCCACCCCGGCCGTGGCCGCGTCAACGATCCGACGGGCCGGCCGCGTGCTCCCGCAGGTGCCCGCGTCGCATCTCAGGTCAGCCAGGCGTCGACCTCGGTCTCCGGCAGCCTCGTCTTGATCGCCTTCACGATCCGTTCCTGCTCCACCATCGGGGTGTAGAACAGGCACAACGCCATGAGTTTCTCGCCGTGACGCCCCTTCAACACGGGCCGCAGCAGGATCGGCTTGCCGAAGGTGTCGTTCAGCGTCTGGACCTCGCAACTGTACACGTCGGACCAGGGGACGAACCGCCGCCAGAGGGCCCGATGGGACGGATAGCCGTTCACGCCGTCGGCGTCGACCCGGGCGATGGGCTTCCCGTAATCCACGATGTTCTCGACGAAGCAGGCCAGGAAGAAGAAACCCATGCCGATCGAGAGGCATCGCATCCAGATTTGCTCCTCGAAAACCCACGCGCCGGCGTAGCAGATCAGGACCATGACCGGCGCGCCGCACAGGAGGAAGAGGAGAGTTCCCGGGGGGACGCGGGCCTCGACCGTCTCCCCCGGCGCGACGTCCTCGGTCGGGCCGAAGAGAGATCGGGCGTGAATCTCGACGGAGGTCCCGCGCCGGGTCAGGTCGCGCAGGCGGAGGATCCACTCGGCCAGGGCGCGAGCGAGGATGATGTAGAGCCCGGTCAGGCCGGCCAGCAGGCCCGGTTCGATCCGACCTCCGCACGCGCTGACCAGGACGTTGGCGGCAAGGGTCGCCACGGCGCAGGTCAGCAGGGTCAGCGCCATCGTGAGCCGAAAGTAGGCTTTCTTCGAGATCGTCCGCGGCTCGTCCATCGGTCGTCCCCGGACGCGGCGGTCAGGCCAGCAGCTTGGTGCAGACCTGGCCTTCGTTGACGGTGGGGCGTTCGGGGCGGCCCTGGTGGCGGTAGATGAGCTGGGCGTGGTCGGCGCCGAGGCAGTGGAGGATCGTGGCGTGGAGGTCGTGGACGTGGAGGCGGTCCTCGATGGCGTGCAGGCCGGCCTCGTCGGTCCTGCCGAGGGTGACGCCGGGCTTGATCCCGCCGCCGGCCATCCACATGGTGAATCCGTTCGCGTTGTGGTCGCGGCCGTCGCCCTTCTCGGACATCGGCGTGCGGCCGAACTCGCCGCCCCAGACGACGAGCGTCTGGTCGAGCAGGCCCCGGCGCTTGAGGTCCTTGATCAGGCCGGCGACCGGCTTGTCGCTGGCGCGGCAGTTCTTCGAGTGGTTCCCCTCGATGTCGGAGTGGGCGTCCCACTTCGACCCGGCGCCGCAGTAGAGCTGCACGAACCGCACCCCGCGCTCGACGAGGCGGCGGGCGAGCAGGCAGTTGCGGCCCATGCTCTCGGTGATCGGGTCGTCGACGCCGTAGAGGGCCAGGGTCTCGGCCGACTCGCGCGCCAGGTCGACGGCCTCGGGGGCCTCGGCCTGCATGCGGAAGGCCAGCTCGTAGCTGCGGATGCGGGCGTCCAGCTCGGTCTGGTCGCGGCGGGGATCCATGTGCCGGCGGTTGAGCCGGTCGAGCAGCGCGAGCTTGGCCTGCTGGCGATCGCCGGCGACGACCGCGGGGGGTTGCAGGTTGGCGATCGGGACGGCGCCGCCGTCGATCCGCGTCCCCTGGTAGAGCGCGGGCATGAACCCGGTCCCCCAGTTGCGGGGGCCGCCGGCGACGGTCGACTTGGGGTAGTCCTGGAGCACGACGTAGCCGGGGAGGTCCTGGTTCTCGGTCCCCAGGCCGTAGCTGACCCAGCTCCCCAGCGAGGGCCGGCCGCTGCGGGTGGAGCCGGTGTTCATCTGGCAGACGCCGTTGACGTGGTTCAGGCCGTCGGCCCAGCACGACCGGATGACCGCCAGGTCGTCGACGCACTCGGCCGTGTGCGGCAGCCAGTCGGAGACCCATGCGCCGCTCTCGCCGTGTTGCTTCCACTTCCGCTTCGAGGGGAGGATCGGCGAGTAGAACTCGCCCATCGGCGTGATGACCGGCTTGAAGCTCGACGGGATCGGCTTCCCCGCCAGCTCGGTGAGGAGCGGCTTGGGGTCGAACGTGTCCATCTGGCTCGGCCCCCCCTCCATGAAGAGGAAGATGACGCTCTTCGCCGTGGCCGGCCGCGCCCAGGGGGGCCTCGCCGCCGCGCCGGGGATCGCCAGGTTCTCCGCGGCCTTCACGTCGCGGGCGAGCAGGTCCAGCAGCGGCAGCGCGCCGAAGCCGCCGGCGGCCTGGAGCAGCCAGTCCCGGCGCGAGGAGGGCGTCGTGCTGTGCGGGACGATGGGCCGACCTTGCGAATCCGCGTTCATGGGGACACCCCCTCCCGGCCGTCAATCCACATAGAGGAATTCGCTGGCGTTCAGCAGGACGTGGCAATAGTCGACGAGCGCCAGGGCCTTGTTCGCCCGGTCGAGGAACGCCAGGCCGGCGGCCGTCTCGTCGTCGTCGGGCTCGCGGCCGACGGTCAGCCGAAAACCCCGGACGATCCGGGCGCGGTCGCGGGCCCGTTGGGCGTCGGGCGTCCCGGCCGTGAGCCGATCCAGCCGCACGGACAGGGCCTTGGCCCGATCGAGGGCCCAGGGGCCGTTGATCAGGAGCAGCGTCTGGTTGACGGTCGTGGTGGTGTTCCGCAGCCCCGCGCTGTTGAAGGCGTCGGGGGCGTCGAAGGCGTCGAGGACCGGGTCGCGGGTGTTGCGGACGACCTTGCAGTCGACCGACCGCCGGGGCCCCTTGGCGTCGCCGGCGGGGCCGCCGCGGACGTCCGCCAGCTCGCCCGAGGCCGACAGCATGGCGTCGCGGATCGCCTCGGCTTCCAGCCGCCGCACGGGCCGCTTCCAGAGCAGGCGGTTCCCCGGGTCGACCAGGCGGGCGGCCTCGGCCTCGCTCTCGGGGCGGAAGGCCGACTGGCGGTACGCGGCCGACGTGACCATCAGCCGGTGCAGGGGCTTGAACCGTCGGCCGTCGGCGACGAACCGCCGCGCCAGCCAGTCGAGCAGCTCGGGGTGCGACGGGGCCTCGCCGAGCTTGCCGAAGTCGTTCGAGGTCGCCACGATCCCCCGGCCGAAGTGATGCTGCCAGGCGCGGTTCACCACGACGCGGGTCGTCAGCGGGTTGTCGGGCCGGTTGAGCCACTCCGCCAGCGCCAGCCGACGCCCCGTCGAGCCGGGCGCGGCGGGGGGCGGGGCGATCGTCGCCGACGACGGGTCGAGCACCGACGGGAAGCCCGGATCGATCGGCTCGGCCGCCCTGCGGTTCCCGGGGATCCGGGTCGGCGGGGCCTCGGGGTCGACGTCCCGCACGCCGAGCGCGACGGGCAGGGGGGCGGGCTTGATCGCGTCGGACTTCTTCAGATCGTCGATCATCGCCTGCCACCGCGGCCGATCCTCGGGCCTGATCGTGCCGGCGATGGGCTTCTCGTCGCGGTCGAGGACCACCTGGCGGTACGCCAGCGCCTTGATCTGGCGGTCGTAGGGCGGGATCTCGGCGTCGGCCCGGTCGAGCAGCGCCTGGAGGTCGGGGGTGAACTTGGCCACGATGTCGTGGGCCAGCTTGTCTCGGTAGGGCTTCTCCAGATCGGCGATCCTGCCGCGGATCTCGGCCGTGGCCTGCTCCCAAACGGCGAGCTTCGCGTCGTGCTCGGCCTTCTGGGCGTCGGTCCAGAGCGGGACGGAGTCGACGGGGAGGATCGGCGTGAAGAAGGCCTGGAGGCGGTAGTAGTCGGCCTGGGCGATGGGGTCGAACTTGTGGTCGTGGCAGCGGGCGCAGCCGACGCTCAGGCCGAGGAAGGCCTCGCCGACGACGTCGGTGATCTCGTTGAGGATGTCGGCCCACTGGCCCCGGACGTTCCGCTGGTTGGCCTCGTACGGGCCCAGCCGGAGGAAGCCGGTGGCGATCCGGGCGTCGACGTCGGATGGATCCAGCTCGTCGCCGGCGACCTGTTCGGCGAGGAAGCGGTCGTAGGGCTTGTCGGCGTCGAGCGAGCGGACGACGTAGTCGCGGTAGCGCCAGGCCTCGGGGCGATAGGCGTCGGCGTTGTAGCCGTCGGACTCGGCGTAGCGGACGACGTCGAGCCAGTGCCGCCCCCAGCGCTCGCCGTAGCGCGGCGAGGCCAGCAGCCGATCGACGAGCCGCTCGTAGGCGTCGGCCCGGTCGTCGGCGAGGAAGCCGTCGACCTCTTCGGGGGTCGGCGGCAGCCCGATCAGGTCGAACGTCGCGCGGCGGACGAGGGCAAGCTTCGACGCCTCGGGCGCGGGGGTCAGTCCGCTTTCGAGCAGGCCCTTCAGCACGAACCCGTCGATCGGGTTCCGCGCCCAGCCGTCCCACGGCGTCCCGGCGAGCGCCTGGGGGTCGGGCGGGGCGACGTCCTTCAGGGGCCGGAACGACCAGAACGAGCCGTCGGCCTTCTCGACCTTCGCGGGCCGGGGCGCATCGGCCGGAGTCGTCCCGGCGGGCCAAGCGGCGCCGTCGGCGACCCATCTCGCCAGCGCGGCGACCTGGGCGGCTTCGAGCTTCCCCGTCGGGGGCATTTCGAGCCCCTCGTAGCGCACGGCCTGGACGAGCGGGCTCTCGCCCGGCTTCCCCGGCTCGACCACCGCGCCGGTCTCGCCCCCGCGCAGCAGGGCCTCGCGCGAGTCGAGCCTCAGGCCGCCCTTCTGCTTGTCGGGCCCGTGGCACGACTGGCACTTGGCGACCAGCAGGGGCCGGACCTCCTGCTCGAAGAACCGCGTCCGTTCCGCCTCGACGCGCGGGTCGGCCGCGTCGCCCTCGGCGGAAGCCGACGCACCGGCGCCCAGCGCGGCCATCGCCGCGCACGCCGCCGCTCCGAGCCATCGCGACCATGTCCGCGGGACGAGGACCATGCGGCTTCGACCTCCGGGAAGGGTCCAGGCGATCCCGGCCGGCCATGGAGAGGGGCCGGCCGCGCGGCCCGGTCAGGTCGACCGGGCGTCTCGATCTTCGAAGTCGAACATCCGTTCAAGGAGCGTCCATCGTACGTGGTCCGGCGTCTCAAGGCTACTTCGTTTCCGGCGGGAGTCCGGCTCCAGCAAAATCCTCGCGCCGGGACGAGCCAAGGCCTTCCATCCTTCAGAAACCGGCGAGTCCCGAAAATCCCTCAAGTCGACGGCGTTTCGGGGCGATATCAAGGGGGCATGGCCCAGATTTCGAACGGCCGGGCCTCGGATGGTTCGAAATCGTCGCGCTGCACCCCTTCGAGGCGAAGTCGCCTCGATCCCTCGGCCGCGACTTCTCGCTTCCGCGGCCCTTCACAATCGGGCTCCGTCGTGCGTACCAGATCTCGGGTCCACATCATCCTGTTCCTCCTGGGCGCGGCCTCCGCGCCGGGATGCCACGCTCCCAGCATCAAGGAGCGGCCGTCCCGCGCGATCAAGGCCGCCTATACGCGCGTCCTGGGCTGCATCCCGGGATCGGCCGCCGCGACGTCTTCGGAGGAATTCGCGTATTCGCAGGCGGCGGCCCAGGTCGAGGCATCGGACGTCCTCGATCCCGGGCGGCTGCTGGCGCTCGCCGACGAGGCCGACGCGATCGGCTCGCGCCTGGCCCGCCGCGACCCGGTCGCCGCGCTCCCCTGGTTCCGCGACGCCGCGGCCTATTCCGCGTTCGCCCTGGCCTCGGCCGGGCCGGCGGATCCCCCCTCGGCGCTTTACCTCCGGGCCTGCGACCTGCACGACCACGCGGTCGAGGAACTGGTCCGCGGCTCGGCCTCGGGCTCGCGCAGCTCGACGGGCTCGGGGGCCGAGGTGGTCGAAGTCGCCTGGCGGGAGCGGCTCGCCGCCTCGGGGGTCGCCGTCGCCCCGTGGTCGCCGGGGGGCCCCGAGATCCCTTGCCACGAGCTCTGGGTCGCCGCCGACTTCCGGGTCAAGAACATCGACCACGTCGGCCGCGAGGGGCTGGGCGTCCCGCTCGTGGCGCTGACCCGCTTCCCCGACCGGAAGGCGGTCCCCGACCGCTTCCTGCCCGAGCGGCTCCGGCTCCCGGCGACGGCCGTCCTGTCCCCGAACGGGCCGCTCCGCGGCGGGGCCTGGCGATCCCAGCCGGCGACGCTCGCCCTGCACGACCCGATCCAGGAGACGACCGTCGTCCCGGCCCCGGGCGCGCCGGCCGCGCCGCTGGCGGCGGACCTGACCACGCCGCTCGTCCACCAGGTCCTCAACTCGACCTTGCAGCAGCTCCGGTGGGGCGGCCTGCTCAGGCCCACCTCGTACAACACGGCGCCGGGGATCTTCATGGGCGCGCCGTATCGGCCCGGCAAGATCCCGGTCCTGTTCGTCCACGGGCTCTGGTCCAGCCCGGACGCCTGGATGAAGATGACCAACGACCTCGAGGCCGACCCGCTCATCCGCGAGCGTTATCAATTCTGGTATGCGTACTATCCGACGGGCGCCCCGCTCATGTTCTCGGCCGCGCGGGTCCGCCAGGCCCTCCACGAGCTGCGCGAGGCCGTCGACCCGGGCCGCGCCGACCCCGCCCTCGACCAGATGGTCGTCGTCGGCCACAGCCTGGGCGGCGTCCTGAGCAAGCAGCTCGTGCAGAGCAGCGGCCGGAGGCTGGAGCAGGGCCTGCTCACCCGTCCGCTGGAGCAGGTGGCCCTGTCGCCCGAAACGCGCGAGGCGCTCTCCCGCGTCATCTACTTCGAGCCCGAGCCCTCGATCCGCCGGGTCGTGTTCGTCGCCGCCCCCCACCGCGGGAGCAACACGGCCAACCAGGTCGTCGGCCGCCTCAGCTCGTCGCTCATCTCCCGGGCCGGCGCCCCCCAGGCGCTCCACGCCGAGGTCCTCGCCCTGAACGGGCCGGACGTGCTCCAGCCCGCGTACCGCCGCCGGCCCCCGACCAGCATCGACAACCTGGAGTGGGAGAGCCCGATCTTGACCGCCCTCTCCGAGCTGCGGATCGCCCCCGGGGTCCCCTACCACTCGATCGTCGCCAACCTCTTCCCCGAAGCCCCGCCCCGCTTCTGGACCGACGGCGTGGTCCCCTACGAGAGCGCCCACGTCGAGGGCGCCGAATCCGAGATCATGATCCGTGGCAGCCACCTGATCAACGACGCCCCCGAGGCCGCCGCCGAGGTCCGACGCATCCTGCGCCTCCACCTGGGAAACTGAGCCGCCCGCGCCCGCGGGGTGACGCGCTCGACATCTGACGAGCGGGCTGACCGGCCTGGACGTGCGTGCCGATCGCGGGCTGCCTCAGAGGGTGTTCGCACTCACGGCGTTCGTTCCGCCAGGGGCGGGGTCGGCGGTGCCGCCGGGGAGGTTGATAGGGCAGGGCGGGTGAGAGGCCGGGCCTGCGTCTTTTCGAGCCGGCGGCAGTCCGGGCCGGGGGCGTCGCCCTCAGGAGGTCGGGTGCTGAGCGGAGCGCATCGCCTTCAACGGCGAGTGGTTGCAGCCCCGATACCCGCCTGGGAAGATGCCGGGGCGGTTCGCGGCCATACGACACCGTCGCCGATCGCACCGCCGCCGCAGCTTGAAGGGGTATGCAACCCTGCTCGACCAGGAGGGCCCCACCTGCTACGTCGCATCTTCGAATCCAGGCCCGATGCGGGTCGAGGGGCCCCCCTACAACGAGCAACCCGAGTTCCGGGACCACGTCCAATACGAAGAGTGCCACGCCCAGGGCAGGATCGTGCTGGGCGGCCCGTTCATGGAGGGCCAAGCCGGCATGGCAGCCGGCGGCGTGGCGGACTTCAAGGGATTCGACCTTGAGTCCCGACCTGTGATGCATCAGGCATAAGTGGTGCAGTAGTGCTGGAGGATCTAATGCCGACGGATGTAGCCCGCCACGGGACGGAAGCGAGACCAGGCGGGCCGCCCCTGCATTGGCCACTGGCGACCCCTCGGCCTCGACCGGTGCCGGCGACGGCCCTCCTCGGCCTCGCCGTGCTACTTGCGTGCGGGAACGCCTGTCTGATCTTCTTCGCCTTTCGCGATCCCCAGCGCTGGTTTCACCCCGCCTGGCGATTGGCCCAGGCGACCGGCGGCCTCCTCAACCTCACCCTGTCGGCGAACGTCCTCAACCTCGTCGTCTTCGTGGGCGGCGTGCTGATCTTCGGGTTCGGACAGCGGCCGGTCGCGCTGGGCCTCGATCCGAAGCGCCTGCCGGCCGGGGTCGCGGGGACGCTTGCGATCTTCCTGATCGCCACGACGGTCCAGGCCGCCGCCGCGTGGAAGCAAGGCATGCCGCTCGCCGGGAGCTCCGCGTGGTCCTCGGGGACCTGGCCTGCGGCGGCCGGCCTTTGGATCGCCCAGTTCCTCGGGAACGCGTTCTTCGAGGAGGTCATGTACCGAGGATTCTTCTTCCCCCAGATTCATCTCCTGGCCGCCCGCAAGCTCCCCGGCCGCCCGGCGGCATGCCTCGCGGTCGCCCTCGTGCTGTCGCAAGGCGTCTTCACCGCGATCCACATTCCGGTCAACGTGGCGCACGGCGTCCCCGCGATCTACATGCTCGTCCAGTTCGCTGTGGGTTTGGTGTTGGCCGGGATCTATCTGGCATCGGGAAACCTGTTCCTGGCGATGGGCGTCCACACCCTCGTCAACGAGCCGCCGCCGCCATTCGCGTCGCCCCTCCCCGAGGGCGTAGTGCCCGGGCTGCTGACGCTGGGGCTGCTCGCCATCCTCATCGTGCGGCGAGTCTGGGCCGCGAGGAGGGCGGCGTAATTCCGCTGACGCGGTTCGGCGCCAAGGGGCCGTCATGAAGAAGCCGACCCGCCCCCTGCGCACCGGCCGCGTGGAACGCCGTTAGGACGTCGTCCGCCCACCTCCATCCGATCAGGCTGATCCGACGACCGACGCGTGCCGGCGAGAGCCCGTCGCCTGATCGAGGGATCCGCCCATGCCCGTCCGCCCGTCCCCGCTCGGCGTCCGTCTCCTCCCGCCGGCCTCGGCCGCCCTCCTCGTCACGCCCTCGGCGGAAGCCCAGCGGGCGGCCGCCCCCAGGAGGCCCCGGGGCGGCAAGCGGTTGATCACCCAGTACGGCGCGGTCCTCCGCGTCGACGGCAAGCCCTTCGACGACGGGGAGGGCGCGGCAAGAACCTCGCCCGCGGCAAACGCCAGGCCGCTCACCGGATCTAAGAAACTATCTCAGAACCGTTATGAGGCCTTAATCCGGTGAAGTCGCCGGTACCATAACAGGCTTCAGGCCAGTTGGATCAGCCCCAGGTAGTTCTCGTCGTGTTTGTCGTAGCGGACCAGCAACGCCCGGCACTTCGACAGCCACGCTAGCGTCCTCTCCACCACCCAGCGCCGGGCCTTGCGGCGACCGGGACGCCGACCCGGACGGGGACCCGGGCGGGCTGGACGGATGTGACCGATGTACTTGTGCCGCTCGACGACCTCACGACTCGGCTCGTTGTCGTAGCCGGCGTCCAGGCACACGTGCTGCTCGACTTCGCCCGGGTCGGGTCGCTCGACGACTACCGCCTCGAGCGTCTCGGCGAGTAGCTTGAAATCCGGCACGTTTGCCCCGGCGATCACGGCCGCTAGCGGGCCGCCGTCGGCCTCGACCAGCAGGCTCTGCTTCGTCCCCGGCTTGGCCCGGTCGGTCGGGTTCGGGCCCGTCTCTTCCCCCCCGAACCGGGCCTTGCCCAGCCGCCCGTCCGCTGCTTGCCATTTCCAGCTCACAGCGCCCAATTCGTCGCACGCCTCGACGAGCACGGCCCAGATGCGCTCAAAGACGCCATTGCGGCACCATCGTTGGAACCAGCGGTGGATCGAACTGTCATCGCCAAACCGCTCGGGGAGCTTATTCCACCGGCATCCGGTGCGGAGGCGGAAGATAATCCCGTCAATGGCGGCTCGCCAATTGATTCGCGGGCGTCCGCCATGAACTTTCGGCGTGGGCGGAGCATCTTCCGAGAGGATCGCTTCGATGCGGCGCCAGAGTTCGTCGTCGATTTCCCAGATTGTGTCGAGGGGCTTATCCTGAGGACGGTTCCGTCCCATTCGAGCGCTTCTCCTGGTGCAGAAATCGGAGCAGAGGTGGTTTTATGCACTCATCTACGCTCCTTCCCAGGAGAAGGTTAGGAGGCCATTTAGGCCCCGAATGAATTTGCTCCAAAGAGGCGTACGCCGTCCACCACCTCGCAGTCGCTCGGGATCTCCCTACGACGGTGGAAGGCCCGGAAGATCGATAAAACCTCCGCGGGTGTGAACACATCGGACGGGGCGACCTCGACCACATCGGCCGGACCGGCACCGTGTCGCAGCGGATCGGCGACTCGGCCCCCGCCGAGCCGATGGCGGAGGACGAAGTGGCGGACGTTGCCCCCTTCGATGAGCCGCCCTTCGATGAGCCGCCGGTCAGGCTCGCCGACGCACCAGAGGCAGCTTTCGTCGCCGGTGTCGGAGAGGCAGCAATAGAACGTGCGCCGCCCGTCGAACATGCCGACCACCCGCTCGATCTCGGTGTCATCGGCCGTAGGCAGCGTGTAGATCTCCTCATCGCAGTCGTGTTCGAGAAGCCATCGGTCCACGAGAGGGCCTCCGCCGCCTAACGAGGAAACTCTGCGGACCCGGGCCGCGCAGAACCAGCCCTGATGCTAACATGATGCGCATGCGATGGGGCAGCCCAATGCATTGCGAGGTTCTGAGATAGTTTCTAAGACGTCAAGCAAGCGAACGGGCCCTGGCACTGGGTCGTCGCCGAAGGGTCGACCGCCCGCAGTACGGCAAGACGCTTGTGGCGCTTTCGCAGGGTCGGGCCGAGGTCCTCGACGACGCCCGCGCGACGATCCGGGCCGACGGCTGGAAGAGCGCGATCTCGACCTACGCGGCGCCCCTCGGCCGCCTTGTCGGCGTCGGATCGGCCAGGCCGACGCGGCTCGGGCGATGCTCGACGCGGCCGACCGCAAGGCCGAACGGTCGCTCGGGCCCCGTCCCGTCGTCCGCTGCGACCGGGGCGAGATCGACGAGAAGGCCCTCCTCGCCCTGGCGGCCGACGCCGACCAGGAGACGGAGTTTCGCTGCCGCCTCGGCTTCGATCGGCACCTGAAAGGCCGCATCGACGAGGCCCGCGCGAACTTTCGATGGATCCACGACCGGGGCTCGCCGAGATACCCGCAGTCCGTCCTCGCCGTCGCCGAGCCGGAAAAGCAGGACGAGCCGAAGCCGGCCGCCCCCAGAGACGATGCGGCATGACGAACGTGAAGCCGCCCGCCCTCCGATGCCGAACCCAGTAAGATCGGTAATTTTTCGAAGGCGGCCGGGCGGCGCTTTGCGATATCTTCATCTCGCCACGGTGAGGATGACGCGAGAGGAGCCGGATCATGCCCGCGCGAAGGCCGCTTGCAGCTTGGTCGTCGGTCGCGGTCTGCGCCGCGATCCTCACCGCGTGCCCGATCGCCGGGGCGGAGGAGGCGCGGGACGCCCGCGTGGGCCAGGTCGTGGTCCTGGAGGACGGGGCCGAGCTGCAGGCCGACGGGGCGGCGGGCGCGATGCCGTCCCAGGACGAGCGACGGCGGGCCCTGATCGCTCACACGATCGATCGCGTCGACGGCGGGCGGCTCCGCCTCGTCGCCGAGGGCGGCGGCCCCGAGGGGTGGGCGAAGGCGGGCGACGTCGTCCCCCTGGCCGAGGCCGTCGCCGTCTACACCGAACGGATCCGCCTGAAGCCCGAAGACGGCCGGCTCTTCACGCGCCGCGGCGGCGTCCGGCTCCTGCGCAAGGAGTACGACGAGGCCGTCGCCGACTTCTCCGAGGCCCTCCGCCTCGACCCGGAATCCGCGGCGGCCTGGTACGGCCGCGGCCTCTCCTGGGCTGCGAAGGACGAGCGTGACAAGGCCCTCGCCGACTATGACGAGGCGATCCGCCTCGGCCCCGATCTCGCCGGGGCGCGCGTCCGACGAGCCGTGATCCGCGGCTTTCAGGGCGATCAAGATGGTGCGATCGCGGATTGCGATGAGGCGATCCGCCTCGGCGCGACCGACGCGTCCATTTACGCCCTCCGCGGCTTCGCCCGCCGGCAGAAGGGCGAGGCGGAGGCGGCGGTCGCCGACTACGACGAGGCCGTCCGCCTCGGGACCAGGGACGCTGCCGTCTTCGGCAATCGGGCCCGCATCCGCGCCGAGAGGTCGGACCTGGACGGCGCGCTCGCCGACTACGATCGGGCCGTCGAGTTGGAACCCGACCTCCCGGGCGTCTATGCCGAACGCGCCGGCATCCGCATCCGCAAGGGCCGGCCGGGCGAAGCCCTCGCCGACTACGATGAGGCGATCCGCCGCGCGCCGCACGATCCCGACTCCTTCTTTCATCGAGCCGCGACCCATTCGGCGATGAAAGACCGCGATAAGGCGATCGCCGACTATGGCGAGGCCTTGCGGCTCCGGCCCGGCGACCCCGCCGCCCTCGTCGGACGAGCCTACGCTCGGCAGGACGAGGGCGACCTCGACGGCGCGATCGCCGATTGCGATGCGGCGATCGCGGCCGACCCTACGGGCCCCGACGCCTACGCGTTTCGCGGCTACGTCCGCTTTACGAGGGAGTTGTACGACGCCGCGCTCGCCGACTTGAACGAGGCGATCCGGCTCGGGTCCGAGTCGGCGGCGGTCTACGCCAATCGGGCGAAGCTCCGGGTCGAGCGATCGGACCCGGACGGGGCCCTCAGCGACTACGACGCCGCCATCCGGCTCGATCCCGCGATCGTCGACGCCCACGCCGAACGCGGCGCCCTCCGGCTCGGCAAGGGTATGTACGCCGAGGCGCTCGGCGACTATGACGAGGTCTTGCGCCGCAATCCTGAAGACGCGAAGGCCCTCGTCGCCCGCGGCTGGATCCGCTTCAAGCTCCGGGACGACGATGGAGCCCTCGCCGACCTCGACCAGGCCCTGCGACTCGATGCGGACGACCCACAGGCCTACCTGTACCGCGGCCATGTCCGGTCCAGGAAGGAGGAGTACGACAAGGCGATCGCCGACTTCGACGTCGCGATCCGTCTCGAACCGAATTTCGCTGAGGCCTATCGCGAGCGGGGAAAGGCGATGGGCAACAAGGGCCAGGACGCCGGCGCGATCGTCGACTTCGACGCGGCGATCCGCCTCGACCCCGAGGACGCCTATGCCTACCAATGCCGCGGGATCTCCCGGTCCTTGCTGAAGGACCACGACGGGGCCGCCGCCGACTTCGACGCGGCGGTGCGCCGGGGCACCGGCCCCGAGGTGCGATTCGCGAAGGTCCTGGCGCGGTTCGCCGCCGGTCGCCCCGAGGCCGTCGCCGACGCCCGCGAGACGATCGAGGCGACGGGCTGGAGGGGCCGCGATCCCATCGACGCCGCGATCGTCGGCAGCCTCGCCGCGACGAGGGCCAAGGACCACGCCGCGGCCAGGGCCCTGCTGGACGAGGCCGCCGAGGAGGCCGAGGAGGGGGGCTGGCCGTACCCGGTGATCGAATACCTCCGCGGCGACCTGACTTCGGAGGCCCTCCTGGACGCCGCGCCCGACGATCGCGACCGGTCCGAGGCGCAATGCTGGGTGGCCCTGGACCGGCTCCTGGCCGGCCGCGTCGACGAGGCCGCGGCCATGCTCCGCAAGATCAAGGAACGCGGCCCCCGCACCGCCACCGAGCGGGCCGCCCTCGCCGAACTGGAACGGCGCGAAGCGACGAAGCCGGCCGCCCCCTGAACGTTCGAATCCGCCCAATCTGGCGCATAATCCCGGTAGTGGGAGCATGCGGTCGAAGACGACGGAACGGGTGGGCGAGGGCGGCGAGGAGAGTCGGGGAAGCCGAAAAAATCGTCGCGAAATCGACCAACCAAGCCAATCTCTCGGGCGGGCTGGAACTCCGTAAAACCTCGGTTTTCACGGCGTTTTACGAGTGTCGGGAATGGGCTCCGGCGCAGGACCAACGGACCCAAAGGAACCCGATCGGCGGCGGCCGAGGATGAGGTACGAGGCGAGGTCGGAATAGTCGTCGGTCCAGGGGGACGAGCCGGGCCGGGCGCGAGGGGCGGACCAGTCGGGGGGCAGGGGGGGGAGGGCTTCGGACTCGGCCATGAGCGCCCAGATAGAGGGGCGTTTGCCGGCCTCGACGGCGGCGGCGGGGACCTCGCGGTCGTGGCGGACGCGGCAGGCGAGGCCGGCGTCGAGCGCCTGGCGGGCCATTAAGAGGTCCAGGTCGAGGAAGTTGGTGGACAGGTTGAACGCCAGGACGCCGCCGGGGGCCAGCTTGCGGCGGTAGAGGGCGACGGCCTCGCGGGAGAGGAGATGGACGGGGACGGCGTCGGAGCTGAAGGCGTCCAGGACGATCAGCGCGAAGCCGGCGTCGGGGGCGTCGGCCAGGCGGAGGCGGGCGTCCCCCTCGACGACCGCGACGGAGGCCCCGCGGCGGCGGGCGTCGGCCAGGTAGGTGAAGCAGGCGGGGTCCTCGGCGACCCGGGCCACCGCGTCGTCGATCTCGTAGAACGTCCAGGCCTGGCCCGGCCGGGCGTAGCAGGCCAGCGTCCCCGTCCCCAGGCCGACGACCGCCACCCGCGTCCCGGGCCGGTCCAGGGTCGACCCCGCCGCGGCGAACATCTCGCCGATCGGGCCCGAGCGGGTGAAGTAGGTCGAGGGCTCCTCACGCAGCCCCGGGGCCAGGCTCTGCTGGCCGTGCAGGGTGCTGCCGTGCATCAGCCGGCGGACGTCCGCCTTGGCGTCGTACAGGACCCGGAGCCGGCCGAAGAAGTTCCGGCCGCGGCGGATCACCTCGCCCCCCGGGTCGGGCGCCAGGCCGCCCGCCAGGAAGACGGCCCCCAGCGTCAGGGCGAACCGCAAGGGCCGCGAGCCCGACTCCCACACCGCCAGCACGCCCAGGCCCGCCGCCAGCATGGCGACCAGCACGCCGGCCGTCGCGTCGCGGAGGTCGGGCCAGCTCGTCAGCACCCAGGTCGCCAGGAAGATCAGGATCGGGATCGGCAGCTCCCCGCGCAGGCGACGGCCTGAGGGCCAGGCGAGCGCCATGCAGGACGCGAAGACGACGAGGGGGTACTCGACCATGCGGTCGAACAGCCACGGGGCGAGGATCGCGCAGAAGAGGCTCCCGAGCGCCCCGCCGAGGCCGATCGCCAGGTAGAACGTCGTCAGCCGGCCGGGCTCGGGGCGGATCGCCGCCAGCCGGCTGTGGCCGAGCAGGGCCGCGACGAAGAACGTCGCGAGGTGGAGCGGCATCCAGGGCGGGTGCACGAAGCCGGCGGCGAGCACCAGCGTCAGCGCCGTCGCCAGCCAGGGGAACGTCGGCGCGAGCCGCCTCGCCCACCGCTCCCCCACGCCGGCGAAGGCCAGGATGTACGTGACCAGGTACATGCCCAGCGGGATCGTCCAGAGCAGGGGCATCGGCGCCAGCTCGGAAGTCAGGTGCGTCGTCAGCGCCAGCAGCCAGACGACGGGCCCCGAGGCCAGGGCCGTCCAGGTCAGGAACTCGCGCCAGGAGGTGCGGCCGACGGTCCCGCCGGGCTCCTCGACGGCCACCCCGACCGGACGCCGGTCGGCCGCGACGGCGCAGAGGAGCGTGGCCGTGGTCGCGGCCCCGAACCCGGCCGACCAGGCCCGCGTCTGCCATCCCAGGGTGGACAGGGGCTCGATCAGCAGCGGATAGGCCGCCAGCGCCGCCAGGTTGCCCGCGCAGCTCGCGGCGTACAGGACGAACGGGTCGCGGCCGCCGGGCGAGGCGTACCAGCGCTGGAGCAGGGGGGAGGTCGCGGCGATCAGGACGAACGGCGGCCCGACGGTCGTCGCCAGCAGGCCGAACACCCAGAGCCCCGGCCCCCAGGCCCCGGCCGTGGGGGGCGAGCGGTCGAGCGGGATCAGGATCGGCAGGAACCCCAGCGCCGCGATCGAGAGCAGGCCGTGCAGGACCGCCTGGCCCCGGACGCCCAGCAGGGCCGAGGTCGCGTGGACGTAGGCGTAGCCGACCAGCAGGGCCGCCTGGAAGAACAGCATGCACGCGTTCCAGACCCCCGGCGTCCCGCCGAAGGCCGGCAGCAGCATCTTGCCGATCATCGGCTGGACCGCGAAGAGCAGCCCCGAGGCCCCCAGGGTGGCGGCGCCGAACAGCCCGTTCCGAACCTTCGTGTCCATCTCCCCTCGCCGTCCGCCGTCAGGGTCTTACAATAGGAGTGTCGCCCGGAGACCCCCATCAGGATAAGCGGCCCGAGGCGCCGCGATAAGGATCAGGATGCCCTCGAACTCCTCCCACCACCACTGGCCCGGCAGCCGTCGGGGATTCCGGTCGTTCATCCGATCCCAGCGCGAGGCCCTGAGGCGCAAGCCCGAGGAGGCCCCGCTCGACGACCGGAACCGCAACCACCCGGCCCTGCGGCACCGCTCGCTCCCCGAGCTGTACCGCGAGCTGTACCGGCTGCTGTACGGCCGCCGCGCGACGATCGCGCTGGCGTTGGCCACCCTGTCGCTCGCCACGGTGCTGAGGCTGGTCCCCCCGGCCGCCACCAAGGCCGCGATCGACTACGTCCTGCTGGGCCGGCCGATCCCCGACTCCGTCGCGAGGTGGTCGCCGGTCGCGATCCCCGAATCGCCCACCCATCGGCTGCAGCTTCTGGTCGGGGTGGTCGCCTGCGTGACGGTGCTGGCGACCCTGGTCGGCCTCTGGAGCCGCTGGATCGCGACGCGGACGACCAAGCGGGTCCAGATCGACGTCCGCCGCAAGGTCTACGACCACGCCATGCGGCTGCCGCTGCACCGGGTCTACGCGCTGAAGTCGGGCGGCGCGTCGAGCCTGCTCCGCGAGGACGCCGGCGGCGTCGGCGAGTTGCTCTTCAGCATGATCTACAACCCCTGGCGGGCCGTCGTCCAGTTCGCCGGCGGCCTGCTCGTGCTGGCCTGGGTCGACTGGCGGCTGCTGGCCGGCGCGGTCGTGCTGCTGCCCTTGCTCTACGTCTCGGACCGCTTCTGGAACCGCCGCATCCGGCCGATCTACCGCGAGGTCCGCAAGAAGCGCCAGCAGATCGACGCCGAGGCGACCGAGGTCTTCGGCGGCATGCGGGTCGTCCGCGCCTTCGGCCGCCAGAAGAGCGAGTCGACGCGGTTCATGATCGAGAACCACCTGATGGCCCGCCTGGAGTTGTTCGTCTGGTGGGTCTCGCGGGTCGTCGAGCTGATCTGGGAACTGCTGGTGCCGCTGGCCTCGGTGGCGCTGCTGTACTACGGCGGCTCGCAGGTCCTGTCGGGCCGGCTCTCGCTGGGCGACATGATGATGTTCCTGGTCTACCTGACGATGCTGCTGGAGCCGATGGCCGTCCTGGCGACGAGCGTGACCCAGTTCCAGAACAACCTCTCGGGCTTCGACCGCGTGCTCGACCTGCTGGCCGAGCCCCGCGAGATGGCCGACCGGCCCGGCGTGCGACGGGTCGAGAAGGGCCGGGTCGAGGGCCGCATCACCCTGGAGGACGTCTCGTTCGCCTACCCCGGATCCGACCGCATGGTCATCCGCGACGTGGACCTGGAGATCGAGCCGGGCGAGACGATCGCGCTGGTGGGCCGCAGCGGGTCGGGCAAGACGACGCTCTGCAACCTGGTCGCGCGGTTCTACGACCCGACGCTCGGCGCGGTCCGGCTCGACGGCGTCCCCCTGCCGGAGTACGACGTCGAGAGCTACCGCCGGCTCCTGGGCGTGGTCGAGCAGGACGTCTTCCTGTTCGACGGCACCATCGCCGAGAACATCAGCTATGGCGACCGCTCCGCCACCCGCGCCAAGATCCTCGAGGCCGCCGAGGCCGCCAACGCCGCCGAGTTCATCGAGCGCCTGCCCGAGGGCTACGAGACCGTCATCGGCGAGCGCGGGGTGCGCCTGAGCGGCGGCCAGCGCCAGCGGCTGGCGATCGCGCGGGCGATCCTGGCCGACCCCCGCATCTTCATCCTCGACGAGGCCACCAGCAACCTCGACAGCGAGAGCGAGCGGCTGATCCAGCAGAGCCTGGGCCGGCTCCTGAAGGGCCGGACCTCGTTCGTGATCGCCCACCGCCTGAGCACCATCAAGAACGCCGACCGCATCCTCGTCCTCGAAGACGGCGTCGTCGTCGAGGCCGGCGCCCACGAGGACCTGATGGCCGCCGCCGGCCCCTACCGCGACATGGTCGAGCTGCAAAGCCTCGGCGGCGAGTGACCCTCCTTCGCCCCCCGGGAGAAGGCGAGGGGGGGCCGTCAGGCGACGGCCTCGCCCACGACCCGTCGCGGGTCGACCAGGGCCCAAAGGACCATCCCGACGAGCGCCACGCCGACGTAGATCCAGAATCCCGGATCCCACTGGTCGCGGCCCGTGCGGCCGGCCGCCTTCATCGCGTCGACGAACCAGCCGAGGAACGACGGCGAGACGATCCCGCCCACGTTGCCGATCATGTTCATGAGCCCGAACAGGGCCCCGACGTGCCGGCCGCTGACCTGGGTTGCGGCGGCCCACCAGGCGGGGACCTGGATCTGGACGCCGAAGCAGGCCAGGGCGACGAACGCGGCCGAGAGCCCCGGCGAGTCGACCGACAGGCTCGCCGCCAGGGCCCCGGCGGCGAGCGCCGCGCCGAGGACGCACTGGAGCGTCCGGCCCCAGCGCCGGCCGACGCGGCCGTTGGTCAGCCGGTCGGTCAGCCAGCCCCCGAACAGGCAGCCGACGGCCCCCGCGCCCAGGACCAGGCTGGCGAGGTTCGCCGAGTCGCCCGCCGAGGCCCCCCGCGCCGCCTGCAGGTACTTGGGGTACCAGGCGATCAGGAGGTTGTAGATCGCCGCCATCGTGATCATCGCCCCGCCCAGCAGCCAGATATCGGCCGAGCGGAAGACCAGCGGCCAGGGGATGGGCGAGTGGGTCCGCGAGACGTCCTCGCCGCCTCGGCCGTCGGCGATCAACCGGCGTTCGGCCCCGTTCACACCCGGGTGCGAGTCGGGGTCGTCGCGGAACCAGACGTAGAAGGCCGCGGCCCAGGCCAGCCCCACCAGGCCGAACGCCCAGAACGTCGCCCGCCAGCCGAGGCCGTCGATGAGCCGCTGGCTGACCACCGGCGCCAGCGTCCCGCCCAGCATCATGGCCGTCGTGATCAGCCCCTGCGCCCGCCCCCGGCTGGCGTCCGAGAACCAGACCCGCAGCACCCGCGCCGAGTTCGGCAGGGCCCCGGCCTCGCCCGCCCCGAACAGGAAGCGGATCGCCAGCAGGCCGACGAGCCCCCCCGCCGCCCCCGTCAGGGCCGTGAAGATCGACCACCAGACCACGATCCGCGTGAGCACCCCGCGCGACCCGTAGCGGTCCCCCCACCGACCCGTCGGGATCTCGAACAACACGTACGACAGGCTGAACGCCGAGAACACCCAGCCCATCCGCGTGTCCGAGATCCCCAGCTCCTCCTGAATCCTCGGCGCCGCCTGGCCGATGCAGACCCGGTCCAGGTACAGCACGAACGTCATCGCCGCCAGGAACGCCAGAACGCCGAACCGGACGCGCGTCGGTGACTCGGAAGGTTCCGTCATCAGTTCAGAGGCTCCATCGACGAGCTTGGATCGGTATCAAGAGAGGATTGAGGAGCAGAGGGGTGATGCGGACCGAGGGCCGTCGCGAACCGTCCTTCTCCCCTTGTGGGAGAAGGTGGCCGAAGGCCGGATGAGGGATACCGTCAAGGCGGGAGAGGACGTCGAAAGCGAGTCGATCAGGGTAAACACAAACTCCACCGGCCTCCCTGCTCGTCTCCCCCTCATCCGGCCCTACGGGCCGCCTTCCCCCGCGACGGGGGAAGGGCTGGATGATGAGGCGACGCGCGTCACTTGCCGCGCGAGGCGACCTCGGCCTGGGCCTTGGCGAGGACGCTGGGGATGGTCACGGGGCGGCCTTCCTGGCGCTTGCTCTCGTCGGCGGCCTCCATGAAGGCGAAGATCTCGAGCGTCTCCTCGGGGCTCACGGGGGCCTGGCCGGTCTTGAAGAACTTGACGATCTCGCCGACCAGGGGCTGGTAGCCGACGTAGCCGCCGCTCTGGCCGATCCCCTTGGCGCCGAAGACCGTCGCGCCGAAGTCGTGCGGCGCGCCGTCGCGGATGCCGCGGAAGGTGCCGATCCGGCCGCCCTTCCAGACGCCGACGGCCACGTCGGAGCCGGGCGTCGTCGTCCGCGAGACGGCTTCGCAGCCGGTCCCCATGATCGTGAAGAGGGTCTCGACGCCGTGGACGCCGTACCAGAACAGGTCCGGGTGGTGCTCCTCCAGCTCGCAGGGGCTGTAGGCGTCGCAGCCGGCCACCGCGCCGAGCTTGCCCGCGCGCATCGCGGCGATCCCGGGCGAGAACCGCAGGGCCGAGCTGGAGAAGACCGGCGTGCCCGTCTCCTTGGCCAGGGCGAAGATCGCGATCGCGTCGGCCACGCTGCCGGCGACCGGCTTGTCGATGAACACCGGCTTGCGGGCCTTGAAGACGGGCTTCGCCTGCTCCAGGTGGGGGCGGCCGTCGACGCTCTCCAGCAGGACGACGTCGACCTTCTCCAGCAGGGCGTCGATCGAGTCGACGATCTCGACGCCGTAGGTCTCCTTGAGGGCCTTGGTGTACTCGGGGACGCGGTCGCGGCTGGACGGGACGTCCGGGCTGCCGCCGGGGAACGCCGCGACGACGCGGACGCCGGCCACCTCGGGGGGCGACTTGGGGTCGTTCAAGAGCTTGGTGAAGGCGACCGCGTGCGAGGTGTCGAGCCCGATGAGCCCGGCCCGCAACGGCTTCTCCGCCGGCGCGGCCTCCTGCGCGACGCACGCGGTCGCGAGGAGGAACAAGGACAGGGCGGCCGGCGTGGCGATCCGAACGTTCATGATGCTTCCTTTGGGCCGAGCGAGACGAAATCATCCGCAGGCGTGATTATGCCCGGATCATTCGTCCATGGCCAGCGGCGGCAGGCCGAGACGCGCCTCGACGCGCTCGACGATCGCCGACAGCCGGCTCAGGGCCCGGATGTACGTGCGATGGAGCCGCTCGCCCGCCTGCTCGGCCGCCTGCAAGAGGCCGCCGACGTCGTTCTCGTCCGGCACCACGGGGAGGACGTGGTCGGCCGTCGAGATCCCCGGCCGGGACGCCTCGAACGGATACGTCAGGTCGTCGCCGATCGCGGCGTTCAGCCCGCCGAGGCGCGAGTGCAGGTCCTCGGCCGCGGCGAGGATGGCCCGGCGCAGGGCGTCGTCCCGCTCGTTCCCCTCGAAGCTCCCGAGGATCGACCTCAGCACGCCCCGCGCCTGGAGCATCGCGCACAGGGCCGGCCAGGCGCGCGCCGTCAGTTCCGACGCGAACGGGTAGAGGGCGCCGACCTCGGCGCGGGCGGCCTCGGCCTCGTCGATCGCCGCGTCGTCGCGGTCGAGCAGGCCGAGGGCCAGGGTCATCCTCCGCGCGCAGAGCTGGTCATACCCGTCGAGGGCCGGCGAGCGCTCGCGGACGCCCCGGTCGATCGCGTCGAGGGCCGAGCGGGCGGCCTCGTCCGTGACGCTCGTCAGCCCGTAGTCGGCCGGGCGGAATCGGAAGCCGGCGGCCAGCATCGCCTGCGCCGCCTGGGCCGAGACCCGAAGCCCCAGGGCCTCCCGCTCCGCGGCGGCGAGCGCGTCGTGCTCGCCGCGGGCCGCCGCCTGCTCGCCGCGCAGCCGCTCCAGCTCCTCGCGCGCCGCGTCCGTCTCCTCCGCGACGGACGGCGGCTCGGCCGGGAGCGGGATCGGCCGGTGGAAGAGCGGCGAGGCCGGACAGACCCGCTGGAAGGACTTGTAATCCGCCTGCAAGTCCTCCACCCCGCGCACGACCTCCCGGTACGGCTGGAGCCGCTCGGGCTCGAACCCCTCGCCCAGCAGGCCCCGGTAGTGGTGGGCCGTCGCCGCGCGCGAGAGGGCTTCGAAGTCGCGGAAGAAGGCCGTCGCCGGCCCTTCCAGGTGGAAGACGCCCGTCGCGTCGATCCGCAGCGCGGCCGCGATCCGGTCCCTGTCGGCGGGGTGGGTGTCGAAGACCCCGGTCTTCTCGGCGGCGAGCGAATCCTCGAGCGAGCGGATCGCGGCGTCCGAGATCTGGGGGAGGTTGGCCTCGATGAGCCGGGGCAGGTCGTCCGGCAGCCGGCCCGCCCGCCAGCTCTCCGAAACGTCGCTCATCGCCCCGCCCTGCGCCATCAGGGCGACCCGGACCCGCCTCCTCCTTGAGGCCAAGGTCGCCGAGCCCGTCAGGAGCGCCTCGCAGCGGTCGGCGTCGAACTCCATATGCCTCAACATCGTGCAGCTCACCGCGTGGCCCACGTACATCAGGCCGCGCAGGATCCCCCGCGTCGCCCACACCAGGGATCGGGCGAGGTTCCCCAGGATGATCGTGTAGAGGTTGCCCGACTTCGACCATTCGACGAGGGCCTCGTCCCATTCGTCGCGGGCGTAGACCACCCGGGCGAACCAGGCGTTGACCGACCGGATGACGCGACTCAGGCTCATCCCCGCGGACTGCGCGAAGTGGCCGAACTCGTGGGCCAGCACCCCGGCGAACTGGTCGGCCTCGAAGACCGCGACCAGGGGCAGGCCGATCCTCAGGACCAGCCGCCTCCGCAGCAGCGAGATCAGGCCGCGCTCGGCCCCCGCCGCCGCGTTCACCTCGCAGTCGACGTCGATCCGCACCGGCAGCGGGGCGCCGACCGCCTTGCAGACGCCGTCCACCAGCGCGAACAGGGCCGGCTCCTCGTCGCGGCCGATCGACCGCCGGCGGCCTCGCTCGGCCCGCTTCGCGAACAGGGGCTTCGCCAGGAAGAGGACGACCGTCCCCAGAACGACCAGCGGCCCGAAGTACGCCACCGCGGCCGCCTTGCCGCGGACGGACTGGAAAACCACGTGGTTGCGGGTCGCGTGCCAGTACATCGCATAGACCGCGAAGCCCACGATCGCCAGGTAGATGAGCGGCAGCGTCACCATCACGCAGGCCACGACCAGCGTCCAGAGCCGGTACGAGGCCGGCAGCCGCTTGGGCGGGATCGCCCCGCGGAACGCCGCGCGCACCTGCTCGGGCGTGAACGGGACGGGGTCGGGCTCGATCCCGAAGACCTCCTCATCGTGCTCCGGATCGCCGACCTCCGCCGGCTCGCGCGCGAACTCATCCATACGACGCCCCTTCCTGAGCGGATGCCCGGGGCCGCGCCGGGCGTCCGGGCCGGCGGCGAAACCCCGGACGGACAGATTACTCGGCGGTGCGCCACGGGGCCAATCGAAAACCCGGAGGCCGCGCGACCCGGCCGGACTCGGCTCTCATTCCGCCGCGATTTCCTCTACGATGGGGCGTCTCCGCGCGCTCGGGCGCGGGGCCTCGAATGGTCACCTGGGGTTTCGTTCATGTTTTCGATCGAGCATCTTTCTCGGGCCGGGCTTCGGCGGCGGACGGCGGCGTGGCTGGCGGCGGTCGGCCTGGCCCTCGTCGCGGCGGCGCGGGCCGGCGAGCCGACGATGACCGTCGAGGTCGACCTCCGCGACCTCCCCAAGCGGCTCGTCCATACCACGATCGACGTCCCCTGCAAGCCCGGGGCGGAGCTGGCCCTGTGGCATCCCAAGTGGATCCCCGGCACGCACGAGCCCTGCGGGGCCAACGAGGCCGTCGCCGGGCTCCGCATCACCACGCCCGAGGGCGCGGTCGTCCCCTGGCGGCGCGACGACCTGGAGCTGTACCGGATCGTCTGCAAGGCCCCCGAGGGGGCGGCGAAGCTGCGCGTCGCGCTCGACACGATCTGCAACGAGGCCACGATCGAGGCCAGCGGCCACCTGACCTTCGGCAACAAGCAGGTCGGCGTCGTGAACTGGTCGACCTGCATCCTCTACCCGGAAGGGCCGACGGCCGCCGAGACGATCGTCGCCCTCTCGGCGCGGCTCCCCGAGGGCTGGAAGCACGCGACGGCCCTGAAGGCGAAGTCGAACGAGGCCGGCCTGATCCGCTTCGAGCCCGTCTCGCTCGTCGACCTGATCGACTCGCCCCTGATCGGCGGCGAGCATTTCAAGACCACGAAGCTCGACGTCGGCCCGTATCCGCCGGCGTTCTTCCACGTCACGTCGGAATCGCCCGAGGCGCTCGAGCTCTCGCCCGAGACGATCGCGAAGTACGGCCGGGTGGTCCGCGAGGCCGGCGCCCTGTTCGGGTCGTGCCATTACGACGAGTTCCAGTTCATGACCACGCTGAGCGACGAGCTGGGCTACCTGGGCCTGGAGCACCTGGCGTCGAGCATCAACGGCGTCGGCGAGCGCGACCTCGTCGACGACGCCCGCCGGGTGGGCTGGGTCGCCAACCTGATCCCCCACGAGTACGCCCATTCCTGGTGCGGCAAGTACCGCCGGCCGGCCGGCATGGCGACGGCCAGCTACCACCAGCCCATGGCCACGCGGCTGCTCTGGGTCTACGAAGGGCTGACGGAATACCTGGGCGAGGTGCTGATGGTCCGCTCGGGCCTGGTCAAGCCCGACGACTACAGGAAGACGCTCGCCCACACGATCGAGGGGCTGATGTTTCAGGCCGGCCGGCGTTGGCGTCCGCTCGACGACACGGCCGCCGCGACGTCCTTCCTCCGCGCCCCGAGCCCGAACTGGAACGCCCTCCGGCGCGGCCAGGACTACTACATGGAAGGGGCCTTGCTCTGGATGGAAATCGACGCCATGATCCGCGAGAAGACCGCCGGGGCGAAGTCGCTGGACGACTTCTGCAAGGCGTTCCTCGGCGGCCCGACCCGTCCCGAGAAGGTCGACCCGTACACGTTCGAGGACGTCGTCGCGGCCCTGAACGCCGTCGCCGAGCACGACTGGAAGTCGTTCCTGGAGGAGCGCGTGTCGAAGCCGCTCGACGCCCTGCCGACCGACTTCGTGGCCAAGCTCGGCTACCGCATCGAATTCGGCTCGGGACCGCCGCCGACGTATAAGGGCCGGCGGGGCGGGGGCGGCGGGGCTGCGGCAAGGCACTCCCTCGGCCTGGCCTTCGGCGACGACGGCTCCATCACCGAGATCGTCATCGGCTCGCTCGCCGACAAGGCGGGGCTCGCGAAGGACCAGAAGGTCGTCGCGATCAACGACCGCCTCTTCAGCGCCGACGCCCTGCGCGACGCCCTGACCGCCAGCGTCGAGCGCGGCAAGGTCGACCTGCTGCTCGCCGACGGCGACCGCCTGCGGCCGCTCGCGATCGCCTATCGCGACGGCGTCAAGAACCTGACGCTGGCCCGCATCGATTCGAAGCCCGACGTCCTCGGCGAGATCCTCAAGCCCCGCGACAAGAGCGGCGAGGCCAGGCCCGGCGAGTCGCCCAAGGACGCCCCGAAGGCCGCCGCCGCCGAGCTTCCCAAGGGCTACGTCGCCCACCGCGCGCCTCGGCCGATCGACGTCGACGGCAAGCTCGACGAGGCCGCCTGGCAGGCCGCCCCCTGGACCGACGCGTTCGTCGACATCGAGGGCGACCGCAAGCCCCGCCCCCGGTTCGAGACCCGGGCCAAGATGCTCTGGGACGACGAGTATTTCTACGTCGCCGCCAAGCTCGACGAGCCCCACGTCTGGGGGACGATCACCGAGCACGACGCGGTGATCTTCCAGGACAACGACTTCGAGGTCTTCATCGACCCCGACGGCGACAACCACGCGTATTACGAGATCGAGATCAACGCCCTCAACACCGAGTGGGACCTGCACCTCCCCAAGCCCTACCGCGACGGCGGCCCGGCCCTCAACGCCTGGGAGATCCCCGGCCTCAAGAAGGGCGTGGCCGTGCAGGGGACGATCAACGACCCGTCCGACGCCGACCAGTCCTGGACCGTCGAGTTGGCCTTCCCGTGGAAGGTCCTCGCCGAGCACGCCGACCGCCCCGCGCCCCCGGCCGACGGCGACCAGTGGCGCGTGGACTTCTCGCGCGTGGAGTGGCTCCACGAGATCGTCGACGGCCGGTACAAGAAGGTCCCCAAGACGCCCGAGGACAACTGGGTCTGGTCGCCCCAGGGCGTCGTCGACATGCACCGGCCCGAGACCTGGGGCGTCGTCCAGTTCTCCAGGACCGAGCCCGGCGGCGCGACCGTGGCCTTCCGCCCCGACCCGGCCGAGCCCGCCCGCCGGCGACTCATGCAGATCTACCACGCCCAGAACGCGTACAAGCGGAACAACGGCGCCTGGGCCGACCGCCTCGAAATTCTCGACCTCGCCGCCGCTCCCGCCGGCCTCCCCGCCGTCGTCCTGACGCGCACGGCCGACGGCTACGAGGCCGCCGTCGCCCTCGAAGGCGACCCGCCCCGGACCTGGACCGTCCGCCAGGATTCGCGGCTTACCCACAAGCCCTGATCCGCGATCGACCGCGGGACGCGGCTCGGAGCGGGTCAGTCCCGCCAGGCGAACTCGCCCGAGTCGACGCCCCAGTCCTCTCCGAAGTACCCGGCCGCCACGGCGTGCGGGGGTCGCGCCCCGTCGCCGCCGCGGACGATGGCGAGGTCGGGGAAGCCGGTGCCCGAGACGAAGTAGGGGAGCGTCGCGGACAGGCGCATCCCCCTGGCACCGGTGCCGGCGACGACGCCGACCGAGGCGACGTCGCTGCCGGGCCGGGGCCGGATGAAGAGGCAGGCCAGGTCGTCGCCCTTCACCTCGCGGTCACCGACCCGCACGACGCCTCGGTCGACCTGGACCGGGCCCTCGCCCAGGAGCGGACGCCAGGCCGCGTTGGTCATGATCTGGCCGTAGAGGACGACGCTGCGGTCGCGGAAGGCGTCGGCCAGCGGCGGGTGCAGGAACGCCACGTCGGCGACGACGTCGACCGAGCCGTTGCCGCGGTACCAGAACACCTCCGCGTCGTAGCGGGCGCGGGCCAGCGACAAGGCGTTCTCCTCGGGCGTCCCCGTCGTGCCGTAGACCAGCACGAAGCGGCGGTTGAACGCCTCCTTGAACGGCCCGGAGCGGTTCGGACCCTTGAGCGCCGGCGACGCCGGGGCGGCCAGGGTCGACCACGCCCCTTCCTTCGAACGGGCGAGCAGGATCCGAGGGGCCCCGGGCGCGTCGACCCGCGCGACGCCGCTCAGAGTCTGGCCGTCGAGGACGACGTCGATCGGCGGGGCGGAGACGCCGAGCGTCAGCCGGGCGACGTTCTCCGTCGTCCCCTCGAGGCGGCGTTTCTCGGGGTCGAACGCCAGGTGGATCGCGCTCGGCCGCATCGCCTTCGCCTGGGCCTCGATCGTCGCCCAGCCCGAACGGGCCGAGACGCCGGGGCTCATCGTGACGAAGTCCACGCGGCGGATCTGATCGACGGGCTTCAGCTCATGCTCCCGCAAGTAGGCGATCAGCGGGGGCCAGTCGACGCATTCGTTCCCCCACCAGTGGCCCGCGCCTGGGCGCTCGTAATAGGCGAAGTCGGGCTGGAAGGCCGCCAGTCGCTCGCGCATGGTGCGGGCCTGCGCGACGGGCACGTTGTCGTCGGCGTCGCCGTGGAGGACGTAGACGCCCAGGCCGGCGAGGTTGCGGACGAGGCCCAGCGTGTCGCTGGGGTTGGCCGCGCGGGCGATCAGCTCGTCGACCGGGTCGGGGGCGTCGGGCCGGGTGGCGCCGGCGTAGCTGAACATGCTCACCCACCCCGCGCTGGGGGCGATCGCGGCGAAGCGGTCGGGGTACGTCACGCCCAGGTGCCAGGTCCCGTGGCCCCCCATCGAATGCCCCGTCAGGTAAGTCCGTCGGGGGTCGACGCCGAGCAACTCCGAGGTCGTTTCGAGGACCTCGATCGCGTCTTTCCGGCCCCAATCCTCCCAATCGAAGCCGTAAGGCCGGCGGTTCGTCGGCGCGACGACGTGCAGCCCCGGCTTGGGGCGATAGGCCGCCGCCTGGCCGATCCCCTCGACCGAGGCGCCGTGGAGCGTCAGGATCAGGCCGGGCCTCCCACCCGCCGCATCGGCCGCGGCCGGGACGTGGCCGTAATACTGGATGCTCCCGTCGATCGCGCTGAGGAACGTCCGCTTGCGATCCTGTTCGGGACGACGGGACCGCAGCGGGATCGTCGCCTCGTCGAGCGTCGTCTCGCCCTCCACGAGTTGGACGACCAGCGGCCGGTCGGTCGTCCCGGACCTCGGCTCGGCCTTGATCGCGAACCGGACCTTGCGTGTCGCGAACGGGGGCAGGAGCGGGACCGGCGTGCGGACCTCGGGGCCGCCGTCGACCCGGCTGACGATGGCCAGGCCGTCGCGAATCTCGTCGGTTGCGTTCAGCACGACGACCGCCGCGTCGGCCTCCAGCGGCTCGCCATCGAGCAGGTCGGGCGTGGTGGCGTCGCCCGTGTTCAGGAGGGCGGCGGCTTTCGGAGGCGTGAACTTCACCGGGATCGATCGGCCCCGGCCGCCCAGGAAGAGGAGCGGGTTGGAGCCCTTTCGCAGCTTGATCGGGATGCGGACGTAGCCCGTCGCGTAGGGGTCGCCCGTGTGCGGCTCGTCGCCGACGTAGACCGCGCCGTGGCCGGAGGCCTCCAGGATCACGACGCGATCGTCGGGCGAGACGGCGTCGATCGCGAGATACGAGCCCGGGGGCGTCGGGAAGCCGTCGGCCTGCGCCTGGACGGGCTCCCACTTCCGCTCGCGGTCGTCGCCCAAGGCCGCGGCCTCGCCGGCCCGGGGCGGGGTCCACGTCCCGGCGACGATCCGCGCGACGATCGGGTCGGCGGGGATCGCCTCGCGACGGCCGCGACGCCCGCCGGGGAGGACCAGGCCCTCGCGGACCTCGATCGGCTCCGCGGCCGAGGCCGCGGCGGCCAGCAGCAGCGTCATCAGGAGGAGCGTCGGGCGTCGTCGGAACATGTGCGGATCTCCTCCGTCAGTCGGGCAGGGGCTGGTCGCGGGTCTCGGGGGCGAAGGGGACGACGAGCAGGCCGAGGACGTAGATCAGCGACATGCAGAGCGCCGCGCGGGAGTAGCCGCCGACGCCGAGCGCCAGCCGCCCCAGCAGGATCGGGCCGGTGGCGGTGAGGTAGCGGGCCATGTTGTAGCAGAAGCCCATGCCGGTCGTCCGCAGCCGGGTCGGGTACAGCTCGGGCAGGTAGACGACGATCACGCCGAAGATCCCGCACGTGCAGAAGCCCAAAAGCGGCAGCATCCAGTAGACGTCGGGCCCCCGCGACATCCCGCCGAAGACGAGCCAGACCGACGCCATCGCCATCGCATAGGCCGTCGCGAAGGCCCGGCGGCGGCCGAAGCGGATCGCGATCCAGGTGCAGAAGGGCGCGCCGAAGAACGAGCCGACGTCCTGCAGCAGCGTCCCCCGGCCGACGTAGCCGTCGGCCTCGGCCTTCCACGCGGCGAGCCGCGGGGCGGCGTCGGTCCCGGTGCGCGCGGCCCACGCGCGGGCGAGGTCGTCCTGGTTGCCGATCGCCTCGATCGCAAGGGCGTCGCGGCCGCCGGCCTTAAGCTCGGCCTGGACCTCGCGGCGATGCTGGCGGAAGAGGGTGTCGCGCACCAGTTCGGGCGTGTACAGGCCGATGCTCCAGAGGCCGACCTGGCCGACCATCCCGAGCGCCATGCCGATCAGCGTGCGGCGACGAAGCTTCGGATCGGAGAAGATCTCGCGGACGTCGCCCATCTTCCGACCCGGCTGGGGGTCGCGGCGGGCCTCGTCGCGGGCGCGGATCCAGCGGTCGGGCTCGGGGACGCGGAACCGCAAAAGGACGAGCAGGACGCTGGGGATCACGCCGAAGAAGAAGAGCACGCGCCAGCCCTCGTAGCCGCCGACCCGCGACTGGGGCCCGACGAGCAGGCTCAGGCCCGACCCGAGGATCGCGCCGATCGACGAGGCGGCCTGGACCAGCCCGAGGCAGAAGGCGCGGGCGCGGGCCGGCATGGCCTCGGCCACGAGGGCGACGCCCGCCGCGTACTCGCCGCCGATCCCCATGCCGCAGAGGAAGCGATAGGCCGCGAACTCGGGCCACGATCGCGCCAGGCCGGAGAGGCCGGTGAACACGGAATACATCAGGATGGTGAGCGCCATCGTGCGCACCCGGCCCCAGCGGTCGCCGACCAGGCCGAAGGCCAGGCCGCCGGTCGCCCAGCCGGCGATGAACAGGGCCGTGGCCCAGCCGGCGAGCGTCGGCAGGCTCGCGGGGTCGACGCCCGGCGACAGGTCGCGGAGAGCGGGGGTGCGCGCCAGGATGAACAGCCGCTGATCCATGGCGTCGAACAGCCAGCCCAGGGCGGCGGCGAGCAGGATCCACAGGTGGGCCGGCGCGAGGCCCAGGACGAGGCCGCGGGAGGGCGGATTTTCGGGCGCTGCGGAGGGGGCCGACGGGTCCATGTCAGTCGGCCAACCGGCGGTAGCCGCCGGCGAAATAGAGGAGGGGGTCGCCGCCGTCGTACACTGCGCCGCCGACGACCTCGCCCACGAAGATCTCGTGGTCGCCGCCGGGGAGGACGTCGTACAGGCGGCAGTCGGCGTAGGCGAGGCAGCCGGCGATGATCGGGGCCTCGGTCGCGTCGGTGGTCAGGTCGAGGCCGAGGAAGTCCTTCGGGCCGGGCCGGGCGAACCGCTGGGAGACCTCCTCCTGATCGTGCCGGAGGATGTTGACGGCGAAGCAGCGGTTGGCCTTGAGGAACTCCAGCGTCTGCGACCGCTTGTCGACGGCGACCAGGAGCAGGGGGGGGTCGAGCGAGAGCGACGTCACGGCGTTGGCCGTCAGGCCGTGCATCCCCATCGAGCCGCCGGTGGTGACCACCGTCACGCCGGTCGCGAACCGTCCCATCACCTTGCGCTGGATCAACGAATCGATCGCCATGGCCCCTCCCGCACCGCCGTGAATCCCGGACCCGCCGCCGTCGGCCGCCCATTCTACACGAAAATCGCCGAAATCCGACGCCGGGGCGTAAGGACGGCGATCGGGCCGCGTATTCGTGGGGTTGGACGGCTCGGGAGGCGACGGAACGGACGGGCGAGTCATGAACACCGTTCAGGGATTCGCTTGCGTTACACTCAATGATTCGTGGTATCTTGTCGGCTGTCAGAGACGCCGTGCCTACGGAATCCATCGGACCATTCCCCTGTCACAGCCGGACTCACATCATGCCCAGCACTCACGACCTGACGAGGTTCTCGATCATCGACGGGATCCTCGACCGTGACGCCGACCGCTGGCGAGACTTCTACGCGATCTACAAGCCCATGCTCCTGGGCTACTTCCGCAAGCAGGGGCTCAAGGAGAGCGACGCCTCGGACCTGATCCAGGACGTCTTCCTGAAGCTGCTCAAGAAGATCCACACCTACGACCGCGAGCGGACCCGGTTCCGGACCTGGCTGTTCACGGTGGCCCGCAACACGCTCATCGACCAGGCGCGTCGGTGCCTGACCCAGAAGCAGGCGATCGACGGCTGGGTCAAGGAGGTGCTGAACGCGGCCTCGGACGAAGAAGATCGCCAGCGCGAGGAGTTCGAGCGCAGCCACCACACTCGGGTGCTGCAATTCGCCTTCGAGAAGGTGCGCCGGCGCTCGTCGCCGCGGGTCTGGAGCTGCTTCGAGCTGTCCGTGATCAAGGGGCTCCCCGGCGCCGAGGTCGCCAGGGCGCTCGACGTGACGACGAACGTCGTCTACGTCAATTCCTGGCGGGTCCTCCAGGCGGTCAAGAAGGTCTGTCACCGCTATGACGAGGACCTTAAGCATGAGCCGAACGATCGCATGTCCTGAGAAGAGCGACCTGCTGGCCATCGCGGCCGGAGAGGTCGCCTCCCCGCCCCTGCGGTCGCACGTCGACGGCTGCCTCTCCTGCCGGACGACCGTGCGCCGCCTGAAGGTCGAGATCGGCTGCCTCCGCTTCAGCGTCGCGCCCGAGCGCTGGATCCCCTCGACGGTCCTCGCCTGGCGGGCCTCGCCCCGGGCCGACTGAGCCCGGCCGATCGAATCGCGCAATCGACGATAGAGCGGGCGACGCGACTTCCCGGTCGCGCCGTCCGTCCCATTTTGCACGACGTCCGCGACGGTCCGCCAAGAGCCCCGCCGCCTTCGCGCGGGGCCGTCGGCGGCCTCCTCGCGATCAGGGCGTCGCCACGCCGGGGATCACGAAGGCCGTCAGCAGGCTGCCGCTGGTCGACGCCATCCCAAGCATCCCGGAGAAGTAGATGCCGACGTAGTAGTCCCCCGGCGCGAGCCCGGTGACCACCCCGTTGACGGAGATCATCGTGGCCGAGGTCGAGGCCAGGAGCTTGACGGGCCCCGAGGTGTCCGCCGTCACGGCCGTATTCACCGACACGCCGACCGTGAGGCTCGGCAAGGCGGAGGTGAGCATGACGTCGCCCATGATGACGATCTGGTCGAAGGTGCTCGTGATCGTGAGCGTCTGGGTCATCACGGAGGAGTCGAGCAAGGTCCCGCCGAGGACGACGGCGGTTGCGAGGGTGCCGGTCGACTGGAACACGACGTCCGAGATCGTCTCGCCGACGGCACCGGTGGCGCCCGTGGCACCCGGATCACCCTGAGTTCCGGTGGCGCCCGTCGAGCCGGTGGCCCCGGTGGCGCCCGTCGCGCCGGTAGCCCCCGTCGCACCCTGGTCGCCCGTGGCACCGGTGGCCCCGGTGGCACCTGTGGCTCCGGTGGCCCCCGTCGCGCCAGTCGACCCCGTGGCTCCGAAGTCCCCGGTGGCCCCCGTGGCTCCCGTCGCGCCCGTGGCTCCCGTCGCCCCGACGTCCCCGGTCGCGCCCGTGGCTCCGGTGGCGCCCGTGGCTCCGGTGGCGCCCAGGCCGCCGATGTCGCCCGTGGCTCCGGTCGCACCAGTCGCGCCCGTGGCTCCGGTCGCTCCGATGCCGATTCCGGTGGCTCCCGTGGCTCCGGTGGCTCCCGGGTCGCCCGGACTCCCGGTGGCACCCGTCGCGCCGGTGGCGCCCGTGGCCCCGGTGGCTCCCATGGCCCCGGTGGCCCCCGTCGCGCCGTTAAGCCCGCTGGAGCCGTTCAGGCCGTTCGCCCCGTTGGGCCCGGTGGCTCCCGTCGCGCCGGTGGCCCCCGTCGCGCCGGTCGCGCCGGGGAGGTTCACGTACGTCAGGCCGACCGGTTGGAGTCGACCGGTGCCGCTGATCCGCGAGGAGCCTTCGCGGGTGTAGCTCACGAATCGGGCCGCGCCGCTGGCGTAGACGCTGGACGGGACGCCGCCCGGCGTGACGGCGCCGAGCGAGACGTTGAACGTCCGGCGGCTGACCATCACCGCCTGCGTCTCTTCGAAGAGGACGTTGGTCCGGCTGCGGTCGTAGACCCGGAACGTCAGCGTGACCTGGCCGTCGGCCACGCCCGTGATCCGGCCCCGGAACGCGACGACCGGGGTGGCCGTCGAACCCGGGGACGCGCTCAGGGCGGCCATCGAGACGCCAGGCTGCGCCGAGTCGCTCAGCAGGCCCTGGATCTGGACACGCCGCACCGCCCACGGCCGGACCTCGGCCGCGAGCAGTCCCGACTCGACCAGCGGATTCGAGGCGTTCAGGACCATGCGCTGTTCCAGAACGCCCTGGAAATTCGCGCGATACTTGAGGCTGCGTCGCTTCTTCATGGTGGCAATCCTGAAAGGTGCAGTCGTGCGGCCCCTCTCCTCGGGGTGGGATCAACTGCCGAGAACCCTAGAACGTCTTCTTGCGAGTCATGATGTCGGAAGCGAACATGATCGGATTTTCATGATTGCCCGCCCCTCGGCGAGAATTCTCCGCGGCCGGTTCATCCCCGGGCGGGGACGTCGTATGCTCCCAATCGGGCGTCCGAGCGGCCCGTCGCCGCACGGGCGGGACGCGCCGCGGGCGGGCCCGAAGCAACGACCGGAGAGGACGATGAACGCCCAGGATTTGACCGTCTGCCTCGGCATGATCGTGAAGGACGAGGCCCCGGTGATCCGCCGCTGCCTGGAGTCGGTCCGCCCCTTCATCGACTCGTGGGTGATCGCCGACACCGGCTCGAGCGACGGCACCCAGGACCTGATCCGCGAGGCGCTCGGCGACCTGCCGGGGACGCTCCTCCAGCGGCCGTGGGTCGACTTCGCCCACAATCGCAACGAGGTGCTCGCCGCCGCCCGCGACCGCGGCGCGTACACCTTCACCATCGACGCCGACGAGACCCTGGCGATCGACGACGGCTTCGCCCGGCCGAGCCTCGCGGCCGACTCGTACAACATGACGGTCCACTACGGCTCGACCTGCTACCACCGCAAGCAGCTCGTCCGCAGCGCCCTGCCGTGGAAGTATCGGGGCGTGCTCCACGAGTACCTGACCTGCCCGACCGCGCGGACCGAGGCGCACCTGCCCGGCCTCCGCACGATCGTCAGCCACGACGGCGCGCGGGCCCACGACCCGTTGACCTACCGCCGCGACGCCCTCCTGCTGGAGAAGGCCCTGCTCGACGAGCCCGACGACGCCCGCTACGTCTTCTACCTCGCCCAGAGCTACCGCGACGCCGGCGACGTCGACCTCGCCGTCCGGAACTACCAGCGCCGGCTGGCGCTGGGCGGGTGGGCCGAGGAGGTCTGGTACTCGCTCTTCCAGATCGGCGTCCTGAAGGAACGCCGGGGCGACCCCTGGCCCGAGGTGATGGCGGCCTACCTGACCGCCTTCGAGCACTCGCCCGACCGCGCCGAGCCGCTCTACCAGGTCGGGATGCACTACCAGGCCGCCCGCGAGTTCCACACGGCGCGGATGTTCTTCCGCTTCGCCCTCGACGCGCCGCGGCCCGACCCTCAGCGGCTCTTCGTCTGGCGGACCGTGTACGACTACCTGCTGGAGCTGGAATACGGCGTGTCGCTCTACTACACCGGCGGCCACGACGAGGCGATCGCCGTCGCCGACCGGCTGCTGGCGCGCGGGACCATGCCGCCCGACCTCGCCCGGCAGGTCGCGACCAACCGACGGCTCAGCGTCGAGAAGCTGGCCGCCGGCCGGGCGTGAGGCGGACTGCGGTCACGCCTCGTCCTCCTCGGCGAGGTCCCGGATGAAGGCCAGGGCCTCGTCCAGCTCGCAGACGATCGCGCCGGGCCGGCGGCCGCGCGAGTCCAGCTCGCGGAGGAGCATCAGGTCCTCGAACTCCTCGGACTGCTCCAGCCGCGATCGGGCGCGGGCTCCGAGGGTCCCCTGGCGGTAGGCCAGGGCGTCCATGTGCAGGGCGATCAGGGTCTCGGTCCGCGGGGTGATCGTCCCTTCCAGGGCTTGCAGGCCCGCGCCGACGTGGTTCGACGGGTCGATCGCCTTGCCGACGTCGTGCAGCAGCGCGGCGAGGAGGAACTCCTCGTCGTACCCGCGCTCGTCGCGGGCCAGCTCGAAGACCTGCAGGCTGTGGTAGAGCGCGTCGCCCTCGGGGTGGTGCTTGGGGTTCTGCTTCACCGCTTCGAGCGGCCGCAGCAGCAGGCGGTACAGCTCGAAGCGGTCGACGTGGTCCTCGACGCGCTCGACCTCGAAGTCCAGGTCGATCTCGGGGTCCTCGGCCTTCAGGAACGCCTCCAGCGCGGCGATCGAGGCCCGTTCGATGGGCTTGCCGGTGATGGAGCTCTTGAAGACGTAGTGGACCTTGTCCTCGGGGTAGAGCGTCAGCTCGAACGGGAAGCGGTCGTCGACGTGGATGTGCGTGAAGACGCGCTCCTCGCCGTACTTGACGATCCGCTTGTGCTGCACCTCGTAGGCCAGGCCGTGCTCGTCGAGCGCGTCGGTCACGAGCGCCTGCGAGTCGCAGAAGACGTGCAGGTCGATGTCCGACCCCTCGCGGACGTGGCCGGTCCAGACGCTGCCGATCAGCCGGGGCCGGAACCGCGCGAGCTTGCGCATCATGCGGAGCGCCTCCAGCCGCATGGCGCGGAGCTTGTCGAGCCGCTTCGGCCCCTCGTGCATCCGGGCCATGGCCTGGATCTGGTCGCGGATCTCGGCGTTGGAGGGGAGGTCGCCGGGCCGGAACCGGTACTCGACCCCGAGCTGCTTGGCGGCCTTGCGCTTGGCGGTGAAGTACTCGGACTCGGTCCTTCGGTACATCAGCTGGGCGGCGAGGAAGGCGATCTGCCGCCGGATGCGTTCGTCGGCCATGGGGGGAAGGTGCGTCGATTCAGGCCCATCAAGGCGACGCCGGGCTGAGACGCCGCGCGGCCCGAGATGGGGGCGGCGGGCGGCTCGAACGGGTGGAAACGTCCTCGCTCGAACCTACCAGCGGCCTCTCCCGGCGTCAAGCCGATGGGCCGAAGGGCTGCCGGCCCGCGATCGACCTTGATTTCCCCGGCGGGCTGCCGCATTGTGAGTGACCATTCGTGAGGAACTCGGCAGGGACGCCGACGCCGCGGGATCGATGAAGGATGACGTGATCATGGCGGACGCCGCAGAGACGACCGGAGGGCGCCCGTGGCGCGGGGACGGCTGGGGCTTCCGGATGGCGGCCTTCGCCTGGGTCGTGATGGCCGTCGCGCCCTGGTATCTGGGCTTCGTCCTGTCGTTCGCCTCGGACGGCGTCAAGGTCGACCAGGGAGGGCCCCCGAAGCCCTCGGTCGACGCGCAGAAGCTGATGTCGGTCGCGCGGGGGGGGGCGTCGGCGGCCGACTCGAACCTGCCGACGGTCGCGCGCATCTTCCTCGACTCGCAGTGGACGATCCTGGTCGTCGTCCTGGGGCTGACGGCCGTCTCGACGTGGCGGCTGTACCCGATCCTCTGGCGGGCGGTCCACACCGGCCTGGCGAACTATCTGCTGCTCCTCACCGTCGTGTTCGTGCTCTGGATGATCTACGGCGGGCTCTCCAGCATGGGGATGCCCGGCCTCTTCTGGAGCCCCGAGCGGGGCGACCAGTTCATGGCCGGCCTGGGCGTGACGCTGTTCATGTTCTGGATGCTCTACCTGCTGTTCGTCAGCGACTACGAGGCGCATCGCGAGGATCCCGAGCATCGGGCCTGGGGCCGGCTGGATCACGCGCTTCGGGCCTTCCTGCCCCCCGCGCTCGACCGGCTGGTCCCCGAGAGCCCGACGGCCAGCGTGCAGATGGGCTGGTTCGTGTTCTTCGCGGCCCAGCCGATCGTGACGATGCTGGCCCTGCCCGCGGTGCTCCCCTCGATGCGCTCGGGGGCCCTGCAGACGGTGGTGGCGAGGGGATGGATCCTGGGCGTGGCGGCGGCCGTGGCGACGGCCCTCGTGGTGGTCGCGACCCGGATCCCGACCCGGCTCAACGAGCTGAGGCGGCAGGTCCTGCACCGGCGCCTGGACTTCGGCCAGCTCTGGCGGCTGGACAACGACCGGCTCGACCCGCAGGGCAACGCCAAGAACATGCTGATCATCGTCGGGATCCTGTACCTTGTGGCCTGGGTCTTCCCGGCGGCCACGCAGCGGCTGTTCCCGCCCGCCTTCTCGCTCTGCATCCTGCTGGGCGTGCTGGCGACGTTCCTGGTCTGGCTGGGGATGCGGCAGCACTGGAAGTCGCGGGCGATCGCCGCGGCGGCGATCCTGGGCCTGGTGGCGGCCTCGGGCATGCTCGACTACGACGTGCTGGTCCGCGACCTGGCCGGCGGGTCGCCGGGAGGCCCCGACCTCTACCCGACGCCCCTGGAGCAGTACCGCTACCACCTGAGCCTCAGCGAGGCCAAGCCCCAGACCTACGCCCGGGTCGTCGACCTGGCGGCGTTCCAGAAGGAGCGCAAGCTCACCGAGGGCCGCGCCGACTTCGAGGCCCGCCAGAAGCTCCTGGACCGCTGGCAGGCCGGCATGCGCTGGGGGGGGTCGGGATCGGGCTCGGGCCCGGCCGGCGCGGGCAAGCCGATCGTGGTGGTGGTGACGACCAGCGGCGGGGCCCTCCGCGCCGGGGTCTGGACCCAGACGGTCCTCCGCAAGCTCGACGAGGCCTTCCCCGGCTTCCACCGCCACGCCCGCCTGATCACCGGGGCCTCCGGCGGCATGCTCGGCGCGGCGCGCTACGTCGCCCTGCACGCCGAGAAGGCCGGCGACCACGTCCTGCAGGAGGGGGGGCGGCAGCCCGACTTCCTCGGCCCCATCGCCTGGCAGATCGCCTTCCGCGACTTCCTCCCCAACGCCCTCACGCCGTTCGCGGTGTACAACCGGGGCGACAAGCTGGAGGACGTCTGGCGCGAGTACGCCCCCGAGCTGGGCAAGACCTTCGGCGACCTCGCCGAGAAGGAGCGGGCCGGGGCGATCCCCTCGATCGTCTTCTCGCCCATGCTCGTCGAGGACGGCCGCCGCATCCTGATCGGCAACCTGCCCATGGCCGACCTGACCGTCCACCTCAACGGCGTCCTGCTCGACGAGAGCCGCGACGAGCTGATGAGGCGCTACCTGGAAGGGAAGCCCAAGAACAAGGACGGCCGCCTCAAGACCGCGAAGGACGTCGACGACTACGACCTGGAGTACCCGGCCCTCAGCTCCTTCTCGTCGATGGAGTTCTCCAAGCTCTTCGCCGAGCACCAGGCGCTCGACCACCTGCGGCTGGCCTCGGCCGTGCGGATGAGCGCGACCTTCCCGTTCATCACCTCGGTCGTCGCCCTGCCGACCTTCCCGGCGCGGCACGTAGTCGACGCCGGCTATTACGACAACTACGGCGTGAACCTGGCCTCGGCCTGGATCAACAGCCACCGCGACTGGCTCCGCCGCAACGCCTCCGGCGTGCTGGTCGTCCAGGTCCGCGCCTTCCGCAACGAGAAGCGGCTGAAGATCCTCGACCAGGAAGTCTACGCGCCGTCCAAGCCCCAGGCCGAGGTCGAGGCCGGCGGCGTCCCGCTCTACGACTGGGTCGCCTGGGGCGTCGGCCTGATCCCCCACGTCCTCACCCTGCTCCACGACGGGGCCGCCTCGCTCGCCATCCCGGCCCAGGGGGTCGCCATGGCGCGCGAGTCGTCGATGTTCTTCCGCAACGACGAGAACCTGGAGGTCCTCCACGCCCTCTTCAAGCGCGAGACCGGCGACGACGCCTTCTTCCGGACCGTCGTCTTCACCTGCGACACCATCCAGGTCGGCCAGGCCTCGCAGAACGTCGAGACCCTGAACTGGTACATCGACCCGGTCGAGTACCGCCAGATCGAGCGCAACATGGACGGCTTCGACGCCGCCAGCCAGACCGGCCGCGAGCGCAACCACCTGCGCCTGAAACGCCTCAAGGACTGGTGGCGGTCCCGCGGCGGGGCCGTCGCGCCCGACTGACGGCCGGCCGGCCGGGGCCCCCTCAGCGGCTCTGGGTCACGCCGACCCGGCGGCACATCGCCAGCAGCGGGCAGGTCGAGCACCGGGGCGAGACGCCCGTGCAGACGAACTTGCCGAACGGGACCAGCAACTCGTTGGTCTCGATCCAGTAGCGCTCGGGGAGGGCGGCCTCCAGGGCCCTCATCGTCTGCTCGGGGGTGCGGGTCGCGACCAGCCCCCAGCGGTTGGCGATGCGGTGGACGTGGACGTCGACCGGCACGATCGGGACGCCGAAGGCCGCGGCCAGCGTCAGGGCGGCGATCTTGGGCCCGACCCCGCGGAAGGCCGTCAGCCCCTCCATCGTCGCCGGGACCTCGCCGCCGTGGCCGTCGAGGATCCGCCGCGACAGCTCGACGACGTCGCGAGCCTTGGGCTCGGGGAAGGTCGCCGGCCGGATCAGCTCGGCCAGCCGGGCCTCGCCCAGCTCGACCATCGCCGCCGGCGTCGCCGCGACCGGGAAGAGCCGCAAGCCGACCGCGAGGGTCGTCTCGTCGCGGGTCCGGGCGGAGATCAGGCTGGCGACGAGGACCTCGAACGGGCTGCCGAACCCGCGATCGCGGAGGTCGAAGACCGCCGCCTTGGGACGCCCGCGCACCGCCTCGCGCAGCCGCCGGAAGGCCTCGTCGGCGTCCCAGGGCTCGGCGCCCGCCGGGGGTGCGGCCTGGCGGCGTGCGGGCATCGGTCCTCCTCAGCCCGCGCCGAGGCGGCCCTGCATTGCGGCCCGCCAGCGGACGTATTCGCGGAGGCCCTCGGCGAAGGTCGTCTTGGGGCGGTAGCCCAGCTCGGCCTCGGCGCGCGAGACGTCGGCGAAGGTCTGGCGGACGTCGCCCGGCTGCTCGGGCTGGCGGTCGATGATCGGCTCCTTGCCCAGCGCCTCGCCGATCGCCGCGATCATGGCGTGCAGCTCGATCGGGCTGGAGTTGCCGAGGTTGTAAATCTGGTGCGAGCGGCAGCGATCGACCGCGGCGACGATCCCGGCGACGATGTCGCCGACGTAGGTGTAGTCGCGCCGGGTCGAGCCGTCGCCGAACATGGGGACGGGCCGACCTCGATCGATCAGGTCGGTGAACTTGGCGATGGCCAGGTCCGGCCGGTTGCGGGGGCCGTAGGCGGTGAAGAACCGGAGCCCGGTGACGGGCAGGCCGTGGAGGTGGTGGAAGGTGTGGGCCAGCAGCTCGCACGCCTTCTTGGTAGCGGCGTAGGGGCTCACGGGCAGGTCCACCGAGTCGGTCTCGCGGAAGGGGGCCGTGTCGCGATCGCCGTAGACGCTGGAGCTGGAGGCGTAGACGAACCTCGGCCGGGGCTCGATCCGGCAGGCGGCCTCCAGCAGGTTCACGGTGCCGACGACGTTGACGTCGGCGTAGAGGGCCGGCTGCTCGATGCTGGGCCTCACCCCGGCCCGCGCGGCGAGGTGGACGACGGCGTCGGGGGCGAACTCGCGGAACAGGCCGGCGACCGCCGAGGCGTCGCGGATGTCGGCCTCGACCAGGCGGAAGCCCGGCGATCGCGAGGCGTCCTCGAGGTTCGACCGCTTGCGGGCCTCGGGATAGTACGCGTCGAAGTTGTCCAGGACCGTCACCTCGCCGCCGTCGGCGAGCAGGCGGTCGACGAGATGCGAGCCGATGAACCCGGCGCCGCCGGTGACCAGGGTCTTCATGACGCCGCCCTCCCGCGAGCCGGGACGGCCCGCGTCGAGGGGCGACCTCGACCGGATGCGTCCGCCGATCCGCCGCCCATGCCGTCGCCCCTTGCCGTCGAGTCGCTCATACGCCGGCCTCGACCCGTCCGGCGTCGCCGACGCCGAGGTACGTCTTGATCAGTTCGCTGCGATGCCGGAAGACGGCGCGGTCCGAGTAGTGGCCCCCCAGCTCGTAGCATCGCTCCATGAGGGCGACCAGGGCCTGGCGGTCGGCGTCGAACCCCGCGACCCGCCGGGCCAGCGCGTCCGGGTCGTCGAGGGGGGTCAACGCGAGGTCGGCCGAGTCTTCGAGCAGGTCTCGGGCGAACGCGCTGTCGTAGCCGACGATCGGGCTGGCCGCGATCAGCGCCTCGATCAGGCAGCGCGGCGATTCCGGCGTCTTGTGGCAGAACAGGAAGAGGTCCGAGTCGCGCATCGCCTGCATCACCCGCCGCCGGTCGCCGACGAACCCCGGCAGGTCGACGCGATCGGCCAGGCCGTGCCGCGCGACCTCCTCGCGCATCTCGGCGAGCAGGGGGCCGTCGCCCAGCCACGTGGCGTGGAAGGCCACCCCGCGGCCGTGCAGGTCCGCCAGGACCCGGACCCAGTCGAGCGGCCCCTTCATGCCCGCGGCCCGGCCGGTGTAGACGATCCGCAGCGGTTCGCCGGCCCGCGCCCGGCGGAGCTTCTCGCGCAGCGCGGCCTCATCGATCCGGTCCTCGGGCTTCGTGTGGATGTTGTGGACGACGAAGGGTCGGCGGCTGATGGGCGCGTAGCCGTCGTAGCAGTCCCGGCCGTGGAAGAGCCCGAGGTCGGCCCGGCTGACCACGCGGCGCTCCATCGATGCCATCATGGGCGAGATGACCAGGTTGTTCTTGACCCATCGCAGGAACCGCCTGGGCCCCCGCGATTCGAGGTAGGCCTTCTTGATCACCTGATGCTCCACGCGGTCGGTCCACACCGAGAAGGGCCGCCCCTGGCGGTGCGCCTCGAGCGCGGCGACGCTCGCCCAGTCGCCGAACAGGCCGCCGATCGCAAAGCAGAGATACTGGCAGCGGGGGATGGCCGCGGCCAGCGCCGCCCGGGCGCCGCGATACGCCTTCGCGAAGGCGAGCATGCGGTAGGCCGTGGGGAGGGTGATGAACTCGATGCGGTCGCGCGAAGGCAGGTCGTCGACCGGGAGATAGATTTCGGAAGTCTCGTCGCCATCCCGGGCGACCCCCGGGGCCAGCGGGCAGGCGACCACGAGGCGCCCGAAATTCTCGGCCCAGCGTTCCAGGCCGTTGCAAGCCTGCGACTCGAACAGGAGCCGGCCCGCCTGATCGCGACGGAAGGAGACGGGCAGCACGAGCAGAAGCGAGTCGGTTTCGACGCCCATGAATCCTGACACTCCCGACGCCCGGAGCTGGACCGGGCGCCCCACGACCGAGGCGGCCGCCCGTCGCATCGCCGATTTCGAATCCGTGGAAGCCGCGGAGGAATTCGGGATGGAGTCCGAGCCGGGCCGGACGAGCCGATGCGGGGATGCAGCCGAGATCGGTCGATCGACGGCTGTGAGGCGGCCTCACAGCCGAAGAAGCCTCGCCGAATCGCGGCCGTACGACTGAACACGATTGAGGATGCGGAATGCCCCAATGCTACCCCGCAATAGGCGTCGAAAGCAACCGACGTGGCCGGCCCGAGGCGTTTTCCGCGCGGCTGTTGCGGGCCCGCCTCACTCGCGCCGGGCGGGAAACCCGAGAAGCGCGGGGGTTCGGCCGAGCACGCCGAGGTCGGCGGGACGCTCGCGGGTCGGCTCGACGGCCGGGCCGGGCGGCCGGGGAGGGCGTCGCGAAACCGGGCGACGCCCCCGGCTGGACCGTTCGCCGCGATCAGCGAGTGGCGTTCGCCGTCACGCCCGGCCAGTCGTCGGTGCGGAACGGGGTGAGGGGGAGGCCGACGCCGCTGTAGAGGTTGCAGACAGGGTTGTCGGCCCAGGCGTAGCGCACGGACTCGGGCTGGGAGACCTTGTCCGACCAGACCTCGATCTTGTCCGGGCCGACGATCTTGGCCTGGGCCCAGACGAACTTCTTGTCGGCCCCGGCGATGGCGAAGCCGCGGGGCTCGGCGACGTCGAAGGGCGCGAAGCCGCCGGCGACGTGGTCGAACGTCAGCACGACCTTGCCGTCGTGCTTCTCCATCGCCTTGTAGGTCGGGCTCTGGTAGGGGATGTTCACGCCGTAGTCGCGGGCCAGGGCCCAGCGGGCGAGCCTCTGGGCGACGTCCAGCTTGTTCTTGGGGTGGATGTCCTTGGCCTCGCCGAGGTCGATGATGACGGCCTCGCCGGTGTTGGGCAGGCGCCGGATCGTCATCGTCTGGGCCTCGCGCAGCTCGGCCCACGAGCTGTCGCCGGGCTCGGGCTTCTCGGGCAGGAAGTCGGCGAGCTGGACCCAGTAGAACGGGAAGTTGCCCTGGCCCCACAGCTCGCGCCACGCCTGGATCATCAGCGGGAAGAGGTCGCGGTACTGGTAGGCGCGGCCCGCGTTGGACTCGCCCTGGTACCAGATCGCGCCCTTGATGCCGTAGCCGATGGTGGGCAGCAGGACGCCGTTGAAGATGTTGCCGGGGCGGTGGTTCCCCTTCATCAGGCCGTCGGGGTCGTCCTGGGGCTTCGGCCCGGGCTTGCCCTCGGCCTTGGCCTGGGCCTTGGCGTCCTCATAGGCCTTCTTGGCGGCCTCGTAGCCCTTCTCGCGCTCTTCCCACGAGGCGAGCAGGTCCTTGTACTTGGGGTCGGCGGCGAGCTTCTCGCGGGGGACCCAGGCCTCGCAGGCCGAGCCGCCCCAGGCGTCGTTGATCAGGCCGACGGGGACGCCGAGCGTCTCGTAGAGCTGACGGCCGAAGAAGTAGCCGACCGCCGAGAACGGCCCAACGGTCTCGGGCGAGCAGACCTTCCACTGGCCCTTGAAGTCCTTCTGCGGCTCCTGCGTGCCGACCTGCGGCACCGAGATCAGCCGGATGTTCGGGAACTTCGCCGCCGCGATCTCCAGGTCGGCGTCGGTCGAGCCGGCCACCGACCACTGCATGTTCGACTGGCCCGAGCAGACCCAGACCTCGCCCACGAGCACGTCGTTGAACGTGACCGTGTTCTTGCCCGAGACGACCATCTCGAACGGCCCGCCGGCCGCCACCGGCTCCAGGACGACGCTCCACTTGCCGTCGCCGCCCCCCTTGGTCGTCCGCGTCTGGCCGTGGAACTTGACCGTGACGTCCTCGCCCGGCTCGGCCCAGCCCCAGACGTTCAGCGGCAGGCTGCGCTGGAGGACCATGTGGTCGCCGAAGATCGCCGGCAGCTTGACGTCCGCCCGCGCCGGCCCGGCCCAGCCGCCGACGACCGCCACGGCCGCCGCCAGCCCCGCCGCCCGGAGGTTTCTCATGCGAAGCATTTCCGGAACTCTCCCCGCATCAACACGCGTTGAAATCCTTGCACCACGCCGAGACGCCGCCGCCCCGACCCTCGGCCTGCACTATACGACGCGCCGAACCCGGAATGAAGACGCCGGCGGGCCGGCCCGGTATCGCGGACGCGAGCCCGCGACGGCCCGCCTACGCCAGCCGCCGCAGGTAATCCGCGACCTCCGAATGGCCGGCGCGCTCCGCACGGGCCAGGGGGGTGAGGCCGTCGCGGTCGGGCTGATTCGGGTCGTAGCCGCGAGAGACGAGGAGTTCGACGACGTCGAGCCCGCCCGATTCGGCGGCGGACCCGAGGAAAGTCGGGCAGCCGTAGTCATCCCATGGGGAAGGAGGGTCCGAATCCAGCAGGAGGGCGAGGATCTCCAGGTCGCCGGCCGCGACGGCCAGCTCACGACAGGCCTGGACCACGTAGAGGTCGCGCCCTTCCGGTCCATCGACCTCCGCGAGCAAGGCCGCGACGCGGGCCGCGTCCCCCAGCAGTACGGCGTCCAGGATCCCCCGCCGCGCGCCCCGTGCGATCAGCAGGCGGACGACGTCCAGCTTTCGTCTTTCGGCCGCGTGCGCCAGCGGCGTGAAACCGTGGACGTCCACATGGTCGATCTCGGCCCCGCGGTCCAGGAGCAAGGCGGCGACTTCCAGGCATCCGACGCAGGCCGCGACCCCGAGCGCCGTGAAGCCGACGTCTTCGTCGGTCGCCTCGATGGCCGCGCCGCGGTCGAGCAGGAAACGGGCCATTTCAGGGCGGCCGAACTCGGCGGCGACCATGAGAAAGGGGTAGGAATGGTACCAGTGGGCGTCGCCGGAGACGTCGATCGTCGGATCCGCGTCGAGGATCCGTCGAGCCAGGTCCACGTCTCCCAGGATCACGGCCTCGCGCAGCCCGAGTCGGCCCCCGGCGGCCAGGATCATCTCCAGCGTCCGGCGGTCGGACTCGCCGGCCGACCGCGCGACGGACCGGCGTACCGCGGCGGTCGTCGGCGTCCGCATCGACCGATCGGGAGCGTTCGGATCGGGACGCCGCGTTCGAGGCAGGCTCGAACCTTGTCGACGTCCAGGCGCCCGACGGCCGCCCACCACTCCTGGATCAGCGGAACGCGCCGCAGCGCTTCGGGTTCGAGTCGAGGGGAGACGCCCCGGAACACCTCCTCGACGTCTTTCGCCAGGGCCAGCCCGGACAGATCGTCGTCGAGCCAGAGGTCCTCCACGGCCTGACCAAGATAACCGGCCACCACGGCCTGCGGCTCGTAGAAGACGCGGCCGCGCGCGGCTCGCCCTGGATCTTCCATGGTCCTACCGTCCAGCCTCCAGGCGAGGCCCGCCAGGTCGGCGAGCAGGTCGTCGAGCGTCGCCTGGTCCGCCGCGATCCTCCGCACCGGGAACATGGCCAACGGGGAACCATCATACCACTCCAGGATCGCGACGGCGTCGGGACGCTGGCGGGCCTCCTCCAGGCTGCGGAATGCTTCGTACCGAACACGCCCTCCACTCAACTTCGCGTAAAAGCGGCGCGATTCGCTGTGGTGGGGCGGGATCAGATCCGACGGCTCATCCGTCATGAAGCAGGCCCTTAAGGGTTCCGGAACGTGCATCGATCGCGATTCATCCGTCGGGCTCGTCGATCCTCGCAGGATGCCGAGTCGTCTCGGTCATAACGACCTCACTGGCTCCCGGCGCGGCTGAAGAACAGGCTGAACTCCGAGATCGCGGGGCAGGCGGCGGCCTTGACGATGCGGAGGCGGACGCGGTCCGTCGTGGTGGGCTCGGAGAGGGCGATCAGGCGCTGGGCGCCGATGCTGGTGGCGGCGGCGAGCGGCTTCCAGGCGCGGCCGTCCCAGGCGTCGACGGCGACCTCGTCGACGCGCTGGCCGAGGGGGAGGAATTCGCGAAGGCGGACGACGTCGAAGGTGGTGGGCTTGCCCAGGTCGAGCGTCAGCTCGGCGGTGGTCGCGCCGTCGTCGGTCGACCAGTAGGTCGCGCGGTCGCCGTCGACGGCCTTGTCGGCCGCGAACGCCGGGTCGCCGCCGCGGGATTGGTCGGCGGCGGCCTTCGCGCCCTTCGCCAGGTCGGTCGCGAAGACCGCGTCGAGGCGGCGGCGCCAGTCCTTGATGGCGCGGGCGTCGGACTCGTGGATCCGGCCGCGGCGGTCGGGGGGGATGTTCAGGATCAGGTTGCAGCCCCGGCCGACGGAGTCGAAATAGAGCTTGTACAGGCGGTCGACCGACTTCACCGCCCTGTCCTCGGCCGCGTGGTGGAACCAGCCGGGACGGATGGAGACGTCGACCTCGGCCGGCAGCCAAACCGGGCCGTCGCGCATGCCGACGTTGAGGATCTCGCCCGGCGTCTTGCCGACGGCGTATCCCTTAGGGTCGAAGGTCGCCCAGCAGGTGTCGCCGGCCACGCCCGACTCGTTGCCCACCCAGCGCGTGTCCGGGCCCAGGTCGCTGAAGATGCAGGCGTCGGGCTGAAGCTCGCGGACCAGCGCGATCGTCTCGTCCCACCCGTAGTAGGTGATCGGGTCGATCTTCCGCGTCGTCCGCGCGCCGCCGTAGTAGCCGTCGCCGCCGTTGGCCCCGTCGAACCAGACCTCGAAAATCGGCCCGTACTCCGTCAGCAATTCGCGGAGCTGCTTGCGGTAGTACGCGACGTATTCGGGCTTGCCGTAATCTTGATGATTGCGGTCCCAGGGCGAGAGGTAGACGCCGAACCTCAGCCCCGCGCGCTTGCAGGCCTCGGAAAGCTCGCGGACGACGTCCCCCTTGCCGCCCTTCCACGGGCTGTTCTTGACCGAGTGCTCGGTGAACTTGCTGGGCCAGAGGCAGAAGCCGTCGTGGTGCTTGGCCGTCAGGACGAGTCCCCGCAGGCCGCCCGCCTTGAGGCTCGCGACGATCGCGTCGGCGTCGAAGTCGGTCGGCTGAAACAGGGCGGGGGACTCGTCGCCGTAGCCCCACTCCTTGTCGGTGAACGTGTTGGGCCCGAAGTGGAGGAAGGCGTAAGTCTCCAGCTCCTGCCAGCGGAGCTGCCGAGGGCTGGCGACCGGCGGTCTAGGCTCCGGCGGAGGGGCGGCCTCGATCGAGGCGGGACGGGAGGCCAGGATCAGCAGGGACGCGAGGAGAAGGCTGCGGGTGGGGTTCATCGCTCGACCGCCGTTCAAAGACTGCAGGCTCGCCGGCCGTCGCGGCCGGACGAATCCCATCCTCGCTTCCGCGTCGTCGGATCGCCACCCCCGGCCCGCGGCGGGCGGCCCGAACCTCGGGCGGCGGGATGATGTCGAGGCTCTCATAACCGGGATGGTCGTCCTTGCCGGGCGGGCCCGGGCGGGCGATCATTCGGAAGGCCACGAACCCGACCGAAGGAGGAACCGAACCATGGCGGCGCCGAAACCCGACGAGTCCATGTCGCACTTCGGGGATTACATCGCGCTCGTACCCGAGGACGACGTCCTGCCGGCGCTGCGGTCGGAACTCGCGGCGACGCTCGCCTCGCTGAGCGGGCTCGACGACGCCGAGGCGATGCGACGGCACCCGCCCTACACGTGGAGCATCAAGGAGGTGGTCGCTCACCTCATCGACGCCGAGCGGGTGTTCGGCTACCGGGCCCTCCGGTTCGCCCGTTCCGACGCGACGCCCTTGCCCGGGTTCGACGAGAACCTCTACGCCCAAACCTCCGGGGCCGACGCCCGACCCCTGGCCGACCTGCTGGACGAGTTCGAGGCGCTCCGCCGGTCGCACGTCCGATTCTTCGAAGGCCTTTCCCCGGAGGCGTGGGATCGTCGCGGCGTCGCCAGCGACGCGACCATCAGCGTCCGGGCCCTGGCCTACGTCATCGTCGGCCACGAGCGCCACCACGCGACGATCGTGCGGCGTCGGCTGGGCCCGGCCTGACGCCCGCTCGTCGCCCGGGCGGAGGGCGGTCATTGCATCGCCGGCCGGCGGGCCCTACGATGGCCCGGACCCGCCCCCCGCCTCAACGCACGGAGACATGTTCATGCCGACTCCCGCCCGCCCCACCCGCCGCGCCGCCCTCAAGGGCCTCGCCGCCGCGTTCGCGGCCCCCGCCGTCCTCCGCAGGCACGCCCTCGCCGCGCCGAGCGAGACCGTGCGCCACGCCAGCTTCGGCTGCTCGGGCATGGCGCTCGCCGACGTGCAGAGCCTGGCCGCGAGCAAGCACTTCAAGCTCGTCGCCGCGGCCGACGTCGACCTCTCCCGCACCGGCGAGATCAAGAAGCTCTTCCCCGACGTCAAGATCTACCAGGACTGGCGCGAGCTGCTCGACAAGGAGAAGGGGCTCGACTCCGTCAACGTCTCGACCCCCGACCACATGCACGCCCCGATCGCCATGAGCGCGCTGCAGCGCGGGCTGCACGTCTACGGCCAGAAGCCGCTCACGCAGACGATCTACGAGGCCCGGCGGCTCACCGAGGTCGCCGCCCGCTCGCCTAAGCTAGTCACCCAGATGGGCATCCAGATCCACTCGCACCCCGTCCACCGCCAGGTCGTCGCCGCGATCCGCTCGGGCGCGATCGGCAAGGTGAAGGAGGTCCACAGCTGGAGCGGCAAGGACTGGGGCGACCGCGACCCCCGGCCCGACCGCCAGGACCCCGTCCCGGACGGGCTGAACTGGGACGGCTGGCTGGGCGTCGCGGGCGCGCGGCCCTTCCTCGCCGGCTACTACCACCCCGGCAACTGGCGGAAGCGGCTCGACTTCGGCACCGGCACGTTCGGCGACATGGGCTGCCACATCCTCGACCCGGTGTACGAGGCCCTCGCCCTCACGGCGCCCAAATCCGTCCGCTCCGACGGCGACGTCCCCGGGGCCGACTCGTGGGGCCTGGACAACCGCGTCCACTACGTCTTCCCCGCGACCCCGCACACCGCCGAGGAGCTGTCGCTGCACTGGTACAACGGCGCGCACCGGCCGTCCGACGAGGTCAAGGCGCTGCTGGGCAAGCATGAGATGTCGGGCCAGGGCTCGGTCTACATCGGCACCGAGGGCGTCCTCTACTCGCCATACATCGACGCGCCGATCCTGCTGCCCGAGGACAAGTTCAAGGAGGTCAAGCTCCCCGAGGTCGCCGGCGCCGACCACTACGTCCAGTTCCTCGACGCCTGCCGCGGCGAGGGCGCGGCCTCGGCCCCCTTCGCCTACGCCGGCCCCCTGACCGAGATGGTCCTGCTCGGCTGCCTCGCCACCCGCTTCCCCCAGACGACCCTCGAATGGGACGCCGCGACGCTCAAGGTCGCGAACGTCCCCGAGGCCTCGGCGCTCGTCCGCAAGAAATACCGCGGCGGCTGGGAAGTCGAAGGGCTCTGACCCAGCGATCAGGCCCGCCTGGCGACGGCGTCGGCGACGATCCGGCTGCCGACGCATGAGGCGACGGTCCCCAGGCCCGGCCAGACGCCGTCGCCCGCCAGCCAGATCCCAGCGACGCCGACGTCGTGCGGGACGGCGTTCTGGTTGGCGTTCGCCAGGGTCAAGTGCGCGCCGCCGACGGCCCCCCGGGGCCGTCGGGTGTAGCGCTCGTACGTCCGGGGCGTGGCGACCTCGTAGACGAGGGCGTTTCGCCCCAGGTCGGGGTAGGCGCGGCGGGCGAGGCCGACCAGGCGATCGCCGGCCGCCCGCTTGCGCGCCTCGTAGTCCTCGGGCTTCAGCCCCTCCCACGGCGACAGCTCGCAGTGCGTCGACATCACGACCGCGCGGCAGCCCTCGGGCGCGGTGTCGAGGTCGCCCGCGGGCGACGCCGAGATGAACATGTTGTTGCCGTCGCCCAGCGGCCGGTCGTAGTCTTCCAGGACCAGGTGGTGCTGGAAGACCTGGCCGGCGACCTCGGACTCGGGGACGCCGAGGAAGACGACGATCGCCCCGCCCATCGCGGGGTCGTCGCGGCGGCGGTAGGGCGCGAGCGCCTCGGCCAGGGCGGGGGGGCCGATCCGCGAGGCCGACGCGACCGGGACGGCCAGCACGACCCGCGCCGCATCGAACGTCTCGCGGCGGGTGACGACCCGGAAGGCCCCCTCGCGGCCCTCGACCCGCTCGACCGCGCGGCCGACCCGCAGCTCGCCGCCGAGTTCCCGGTAACGGCTCACGAGCCCGTTCCAGAAGCCGCGCATGCCGCCCCGCACCCGGCTCTGGCCGGCCCCCCAGATCGTGACGCCGAGCGCGGCGTTGACCAGCGGGGCGTCTTCCACCGTGCTGTGCACCGCGTTCTCGACCAGCATCCCCAGCAGCGCGACGAGCGGCCGGTCGTCCTGCAGGCCTTCCCGCCGCAGGGCGTCGGCCAGGGTCCAGTTCAGGTAGCGGGCGAGGCCGACGTTCGCCAGGCCGAGCGATCGCACGGCCCGAAGCGCGTCGGACGGCCCGCGGATCGGCAGCTTGACGCCGCGACGGCTGGCCTGCCAGAACACGGCCGCCAGGTGGTCGAGCAGGGCCCAGAAGCGGCGGTGGGCCGGGGTCTCGCCGAACGCGCGGGCGCGCTCGGCCGCCCAGGCCGCCGGGTCGCGGTCGAGGGTCACGACGCGGTCGGGCATCCAGGCGACGTAGCCTTGCAGCTCGTCGCGGGCCAGAGGCGGCGCGCCGATCTCCTCCAGCAGCTCGCCGCCCACCCCGCCGGGGCCGAAGTCCACCAGCGTCGTCGCCCCGACGTCGAACGAGAACCCCCGCCGCCGGTAGTACCCCGCGCACCCGCCCGGCTGCCCGTGCGCCTCCAGGACGATCGTCGAGAGCCCCCGCCGCTGCAACCGCGCCGCCGTCGCCAGCCCGCCGATCCCGCCGCCCACGATCACCGCGTCGTACATTCCCGCCCCCCGCATCCCCCGGCCGCGTCGCCGGCATGAACTTCTCAACCGCATTATAGGTAGCCCGACGATACCGCGAACGGCATGCCGCCGGCTCGAACCGCGACGGGAAGCCTTCCCCCCTTGACGGCGACGGCCGATCGGTTAGATTCGACGAACCAAATTTGATTATCCAAATCACCGCGGACGAGGAGGAGCGGGGATGGCCAGGCCGCCGGCGAAGGACCTGACGGAGCGGGAGCTGGAGGTCATGCACGTCTTCTGGTCGCGGGGCGAGGCGACGGCCGCGGAGGCCCGCGACCGCCTGGAAGAGGCCGGGCTGGACCGGACGTACGCGACGATCGCGAACCTCGTCCGGGGCCTGCAGGAGAAGGGGTTCCTGGAGCAGGTGAACGCGGAGCGGCCGTTCGTCTATCGCGCGGCGAGGACGTTCGAGGACGTCTCCGGGAGGCTGCTGGGCGACCTGGTCAGCCGGGTCTTCCGGGGGTCGCGGGCGCAGCTCCTGCGGCGGCTGGTCGACGAGCGGAAGCTGACGGCCGAGGAGAAGGCCGTCCTCGAGAAGATCCTGAAGGAGGGGGGACGATGAACGACCTGGGGATCGCCCTGGCGTGGCTCGCCGTCCAGGTGGGGCTCGTGCTCGCCCCGACCCTGGCGCTGCACGCCTGGGCCTCGCGACGGGGCCCGGCGGCGGGCGCGTGGGTCGCGACGGCGGGCCTGGTGATGGTCGTCGCCCTGAGCCTCGCGTCCTGGTTCCAGGACCCCGGCCGCGGTCGGTCGGAGCCCCCGCCTCGGTCCTCGTCCGCCGCGCCGGGTCGGGTCGATGCGACGACGGACGAGGGCGAGCGCCGCCCCGTCGACGGCCCGTCCGCTCCGGGCGTGCGGTGGCGGCTTGCGAGCCTGCGGGTCGCCTGGGGGATCCTCGAACGCGGGGCCTCCGAGCCGGCGGAGCGGTGCAGGCCCTGGGGCGCCTGGCTGGCGGCCTCCGCCCTGGCCGGGGCGGGCCTGGGGCTGATCCGGCTGGCCCTGGGCCTCGCGGCCGTCCGGGCCTGCCGACGCCGCAGCCGACCCGTCGACGACCCGGCGATGCGGGCCCTGCTCGACGAGCTGGCGGCGGCGATGGGCCGCGCCCGGACGGTCGAGCTGCGGCAGGCGGACGACCTCTCGGGACCGGCCGCGGCGGGATGGCGACGCCCCGTCATCCTGCTGCCGGCCGACTGGCGGTCGTGGAGCCCCGCCGAGCGCCGGGCGGTCCTGGCGCACGAGCTGGCCCACGTCGTCCGGGGCGACTACGCGACGGCGCTGCTGGCGCGGCTGGCCGTCGCCTTGCACTTCTGCCACCCGATGGTCCGCTGGACCGCGGGCCGGCTGCTGTTGCAGCAGGAGCAGGCGGCCGACGCCCTGGGCGCCCGGTTCGCCGGCGGGCGGGCGAGCTACCTCGCGGCGCTCTCGCGCCTGGCCTTGATGCAGGACGGACGGTCCCCGGGATGGGCGGCGAGGGGGTTCCTCGCCGGCCGCGGGACCCTGATCAGGAGGATCGCCATGTTGCGTGAACAGGACGAAACCCGCGCCGACGACCGGCCGATGGTCGGGATCCGGCGAGTCGCCACGGCCCTCGCCCTCGCCTCACTGACCCTCGGAGTCGCGAGCCTCCGCGGCCCGGCGCGAGGAGATGAGCCGCCGCCCGCGTCGGCCCAAGAGGCCGGCTCGCCCATCGCGCTCCCCTACGTGGGCGACGACAAGTGCGGCCTGGTCGCCTTCCGACCGGCCGCGACCTTCCGCCGCGCCGGCATGCAGCGGTATACGTCGCTCCTCGAAACCGCCATGAGAGAAGCCCTGAGCGGCGAGTTCGCCCACGCCTACGGGGTTTTCAAGGATCGCCCCGGCCCGAGTTCCCGATTCGCCGAACTCTCCGAGGCCTTGAAGCCTGGCTCGGCCGCCACGGGGCGTCGAACGCTCAACCTGTCGGAGATCGAGTTGGTGACGGCCGGGCTGCGCTTCGGCCGCGGTCGCAACGCCGAGGAAGGAGACTTACACGCGTTCTCGCTCGGGGGGGCGACCATCCGCATGACCGCCCCGTTCGACTGGCCGGAGTTTCTCCGTCAGTGGGGATTCGAACTGAATGAGGCACACGAAGCCGGCCGCGGCTACTTCCGGGTCCGGGGTCCCTGGCGGCATATCCTGGGACCCGCCCCGTGCGTGCTCGTGTTGGACGACCGCACCATCGTCTATGACGAGGAGATGCCCATCGTCTCGGCGCTCCGGGGCGATTCGCCGACGCCGGACTACCTCCGCGGCCCGGAATGGGAGCGGGCCAGTCGTGGCCTCCTCGCGGTGGTGATCGGCAACCAGGACGGCGCCTTCGCCAAGCAATACGACCTGGGTCGGCCCAGCGATGTGGCACCGCTGTTCCAGGGGGTAGACCGGTGGGTGCTGGGCGTCGACGACGCCGATGCGCTCGCGGTCCGCGGCGTGGCCGCCTGCCGCGACGGCGAGGCCAGCCAGGCCGTCGGCCGCTTCATCGACTCGGCCATACCCGCGGCCCGCGCCGAGTGGCAGGCGGACCTCGACCGAACCCCGCCGCACACGAAGAGTCAGGCGCTCGGGATCGGGGTCCTCAGGGGCTTCCTGGACAAGATCCAAGTCCGGCGCGCCGACCGTTCGGTGGAACTCGTCGTGGACGGCTTCGCCAGCCTCGCCGACCTCGCCGCGGTCATCGAGAGTGAACTGGCCGAGAATTCCCGACGGCCCGAGGCGGAGAAGCCCGCCCCCAAGCCCTGAGCCTGCTTCAACGACTCCGCCGTTTGCAATCGCCGCCGTCGCGGCTGGAGCAGGCCTCCCCCGACGGCGGCCGGCCGGGGCCCTTCGGCGGCGAGGGCGTCTGGCTGGCGCCGGGGCAGGGGGCCCTGCTGCGGATCGTCGACCGAGGCGGCCGTCCCCTCCCGGCCGGCCGGGATTCCAGGCGGAACGGCGTGAACCCCCTTCGTCCCGGCGCGGCGGCGGAATAGGATGGACGCGTGGCGGGTCGTGTCGTTCGGGGGCGGGGAAAGGGGCGTTTCGGTGACGGTCTTCTGGATTGTGGCCGGGGTCGTGGCGCTGGCCCTGGCCTACCTGGGGTGGACGTACAATCGGCTAATCAGCCTGAGCCGGCGTGCGGACGGGGCGTGGAGCGACATCGACGTCCAGCTCAAGCGGCGCTGGGACCTCGTGCCGGCGCTCGTCGAGACGGTCAAGGGCTACGCCCGCCACGAGACGGGCACCCTCGAAGGGGTCGTCCAGGCCCGCACCCAGGCCGCGCAGGCGGCGACGGTCCCCGAGCGGGGCGCGACCGAGCTGGGGCTGTCGGGCGCCGTCGGCCGGCTGTTCGCGATCGCCGAGGCCTACCCCGAGCTGAAGGCCGGGCGGAACTTCCAGGAGCTGCACCGGTCGCTGGTCGACGTCGAGAACAACGTCCAGTACGCCCGGCGGTACTACAACGCGGTCGTCCGCGACCTGAACACGCTGATCGAGGCCTTCCCCACGTCGCTCGTGGCGTCGGCGGCCGGGTTCGCGCCCCGGCCCTTCTTCCAGATCGACGAGGCCCAGCGCGCCACGCCCCGCGTCGGGTTCGACGCCGCGGCCGGCCCCGGCGACGCGCCTCCGGCGGCGCCCCGGCAAGGGGAGGCACGGCCTTGAGGGCGTTCATGGGTCGGGCCGCCCGCCTGCTGACGGCGGCCCTGGCGCTGGCGGGGGTCGCGGCCTCGGCCCCCGCGCCGGCCCGGGCGCAGGGGGACGACGGCTGGTCGATCGCCGGCTTCGACGTCGACGTCACGATCCGGCCCGACGCGGGCCTCGACGTCGTCGAGACGGTCGACGCCGACTTCGCCTTCCCGAAGCACGGCATCCTCCGCGAGATCCCCGTCCGCTACGCCGTGGGCCTGCACCAGTACGCCCTGCGGTTCCGGCTGCTGGGGGTGGACGACGGCGCGGGCCGGGGCTATGCGACGTCGGTCTCGTACGAGTCGAACCTGGTCCGCATCCGGATCGGCGACCCCGAGCGGGTGGTCCAGGGGCGGAACCGGTACCGCATCCATTACCACGTCCAGCGCGCCATCCTCTGGGAGGGGAACCAGGCGTGGGAGGACGGCGGCCGGGCGGTCCTGCGCTGGAACGCCACGGGGACGGAGTGGCAGGTCCCCATGGAGCACACGCGGGTCACGGTCCACCTCCCCCGCGACCTCAACGATTCTCAGCTCTCGTACGACGCCTGGATGGGCCGCTACGGGGCCAGGGGCCGCGAGTTCCGCAAGCGCCGCGTCGACGCCCGCACCATCGAGTACGAGACCGGCCGGCTCGCCGCCCGCGAGGGGATCACGGTCGAGGTCGTCATGCCCGCCGACGCCGTCGCCCAGCCCGGACTCGCGCTGCGGCTGCGCTGGTGGCTGGTCGACAACTTCCCCTACGCCGTCTTCCCGATCACCGCCGCCCTCTGCTTCCTCGCCTGGTTCGTCCGGGGCCGCGACCAGCACGGCCTGGGGACGATCGTCGTCGGCTACGAGCCCCCCGACGGCCTCACGCCGGCCGAGGTCGGCACCCTGGTCGACGAGCGGGTCGACCTCAAGGACGTGTCGGCCACGATCATCGACCTCGCCGTCCGCGGCTACCTGCGGATCGAGGACGTCCCCCGCGGCGGCTGGTTCGCCTCCGGCGACGACTCCCGGTTCGTCCGCCTGCGAGGCTCCGACGGGCTGAAGCCGTTCGAGAAGCGGCTGTACGACCAGATCTTCCGCGGCGGCGAGGACTCGGTCCTCCTGAGCGACCTCCAGGAGAAGTTCTACCCGGTGCTGGCGAAGGTCAAGAACGAGCTGTACAGCACGCTCAACAAGGCCGGGTTCTTCGACGGCCACCCCGAGGTCGTGCGCTCCGGCTTCCTGGCGCTGGGGCTCATCGCGGTGGTCGCGGCGACGGGCCTGGCGGCGCTCCTGCAGCTCGCGATCCTGGACCGGATCTTCCCCCTGCCGGTGGTCGTGACCGTGATCCTCTCGGCCCTGACCGTGGTCCTGACGAGCCGCTACATGTCGCGGAAGACCCGCAAGGGGCGGATCGCCTGGGAGCGGATCGCGGGCCTGGAGGAGTACATCCGCCGGGCCGAGGTCGACGACCTCCGCGACCAGGAGCGGCGGGGGGTCTTCGAGCGGCTCCTGCCGTACGCGATCATCTTCGGCCTGTCCGACCGCTGGGGCAAGGCGTTCGCCGACCTCTACCGCCAGCCCCCCGACTGGTACCGCCCGGCGAACCCCGACGACTTCTCCACCTGGGTCCTCGTCAACGACATGGACCGCTCCATGTGGATGATGAACCGCACGTTCCCCACCCAGCCCCGCTCCACCGGCGACGGCGGATCCTCCGGCCGCGGCGGCGGCTACTCCTGGTCGTCCGGCGGATTCGGCGGCGGCGGCTCCTCGGGCGGCGGATTCGGCGGCGGCGGCGGCTCGTCGTGGTGACCCGAAAGGTGGCTTCGAATTGGCTTCATTCGTCGAATGGAGCCAATTTGAGATTCGACCCAAGTCTTGATTTTACATCATTTTGAGTCCGAAATACGAGAAGCGTTATTCCCATCGAGCGTTGTCGAATTCGTCGTCACTCTGCTTTCTCCTTCAGCCGCATGCTCGTTCAGGCGGGATCGTCCCCCATCTAGTACATTACATCCACTCGCGCAATTCGAAATCGAGATTCCGGGGGCGTTCGGCGGCGTGAGCCGAGGGCGGCGGCCGCCGGACGCCGGCGATCGATCCGCCCCCCGCCTAGCGGGAAGACGAGCACGAGATCCCTCCGAACCCTCGTGGCGCTCGCTTGCGAATCCCGCAGGTGCGTCTGCTCGTCTTCCCCCTCATCCGACCCCTGCGGGGTCTGCCTTCCCCGCGAGGGGGGAAGGCGTCGGAGGGCCCCGCCTGAACACCTTCAGGAACCGCCTCGCAGTTCGCCCGCCGCAAAAAGGGCGACGTCACAGCGAGTCGTCGACGGCGGGTCGGCCCCCCGGCGCTCCAGGAGGCTCGGGGCCCTTCGGGTCGCAGGTCGCCCCCGTGGAAGCGGCCGAACCGGTTCGCCAGCAGGAGCGCCGAGAGCAGCATGGCGAGGCCCACGACGAGGGCGTGCCTCGTCCGCCGCAGCTCGAAGCGGCCGACGCGGACCAGCAGGACGTAGGCGACGGCCAGATTGAACATCCCCCAAAGGACGTCCACCGTCGCCGACGACAGGCCCTCACCGGGCGGCGTCGCGAAGGGGCTCTGGAACGGGCTCCCCGAGATGCCGGCCGCCATGTGGGGGATCGTATTGGCGAGGACGAGCCCGCCAAGGAAGCACGAAACGTCGTGAGGCCGACGCGTCTTCAACTCCATGAGGCCTCCCGTCCTCCGGGGCCGGACGGCCGCCCCGGACGACGAGCGACGCAGCCTTCCGGCCCGATCGTCGAGCCATGTCCCAAACTCCGGGATACTTGACGGCGTCCTCAGATGAATCAAGGCTCGATCGGGCCTCGGCGTGGGGAGAGACGGCCGGCGGCGAAGACGAGGGCGCAGGGCGCCGAGATTCCGCGTCTTCTCTTCGGGGGTCGGGCCCGCGTCGGCCGCGAAGATTCGCCGCTTCCAGGGCGACCGGATCCGGGAGGACGTCGAACGTCCTGCGGCGGCGCCGGCCGTCGGCCCACGTCGACCCCGCGTGGCGCGCAATCGCGCAATTCACGGCGATGCGCTCATCGCGTGGATTCGCGGGTCATCATCCAATTCTATTCTATGATGATTATCCTGCTGCGCCCTAAGGACTAAGCGCGCATCGAGAAAAACCCGCAAACTCATTGCGTGGCGTTATTCATGGTGGTAATTGTGGCCGTCCAGCGGGCGAGAGAAGGATGAGAAGGGGTTTACGCCGCTCGATTCGGGCGGCTCGCTCGCAAGTCCGGCGGACGCGACGAAGCTCGCCCGGACGTGCGGGGAGGCGAGGTCGCCCCCCCGATCCCGGTCCTGACATGGGAGGGAATCACATGAAGAAGCATCAATTCGTTCCCGACCGCCTGGCGCCGATGGAAGAGCGCGCCCTCCTGAGCGGCTTCTCGTTCCCGGCCGCCCTGGGCGGCGCCAACACCCTGGGCCTGAAGGGGGCGTTCGTCCTCACCAGCCGGACCTACGCGACCGTGCAGCACGACGTGGACGTCGCCATCACGAGCTTCATCCGGAACGTGACGAACGTCTACAACCGCCAGCACGGCTTCACCGACGCCTTCTACGCCAAGGTCGGCCTGGGCACCTACGGCATGGGCGCCCAGAGCTACCAGTACCAGGCCGGCACGGGCCTGGCGAACCTCGACGCCCGGATGAGCGCCCTGGAAATCAAGTTGCCCTACGGCCGCGGCCTGGGCGCGACGAACCCCACCGGCGGGGTCGGCCTCTCCAACCAGACCGCCCTGACGAGCCTCAACCCCGCGCTGACCGACCCCGCGGAAGGGGCCCTCTCGGTCGCCGAGCTGATGGAGAACGCCATCGGCAACGCCACGACGCCCGCCGAACTCCAGGCGAACATGCAGGCCGTCCGCACCCAGGCCCTCGCGATCGGGTCGCACGGCGTCACGGGGATCCTGCCTTCCTACGTCGCGGCGTTCGGCCCCCTGGGCGGCGTCTTCGGCACCAGGAACACCTGACAGGGCCTCGTCCCCGCCAGGCCCGGGCTCCCGCCTCCCCCTTTCGGGATCCCGCCCGACCTGGCGCGCCGGCGGGAAGGGTCGCGCCGACGCCGCCCTTCCCGCCCCTTCGTCCCATGGCTTCGCTCGGCTCGGACCGGCCTTCGTCGAGGTCGGGTCCGGGGCGAGGCCGCCTCTCCGTCTATCGGACCCGGATGGTCCCGAAGACGGCGCGATCGTTGGTGGCGTCGCCGTCCTGGCCCTGGAAGATCGCGACGACGCGGTACTGCGACGGGGCGACGCTCGACGGCACCGTGTACGTGAGGTTCCCGGACCAGCCGGTGAAGGGCTCGAACCGTCCCCAGAAGAAGGTGCCGAGGTCGGTCGCCGCCCCCGAGCTCACCTCTTCCAAAACCAGTCGGTAGGTGGGGTTCTCGAACGGGAAGACGGAGCTGAGGTTCTCCACGCTGAAGTTCTGGATCGTCACATCCGCGCCGCGGGCGACCGTGGCGGGCGAGAGGGTGCTGTAGATCTTCGAGCCCGCGCCGTTGCGGATGGGGAAGACGCCCATGTCGTCGCGCGGGGTGGGCAGGGGGTTGAACTTCTGCGCCGCGGACCGGATCCAGCCGACCTTGTCGTTGTGATGCAGGACGTCGCTCACCGCGTTGTTCGTCGTCATGACCGAGAGGCCGCCGTCCTCGTGGTCCAGGGTCACCGCGTGGCCCAGCTCGTGGAGCGCGATCTCCTGGAAGCCCAGGCTGTAGGGCACGGTCGTCTGGGGCGTGAACAGGGTGACGGCCGGGTTGAAGAACATGTCGGATTCGAGGAACCGCCCGCATCGGCCGTCGGTCGTCGTGATGGTCCAGCCCACGCTGCCGACCCACGAGAGGCCGTACGCGCGGTTCAGGTCGGCCTCGGAGAGCCAGCCCATCACGCTCTGGCCGTCCTTGCCCACCGGGATGGTCCGGCTGAGGGTGCGGTCGATGCTGAGGACCGGATGCACGCGGTTCCACTTCTCGGCCTCGGCGACGAGCTGGTCGACCCAGAAGACCGAGTTGAAGTGGTAGGCCCGCATCTGGTACCGGCGGTCGTGGAAGCCGCAGTAGACGTAGGCGGAGGCCGTCGAGACGGCCAGCGAGCCGATCCCGAAGAGGACCGCCGCGAGGACGCGCTTGCGATTCGTCATGGAACGATCCTCCGGGATGCGGGCTATCGGCCCGCGACGATGGGGACGGCCTTGAGGAAGTCGTCGAGCCGCATCGGCGCCCCCGCCCCGTCGGCGGCCGCGCGTTCGGCCGAGACGATCGAGCCGCTGGTCTTGGGGTCGTCGGCCGTCGGGGCGGCCTTCTCGCGGGCCTGGCCCTCGCCCGGTTCCTCGGCGACCGCGTCGCCCGTCCGGGCCCGCCCCCCCTCCACGCCGACGACCGGCCGGCCCTCGTACGAATAGACGGCGCCGTCGACGATGCGGAAGACGCCCCGACGATTCCCGGTGATCGGGTTGTACGCGGTGCGCTTCAGGTCGGTGAAGACGAGGTACGTCCGGCCCGCCGCGAACGTCGGCATGCCCGACACCGTCGTCGTCTCGGCGCCCAGCGTCCCGCCCAGGGTCGTCAGGACGACGTCCTTCGTCGCCGGGTCGCCGACGACGACGCGCTCGACGGCGAACTTGTTGCGGGTGATGATCAGGCCCCGCGCATCCTTCTCGGCGGCCGCCGCGGACGCCTTGCCCACGAAGATGAAGGGCGATTCGGCGGCGAGCCCCGCCAGGTCGTCGTTCCGGCCGGCCATCGGGCGGTCTCCTCGCTCGGCCGTCGGCGGCGGGTCGGCGGACGCGGGCCCGGGCGCCTCGCGCGGCGGCTGTTCCGCGTCTTGCCGGCCGCACCCCGCGCAGGCGGACGCCGTCGCCATGATCAGGAGCCAGGTCGTCGGTCTCATTCGCGCGCCTCTCGTGAGCTGAGATCCCCGGGGCCGTCGCGGCGATCCGGATCCGCTCGGGTGATGTGAAGCGACGTGCGCTCCTGATCCTATCCGCGGCGCAGGCGGACGCCAAACGTTTTCGGCGCTTTCCGCCCGGAATGCTCGCGGCGTTTCGAGGCCGAGGCGTGCTACCGGCTCGCCGTCTGGGCCGCCGGCCATTTCCGCGCGAAGAGGCGCGACGCGCCGGACGGGATCGGCTTGCCGTGGCCGAAGCAGGCGACCTCGAACTCCAGGCCGGCGAGCTTGCTCAGGCTCCGTCGGCCCGCCTCGATGTCCTCGTACATGGGGCTGAGCGCCAGGCCGAAGACGTTCGCGGCGACGTCGGCCGCGATCAGCACGCCGCCGTGCTCGGCCCAGAGGAAGGCGACCTGGCCGGCGCAGTGGCCCGGAACGTGGATCGCCCGCAGGCCGCCGGGGAGCGCGTCGCCGTCCTCGACCTCGACCTCGATCTCGGCGGGCTCGACCGTCGTGGGGGCCGCGCCGATCAGGAACCGGCAGACCAGGGCGTTGATCAGGCCGGGCGCGGGGGTGAGCGGGCGGATCGCCCGACCTTCGCGGACCATCGCCGCGTCGACGGGGTGCATGACGGCCGGGGCGCCGGTCTCGCGCTTCAGCTCGGCCAGGCTCCCCGAGTGGTCGCTGTGGCAGTGCGTCACCAGGATGCGGCGGACGTCGTCGGGCCGCCCGCCGATCGCGCGGACGGCGTCGAGGATCTCCGGCGCGCCGCCCGGGACGCCGGCGTCGATCAGGGCCAGGCCGTCGCCGGCGTCGAGGATGAAGGCGTTGACGAAGCCGAGCTTCACCTGCCAGAGACCGGGAACCACCGGCGTCGCGTCCATCATCCGTCCCCCGGCCCGACGTTTCGACCTCTCCCCACGAGCCTCGATGCTACCGGATCCGGCCGCGCGTTCCACGGCCGCGCGCCCCGGAGCGTCGAGCTTAGCGCCCGACCCCGCTCATGTCCTCATAGCGCGCCCCGACGGCCGCGCCCTTCGGGGCCGCCTCCTCGATCCGTCTCAGGTCGTCGGCGGTGAGCGAGATGTCGGTTGCGGCCGCGTTCTCCTCCAGGTTCCGGCGCCGCTTGGTGCCGGGGATGGGGACCACGCCCTCCTGGGCGAGGAGCCAGGCCAGCGCCAGCTGGGCGGGCGTCGCGCCTTTCGACGCGGCGATCTCCTTCACCCGGTCCACGAGTTCGAGGTTCTTCTGGAAGTTCGCCCCCTGGAAGCGAGGCCTGTGCCGACGCCAGTCGTCCGGCGCCAGGTCCTCGAAGCGTCGCAGCCGGCCGGTCAGGAAGCCCCGCCCGAGGGGGCTGTAGGCGACGTAACCGATCCCCAACTCCCGGACGGTGGGGAGGACGTCGTCCTCGGGATCGCGGCTCCACAGCGAATATTCGGTCTGGAGGGCGGTGATCGGGTGGACGGCGTGCGCCCGGCGGATGGTCTCCGACGCCGCCTCGCAAAGGCCGAGATATTTGACCTTCCCCTGGCGCACCAGCTCCGCCATCGCGCCGACGGTCTCCTCGATGGGGACGTTGGGATCGACGCGGTGCTGGTAGTAGAGGTCGATGTGGTCGACCCCGAGCCGCCGGAGCGATCCCTCGCAGGCCTCGCGCACGTACTCCGGCCGGCCGTCGATGCTCCCGCCTCCCTTGCCGTCCGTGCCGCCCACGAAGCCGAACTTCGTGGCCACGCTCACCCGGTCGCGCCGGTCGCCGATCGCCTTGCCGACCAGCTCCTCGTTGGTGAACGGGCCGTAGGCGTCCGACGTGTCGAAGAGGGTGATTCCCAGCTCGATCGCCCGGTGGATGGTCGCGATCGACTCGGCCTCGTCGGCGGGCCCGTAGGCGTCGCTCATGCCCATGCAGCCGAGGCCCAGCCTGGAGACGACCAGACCCTGATTGCCAAGTCGTCGCGTCTCCATGTGCGTCCTCCTGGTGAAGGGTGACCTCTTTCCGCCGGCGTCCGCCCCGGGTTCATTCAGAGACATTACAAGTCGGCTGAATTCTCATATGCAAGGAAAATCGGCGCGACCGGCGTGATCGAGCGTCCTGGGCGCGACCGGGATCGTCGCGTCGATCCGACCGCATTCACGAGCGCGCGTCCTGCCGATTATTCCGCCGGCGAGCCCGACGGCGTCGCGGGACGGCCCGATGCGCTCACGGGCTCGGGCGGGCGGGTCGATCAGGATAGGGCGTCCGCGGGCTTCGTTCGGGGGTTTCGGCCGAGGCGTCAGGCTTATGGATGGGCTCGATCGCGGTGCCGCGACGGTTCGTGAATCCGCGGCGCGGCCGTCGCGGCGGTTCGCGGCGCGGGTCGGGGCCGCCCGGCCGCGGTCGGCCGTCGCGCTGGACGCCCTGATCTGGGCCGTCGCCCTGGCGGGGACGGCGGCCTGGCTGCGGGCGGGGACGAACGCGCGGTTCGGTCCGCTGCTCGGCCCGGTCGCGGCGGCCGCCCGATTCGCGATCAGCCCCGCGTACCGCCGCCGCGTCCGCGACTGGTCGGGCCGCGCGTGGCGCGAGGTGGAGGCGTGGGCCGAGGGCGGCGGCACGCTCCCCTGGCGGGCGGCGCTGGCGTTCGCGGCGGGTCCGTTCTTCCTGTTCGAGGCCGCGAACGGCACGCAGCTGGGGACGTTCGACACGCGGCCCGTGGTGCCGACGGCCGTCAGCCTGCTGCGCGACGGCGACGTCGACCTGGCCGAGTTCGAGGGCCTGCGGCCGCCCCTGCTGCGCGGGCCGGACGGGACCTCGTGCTACTGCTTCCAGGTGGTCGACGGCTGCATCGTCTCGACGTACCCGCCGGGGATGGTCCCGTTCGCCCTGGCGGCCGTCGCGCCGGCGTACGCGCTGGGGGCCGACCTGGATTCGACGCGGACGCTCCAGTACCTGGAGAAGGCGACCGGATCGGCCGTCGCGGCCCTGGCGCTGGGGCTCTTCTTCCTGACCGCGACCCGGCTGGGATCGACCCGGGGGGCGGTCGCGACGACCCTCTTCCTGGCGACCGGAAGCAGCCTGTTCACGACCGTCGGCCTGGGGCTCTGGCAGCACGGGGGCGTCGTCGCGTGGCTGCTCGCGGCGCTCCTCGTCGAGTTCGCCGCCCGGGGCGAGCCGGGCCGACGCGGGACGGCCTTCCAGGGGTTCGCCCTGGCGCAGATGCTCTCGTGCCGGCCGACGGCCGCGCTGCTGTTCGGCGTGTTCGGCCTGTGGGTCCTGATCCGCTCGCCGCGGCGGGGGCTGTGGCTGGGCCTCTTCGGCGTGCTCTCGCTGGCGCCCTGGCAGCTCTTCTACTGGTCGGTCTATCACAACCTGCTGGGCCCGGCGACGATCAACAACCACTCGACCGCCGCGCTCTGGTCGTTCTTCGCCCTGCGGCCGACGCTCGGCGTCCTGTTCAGCCCCGGGCGGGGGATCTTCGTGTACCAGCCCTGGGCGATCCTGGCGGTCGCCGGGGTCGTCGCCTGGATGCTGCGGGCGATCCGAGGCCGGCGCGAGGTGCTCGCGGGGCCGCCCGGCTGGCGCGCCTTCGGCCTGGCCGCCGTGACGCTCCACGTGGTCATGATCGCGGCCTGGTGGGACTGGCCCGGGGGGTATTGCTACGGCTCGAGGCTGGCGACGGACGTCGTCCCCTTGCTCGCCCTGCTGGCGACGCCCGCGGCCGCCGCGCTGGCGGCTCGCCGGCGCGGCGTCGCGCTGCTGGGCGGGCTCGCGCTGGCGGCCTTCCTGGTCCACGTCCCCTGCGTCGCCTTCGAGGCCCACCGCTGGAACCAGGTCCAGCCCCGAGACCATTGGAGCTGGTCGCACGCCCCGTTCCTCTACCGTCGTTGATCGCCGGCCGCGGGGCGGGGAGGTCCTTGTGATGGCGGCCGGGGCGGCGTAGGGTGCGAGCTGACGCTCCTCCGGAACGGGCCCGGGGCCTTCGACGTACGGCAGGCCCCGCGGGCGCGGCCGGCGACACGGGCGCTCCTCAGGATTTCCGCGGCCATGATCGTCAAGGCGACGGATCCCCCGACGGCCGATCAGGAACCGAAGGCGAAGAACTTGTGGCGGGACGGGCTCGCCGCCGCCCGACGCCGCAAGACCACGGTCATCGCGGCCTTCAGCATCCTGGCGATCCTCTTGCACCTCGCGCTCCGCTTCGCCCTCCGCGCGAGCCCGACGGCTTACCAGCTCCCGTTGCTGGCGACGCTGGTGCTGGGCGGGGTTCCCCTCCTTTATGAGCTGCTCCAGAAGGTCTGGAGGCGGGAATTCGGATCCGACCTGCTGGGGGGCGTCTCGATCATCACGTCGGTGCTCCTGGGCGAGTACCTGGCGGGCTCGATCATCGTCCTGATGCTGGCGGGGGGGGAGGCCCTCGAAGGCTACGCCTTGCGGAGCGCGTCGTCGGTCCTGGCCGCGCTGGCCAGGCGGACGCCCTCGATCGCCCACCGGAAGGAAGGCGGGCGGATCCTCGACGTGGCCCTGGCCGACGTCGCCGCCGGGGACGCGCTCGTGATCTTCCCGCACGACGTCTGTCCCGTCGACGGCGTGGTCGTCGAGGGCCGCGGCCTGATGGACGAGTCGTTCCTCACGGGCGAGCCGTTCCAGATGCGGAAGACCACCGGCTCGACGGTCATCTCGGGCGCGATCAACGGCGATTCGGCCCTGACCATCCGGGCGACCCGACGGGCCGCCGACTCGCGGTTCGCACGGATCATGGACGTCATGCGCGAGTCCGAGGAGAAGCGTCCGCGACTGCGTCGGCTCGGCGATCGCCTGGGGGCGATCTACACCCCGATCGCGATCGCGGTGGCCCTCGCGGCGTGGGCGCTGAGCGGCGACCCGGTCCGCTTCCTGGCGGTGCTGGTGATCGCCACGCCCTGCCCGCTGCTCATCGCCATCCCGATCGCCGTCATCGGCTCCATCTCCCTCTGCGCCCGGCGGGCCATCATCATCAAGAGCCCCGTCGTGCTCGAGCAGATCGCCGAGTGCCGGACCGCGATCTTCGACAAGACCGGGACCTTGACGTACGGCGAACCGAAGCTCACCGAACGCCTCGTCGCGCCCGGCTTCGACACCGACGAGGTGCTGAGCCTCGTGGCGAGTCTGGAGCGGTACTCCAAGCATCCGCTGGCGCGGGCCGTCCTCAGGGCCGCGGAGGAAGCCGGGCTCGCGCTCGCCGAGGCCGTCGAGGTGGGCGAGAAGCCGGGCCGGGGGCTGCTCGGGACCGTCTCCGGCCGCCGATTGCAGATCACGAGCCGCGGCAAGCTCATCGCCCAGGGGATCGCGGGCGTCGACCAGGTCGCTCCCGCCGCCGGGGGGCTGGAGTGCGTGGTGGCGATCGACGACCGTTACGCGGCGACCCTGCGGTTCCGCGACGCCCCGCGCGCCGAGAGCCGGTCGTTCATCAAGCACCTGGGGCCCCGGCACCAGTTCGATCGGCTGATGATCGTGTCGGGCGATCGCGAATCCGAGGTCCGCCACCTGGCCGGCCAGGTCGGCATCACCGTGATCGAGGCCGAGAAGAGCCCCGAGGAGAAGCTGGCCATCGTCCGCGACGAGACCGCGAGGGCGAAGACGCTCTACGTCGGCGACGGCGTCAACGACGCCCCGGCCATGATGGCCGCCACCGTCGGCATGGCGATCGGCCAGAACAGCGACGTGGCCGCCGAGGCGGCGGGCGTCGTCGTCATGGACGACTCCATCGCGAAGGTCGACGAGTTCATGCACATCAGCCGCCGCATGCGCGCGATCGCCCTCCAGAGCGCGGTGGGCGGCATGGCCCTGAGCCTCGTCGGCATGGCCTTCGCGGCGACCGGAAACCTGAGCCCGGTCGCCGGGGCGATCAGCCAGGAGGTCATCGACGTCCTCGCCGTGCTGAACGCCCTGAGGGCCGCCCTGCCGCCGCGGGAGATCTCGGATCTTTGACGGACCTGGAGACCATTCCCGAAGGTCGTCCCCGCCGCCGGATGAAGGCGAGGACGCGCGAGTCGGCCGCCGGCGTGACGATCGGCCTCATTTCGAATGGCGACGGCCCCCGCGCGCGACCTCCCCCTCGTCCGGCCCCTGCGGGGCCGGCCTTCCTCCCTCGCGGCATAGGTTGGTCACGACTTTTTGACGGGCGGATCGACGGCCCTCGGGGTAAGCCGGGCCGGCATGGCTGCCATCCCGGCCCCCCGGATCGTCGGCGTCGGGCCCGTCGCCCCGATGTCGCCGCGCGGCCTCGGCGGGGGCCGCGTGGTGGTCGATCGGCCCGGGAGTCGCCATAATGATCGATGGGTCGACCGCACGAATCCGCCAACCGCACAGCGAGGCGTCGGATGTCACGCAATCCCGAGCTTGATCGCATCGCCGCGTGGAACCTGGCCCGGACGCGCCGGCATTTCTTCCGCGACTGCGGCGTGGGCGTCGGCAAGATCGCCCTGGCGTCGATGCTGATGGAGGCCCAGGGGCGCTCCCTCGCGGGCGAGGCCGACGTCGCGAGGCCGGCGACGGCCGACCCGCTCGCGCCCCGGGCCCCGCATTTCGCCCCGAAGGCGAAGCGGGTGATCTTCCTGTTCATGGCCGGCGCCCCCAGCCAGCTCGACCTGTTCGACGCCAAGCCCGAGCTGACGCGGCACGACGGCAAGCCGATCCCGCCCGAGGTCGTCAAGGACCAGCGCTACGCCTTCATCCGGCCCGACGCCAGCCTGATGTCCTCGCGCTACCGCTTCGCCAGGCACGGCGCGTCGGGGGCCGAGCTGTCGGAGATGCTGCCGAACCTGGCGAAGGTCGTCGACGAGATCGCCATCGTCAAGTCGCTGCACACCGACCAGTTCAACCACGCCCCGGCGCAGATCTTCCTCAACACCGGCTCGCCGTTCCCGGGGCGGCCCAGCATCGGCGCCTGGACGGTCTACGGCCTGGGGAGCGAGTCGACCGACCTGCCGGGGTTCGTCGTCTTCTCGTCGGGCAGCGGCCTGAGCGGCGGCGCCTCGCTCTGGTCGAGCGGCTTCCTGCCCACCTCGTACCAGGGCGTCCCCTTCCGGTCCAAGGGGGATCCGATCCTCGACGTCGCCAGCCCGGCGGGGGTCGACCGCCGCTTCGACCGCGACTCGCTCGACCTGATCCGCGACCTCAACCGCGACCACCTCGGCGCCGTCGGCGACCCCGAGATCGCCACCCGCATCAGCGCGTACGAGATGGCCTTCCGCATGCAGGCCAGCGCCCCCGAATTGATGGACCTCGCCGGCGAGTCGCCCGCGACGCTCGCCCTGTACGGCGTCGAGCCGGGCAAGCCCTCGTTCGCGCTCAACTGCCTGCTCGCCCGCCGCCTGGTCGAGCGCGGGGTGCGGTTCGTCAACCTCTTCCACGAGGGCTGGGACCACCACTCCGACGTCGCCGGCGGCCTCAAGAACCAGTGCGGCCAGACCGACCGCGGGGCCGCGGCGCTCGTCATGGACCTCAAGCAGCGGGGCCTGCTGGAAGACACCCTGGTCGTCTGGGGCGGCGAGTTCGGCCGCACGCCGATGGTCGAGTCCAACGCCGCGCTCGGCCGCAGCATGGGCCGCGACCACCACCCCCAGGCGTTCACGATGTGGATGGCCGGCGGCGGGATCAAGGGGGGCCAGACCATCGGCCGGACCGACGACCTGGGCTTCCACGTCGTCGAGGACGCGGTCCACGTCCACGACCTCCAGGCGACGCTCATGCACCTCCTGGGCTTCGACCACACCCGGCTGACGTTCAAGTCGCAGGGCCGCCAGTTCCGCCTCACCGACGTCCACGGCGAGGTCGTCGAGAAGCTGCTGGCCTGACCGATGGATCGGGATGAGGCCCTGCGGGCCGAACTCCTGGCGATGGCGGCCGAGGACCAGGCCGTCCGGGCCGCCCTCGCCGCCGACGGGACGCTCTTCGACGGCTACCACCCGGCCATGCAGGCCGTGCACGACCGCAACGCCGCCCGCCTGGGCGAGATCGTCGCGCGCCTCGGCTGGCCGGGCCGCCGCCTCGCGGCCGAGGACGGCTCGCGCGCGGCCTGGCTCGTCCTCCAACACGCGATCGCCCACCCCGACCTCCAGCGGCGATGCCTGGCGCTGTTGCAGGACGCCGCGGCCCGGGGCGACGTCCCGGCCGTCGAGGCCGCGATGCTCGCGGATCGCATCTGCTTCTTCGAGGGCCGGCCCCAGGCTTACGGCACGCAGTACGACTGGGACGAGCACGGCGCGCTGAGCCCCCACCCCATCGAGGACGAGGATCGGGTCGACGAGCGGCGGCGGGCGCTCGGCCTGCCCCCGCTCGCCGAGAACACCCGACGCCTCCGCGAGGGCGTCGCCCGCGCCGGGGAGCGACGGCCGCAAGACTGGGAGGAGCGGCGGCGGACGTTCCGGGAGTGGGCCGCGGCGACCGGATGGCGGGGCGGCGGGGCGTAGGTCGCCCCACGCTCCACGATCAGGGCCGGCGACGGCCGCCGGTCAGGCCGAGGCCCACGGCCGTCCCGGCGGCGACGGCGGCGAGCAGGTGGGCCAGCAGCCGGGGCGCCCGCTCCGTCGCCAGCGCCTGGTCGGTCCCGGCCAGCGGGAAGCCGAACGCCCCGACCGCCCCGTAGATCAGGGCGCCGAGCGCGGTGCCCGCGAAGGCGAGGGTGGCGAACCGGGGGGCCGCCTTGACGCCCCCCTGCGCCACGCCGAAGGCCGCGCCGGCCGCGGCGGCGATCAGGCCCCACAGCACGGCCTGCGTGATCGTGCCGGCGACCAGCAAGTCGGGGTCGTGGCGTCGACGGAACCAGAAGGACGCCGGCAGGACCGCCGTCGGGGCGAGCCCGCCGACGATCCCGCCGAGGACCACGCCCACCACGCCCCCGACGGCCCCCCGTCGCGCGTCGCCCCGCACCAGCCCGCCGGCCAGGCCCAGGAACAGGCCCAGCAAGGCCCCCAGCCCGGCGTCGGCCAGCCTGGCGTTCTTGACCATCGCCGCGTCCTGGGTCTCGGGCGTGGGCAGGTTCGACGTCACGCCCTGGAACTGGCGGGCGACGGCCTTGGGCTCGTACGCGCCGTAGACGAACTCGCCGAACGCGAACGCCAGCAGCCCCGCCGCCAGGCCCGCCAGCAGGCCGGCGGCCAGGGGGGGGAACGCCGGCCGCGGCTCCGCGGCCGTCGCCTCGCCGATCCCGACCTTCGACTCGCCCGCGGCCTCGTGGGGCCCGCCCGACTCGGATCCCGTCGCCACGTCGTCACCTCGCCTCTCGGACGCCGCACCGGGGCATGCATCCCCCGGCGACGGCCTCGTCGCCTCGAAGGATGTGTCGATGGGCATACATCAATGAATTCCATAGGGGAGAAATCGAGTCGTCGTTCGACTTCACCTCTTGCTTCTGCCGCGACCCCGACTATACTCTGCGCTCGTGCGAGTCCACAGTCTAGAGGTCTCCGCGCCCGCTCGTCAGAAGGCGGAAGGGCGCGGGACGGCCGTCGTTTCGTCGGATCTCGACTTCGAAATCCCTGTTCAAAAGACGTTTCCAGGCTGAACGAAGCGGGTCGGCCCGTCCCCCCGAGGGGACGTTCCGTCCCTCGATCGTCTTCCTCGTCGTGCACCCGGACGCAGCCATGGCCGCCGTCGACCGAACCTTCGGTCGGCCCGCGTCGCGATGATCGCCGGGACGCCCTCGGGGACGCCGACGTCCCGCCCGCGTGCGCCGGCCGGTTTCGATCGCGTCTCTTGCCAGAAAGGTTCGTTCGACTCATGCAACCAAGACGTTTCGTGGGGCCGACGACGGCCCTCGCCGCCGTCCTCCTCGGGTCTCTCTTCCTGACGGGTTGCGGCGATTCGGGGAACACCGAGATCGCCGAGGAGAAGCCGATCACCGAGTCGATGAAGGATTCCATGAACTACATGCAGCAGAAGTATGCGAAGAAGGGCGGGGGCGGGGCCGCGGCGGCGCCGAAGAAGCCCTGACGTCCCGCCTCGCACGTCACGCAGGCCCGCGGCGATCGTATTTGTATCGCATATCCCGATCATCGATCGATCCGGCAGGCGTGGCCGACTTGCGTCGGCCTTCTCCCGGGGCCTCGCATCCTGTCGAAGTTTCGCCTCGTCGTCCTTTTTCACATCCAAGGGGTCGTAAATGCAGCAGATCCATCGTCGCGATCGGGGTTTCACCCTGATCGAGCTCCTGGTCGTGATCGCGATCATCGCGGTCCTGATCGCCCTCCTTTTGCCCGCCGTGCAGTCGGCCCGCGAGGCCGCCCGCCGCGCCCAGTGCATCAACAACCTGAAGCAGCTCGGGCTGGGGATGCACAACTACCACACGTCGAACAACTCGTTCCCCATGGGCGTGTCGTCGTCGTTCAACTCGACCAACGCGGGATGCATCGCGTGGGCCGGCTGGAGCGCGCAGGCCCTGCTGCTGGGCTACATGGAACAGCAGCAGATCTACAACGCCGCCAACTTCAACTTCGACCCGATCCTCGGCGGCGGCGACCAGCAGAACGCCACCGCGTGGCGGACCAAAGTCGCCTCGTTCCTCTGCCCGTCGGACGCGAACGCGGGCCGGCAGTATTACAACAACTACTACGCCAGCCGCGGCACGACGATCGACATCGACTGGGGCGTCCCCGGCGGCAACCCGCCGAACTGCGGCGGCAAGAAGAGCACCGGCCTCTTCTCGTACCAGATCACCTACGGGATCGCCGACATCACCGACGGCTCGTCGAACACCATCGCCTTCAGCGAAGGCCTCGTCGGCTCGGGCTCCCAGCGGGCCGCGCCGTACGTCGCGGGCGCCAACGTCGACAGCCTGGGGAGCTGGGGCAGCGGCAACAACCTGACCCTGCTCGGCGACCCTTACGGCATGCTGGCCCAGGGTGAGGTCGCCCCCGGGGCGACCATGTCCACGATCCTGCAGACGTGCAGCCAGGGCTTCCAGACCGCGACCGCCGGCAACGGCCTCTCGACCGACCGCGGCCGTCACTGGGCGTGGGGCTGCGAAACCTGGACGATGTTCAGCACGATCGTGCCGCCGAACTCGACCCAGTACAAGTGGACCGCCTGCCGGTTCGGCTGCCAGGGTTGCGGCGTGGAGTCCTCGGACCACTCGCACATCACCAACGCCAACAGCAACCACTCCGGCGGCGCCAACGTCCTCTTCGGCGACGGCTCCACCCGGTTCATGAAGAGCAGCGTCGCCATGAACATCTGGTGGTCGCTCGGCACCAAGGCCGGCGGCGAAGTCGTCAGCTCCGACTCCTACTGATCCCGACCGATCCGATCGCACGGCCTTCCGGCCCGACCGATCGTCGTCAAACCTCGCCGACCCGCCGCGGACCCGCCGTCCCCGGCGGGTCGGCCTTTTTCATGGCCTGTGGTCCCGCCGACCCCGGGCTGGTATGCTTCTTGCCCGTGATGGAATGCGTGGGCCCCGCCGACGAACCCGTCGGTCGGGCCCGTTCGAGACGGACACCCGAAAGGAGTCATCGGATGAACGGCATCAAGCGATTTGGCGCGGCGGCGGCCCTGGGGACCATGCTGGCGGTCGGCGGCCCGGCCGCCCGGGCGCAGGCGCAGCAGGAGCCGGGGGCCATCGAACGCGCCGGCGAGAAGCTCGACGAGGCCGGGCGGTCGCTCCGCCAGGGCCTGGAACGCGGCTTCAACCGGACCAAAGAGGTCGTCCGCGAGTCGTTCGAGAAGACCCGCGCCCGGGTGAACGACATGAACATCGAGGCCCGCGTCTACGGCCGCCTGCACTGGGACAAGATGCTGGAGACCAGCACCTTCGACCTCTCCTCCGAGGCCCAGGGCATCGTCACCCTGCGCGGGTCGGTCCCCACCGTCGAGGCCAGGAAGCACGCCGTCGCCCTGGCGGCCGACACCGTGGGCGTCACCCGCGTCATCGACCAGCTCGCCGTCCAGACCGGAAGCGAGACGACGACCGAGGTCGAGGTCCGCACGCCGGCCGCGGCCCCCGCGCCCAAGGTCCGCGTCCAGCCCCGGACGCCGGCCCCCGCGACCCCGGCCGACCCCCAGCGCTGACGGTCGGCGTCACGACTTGATGCGGCGACGCCCGGCCCCGCGCCGGGCGTCGTCGCGCGCCCGTCGATCAGACCCGCAGGAAGGTCTTCGTCCGGTAGAGGTGGTACAGGAACAGCCACTTGATCGCCAGCACGCCCAAGGCCCCGAGGATGAGGGCGACCGGCCGGCTCAGCATCGCGAGCGTCCCCGACAGGAAGTAGTCGCGGATCGTCGGGAACGGGATGATGCTCTGGGCCATGTAGATCGTGATCGCGTTCATGCCGATCACGACGAAGAAGAAGGCCCACCCGCGCAGCTTCCAGACGTCGATCACCGTGTAGAAGAGGCCCAGCAGGATCAGGCTGAAGCCCCCCGCGACCAGGACGAAGGAACTCGTCCAGAGGTTCTTGATGATCGGGAAGCTCTGGCCCCAGCCATAGCCCGCCGCGACGCTTAACACGCCCGCACCCACGAGCCCGACGGCCTTGATCCCGGGCCGCCGCGTCGAGAGCAGCCACTCGCCGGCCAGGACGCCGAGCAATGCGGTGGCCACGGCGGGGATGGTCGAGAGCAGGCCCTCGTTGTCGCCGGTGCCGTAATAGCCCTTGAAGATCCGACCCGGCAGGACGTGGCGGTCGACGTAGCCCGAGAGGTTCGTCGCCTTGCTGTAGTCGCCGCGGATCCCCGTCTCGGGCGCGGGGACGAGCGCCAGCAGCGCCCAGTAGCCGAGCAGGATCGCCGCGACGACGATCGCCTGCGTGCGCGCCTTCGTGAACAGGTAGATCACCGCGGCGATCCCGTAGCAGACCGCGATCCGCTGGAGCACGCCGACGTACCGCAGGTTCTTGAAGTCGAACTTGAGCACGCCGTTGTAGATGTACGCCAACGCGAGCAGGAGCGCCACCCGCCGCGCCGTCCGCCAGAGGGCCTGGGCCCGCGGATGCTCGCCGGTCTGGTACTTCTTGAGCGAGAACGGGATCACGGCCCCGACGACGAACAGGAACATCGGGAAGATCAGGTCGTAGAACCGGAACCCCTCCCACTCGACGTGCTCGAACTGCTCGCCGAGCACGGCGCTCTGGGGCGTCCCCCACCAGGCGCAGAGCGACCGCGCCAGGGCGTCGCCGCCGATGATCCAGAACATGTCGAACCCGCGCAGCGCGTCGATCGAGACCAGCCGCTCGGGCTTCGGCGGGGCCTCGACCGCGGCCTCGGCCAGGAGCGGGTCGTCGACGACGATCCCTCGGTCCTCGGGCTGCTCGTTCAGGTCGTCGCCGATCGGCGGCTCGGTCGCAATGCTCGACATAAGGCTCCCCCCATCATCGGGTGTAGATCTTCGCAGCGGACGATTTTAGCGGTTCGGGAGCCGCCGCGTCGATCGTCGCTCGCCCGGATCCTCCGGCCCCGACCCGAGGACGCGTTGAATCAATGACATCTAACGAGAAACATCATGTTATTAATTAAATTAGTTAAATAAGTTAATAACACAGGTTTGGTACGTAATTGTAGCGGCGATCGGATTCATCGCCGGAAGTATCGAACGCCCTCGATTCAACCTGGAAGGAGCGATCCCATGAGAGGCCGCCGGTGCGCCGCTTGCATTCTCTTCCTGCTCGCCCTCGGGCCCCCCGCGGAGGCCGGACCGCTCGGCTTCGCCGACGTGGTCCTCGACTATTTCGACAGCGGGGCCGGGCCCCTGGCGGGCCCCTACGGCGGGACGTTCCCGGACGGCCCGGGCTTCCCGATCCCCGTCTCCCTGGACGTGGTCCTGGGCGACGATCCGGGCCCGACCGGGTTCACCGACTTCCTCTCCCTGCCGATGGGCTCTTACATCACCGTCGGCTTCACCGACGAGGTCATCTTCGACGGGGTCGGGGACGACGTTTTCATCCGCGAGGTCGGCGCGAGCGGCGAGCGGGCCGAGGTCTACGTGAGCCCGGACGGCGTGACTTTTACGCTTCTCGGGATCGCCCAGGACGACGTGACGACCGCGCTCGACCTGGCCGCGATCGGCTACACCGATTTCGTCCGGGCGGTCAAGATCGTCGGCCTGGACAACTTCGGGGGCTCCCCCGGCTTCGACGTGGTGAGCGTCCAGGGCCTGCCCCAAAGCGTCTCGCCCAGCGTCCCCGAGCCGGGGAGCCTGGCCTTGCTGGCGATCGCGGGCCTCGGTTTCGCGGCCGTGGGCTCGGCGCGGCGGCTCCGCGAAGTGGGCCGGATCGGCGCGACCTCGCGGTGAGTGGGGCGTCGCCCCCCGGCCGCGGTGCGCGGCCGGGGGGTGGGGCGAAGGCGCTATGAGTTATTTCGCCGCCGTCGGGAAGTCGGCGGGGGGCGGCAGGGTGACGGCGCCGGTGGCGGCCCACTCGGCGGAGCGGACGATCAGGGCGCGGAAGTCGGGGGACTCGATCGCGACCAGGTCGTCGCCGGCGGTGTGGCCCATGACGTTGGTGACGACGCGGCCTTTGCCGAACGGGACGGTCCAGAGCATGGGCTCGTTCGTCCCGGTGCCCCCCTTGGCCTTGTCGGAGTAGGCCGAGGCGAGCACCTCCATGTCCTTCGCCGGCCCGCGCTGGCCGTGGTACAGCTCGTCGGTCGCGTGGGTCCACTCGTGGGGGAGGCCCTTGACGATCGGGTGGTCGGCCTTGCGGACGACGACCGTGTAGGCGTGCCGGGGGCCGTGGCCGGAGCCGGGCCCCTGCCCCTTGGGCGTGCGGACGACCTGGCCGGCGTCGTCGATCGTGATCCGGTCGCCGAAGCCCGGGTCGCGCCAGCCCAGGCCGATCATCTCGTTGTACGCCGGCCAGTCGGCGAAGGCGTTGTTCGCCGCGTGCATGACCACGAGCCCGCCGCCGCCGGCGACGAATTCCTCCAGCTCCTTGCGGATGGGGGCCGGCCAGGGATCGCCGTTGTAGTTGGTCAGGACGACGTCGTACGACTTGAACGCGGGGCGGAACGACTCCCAGGCCGACGCCGGGGCCTTGGACGGGGGCGTCGTCGCCACGGTCGCCGCGAACCGGCCCGACTTCTCCAGCTCGGCCTTCAGCAGCGGCGTCGTCGCCTTCCAGGCGTGGTTGTTCTGGCCCTCGACGATCAGGACCTTGAGCTTCTCCGCGGCCCCGGCGCTCCGCGTCGAGACCCCGAACGCCGTCCCGATCGCCGCCACGGCGACCGCCGCCTTCCACCCCATCGCTCGCGACATGCTCATCGTCCCCATCGTCGTCCCGGATTCCGATCGCTCCCGCCGAACCCCAAGATACCGCGTGGCCGGCCGAGCACAACGACCGGGGCGGCGCCGGGTCGGAAACGGACGAAGCCCCGGCCCCCCCCGACACCCGTCGCAGGCATCGCGCCGATGCCTTCAGTCATCATTTCGTACGAATAAGGACGGATTACGGCAGTTAATGATTTAAAATATTTGACACGACCGGCACCGATTGGTTGTGATTCTTAGCATGAGTGAGGGATCTTGGCGTGAGCTGGATACGACGATTCCCCTGAGAGGCACCCTGCGATGACGAATAGGACTCTGTGGACGTATCGGGGCCTGGTCCTCGCGCTCATGCTGGCCGCGACGCCCGCGGCCCGATCCGCGCCGGTCATCTGGACGGACTGGCGGAGCGGGACCGAAGGGACGAACGGGACGGCGTCCGGGGTCCTGATGATCGACGGCGAGGCGATCGACGTCACCTACACGGGCGAGATCCAGTTCCTCCAGACCGGGACCGGGACCAACTATTTCGAGCCCTCGGCACCCTATCTGAGCGCGACGGTCGACAACGCCCCGCCCGCGGCCGAGATGATCGCGCTGTCGCAGGCCTCCGTGAAGACGCTGACCTTCTCCAAGGCCGTCAGCAATCTCCTGTTCGCGGTCGTCAGCCTCAACGGCAACGGCTATCGGTTCGACAGCGATTTCGAGATCCTGAGCTACGGCCGGGGCTACTGGGGCGACGGCACGCTGGACAAGACGAATCCGTCCCCGGGCGTCTACCAGCTCAACGGCACGGGCGAGCCGCACGGCGTCATCGAGTTCCAGGGCGCGGTCACCACGATCACGTGGACCAGCCTGACCAACGAGAACTGGAACGGGTTCACCGTCGGCGTGCGGGGCCTGGCGCCGTCGGCCGTCCCCGAGCCCTCCTCGCTGGCCCTGGCGTGCCTCGGCGCGGCGGGGCTGGGCGGGGTCGTCGTGCGCCGTCGACGCGAAGACCGTTCCGCAAGGTCGTAGAGCGGGACCGTTCCGACGCCCCCCTCGCGGGGGAAGGCAGACCCCGCAGGGGTTGGATGAGGGGGAAGCTTCGACGGAATCCGCCGGCAGGCCGGATGTTATGACGACGGCATTTGTGCTCGTCTCCCCCTCATCCGGCCCTCCGGGCCACCTTCCCCCGCGAGGGGGGAAGGCCGTCGTTCGGGGACGCAGCCGACCCTTTGGAACAGCCGCTGAACGGGAAAAAAGCGCGACGCCTCGGAAACCCCCTCGCCGTCGCGGGGGTTCCGAGGCGTCTTTTTTTCATCTCATCCCGCGGTCTCGACGAGGTTCGTCGCGGGCCTCACTTCGGGGCGCGGGTCAGCTCGAAGGTGGTCGGGCCCACCTTTTCGGCGCCCTGATTGCAGTCCCATTCCGACACGATCTTGCCGTCGGGATGGAAGTTCATGACGAGGCCGCTGATGTACATGTCCTTGGACGGGTCGATGTTCGCGCCGCCGTCGAAGACGAAGACCAGGCGGTCGGCCGTCGACGCGGCCCTGTCCAGCTTCAGCCGGGGCTGGTTCTTGATGGCGCAGTAATGGGTCATCTTGAGGTCGTCGCCGTCGAGGTGGTAGACCGAGATCATCTCCATCGGGGTGTCGGGGGAGGAGGTCTCCACCAGGGCCGAGCCGGCGCCGGTGAGCTTGTACCGGACCACGTCGGAGCCCTCGCCTTCGCCGCCGTTGCAGGGCTTGGAGTTCTTCCACTCGCCCACGACCGTCTTGAGGCGGTCGAAGGCCGCCTTGGCCGTCACCGGCGAGGACTTCTTCCCCTCGTCCCCCGCGCCCAGGGCGGTGGCGACGAGGCTCGCGGACAGGACCAGGACGTTGAACGTAAAGATTCGCAGCATGAGAACCTCCCTATAATCCGTTTGGGACGCGTCTTGAATTTCGGCCGTCCGGGGCCACGCTCCGGTCGCTCCGCCACCAGGGACGCCGAAACATACATCGCTGGTGTACGGACGTCAAGTTCGCCGGGAGAATTTTCGAAAGATGGCTCAATTGAACATGTCGATCGAGCACGGCCAGCCGTGGGACGCCGCGCGGGCGAACTTCGAGACGGCGATCGAGAAGGCGCGCGAGGAGCATGCGCGGTGGATCCGGAGCGTGGAATGGTCGAATGACCGGACGTCGGCGACCCTGATCGGCCCGGCGTACGAGGTCGTGCTGAACCTCGATCCGACGCACGTCCATGCGCGCGGGAAGGTGCCCCTGGCGATCAAGCTGCTGGAGCCCTCGGTGCGGCGGTTCGTCGAGCGGACCTTGCGGAGCCAGAAGCCGGATCCGGCCTAATCCAGCGAGGGGTCGAAGGCGGCGCGGACGTGCTCGGCGACCTCGTCGGCGGACAGGACCCGGTCGTAGACGGCGACCTCGTCGAGCTTGCCTTCGAGGCTCTCGGCGTGGTCCCCCCGGTCGCCGAGGGTGAAGGTGGAGGCGGCGCCGCGCGGCAGCGGGTCGACGTCGGCGTCGGCCTCGACGTCCAGGGCCCCGTCGAGATAGACGAGCACGCGGCGGCCCTGGCGGACGAGCGCGAGGTGGTGCCACGCCTTCGGCGCGACGTCCGCCTTGCCCACGGTCGCCGGGGCGGACTTGGCGTCGCCGTGGGTGAAGACGAGGCGGTTGGGCGGAGTCCCCGCGACGGCCCCCGAGAGGTGGACCGCGTCGCCCGGCGCGGCGCTGCGGCCGCGCTCGAACAGCACGCCGGCGACGGCCCGGCCGGCGGGCTCGAGGCCGTTCCAGAACCAGAGGTCGACGGAGTAAACCTCGGGCGAGAGGGGGAGGTCGGCCGTGATCGCGCCGCCGGCCAGGTGCGAGGCCCGGTCGATCGCGCCGCCCGAGGCGCGGAAGCCCGGCAGGTCGGGTCCCGGGAGGAAGAGGGCGACCCCGCCTCGACGTCGCGCCGCGCGCTCGCGGCCGGTCGCGTCGAGGGCGTCGGCGCCGTCCATCTCGTCGAGCCGCCAGAAGGCCGCGGGCCGCGCGCCGAGGACGATCCCGGCGTACCGCGTCGCCGCGGGGCGTTCGCCGCGACGGGGCTTGCCGGCGACCCGCTCCAGCAGGCCGAGCGCGGCGTCGAGGATCTTCGGCTCGGCCTGGACCTCCAGCCCGGCGGTGCGGGCGGGCCACGTCGTGTAGCCGCCGAGGGCGTGCTGCTCGGGGGGCGGGATGTAGCCCTCGGAGCCGTTGGCCAGCTCGACGTTCATCGTCAGCGGGAGCGGGCTGCGGGCCTTGAGCTTCAGGCCGGTGAGGGCGTAGACCTCGTCGGGGATGGCGACGATCCCCAGGTCGCCGACGCGGACCGCCTGGAGCTTGAGCGTCCGCTCGGGCTCGTCGTGCAGGTGGACCGCTTCTTTAGGATAGACCTCGCCGATCGACTTGGGGGGACGGTCGCCCATGGCCGCGACGATCTTGCGGGCCCATTCCAGCCGCTCGGGGCCGGGCGTGCGGCGGCCGAGGGTGAGGGTGGTCTCGGCCATCGCCAGGGCGGGCCGGTCCTGATAGCTCTTGATGGTTTGATAGGCCCGGAAGGCCGACGCGGCGACCTGCTCGGCGTAGGCGTCGAGGCCGGGGTCGGCCTTGGGCTTGCCGTAGTCCATCCACTGCTGGTCGCCGCTGGTCCCCTGCGACATGATGCAGATCGGCGCGGGGCCGTCGGGGGCGATCTTCCTGGCCAGGGACGCGGCGAACCGGCCGTAGTAGTCGGCCGAGACGGGCGTGGCGCCGTAGTAGTGCATCGAGTAGTTCGCCAGCACGGCGATCGGCCGGCCGCCGGGCGCGCGGATCGCCAGCACGGTGAGCGCGGGGTCGGAAGGGCCCGAGGGGGCGATGGCGTCGGGGTTGACGTGGCCGGGGTGCATGTTGGCCCGGACGGTTTTGTCGCCGAACGGGTCCTCGCCGATCCGGTCGGGCCGGCGGATCCAGCGCCGGGTGTGGGTGTGCTCGGGATCGTCGACGACGCCCCAGCCGACCTCCGCCGGCGCGAGCGCGGCCGCGGCCTTCTCGATCGCCTCGGCGATCTTGCCGGGCAGGAAGGCCGCGTACGCGGGGTCGACGGGGGTCCCGAGCGCCCCCATGACCGAGGGGGCGGTGTGGGTGTGGGTCGCGGCGACGAGCATCCGGTCGACGGCGATGCCGGTCGACTTCGACGCCCGCGCCTTGGCGTCGTCGATCAGCTCGCGGGGCATCATGCAGCTGTCGACGATCACGATCGCCAGCCGGCTCGTCCCGTCGTCGAGGACGATGCAGCGAGCATGAAGGGGGTCCTCATTCGCGGTCGCCGTCGCCTGCAGGAAGCCGCCGTTGACGATCACCGGGAAGGCCGTCGGCGAGACGTCCACCGTCGCCGCCCCGGCGCGGAAGCCCGCCCCGTCCCCGGCCTGCGCCCCGGTCGCGCCCAGGATCGCCGTCGCCATCACCAACAGCCCGCGGATCGCCGTCTTCATCAAGGTGCCTCAATCATCGAGTTGTTCGCGCCAAGCTCAATCGACCGACTCGCCCAGCTCCCGAAGCCGCGCCGCGAGACGCTCGGCGCGGAGCCGTGCGGCCTCGGCGCGCCCTTCTGCGGCCTCGGCTCGCAGGCGTTCGGCCTCGGCGGCCTCCTGCATCTCCAGGGCCGTCCGGAACGGCGAGCCGTCGGGGTGGCGGATCGTGAGACTTTCCGATTCTTCGCCGGGCTCGAAGCGGACCCCCAGCCGGGGGCTGACCCAGCCTTTCAGGTCGGGAATTTCCCGGAGTCGGCCGCCCTCGTGAAGCCAGCCCTGGAGGACGCCGTCGTCGGGGTCGTAGATGTAGTATTCCTCGACGCCGCAGTCGTCATAGATGCGGAACTTGCGGTTCATCTCGAAGACCCGGTTGCCGGGCGAGAGGATCTCGAAAACGACCTGGGGCGCGATCCCGCCTTCCGCCCACTGCTTGTAGGAGCCGCGATCGCCCTTGGACCGGCCGAAGACGACCATGACGTCGGGCGCCGTGCGGGACTTGGGATCCCCTTCCTGGAAATACCACAGGAGGTCGCCGGCCACGAAGACGTCGGGGCGGTCGCGGAAGAGGAATTCGAGCCCTTCCTTGATCAGGACGATCCAGCGGAATTGCACCGTGTCGTCCGACATCGGCTGGCCATCGCTGTCCGGGTAGAGGAGCGAGTCGCTCCGGGGTGTCAGGGCCGACGTGCTCATGATCGCGTCCACCTCGGGGTCGTGGGCCTCCATCGGAGCTGCGCGACAGTATGGGCGCGAAGCCGCCGGCGGATCAAGGCGACGACGCGGGCCACTCCCCAGGCGACCGCCTTGGCTCGCCCCGTCGATCAGGGCGGATTTGCGTGCGCCGACGGCAGTTTCGATGGTCGAAACGAGAGGCCTTCCGACGCCTTCCTCCCTCGCGGCAAAGGTATCGCCACACCTCGTTCGACGGGCGGATTGACGGCCTTCGGGGTAAGCCGGGCCGGCATGGCTGCCATCTCGGCCCCCCGGATCGTCGGCGTCGGGCTCGGTCCCGGAAGCTCGCGAGCGAGCACGCGCACGCCGTCGTCGCGACGGCCGCGGGGATCTCGGCGTCGCCGGGGGCGGCGCGGGCCGGGGCCCGGTTCCTCGACCGTGACGAGATCCCCTTCCACGCCCCGATCGAGCCGGCCCGGGACGCCTCCGCCGCTCGAACGAGGCGGACCTGGGCCGCGAGCCGGGCTCGGCCCTGGTCGTCGACGCGGCCGACGGCCGGCCGACGGGGCCGATGGGGTTCCGGCTCCGCACCGCCGCCGGGATGCTCGCGACGCGCCTGCCGGGGCCCCGGATGGGGCGCGAGGTCGAGTCGACCGCCCCGGCCCCGCTCGCCGGCCCGGGGCGGCCGCCGGCGATCGACCACCTGACGCGCGCCGAGGACCTCGGCGTGATCCTCGCCCTCGCCCGCCGCGTCCTCCCCGGCCCATTCCCCCGACGCCCCGCAGGGCCGGCTCGAGAAGTCGCGCCCAAACCTATGCCGCGAAGGGGGGGGAAGGCGTCGGGCTCAGCCCGCGAAGCGGGCCTCGTGGTCGAGGAGCCAGCGCTTGCAATCGAGCCCGCCGGCGTATCCCGTGAGCGCGCCGCCCGAGCCGACGACGCGGTGGCAGGGGACGACGATCGAGATCGGGTTGCGGGCGTTGGCGTGGCCGACCGCCCGGCCGGACCCGGGCCGCCCGAGCCGCCGCGACAGCTCGCCGTAGCTGACGCGCTCGCCGAAGCGCAGGGCCCGCAGCGCGCCCCAGACGGCCTGCTGGAAGTCGGTCCCCCGGGGTGCCATCGGCAGGTCGAACAGGCGACGCTCGCCGCCGAAGTAAGCCTGGAGTTGGCCCTCGACCTGCCGGAAGGGGCCCGGATCCCGCCTCCAGGAGTCTTCGACGACCCCGCCGCGGCCGTGGTGCTCGGTGTACAGGTGCGAGAGGGCCTCGCCGTCCGACACGAGCAGCAGCTCGCCGACGGGGCTCGGCATGGTCGTGTAGTAGGTGGTCGCGGTCGTGGTCATCGCGTTCATCGCAATCGCTCCCGTTCAGCGGCCGTCGGTCGGCCTGTTCCACAAGTGCATCGCCGCGTAGGCCCGCCAGGGCCTCCAGGCTTCGGCCATCGCCAGGACCTCGCCGGCGGGCCTCCCCCCCAGGGCCTTGCGCAGGCCGAGGTCGGTGTGCGGGAAGGCGTCCGGCCACCGCCAGCCCCGCATGGCGATGTAGTGGGCCGTCCACGGCCCGACGCCCGGGATCGCCGTCAGCCGCTCCAGGCCGGCGGCCGGATCGGGCCCGGCGTCGAGCGACACGGCCCTGTCGCAAACGGCCCTCGCCAACGCCCGCACGCATTCGGCGCGGGCCGCGACCAGGCCCAGGCCGGTCAGCTCGTCGAGCCGGGCGTCGGCGACCCGCGCGGGCGAGGGGCTCAGCCGGCTCAACTGGGGGACGGGCGTCTCGACCGGCTCGCCGAAGGCCGCCGCGAGGCGGCCCGCGAGCGTCGTCGCCCCGCGCACCGAGACCTGCTGGCCCAGCACGGCGCGGACGGCCAGCTCGAAGCCGTCGAACGCCCCGGGGACGCGGAGCCCCGGGTTGCTCCGGACCTCCTCGCCCAGGTCGTCGTCACGGCCCAGATGCTCGGCGATCGCGTCGGGCCGGGCGTCGAGGTCGAAGAGGTTGCGCAGCCTCCCGAGCAGCGCGGGCAGGCCGCGCGCCGAGCCCATCGGCAGGTCGACCACCAGCGCGTGGCGGCCGGCGGCCGGCTCGACCTTGATCCAGCTCCGGACCTCGCCCAGGTCCACGGTCCGGTAGTACGAAGCGCCGACGACCGCCTCGACCCCCGCGGCGGCCCGGCCGGAGAGGAACCGGAGCAGGGCCGCCCAGTCGAGGGGCGGGCGATACGCGAGGGTCAGCCGGATCCGCCCGTCGCAGGACTTCGCGCCGCCGGACCTCCGGAAGTCGCGGGGCGTGAGGCGATACCGGGCCCGGAAGAGGGCGTTGAACCGCCGGACGCTGGCGAACCCGCTGGCGAAGGCGACGTCGATGATCGGCAGCCCCGTGTCGGTCAAAAGCTGCTTGGCGAGCAGGAGGCGGTGCGTCTGGGCCAGCTCGACCGGCGAGACTCCCAGCTCCTGCCGGAGGACTCGCCGGAGGTGCCGCGACCCGATCCCCATCTCGCCGGCCAGAGCCTCGAGGCCCCCCTCGTCGTCCATCGCCCCCGCACCGATCCGCTTCGCGGCGAGCCTCGCGGTCCGGCCGACCGCGTCCACGGGCGCATCGCCGGGGGCCAGCTCGGGGCGGCAGCGCAGGCAGGGCCGGTACCCCGCCCGCTCGGCGGCCGCTGCGCCCGGGAAGAACCGGCAGCGGTCCCGCCCCGGCGTGCGCGCCGGGCAGATCGGCCGGCAGTAGATGTGCGTCGACGTCACCCCGACGAAGAACAGCCCGTCGAATCGCGGGTCGCGGGCGGTCAACGCGCGATAGCAAAGGTCGGGTTCGATCTCCATGACCGAATCTTACGGGCTCCGCGGGCCGGAGTCTGGCCGTTTTCGGACCTGGCAAGAGAAGGTCGTTCGACCCGCCCGCGAATCCCTCATCGACCCTGGCGATAGGGCTTGTCGCCGCGTGCCGCGATCGCGGACCCGGCCTCCTCGACGGCCTTCCTCAGGCCGACGACGGTCTCGTCGAAGTAGGCGGGGCCGGCCTCGACTTCCCAACCTTCGAGCGTCCACGGCGCCGCCAGGCCCTGCGCCTGGAGCCGCTTCTCGGTGTCGTAGGCGAGGAAGGCCCCCCGAGCGACGGCCTGCGCGACGGCCCCGGTCGCGATCCGGGAATCCCCCTGGTCGCGGATCAGCGGGGCGAACGCGACCCGATCGGCGCGGAGCCGGACCGCCTCGCGGAGCGCGACCTTGCCGACCTGTTCCATCCGCTCCAGCGACAGCGAGCCCTCGTCGCCCAGGCCGATGAGCAGGAGCGATCGGGCCTTGATCGCGTCTTTCGGCGGGACGATCAGGATCGTCTCCAGCGCCTCGCCCGCGAACTCGCCCCGGTCGCGGAGCGCCGCGACGACCCCGCCGAGGTGCCTGTCCAGCTCGACCGCCGCCCCCTTCGTCACGTCGCCGGCCGGCTTGTGCCTGAAGTAGCAGACGATCTGGAGCGCGACGTCGGCCGTGTAGGGGCCCTCCATCCGGACCTTCACCGGCAGGCCGCCGGGGGCTTGCAAAGCCTCCTCGCGGACGGCGTCCTGCGCCGGGGCGGCGACGCAGGCGAATGCGAACATCGCGAGGAATGCGGGCGTGGGGCGATTCCGTCGGACGTGCGAATTCATGATGGCCTCGGCTGCCTCATCGCTGGCGGTGTGGGGTGGTGCGGCCGGCATCTCGGCGGCCGGTCCTTCGCGGGCGGTCTGGATCGTCACGATCGGCATGGTCGTCCCCCTTCGGCCTCACCAATGGCCGGCGTGCGCGCCGCCGTCGACGTGCAAGGTCTCGCCGGTGATGAACGCGGCCGACTCCAGATACAGCACCGCATCGACGATCTCCTGGACCTCGCCCAACCTCCCCAGCGGGTGCATCGCGGCGAGGGCGGCGAGCGTCTCCGGGGCGTGCATCGGCGTCTTGATGTTGCCCGGCGCCACGGCGTTCACGCGGATGCCCCTGTCCGCGTACTCGATCGCCAGCGACCTCGTCACGGCGTCCAGCCCCCCCTTGGTGAGGGAAGCCAGCGCCGACGGCGCGCCCTTCACGGGCTGGCCCACCAGCGTCGTCGTCATGTTTACGATGTGCCCGCCGCCCTGCGTGAGCATCTGCCGTAGGGCCCGTTGCGACACGTGGAAGAACCCCGCGAGGTTCACCGAGATCTTGCGGGCGAAGTCGGCCTCGGTGTAATCGGTGAACGGCTTGGAAATGAAGACGCCGGCGTTGTTGACCAGCGTATCGACCCGGCCGAACGTCTCGACGGCGCCTTCGATCACCCGGGCCGCGACTCCCGGATCGGCGATGTCGCCGGCGATCGCCAGCACGTCCGCCGAGGCGGAGTCCTCGATGGAACGCGAGTTGGCCACGACGCGGTAGCCGCGGTCGAGGAACCCGCGGACGAGCCCCGCCCCGATCCCCTGCGACGCGCCGGTGATGACGGCGACTTTGGGTGTGGAACTCACGGCGAACCTCCCACTTCGACGAGAACCGATTTCGAGCTTACTCCCCCGGGGGGGCCGGATCGCCGCTTCAGAGCACCGACGCCCGCAGCTCGGGGAAGACCTTGCCGACCTTGGCGAGCAGGTAGTCGCCGTAGGTCCCGTCGAACGCGTGGACGCTGGCGCGGTCCCAGCGCTCGTCCCGGTCGTCGTCGATCGCGCCCCGGCCCGGGACGTCGATCGGCCGGACCCGCGCCGTGAAGGCGGGGTCGAAGAAGAAGGGGAACGAGAGCCGGTCGCGGGGCGCGGGGTTGCGGACGCGGTGCGGCGTCGAGCGGTAGAGGCCGCCGGTCATGCGGTCGAGCATGTCGCCGATGTTGCAGACGAACGAGCCGGGCAGCGGCGGCGCGGGGACCCACCGCGACCGCGACTTGACCTCCAGCCCACCGGCGTCGTCCTGGAGCAAGATCGTCAGCAGGCCGTAGTCGGTGTGCTCGCCCACGCCCCAGAGGCCCGGGTCGGCGGGCGGCGGGTAGTTGAAGATGCGGAAGAGGGTCAGCGGCTCGCCAAGGATCCGCTCGGCGAAGTACGCCTCGTCGAAGCCCAGGCTCAGGGCGACGCCGGCCATCAGCCGATGGCCCAGCCCCGTGAGCGCGGCCATGTATTCGAGCACCGCCTCGCGGAAGCCGGCGGGCTCGTCCGGGAAGAGGTTGGGGCCGTGCAGCGGCGTCCCGGCCCGGACGCGAGGGTCGTCGGCCGGCAGCTCGGCGCCGAAATACACGCCCTCCTTCTGGTCCGGCTGACCGGACGTCAGCTCGTCGCCGACGCGGAAGTAGCCCCGCCAGGCGCGGCCCCCCAGGGCCATCCGGATGCGCATCTTGCGTTCCAGGTCGAGCGCGAAGAAGGCCCGGCTCAGCTCGCGCAGGCGGCCTTGCAGCCCCTCGTCGACGCCGTGGCCGACGACGTAGAAGAAGCCCGACTCGCGGCAGGCCGCGCCCAGGCGCGCCGCGATCTCGCGCCGGCCGGGCCCGCCGGCGACCAGCTCGGCCACGTCGATGATGGGGATGTGCGAGAAGTCGCCCGCCTCGTTCATGCGATCGTCCTCGGATGGTCAGAAGGCGAAGCAGTCGCAGCCCAGGCCCATGCCGCCGCGGCGGCCGGCGTCGACCGTCGCGCCCAGCCTGTGGAGCAGGGCGTGGAGCCGCGACGGCGAGGGGACGCAGCAGCTATGCGAGGACGCCTGCGCCCCGGCCGACTTCGCGGCGACGTTGTGGTAGCCGCCGTAGAGCTTCACCGGCGACCAGTCGGGCGTGACCGGGAGCGGCGGCGGGTCGAGGTCGCGGAACGGCCCCTTCGCGTAGACGGGCCGGCCGCCGAGGATCGTCAGGACGGATTCGATCCCCTTGATCCGTTCCTCGGGGACCGAGAAGTAGTCGTCCGAGAGCACGGCCAGGTCGGCGAGGTATCCGGGGGCGATAAGGCCCTTGGCGTCGTCCTCGCCCGAGAACCAGGCGCTGCCGTGGGTGTAGCGGCGGAGGGCCTCCATGCGGTCGAGGCGGGCGGACTCGGGGTAGAGCGTCGCGCCGCCGACCGTCTTGCCGGCGGTCATCCAATAGAGGGCGACCCAGGGGTTGTAGCTCGCCACCCGGGTCGCGTCGGTCCCCGCGCCGACGGGGATCCCCATCGTCAGCATCTTCCGGAACGGCGGCGAGTGCGCGGCGGCCTCGGCCCCGTAGCGGTCGACGAAGTACTCGCCCTGGTAGGCCATGCGGTGCTGGATCGCGATGCCGCCGTCGAGCGCCTTCACGCGCTCCAGGTTCCGCTCGTCGATCGTCTCGGCGTGGTCGAAGAACCAGCGCAGGCCGTCGAAGGGGACCTCGCGGTCGACGGCCTCGAAGACGTCGAGGAACCGCGTGATCGACTCGTTGTACGTCGCGTGGATCCGGAAGGGCCAGCGGTGCTCGGCCAGCAGCCTCACGACCTTGTGCAGCTCGGCCTCCATGCCGGCGGCGAGGTCGGGCCGGGGTTCGAGGAAGTCCTCGAAGTCGGCGGCCGAGAAGACGAGCATCTCGCCCGCGCCGTTCATGCGGAAGCGGTCGTCGCCGGCGCCCGGCTTCGTCATCGTCACCCACTTCGAGAAGTCGTCGAACTCCTGCTTCGGTCGCTGGGTGAAGAGATTGTAGGCGATCCGGACGGTCAGCTCGCCGCGTTTGTGCAGGGCGTCGACGACCTGGTAGTCCTCGGGGTAGTTCTGGTATCCGCCGCCGGCGTCGATGGCGCTGGTGATCCCCAGGCGGTTCATCTCGCGCATGAAGTGGCGGGTGGAGTTCTCCTGGTACTCGGGCGGCAGCTTCGGCCCCTTGGCGAGGGTCGAATAGAGGATCATGGCGTTGGGCCGGGCGATCAGCATGCCGGTGGGCTCGCCGGCCTTGTCGCGCTGGATCTCGCCGCCGGGCGGGTCGGGCGAATCTTTGGTGTAGCCGCAAGCCCGCAGCGCGGCGGCGTTGAGCAGGGCTCGGTCGTACAGGTGGAGGATGAACGCGGGCGTCTCGGGCGCGGCGGCGTTGATCTCGTCGAGGGTGGGGAGCCGACGCTCGGCGAACTGGAACTCGGTCCAGCCGCCGACCACGCGGACCCACTGCGGCGGCGGCGTGCGCCGGGCCTGCTCCTTGAGCATCCGCAGGGCGTCGGCGAGGCTCGGCACGCCGTCCCAGCGCAGTTCCAGGTTGAAGTTCAGCCCGCCGCGGATCAGGTGCAGGTGCGAGTCGTTCAGCCCGGGGATCGCCGTCCTGCCCTGCAGGTCGACGACCTTCGCGGCGGGCGTCCTGAGCTTCAGGATCTCGGCGTCGTCGCCCACGGCCACGAACCGGCCGCCGCCGATCGCCACGGCCTGCGCGAAGGGCTCGCGGGCGTCGAGCGTGGCGATCCTGCCGTTGTGGAGGATCAGGTCGATGGCCTCCGCCTTTCGCGAGTCATCCGACATGAGAGACTTCCTTGGTATCGATGTCAGCCGCGAGGATCATGCCGACGAGAGATCAGACGACCGGCCGCGTTCGTCGAGCGAGGAGCCAGTAACAACCACCGACGAGCGTGCTGACGAACCATCCGATCGCGCAAACACAGGCGATGTTGTGCCAGTTCGGGTCGGACCATCGTTCGCCGGCGAAGCACAAAAGGATAGCGAGGACCGCGCCGCTCAGGAGGATGAGGACCACATCGCCCCGTCGACGCCAGGCTGCTGCTATGGCGAGCGCGACGAAGAGGCTCCAGGCGACCCAGACGGCGAAGGTCACTTCATTGACATAGTTTAAGGCGTCGGGGTGCAGGGGATGGCCGAAGATGAAACGGAGGAGGCTCTCGACGTCCCCACGGCCGAGGACGATGAGTCCGCTCGCCGCGAGCCAGAGCGCCACGAACGGGGCGACGACCCACGGCCGCCGGTCGATTTTACGAGCGGCCGCGTCCATGTCCACCTCGTCACTCCTTGGTCACCGCCTCGTCGAGGTTCAGCAGGACGCGGGCGACGGCCGTCCAGGCGGCGAGTTCGGGGAGGTCCGTCCCTTCGGGCGTGGCGAGCAGAGGCGAGGGAGGGGTCGCGGATTTCGCGCCGGCGACGAGGGCGGCGTCGAGCTTGCCCTCGCGGAAGCGGGCGAGCTGGTCGGCGTGGTAGGCGAGGACGCGGGGCCGCTCGTCGTCGCGGGGAGGGCGGCCCAGGGCGAGGAGGAAGGCGTGGTCGAGGCGGGCGTCGGCCGCCGGCGAGGAGGACTCGCGGAGGACGCGGCGGGCGAGGGCCTGGGCGGCCTCGACGAAGACGACGTCGTTGAGCATCGCGAGCGCCTGGAGCGGCGTGTTGGACCGCTCGCGGCGGACGCAGGCGACGTCGGGCGACGGGGCGTCCATCGTGGCGAACGAGGCGTAGGGGGACGTCCGCTTCAGGAACGTGTACAGGCCCCGGCGGTAGCGGTCGGCCCCGACGCTCGGCGTCCAGCCCTCCTGGCCGTACGCCAGCGAGGTCGCGCCGTCGGGCTGCGGCGGCCGCACGCTCGGGCCGCCGATGCGCGCGTCGAGCAGGCCGGCGGACGCCAGCGCCGCGTCGCGGATCGTCTCGGCCCCGACGCGGAACCGCGGCCCCCGGGCCAGCAGCTCGTTCCTGGGGTCGCGGGCCACCTGCTCGGGCGTCGCGCGGCTGGCCTGGCGGTAGGTCGCGCTCGTGACGATCAGCCGGTGCATGGCCTTGAGGCTCCAGCCGCGGCGGGGCAGCTCGGTCGCCAGCCAGTCGAGCAGCTCGGGGTGCGTGGGCCGCGAGCCCTGGGCGCCGAAGTCCTCGGGCGTCGTCACCAGGCCCCGGCCGAAGTAAGCTTGCCAGACCTGGTTCATGACGACCCGGCCGACCAGCGGGTTCTCGGGGGCGACCAGCCAGCGGGCGAACGACAGCCGGTTCGCCGGCGCCCCCGAGGGCAGGGGGGGCAGCACCGCCGGGACGCCCGGCTGCACCGGGTCGGCCGTCTTGAGGAACTCGCCGCGCTTGTGGATGCGGGTCGTCCGGGCGTGGTCCGGGGTGCGCTCGCGCATGACCATCGTCGTCGCGAACTTCGGCTCCGAGGCCCGCAGCGCAGCGATCGGCTTGCGGGCCTCGGCCAGCTCGGGGGCGACCGCCAGATAATGCCGCGTGAGGGCTTGCACCTGTTCCGCCGACCGTTGCGAGGGCTCGACCAGCAGGATCTCCTCGATCTCGGCCGGGACGCCCGACGCCGAGACCGGCCGGGGGTCGGTCGCGACCGAGATCCGGAACCGGCCGATGGTCGTCTGGTGGATGAACTCCTGGTGGAGCGTGAGGTGCAGCTCGGTCGGCCGGCCATCGCCCAGGTCGTCGGCCAGCTCGAAGACCGCCGCGTGGGGCTTGCCCACGCCGCCGGTCACGCTCCAGCCGGTGTCCGAGACGCCGTCGACGGCCATCGCCGCCGACCGCCCCTCGGCGGTGAAGTCCTGGGTCGCGCGGGCGAACTTCAGGGGCCTCGCCGGCTCGGCCGAGCCCTCGGGCCGGGCCGTCGCCTGGAACTCGGTCAGCAAAAAGTCGCCGACCTGGAACAGGGGCGCGCGGCCGGGCCCGCCCTCGGGCAGGCTGGGGTCGGGGAGGACTTCCAGGCGGATCGCCGTGGCCTTCAGGGGGGTCTTGAGGTCGACCTCGTACACGTCGTTGTTGGGCTTGTCGCCCGAGGCCAGCACCGAGCCGTCGGGCTGGACGGTCATCGTGGCGTTCTTCCGCGAGACCACCTTCGTCGGCGTCAGGACGGTCCAGCGCGCGGGGTGCAGGGAGCGCTCCCAGGCGTCCTGCTTCGCCCCGAGCGACTCGGGGCCTTCGGCCGGATAGCGCGTCGCGAGGGCCGCTTCCATCTCTTTGGCCCGGGCCTCGACGGCCTCGCGGCGGACGGCGACGGCCGGGTCGGGGATCTCGACCTCGGGCTCGTCGGCGTTGTCGAGGAAGGCGAAGAGCTGGTAATACTCGCGCTGGGTGATCGGGTCGTATTTATGCGTGTGGCACTGCGCGCACTGGATGGTCAGCCCGAGCCAGGTCGCGCCCGTGGTGGCGACGCGGTCGACGACGGCGGCGAAGCGGAACTCCTCGACGTCGATGCCCCCTTCTTCGTTGATCATGGTGTTGCGGTGGAAGCCGGTGGCCGTGAGCTGGTCGATCGTGGGGTTCGGCAGCAGGTCGCCGGCGATCTGCTCGACGGTGAAGCGGTCGAAGGGCATGTCGGCGTTGAAGGCGCGGACGACCCAGTCGCGGTAGGGCCAGATCGAGCGTTCGCGGTCCTTCTCGTAGCCGTTGGTGTCGGCGTAGCGGGCGCGGTCGAGCCAGTGCCGGCCCCATTGCTCGCCCAGCCGGGGCGACGCCAGCAGGCGGTCGACCTGGCGTTCGTAGGCGTCGGGCCGGTCGTCGGCGAGGAAGGCGTCGACCTCGTCGGGCGTCGGCGGCAGGCCGATCAGGTCCAGGCTCAGGCGGCGGATCAGGGTTCGGCGGTCGGCCTCGGGCGCGGGCTCCAGGCCCTCCTTCTCGATCCTCGCCAGGACGAAGCGGTCGATTGGGTTCCGGGGCCATTCGCCGCGCCTCACGTCGGGCGTCGGGGCCTCTTTCGGGGGGACGAACGACCAGTGGTCGACGGCGGCCGAGGCCGGCTTCGCCGCGTCGGCCCAGGGCGCGCCCCGGTCGATCCAGGCGCGGAGGACGCCGACCTCCTCGGCGGTCAGGGGGTCGCCGCCGCCCTCGGGGGGCATGGCGGCGTCCGGGTCGGTGCGGGCGACGGCCAGGATGAGCCGGCTCTCGGCGCTCTTGCCGGGGACGATGATCGGGCCGTCGTCGCCGCCGGCCATGGCGCGGGCCTTGTCGTGCAGGGCCAGGCCCGCCTGCTGCTTCTTCGCGCCGTGGCAGCGGAGGCAGCTCCGTTCGAGGAGGGGGGCGACGTCGCGGGCGAAGTCGACCTCGCGCGCCGCCGGCGGCGGCAGGTCGGGGGCCGCGTCGTCGCGGGCGGCCGCCGTCGCGGCGAAAGTCGTCAGGAGGAAAACCCACGCCGAGCCCGATCCCCACACGCCGCGTCGCCTCATGAACGGCCTCCCCTTCTTGATGGTCGATTATCCCATCCGCGGCCGGAAAAGGCGACCCATCCGTCATCAGGCGAACGCACGACGGGATTCGGACTGGACGGCTGCGGGAATTCGTGCAGAATGTCGACCGCCAAGTCTGATCCTATCTCTCGACGATCAGGATCGTTCGACGGGGAAGGCCGAGGCAAGGACGCCCGCCGGCCCAGGACCGTCGAGACCCATCGCCCCCGGTCCGTCGACTGCACCAGGGCGGCAATTCCGACGAGCAAGGAGGTTCGCCGTGACGCCGAATCCCCCGGGACGGCCGCACTTCTCCGACGTGCGGGACCACCGATCCCCGCGTATCTGGAGGCAGGACGCGGCGACGACCGGCGACGCCTGGGAAGGCCCGCCTCCGTTCCTCTCCGTCGTGGTCCCGGCCAAGGACGAGGCCGAAAGCCTGCCGCGGCTGGTGGCCGAGATCGCCGCGGCCCTGCGCCCGCTCTGCGACGGCCGCGAGCCCCGGGCCTCGCGGCTGGGGGGCTTCGAGATCCTGATCGTCGACGACGGCTCGACCGACGCGACGCCCCGGGTCCTGCGGATCCTGGAGGTCGAACACCCCGAGCTGCGGCCGATCCGCCTGCGGGCGAACGTCGGCCAGTCGGGGGCGACGGCCGCCGGCATCCGCGCGGCCAGGGGGTCGTGGATCGCCACCCTCGACGCCGACCTCCAGAACGACCCGGCCGACCTGGAGACCCTGTGGCGCGAGCTGCCGGGCCACGACGCGGCCCTCGGCTGGCGGGTCGAGCGGCGCGACAGGTGGATCCGCCGCGTGGTCAGCCGGTGGGCCAATCGGGTCCGCAACGCGGTGCTCGGCCAGGCGATCCTCGACACCGGCTGCTCGGTCCGGATCTTCCGCCGCGACCTCGCCCTGCGGCTGCCGCTCTTCCAGGGCGTGCATCGGTTCCTCGGCCCGCTCCTGATCCGCGAGGGGGCCCGGGTGGTGCAGGTGCCGGTCAACCACCGGGCGCGGCCCCACGGGACCTCGCACTACAACTTCCGGAACCGCTCGTTCCGCGTGCTCGTCGACCTGCTGGGGGTCTCGTGGCTGATGAGCCGGCCGCTGCGTTACGAGGCGTACGAGCCCCGGGGCGTCGATCCCGACCTCGCGCCCGGCGAGGCGGCCGACAGCCGTCGCGCCCGGGACCTCGCCGCCTGACGGCGTCGGGGCCGACGCGGGCGCGGGCGGCGAAACGACGGGGACTTCGACGAGGCGGGTGGGACCATGTGGGATCCGAGATACTGGCTGGTGGTGGGCTTCGTGGGCCAGGGGCTGTTCACGGCGCGGTTCGTGGTGCAATGGCTGGCGTCCGAGCGTTCGGGCGCGGTGGTGGTGCCGGCGGCCTTCTGGTGGCTGAGCATCCTCGGGGGCTTCGCGCTGCTCTCCTACGCGATCGCCCGCCGCGACCCGGTCTTCGCCGTCGGCCAGTCGATGGGCGTCTTCGTCTACGTCCGAAATCTGATGATCCAGTCGGGCAAGGGGTCGACGCCCCCGAGGGCCGCCGGGGCGTCGACGACGCCCGCCCCCCACTTCCGCGCCGAGGCCGTCGAGCCGGCCGCCGCGCGGGCCTGAGCGTCCGTTCCCCTTGGGAGAGTCGCGCATGTTCCCGCTTTTCAGGAGACAGGTCGAAGGCGGCCCCCGACGGCGCAAGGCCGTGCGGCCGGGAGCGCCCGAGGCGCTCGAGACCCGGCTGGCGCTCAGCGTCGCCTCGCCGGTCGTGATGGACTCGGCCACGACGGTCGACTCCCACTCGGTCGCCGTCCGCTACGACGCCGACCCGACGGCCCGGACGGGCTCGCCCCTCAGCTTCGGCGTCTACCGCTCGGCCGACGCCGCGTTCGACGCCTCCGACCAGCTGCTCACCGTGTACGACGCCCCCGCGTCGGCCGCGACCCCGGGCGCGCACGACCTGACGGTCCCCGTCCCCGGCGGCCTGCCGATCGACGTCGCGCAGCCCTACGTCCTGGTCGTCGCCAACCCGAACGCCCCCGGCGCGACGACCGACCCGGCGCGCACGGCGTCGTTCCGCAAGTTCACGATCGGCGTCGTCGCCCACGGCGGCATCATCAACACGAGCTGGACCTACGGCACCCCCTGGCAGCTCCAGATCGGCCGGCTGATGGAGGACGCGGGCTACGACGCCGTGATCCCCTTCAACTGGATCGACGAGAGCCACCAGCCGGGCCACGCCGCGCCCCAGGGCGCGCGGCTGGTCAACCAGATCCAGAAGATCCTCGACCAGCTCCCGGACGACGCCGTGGTCGACCTGCACCTGATCGGCCACAGCCAGGGCTCGCTGGTCGACACCACCGCCCTCATGAAGCTCGAAGATTCCATGCCGACCCGGTTGCAGGGCGGCTGGATCAAGGACACGCTCCTGGACCCGCACGCGGCCAACAACTACGTCCCGGGCCAGATGAGCACGGCCAAGAACCCCATCGGGATCCTGGCGCGGGCGATCGTGACCGGATACCAGGCCCAGGCCAAGGATCCCACCGTCTACGTCCCCTCGATCGTGGACGAGGCGGAGGTCTTCTATCAGCACACCGACGTCCGCGACGTCACCAAGATCGAGACCAGCGGCTACAACCTCTGGGGCCAGGTGCCGGTCCCCAACCGCAGCGCCTCGCCGATCCACTACTACAACCTGACCCGCACCAACGCCACCCACAGCGGGGCGACGGGCGTGCAGTTCTGGTATCGCAACTTCATCGCCACGACCCTCGCCGAGCAGGCCCCGCTCGTGCAGGAACTCCGGCTCGAGGGGAGCCTGACGAACGCCACGCCGTCGACGTGGGCGCCGACCTCGGCGAGCGAGCAGCAGACGATCGAGAACTGGGGCCCCGACCTGGTCGTCCAGGGCGACCGCCCGACCTTCTCCGGCGCCGCCGCGCCCGGGGCGAGCGTCCGCGTCTACGTGGGCCGGACGTCCGACCTGACGAAGATCAAGGTGCTCGACGTGACGACGGCCGACGCCTCCGGCCACTGGTCGATCGCGGCCGACCAGGACTTCGCCGACGGCCGCTACCGCGCGATCGCCATGGCCTACTCGCCCGACCACCACACCCGCCCGGCCTTCGCCATCGTCTCGATGGCCCCGATGGGCCGCTTCTGGATCGGCGGCGACCCCCGGGCGTGACCCGTCACGCCTTGCCGTGCAAGGGGAGGTGCCGGGCCGGGATCGTCCGTCGGAAGGCGGGCCGGCTGTGGGCCGCCGCGACGTGCAGGCTCGACGCGAACGCCGGCGGCCGTCGGCTCGGGATGGTCTTTCGGCCGAGGGTCGGGGCGGGTCCTGCGAGCTTCGTCCGGTCGACGACGGAGACGAAGTCGCCGCCGGGCCGGCCGTCGCCGTCGCCGTCGAGCGCGTTCCCGGCCAGGTCGACGACGCCCGCCCCGACCCCGGCGCGGACGGCCAGCAGCGACCGCCCGTAGAGGTACAGCCGCTCCGTGGGGCGGAGCGTCACGCTGCGCGTGGCGGCGTCGTACACGGCGTCGCGGAGCGGGATCGGGCGGTCGTCGCGGGTGCCGAGCCGGCCGTCGCGGCCCGGGCCGAGGATCTGGTAGTTGGCGGCGTTCGACGCGGCGGCGGGGTCGAGATCCTCGTTGAACCGGAGGACCAGCGAGGTCGGCTGGTTGTGGAAGCCGTACCGCTCGACCGAGGTCACGACCGGCCCCGCGACGTCGGCCGCGGCGGCGAGGACCTGCACGGTCGAGGTCGCCGAGGCGCTGGCGGCGAAGGCGGCGTCGCCGGCGTAGCGGGCGGAGACCTGATGCGTCCCTTCCGCCAGGCCGGCGATCGTCAGGACGGCCGTCGCGCGGCCGCCGACGTTCGCCAGCGCGACCGTCGACCGGTCCACCCCGTCCACGACGAAGGTCACGCCGCCGGTCGGCAGGACGCCCCCCTCGGCCATGACGATCGCCGTCAGCTTCAACGACTGGCCGACCGTCGCCGGGCTGGGCGTCACGAGCACCTGCGTCGAGGTGAGGCCGGGGGTGGTCGGCGGGGCGACCGTGAAGGCGACGGCCGCCGACGCGCTCGGGTCGAACCCCGTCCCGCCCGAATAGACGGCCGTGACGGTGTGGGCGCCGGCCCCCGCCGTCAGGGTCAAGGTCGCCCGCGCCCGGCCGACGTCGGCCGAGAGCGCCACGGGCGCGAGGGCCTGGCCGTCCACGACGAACGTGACCTGCCCCGTGGGCACGGCCCCGCCCTGGGCCGAGACGTACGCGGTGAACGTGACGGCCTCGCCGGGGGCCGCCGGGTTGGGCGCCGCCAGGACCTGGGTCGCGGTGGCCAGCGAAGCGGCCGAGGCGCGGAGCGTGGCGGTCGCCGCGGCGGCCCGCGAGGCGTCGTTCAGCGACCGGACCTGCACGGTGAGCGCGCCCAGGCCGAAGTCGAGAAGGCGGGCCGACAGCGTGACGGCGCCGACGCCCAGGGCCGGCAGGCGGATGATCGAGAGGGCCGAGGTCGGCGACCCGTCCGGGCGGACGAGCGAGCCGGAGATCGGCCCCGAGGGGCCCATCAGGACCACCTCGAAGGCGTCCTCGGCGTTGCCCGTGTTCGTCACGATCAGGCGGAACGTCCTCGCGCCCGGGCCGGCCAGGACGGCGTCGGCGGGCTCGAACCGGGCCGACACGCCGCCCTGCGCCGCGACCGCCACGCCCACCGAGTCGGCGTCGCGCACCGCGGGGTTGGTGCGCGCCGTGGCCGTCGCCGTCAGCGGGACCGAGCCCGGCAGGGCGTAGCCGAGCGCGCCGACCGCGACCGAGACGACCTGCGAGGCCCCCGGCGCCAGCGTGACCGAGGATGCGCCCAGGGTCGCCGCGAGGCTCGCCGGCCCGGCGAGGGCGAGGTCGAACGTCTCGGCGGTCGTGCCGATGTTGGTCACGGTCACCGCCACGACGCTCCCGGGCGCGGCCGACGTCGGCTCGATCGCCACGCGGACCCCCAGCGAGACCACCCTCAGGACGCCGTCGACCCCGCCGGCCGCGGCGGTGGACGTCGAGGCGGCCGTGATGCGGAACGGGACGTCGCCCACCGCGGCGCCGTCCGGGGCCCGGATCGTGAAGGGGACGTCCACCGCGCCGCCTGCGCCCGGCGAGACGGCGACCCGGTCGCGGTCGAAGGTCGCCGTGTAGCCGGCCGGCAGGCCGGAGATGGCCAGGGCGTAGGTCTCGACCACGCTCCCCACGTTCGTCAGTCGCGCCACGAACCGCGCCGAGCCGCCCAGCCCGGCGATCGCCAGCGCCGGCAGGAGCGCCGCGACGACGCCGTGGGACTGGGGGTCGGCGGCCGCCACGACCGGGAGGCCCGAGAGCGTCAGGTCGCCGTCCACCGTGCCGACGATCGCGCCGGCGGCCGCCTCGACCGTGAAGCCGAAATCGCCCGCGGCCGCGAACGGGCTGGAGATGAGCGTCAAGGGCACGTCCATCGAGCCGTTCGCCGCCACCGTCACCTGGGGCGCGAGCGCGGACCAGCCCGCCGGCAGGCCGAGCACCCGCAGCGTGTACGTCAGCGCCGCCGCCGTCGGGTTCGAGACCCGCACCGTGTACGAGGCCGACTCGCCCGGCCGGGTCGTCTGCGCGGCGGGGTCGAGGGCCAGGATCTGGCCGGCCGCGACCACCAGGGGGGCCAGCGAGAGCCGTCCCGGGGTCGCCTGGCTCGTGAAGTCGATCGTCGTCGCCCCGGTCACGGCGCGGGCCTCGCCCGGCCGCAGGTCGCCGGTCGTCGTCCGCCAGGTGATCGTCCGCGTCGCGGAGCCGGCCGCCAGGTTGAGGTCCCATTCATAGCGGTCGAAGCCGACGCCGGCGATGATGCGCGTGGGCGCGATGCTGAACGAGCCCGGGACCGGCGCGACCCCGCCCGCGTTGGGGATCTCCACGCGGGCCGTGACGGGGATCGCGTCGGCGGCGTCCAACTGATAGATGATCAGCCCGCTGGAGCTCGCGGTGTAGATGTAGCCCCCGTCGCCGTCCAGGGCCTCGGTGAAGGCGGGGATCGTGGTGGTGCTGAACTGCAGATGCTGCGGGTCGCTCGCGTCGACGACGAAGATCTCGGGCAGGTCCGTCGCCCCGCCGGTGCTGGAGAAGGCGAAGAGACCGCCGCCGAGCGGCGTCGAATACGACGTGTACGGCCCGGACGAGGCCCGCGCCAGGGTCTCCGAATGGAGCAGCACGGGGTTGCGATGGTCGGAGACGTCCAGCGTCGCGAGGACGAGGTTGCCGGAGAGGGGGAGGTCCGTGGTGAGGTCCTGCCAGCCCCCCGTCGAGGCGGTCACCAGAGCGCGGTCGCCGTCGACCATCAGCTTGACGGCCATGACCGTCCCCGGGATCACCAGGGTCTTCACGACGGCCATGTGGGCGGGGTCGCTGACGTCGACGACGTAGACGACCCCCTGGCCCGTCTGGGTGTCGTCCCCCCTGGCCGTGCCGCCGGCGACCAGGATCGTGTTCGGGTCGAGCAGGGCGATCCCCCAGAGGTTGCCGTCGCCCCCCGAGATGTCGACGTTCAGGAATCGCTCGATGCCGTCGTTGTTCGTGCCGTAGGTGTTGCGGAGCACCCCGTCGAGGTGCGGCGCGGTCGGGTCGGAGACGTCGATGGAGAGCAGGTCGCCGGTCTGATACTTGATGTCGTTGACGCCGCCGATGAGGAAGGTGAAGCTCCAGAGCGAGACGTAGACGTGCGTGTCGGAGACCGCCATGTGCCAGCCCAGCACGTAGAAGATCGGCGGGGTCTGGCCGAGCAGCTGGGGGGCGGCCGGGTCGGCCAGCGAGTAGATCGAGAGGACCAGCGGGTCGGCGAAGCCGCCGCGGCGCATCGCGTACAGCTTGCCGTCGTGGATCTCGAGGGTGGTGGCGGTGACGCCGAACGTGGTGATCAGCTGCGGAGACGACGGGTCGACGACGTTGTAGACCCGGATCCCCGAGGCCCCGCTCACGTAGACGAAGTCGCCGTTCCGCACGACCCCGACCGCGCCGGGGACGTCGGTCTGCGAGACGACGCCGAGCGGGCCGACCAGCGTGCCCTGGGCCTGGATCTCCAGGGTGCTGGTCACGACGCTCGACCCGGGCGGCAGCTGGTCGCGGTCGAGCGTCAGGGTCGACGAGACGGGCGAGCCGATCAGCAGGCCGCCGTCGCCGACGCCCCCGGGGATCGGGTCGCCGGCGGGAGTCGTCAGCGTCACGCGGAGGGTATACGAGCCGACCGGCAGGCCCGTCGTGTCGAGCGCGCCCAGGGCCGCGGCGGTGATCGAGGTCAGCACGCCCAGCGTCAGGTCGACGGGGGTCGAGGTGCGGACGACCTGGCCGCCGGCGTCGATCACCTGGAACGAGGCGCGGGCCGCCTGCGTGCGGTTGACGGCGTTGAGCACCCGGGCCGCGACGTTCACGGCCTCGCCCGGGTTCACGAACGAGCGGTCGGGCGTCACCGAGACGACCGAGACGAACTCCCGACGGACGCCCAGCGCGCCGGCGACCGACCGGCCGATCGCCGGCGTGCTCCCCGCGATCGTCGCCGCGACGGTGAAGCCGAAGGGCGAGAGGTCGGTCGTCGAGGTCGGCGTGAGGGTCAGCGTCAGCGTCGCGAACGCGCCGGGGGCGAGCGAGACCGAAACCTGGCTCAGCAGCGCGTCGACCCCCGCCGGCAGGCCGGCGACCGAGAGCGTATACGTCGTGGCCTCCGTGCCGATGTTGTGCACGAGGACGGCGAACGTCGACGGCGTCTGGGGCTGGGCCACCTGGTTGGAGGGGAGCAGCGTCAGCTCGACGTTGCCGCGCGCCAGGGCGTCGACGGCCGCGCCGAAGTCGTCGAGGGCGGCGCCGACCGCGACGACGGCCGACTGGATCTCCGCCGGGGTCGTCGCGGCGGCGAGACGGGCCTTCGACGCCGCCACGTCGTCCGCGAAGGCCGAGTAGATCGGGTCGGCGGCGAGCAGCCCGAGGACGGCGTCGAGGCTCGCGAGCGCCTGGCCCTTGGAGACGGGGTCGGCCGGATCGCCGACGAGGTTCGTCATCGCGACGCCGACGTCTTCGAGCCGCGCCGCGAGGTCGGGCTGGCCGAGCCGGCGGGCGTCGGCCGCGGCGGTCGCCGTCGCGGCGGCGCCCGGGACGGCCACGATGACGCTGATCGAGCGAGTGTCGGGGAAGGGCGTCCCGAACTCGGTGACTAGTCGCAGGCCGAGCGTCTGGTTGAGCGCCGCGTCGGCGGCCGGCGTCAGCGTGAGGACGAGCTCGATCACCTGGCCCGGGTCCAGCACCCGTGTGGAGAGCCCGCCGACCGCGAGTCCGCTCGTGGCGAAGCTTTGGAAGTGCACCGTCTCCGCGACGTTGCCGGTCGCCTCGAGCCGCAGCTTGACCTGGACTGGCGTGCCCGGGGACGTGGAGACGTCGTCGCGGTCGGTGGTGACCTTGACGCCGTGGATCGCCGGCATGACGAACGAGGCCGACTGAGTCGTCGTGAGGGTCGGATCGGCCGGATCGGTGATCCGGACGCCGAAATCCAGCGTCGTACCCACCGCGGGGAGCGCGCCGGTCGGGAAGAGGATCAGCCCGATCTCGGCCGTCTCGCCCGGCGGGATCACGACCTCGCGGATGCTGGTCTTTCCGGTGAAGCCGGCGGGGAGGTCGACCATGGAGAGGGCGAGACGCAGGGTCGTCGACCCCAGGTTCTTGATCCCGAGCCGGAACATCGTGGGCGTCTGGGCGCCGTCGATCGGCAGGGTGTAGATCGGGTCGGGAACGATCGCCGTCGCGATTCGATCGCCGGGGGCGGCGCTTGAGCCGAGGTTCTTGAAGGCCTCCAGCGGCAGGGGGGAGAGCAGGAGATCTTCGATCGGCGGGTCGTTCGAAAGCTCGAAGGAGATCTCGATTCCCGCGAGGAACCCCAGGGCGAAGGGCACGTTCGGGCTTCCCTTGGCGAGTTGGATCGCCATGGCGATGAGCGTGCCGACCCAGTTCTTGTACGCGAGGAACTGCTGTACATCGACCGGGAAGCCGTCCTTGTTCCGCTCGACCCAGGCGCCGACCAGCCAACGGGAGATGTTGAACAGGCCGCCGACTCCGATGCCCGCGACCGCCCCGAGGTTGAACTGGATCACACCCCTGATGAACTCGATGTACAGATCCGTCGCGACGCTCTGGATCAACGACGAATGCTCGCCGTTGTCCATCACGTCGACGGCGGCGCCGGAGGTCGGGTCGAACTCGTACCAACCGATCCGGGCCTCGCCGTTGATCTGGACGCTGCTCGCCGGCGCCATGACGGTCTTCCCGGCGTCGAGGGCCTGCGAGATGAAGGCCTTGGCGGGCGCGGAGATCGGCAGGGCGTCGAGCTGATTTCGGTTCTGCGGGCTCAGGAACAGCAGGGGGATGTTCTGGGCCTGGGCGGCCTGGAATACCGTGACGACCCCGACGGGCAAGATCGGGAAGCCTGTGGACGTCTGCGGCGGCGTCCCCATCGCCAGCTGCTCGACGAACGACTCGGACATCGCCCTGACGAGCTGGAATCCGACGTCGGCGACGGCGGCCTGGCCGGGAATCGGGATCGCCCGGATCACGTCGCGCACAAGGTCCATGGAGAAACGGAAGATGACCGTGCCGTCGTCTTGGGGCACGGCCCTCGAGTCCACCGCGATCACCCTCGGGGTGGCGAAATACGTCTCGACGAGCGAGATGTCGGCCAGACGCCGCGTGAACGTGTCCGACAAGATCTGGAACTGGGCGAGCCTGGATCGCGCCATCGATAGGAAGGCGCCTCTCATCACGTCGGTGACTTCTTGCAGCAGGGCGTCCTTCGCCGGCCCGTCCGGAGTCGCGTTCACCCGCTCCATGAACGACGTGAACGCGGCTTGCCTCGCATCGAGCTGAAGCCTCAGCTTCTCCGCGGCCGCCTCGCTGTAGAGGCCCGGCTCGATGCTCAGGGTGGTGAGGTCGAGCGGCGTGATCAGCGGCTGGCCGCTGGGGTCGATCGAGACCTGGCCTCCGCCTCCCAGCCTTGCGGCCGCGCCGATCCGGTCCGCGATCGTCTTCTTCACATCGATGGACGTGCCGTCCGGCGAGGTGATGTGCAGCTTCAGGAAGACCCCGGTGAGCACCTGGCTGCCGAACGGGAAGTTCGTCAGCATCTCTTGATAGGGGGTGCCGGTCAGGATCGGGTCGTCGTTCGACGCGAGCGCCCCGTCGCCCGCCAGCAGGTACGGCGTGTAAGTGTTGACGGTCGCCGAGATCACGAACCCCGAGGTGGTGGTCGAGACCATGTGGCCCAGGGTGATCGGCCGGCCGACCAGCTCGCTGGTCGCGAACTCGTCGCTGAGCACCGTCGCGACGCTCTGGGAAGAGCCGCCGAACAGGTCGCTCTGGGTCAGCTCGCGTTCGACCGTCAGGAAGACCTTGTGCCGCAGGGCGTCGGGGACCTCGGCGAAGGTCGCGGCGGCGGCGGCGAAGGCCGTCCCGATCGTCGCCGTCGCGAAGCTGGGGTCGGCGTCCTGGAAGCCGGCCCCCGCGTCGAGCTGGATCCAGGCGTGGTCGCGGGTCTCGGCCAAAAGGGCGGGGTCGTGGGCCGGGTCGGACGCCGGGGTGCCGGGGTTGAGGAAGCCGACGACCCGCAGGGGGTCGGCGAACATCGAGAGGATCAGCTGCTGCGAGAGGGCGTCGGAGAGCGTCCCCCGGGCGTAGCGGGCCGGGACGCCCGAGGCCCGCAGCAGCGCGACGCCCAGGCTCGCCTGGTCGAGCGAGTTCCCCGCCTCGCTCCAGAGCGTCCCCCGCGCGCCGCGGAGCGAGCCGACGTACGACTCGTAGTCGACGTCCCGGGTCAGGTAGGCGAGGATCTGGGTGGGATCCTGGTCCAACTCGGCCGCCTTGGCCTGGATGTACGGGTCGGCGGGGTCCGCGTCCGGGGTCGCGGCGAGCAGCGCGGGGTCGACGCCGCCGGCGCGCAGGCTGGCCGGCGGGGCGTCGTCCGCGACCGCCCGGCCTTCGAAGACGCCGACCGCATGGGAGCCGGCGTCGATCGCCAGCGCGGCGGCGCTCGCCAGCGTGACCGTGACCTCGACGCTCGCCGACCCGAAGGGCTCGATCGTCCCCAGGTCCCACGACAGCGTCGCCCCGCCCAGGCCGGGCGACGGCGAGGCGGAGATGTAGGCGACGTCGGGCTGGAGCGTCGTGGCCAGTGCGACCCCGGTCACCGCCTCGGGCTGCTGGTTGTAGACCGTGTACTCGATCTTCAGCAGCCCGCCCTGCACGCCGTCGGCCGTCCACGACGAGAGCGTCCGCCCGACGCTGATCACGTCGTCGGCGGCCAGCATCACCCGCTCTTCCAGGGGCTCGAACGCCGCCCGCTTGGGCTTGTTCCGGTCCGGCCGGCGACGGACGGCCGGGCCCGATCGGCCCCGACCGCCGACCGGCGTGCGCGCATGATGATCCATCGCCTGGCCCCCGGGGAGAGATTGCCACGGCCCCGCAGCGGCGGTTCCGGTCCTCGATCAGCCGTCGAAGCTTCGGATTGCAACGACTATGAAAGCTGGGATGGGCAGTATAGCCCACACAAGCTTGGATTTAAGATACACCCGGAAACGGGAATGGCAAGGTGTTGATAATTCACACCCATGTTGCGAAATGTCGACGGGGGCCCGACTTCGGCGCTTCGAGGCAAGAGTGGACCGGCTCGCCGTCGGATGGCGAAACAGGTCCAGAAAGCTGGGCGCGAGCCCGACTCCCGCGTCACTCCGATGAAGGACGAAGGGGCCCTCGCGACGCCTTCCCCCGCGAGGGGGGAAGGTCGTTGAGATTCGGGTCGCGTCGCGATCGACGGCCCCTCGAGAGCGGCCTCTCGTCAGTGGTCGGTCTCGGCGGCCCTGGCCGGGAGCTTGAGCTGCGCGCCGCGGCCGGCGACGACCTGGCGGAGCCATTCCGGCGAGTAGCCGGGGGCCTTGGGCTCGCCGCGGACGTCCTTCTGGTAGCCGTCGACGTGGGTGGTCAGGACGGTTTGGGCCAGCGCCTGCCAGCGCCGGAAGACGGCGTCGGCGGTGGAGACCGAGTAGTTGGTGAGGAAGGTCTGGGCCAGCGCCGGGTCGGCGGCGGCGAGCTTGGCGGCCGTCTCCTCGATCACCGGCTGCATCTTGAGCAGCGCCTCCTCCTGCTCGACCTGGGCCTTGCGGACGTCCGGGTACACCCGCGACCAGCGGTCGTAGGCCAGGTTGGAGACCAGGTTCGTCACCCACCACGCGGAGTCCCACGAGAACTTCTGGTAGTCGCCGTCGGTGTACGAGGCGGGCAGGGCGTCGACGGCGCAGTAGAAGGGCGTGAAGCACGAGGTCGACGCCTCGTCGGGCGTGAACCAGGTCACGCCGCCGACCGCGTCGGGCAGGCTCGCCCGCATCTGGTTGACGACGACGAAGCCGGCCTGCTGCGTCGAGATCGGCCGCTCCCACATGTAGCCCTGGCCGTCGACCTTGAACGTCAGGTCGCGGGCGCGGAGGGGGCTGCCGAACGGCCCGGCGTCGACGCCCTTGGTCATGTCGTACGGGGTCCCCTCGAAGTGGTCGCGCATCAGGCCCATGAGGTCCTTGACGCCCAGGGGGGCGTCGGGCTTGATGAACAGCGGGTAGTCCTCGGAACCCTCCTCGCCGCGGAACCAGGCGTCGGAGAAGTTCGCGGCCGGGGCGGAGCGGCGGTAGACGCTCCAGACCCGCCCCGCGCAGGCGCGGCGGGCGGAGGCCGAGGTGTCGGGGTGGTAGGCGTCGCGGTAGCTGAAGGGCCTGCCCGAGTCGGTCTTGTAGTAGCCCCGGTCGGTCGCGAACTGGACGACGTCGGCCGAATACCGCCAGTTCTCGGGGTCGTCCAGCGGGAACGTCGTGATCCGGCTCATGTTCGCATGGGCCGTGATGCAGCCGTCGGGCACGCGGGCGGCGACCCACACGACGCCCTTGACGCCCGGCCCCTTGCCGATCAGCTCCATCAGCCAGACCTCGTTCTTGTCGGCGATGGAGAAGCTCTCGCCCGAGCTGGAATAGCCGTACTCGCGGCAGAGCGAGTCGACCAGCGTGATCGCCTCGCGGGCCGTCCTGGCGCGCTGGAGGACCAGCAGCATCAGGCCGTCGTAGTCGAGCTGGCCGTCCGGGTCGACCAGCTCCTTGCGGCCTCCGGTGGTGGTCTCGACGAGCGAGAGCTGGTTCTCGTTCATCAGGCCGACGACCGTGTAGGTCTTCTCGGCCTGGCGGACCTGGCCCCGGACCTCGTCGTCCTCCCACGCCTTGACGTCGACCATCGTCCCGGGCGGATGCACGCCGCCGGCGACGCGCAAAAGTTTGGGCATGAACGGCGCGTCGGCCGAGTACGTGACCATCACCGAGCCGTCGCGCGACGCGCCCCGGCTCACGAGGATGCTCGTGCAGGCCCGCGCCGACGCGACGGCCGAGGCCGCCAGCGCGCACGCGACGAGCCCGACGTGGAGAACGTGCCGATCCCGATTCATCAGACCTCCCTTTTCCTTCGCCCCCGATCCCCCGGCCTGGGATGAGCCTTCGAGGATAGGTCCTGGCGTCGCTCCGCACAATCCCCGGCGCGGGAGGCCGGTTGCATCGCGGCCCCGCGACGCTACAGTGAGCGCATCCGCCCGGGCTCCCGCCAGGAGACTTCGACCATGCCCCGCCGACCCCCCGCCGCCGTCGTGCTCGTGCTCGCCCTCCTCTCCTCGCTGGCCGCGTCGGCGGCGGCCGAGGAGCCCCGGCCGCCGCTCTCGCCCGCGGCGGCGCAGGCGCTCTTCCGCGTCGACCCCGGGCTGAAGGTGCAGCTGGTCGCCGCCGAGCCGCTGGTGATCGACCCGGTGGAGATCGCCTTCGACGAGCGGGGGCGGATGTGGGTCGTCGAGATGCGCGACTATCCCGACGGGCCCCCGGACGGCGGCCGGCCCTTGGGCTGCATCAAGATTCTGGAGGACGCCGACGGCGACGGCGTCTACGACGGGGCGACGGTCTTCGCCGACGGCCTGCCGTTCGCCAACGGCCTGATCCCCTGGCGCGACGGGGCGATCGTCACGATGGCGCCGTCGATCGAGTTCCTCCGCGACGCCGACGGCGACGGCCGGGCCGACGCCCGCGAGACGCTCTACAGAGGCTTCGCGACCGAGAACGTCCAGCTCCGCGTCAGCCACCCGTCGATCGGGCTCGACGGCTGGCTCTACGTCGGCAACGGCCTGCGCGGGGGGCTCGTGAAGGCCGAAAACGCGAAGGGCGAGCCGATCGACCTCTCGGGCAAGGACCTCCGGTTCGACCCCGCGCGCGGGCTCGCCGAGGCCGTCTCCGGCCCTGCGCAGTTCGGCCTGACCTTCGACGCCTGGGGGAACCGGTTCGTCTGCGAGAACCGCCACCACCTCCGCCACGTCGCCTTCCCCGAGCAGGCCGCCCGCCGCAACCCCCGGCTCGCCGTCGCCCAGGTCCTGCAGGACGTCCCGATCGACGGCGAAGGGGGTCGGGTCTTCCCGATCAGCCGCTACTGGGTGACCTCCTCGCTGCACGCCGGCCAGTTCACCGCATGCTGCGGCGTCCTGATCTACGGCGGCGACGCCCTGCCGGACGCCTACCGCGGCGCGGGGTTCACCTGCGAGCCCACCGGCAACCTCGTCCACGCCGAGGTCCTGGAGCCGGACGGGGCCAGCTTCCGCTCGCGGCCGATGCGCGAGGGGGTCGAGTTCCTGGCGACGACCGACCCCTGGTTCCGGCCCGTGAACCTGACCGTCGGGCCCGACGGCGCGCTCTACGTCGTCGACATGTACCGCGCCGTCATCGAGCATCCCGAATGGATGCCCGAGGAGCTGAAGAACCGCCCCGACCTGCGGCTCGGCGACGATCGGGGGCGGATCTGGAAGGTGGTTCGCGCGGACGCGAAGCCGGCCCCGCCGGAACGGCGGCGGATCGCGGCCGACGCCGACGAGATCGCGCTCCTGGGCCATCGCAACTCCTGGCATCGCGACGTCGCGCGGCGGCGGCTCAAGCAGGCCCCCGAGGCCCTCCCCGCCGATCGCCTGGCCGCCCTCGTCGCCGGCGAGGGCGAAGGCCTGGCGCGGGTGCAGGCCGCGTGGCTTCTGGAAGCCGCGGGCAAGCTGACGGACGACCTGATCGTCGTCCTGCTCGACGCCGGGGAGCCTCGCGTCCGCGAGCAGGCCGCGCTGCTGGCCGGGCCAAGGGTCGCCGCGAGCGAGCCGGTCCGCGATCGGGTCCTGCGACTCGCCGACGACGCCGACCCGCGGGTGCGGTTCCAGGCCGCGCTGGCGCTCGGGGGCTGGGACGACGCCGGCAAGGTCGAGGCCCTGGCGACGATCGCCGTGACCGGCGCGGCCGATCGCTGGACGCGGCTCGCCGTCGCCAGCGCGCTGCCGGACCACGCCGCCGTCGCCTTCGCGAAGGTGCTCGACCGCATCCAGGCCGCCCCCGCCGACCCCGACCGGCTCGCCCTGGTGGATGAGCTGGCCGCGCTCGTCGGCGCGGGCGAGGATCCGGCCGAGGCCGCGACGCTCGCCGCCGCGCTCGAAGCCCTGGCCGGCCCGGCCGCCGACGCCTGGCGGCTGGCGGCGCTCGACGGCCTCGTGGAGGGCGTCGCCCGATCCCGCACCGCGTTCGGGCCCTTCCTGGAGACGCTCCCCGGCCCGACCGCCGCCGCGATCCGCCGCATGCTCGCCCGGTCGTCGGCCCTCGCCGCGGATCCCTCGGCCGACCCGCCCGGCCGGCTCGCCGCGGTGCGGCTGCTGGCCTTCGCCGGCTTCGACGAGGCCGAGCCGGTCCTCGCGAAGCTCCTGACGGCCGACGCCGACCAGGACGTCCGCGCCGCCGCCGCGAGGTCGCTCGGGGACCTCGGCCGGCCCGAGGCGCTCGACCGCCTCATCGAGCCCTGGCGGACCTTCCTGCCGGGCGTCCGCCGGGCCGCGGCCGACGCCCTGCTGCGCGACCCCGCGCGGATCGGCCGCCTGCTCGACGCGATGGAGCGAGGGAAGGTCCTCCCCGGCGACCTCGACGCCTCCCAGTCGCAACGGCTGCTGGCCCACGCCGACCCCGCGATCCGGGCCCGCGCCGAGAAGCTGCTGAGCCGCCCCGGCGGGCGTCGCGAGGCGATCGAGGCGTACCGGCCGGCCGTGGCCGCCGCCGGCGACGCGACGCGCGGCCGGGCCGTGTTCGAGGCCAACTGCGCGACGTGCCACCGCGTCGCGGGGATCGGCGTCGACGTCGGCCCCGACATCGCCGACACCCGGGCCCGCACCCGCGAGGCCCTGCTCGCCGACATCCTCGACCCCGACCGGGCCATCGACGGCAACTACGTCGCCTACGCCGTCGCCACCACCGACGGGTCTGTCTACGACGGCGTCATCGCCGCCCAGACCTCCTCCAGCCTGACCCTCAAACGCCCCGAGGGGAAGACCGAGGTGCTGCTCCGCTCGGCCATCGACGAGGTCCGCTCCACCGGCCGTTCGCTCATGCCCGAGGGCTTCGAGGCCAAGATCCCCGTCGCCCAGATGGCCGACCTCCTGACCTTCCTGAAAGACTGGCGCTACCAGGACGGCGCCGTCCCGCTCGGGCGCTGAGCGGGACGGCGGCGAGCCCCGTCGATCACTTCCGGAGCGCGACCGCCTGCGGCCGGCCGTCGAGCGTGCGGTAGTCGGCCGCGAACTCGGTGATCTCGATCACGCGGCCGGCGGGGACGTCGCGGAAGGTCTGGGTGGTCTTGCTGGTCGGCCAGTAGACCTCGATCAGGGCGGCCCCCTCGGCGTCGGCCAGGCCGATGGTCTGTTCGAGGGCGTTGGCCCCGAAGCTGCTGCCCGAGCCGACGGTCCGGTGGACCGCCTGCGGCTTCGGTCCGGCGGACACGACCTTGATCCGCGCCCCGATCGCCGCGCGGTTCGTCTTCACGCCGACCAGCTTGATCGTCAGCGAGCGCCGGCCCTGGCCGGGGTTCTGGAACAGGACGTTGTGGTAGCGGTCGCCGTCGACGGCCCCGCCCGTCTGCGCGAAGAGGTCGACGTCGCCGTCGCGGTCGTAGTCGCCGCAGGCGACGGCGTGGCCCTTCTGGAGGTGGCCGACGCCCGCCGAGCCCGTCACTTCCGAGAACCGCCGGCCCTCGACGTTCTTGAACATCCGGTTGGGGATCAGGGTCGCCATGCTGGGCTCGCCGGTGCCCAGGTAGAAGTCGAGGAAGCCGTCGTTGTCGAAGTCGGCGAAGTTGCTCCCCATCGTCGAGAAGCACATGTCGAGCCCGGCCTTGCGGGTCTCGTCGACGAACTTGCGGCCCTCGACGTTGCGGTACAGCCGGTTCGGGTAGCGGCCGTGGGGGCGGCCCAGCAGCCCCTTGACCACGTCGCCCAGCGAGCGGTCGTAGCACGTGGCGAAGACGTCGACCCAGCCGTCGTTGTCGTAGTCGAAGGCCCAGCACGAGAAGCCGGTCATCGGCCCGCGCACGCCCATGGCCTCGGTCGCGTCGACGAACTCGCCGCCGTCGTTGCGGTAGAGCTGCGACAGGCCGTTGAGGAAGCTGGCGAACAGGTCGGGGTCGCCGTCGTTGTCGAAGTCGACCCAGCAGGCCCCCTTGCAGAAGGTCCGCGAGGGGTCCGCCAGGCCGACCTCGACCGTGGCGTCTTCGAAGGCGCCGTCGCCCTTGTTGCGGTAGAGGCGGTTGGTGCGCCGCTCCTCGCAGACGAACAGGTCGACGTCGCCGTCGTTGTCGTAGTCGGCCCAGGCGGCGGAGTTGGAGTTCATCGCCTCGGCGAGGCCCGCCCGGTCGGTCGCGTCGACGAAGACGCCGCCCCCCTGGTTCTTCAGCAGCGAGGGCCGCATGGGGGTCTTGAGCCAGGCGCCGCGGGGGATGAAGACGTCCATCAGGCCGTCGCCGTCGTAGTCGGCCTGCACGCAGTAGAGGCCGCCGTACTGGCCCGCCAGGCCGGCGGACGCGCCGCGGTCCTCGAAGGTGCCGTCGCCCTTGTTGCGGAAGAAGCCGGCGGCCTGCTTGGGGTCGAACGAGGTCATGAAGAGGTCGAGCAGGCCGTCGCCGTCGAAGTCCTCCATGATCGCGCCGCCGGCCTGGTCGTAGCGGTTCACGCCGGCCGCCTGGCCGACGTCGCGGAACCGGCCGATGTCGAACTCGGTCTTCACGTAGCGGTCGAGGTCCAGCCGGAACCGCGGGTCGACCCCGTCGGGGTACTGGCCGAGCGTCATGTGGGCGATGTTGAGCAGCCACATCGCCTCCAGGTCGTCGGGGAACTTCTCCAGCAGCTCGGTGAAGAAGCCGATCGCGGCCTTCGAGCCGGTCGGGTCCTTGTGCCGCGCCGACTTCGAGATCGGCAGGATGCAGGAGCTGTCCCCCCGGCACATGACGCAGTTGTCGTTCTCGCCCCGCCGCAGCGCCGCGACCCCCTGGAAGTAGACCAGGCTGGGCAGGAACTTCACGCCCAGGGCGTCGTCGGCCTCGGCCAGCGCGCGGGCCTTGGCCAGCACGCCGCCGGCGGCGACCGGATCCCCCTCGGCCTGGAGCAGGGTGGCCCAGGCGACGTCGTGGACGACCCGGGAGCCGAGCATGACGCGGCCCGAGGCGTCCTCGCGCTCCATCTTCTCGATCGCCCGCCTGCCGACGCCGACCCAGTGCTCGCGGATCTCCGCCAGGGTCGCCGTCGGGGCCCAGGGCTCCACCGCGGAGGTGATCATCGAGAACCCGCTGGTGTCGATCACGCCCCGCTTCTGGTACGGCAACCGCCGATCGGCCATGGCCTTGACCGCCGGCCGGGGGAGGAAGACCTTCACCCCGGCCCCGAGCGCCCCGATCGCCACCAGGCCGACGAACAGCGTCGCGCCGACGCCCTTCCTCCGGCGCCACCTCGTCTCGTGCTGCATCTCACGCCCTCCTCATCGTATCGTCGCGAAATATAATGGATCGATCATCGATGCGAATCGCCGGCGCCCGTCGGCGCGGCGCGGCCGTGCGACGTCCCGCCGCGCACGATGGCGGCGCGGGACGAACGGATCGCGGACGGCCGCGCGCCGGGGCCGTGAGCCGGGAGCCCGTCCGAAGCGGATCAGGCGTGCGCCGGCCCGGCGCCGCCGCGTTGGGACGCACGTTCCGGGGCTTCCGGCTCGGCGCGCCGGGGCGACGCCTCACGCGCGATGCGCGAGGCGGCCGGACGGCGGGCGCGGGCGAAGGTCAGGCGGCGGGGCGTCGAGGGGGGCGGTCGACGCCGGCCGGGGCGGAGGAGGGGTGGAGCGGCGCGTCCTCGAACGAGGCGAGGGAGCGCCCCGTCCGGTCGCGACGGGGGGCCGCGGCGGTGTTGCACCACAGCTCGCGCCCGAGGTCGGGCGCGACGATCGCGGGGGCCAGGGGGACGCCCGGCCCTCCCGAGCAGGAGGGCCCGGAGCAGGGGGGGACGCGGCCCGGCGGGGGCGCGTCCGACGCCGAGCCGTCCCGGGCGTCGGCGACGCCCGACAGCTCGGCGAGCGCCCCCAGCCCGAACGCCCCGGGCCGCGCGACGGCGTGGCCGCGCGACGCGCAACCGGCCTCGGCCGACCTCGGCGCAAGGGCGGCGAGCGCGAGCAGGGCGAGGAACGCCGCGGGCGCGAGGGGCGTCGAAGGTGGTCGGCGTCGTCGGGTCATGTCGGCTCGAAGCCGGGGCCGGAAGGCCGCTGGGGGAACGCACGCACGAAGGGAGACGCTATGATGATACCGTCCGATCGCCGGCATTCAAGTCGAAAGCCTCGATCGTATCGTTATGTGTTGCAGCATCGGGAGCCGTCAGTCTCATGAGCCAGGCCGAGGAAGAGCGCGTCGAGGACCGTCCGGATCCGCTCGAAGACTCCGCGCTCGAGGCGATCGCGGCCGACGCGATCGGCGATCCGGCGGGGCGGGGGGGCGAGACCGGGGCCGACGAGGACGCCGGGCCGATCGAGCCGATCGCCGCCCGCTGCGACCGCCTGGGCCTGGACGTCCCCGCGCGGCTGCGGCTGTTCCAGGCGGCCTGCCGGATGGTCCACCGGGCCCACCAGCGGGGCCGGATCTTCGGCGACCTGCGGCCGTCGCGGCTGGGGACGACCGCCGCGGGCGAGCCGGCCGAGATCGCGGCGGGCGAGGCGGACCCGGACGCGCTCGACGCCTGCACGAGCCCCGAGCAGGTGCTCGGCGAGGCCCCCACCACGGCCGCCGACGTCTACGCGCTGGGGGCCGTGCTCTACGAGCTGCTGACGGGACGGCCGCCGATCGCGGTCGACCCGGCGGACCCCTCGGCGACGGCCCTGGCGATCAGCGAGCAGGCCCCGGAACGTCCCGGCCGCGCCGCGACGGGCGAGCGCCGCCGGGAGATCGGGGCGGACCTGGACGCGATCGTGCTGGAGGCGATCCGCAAGGAGCCGGAGCGGCGCCACGCCTCGGCCGCGGCCCTGGCGGACGACCTCGACGCCTACCTCGCCGGCCTGCCGGTGCGGGCGGCCCGGACGTCCGAATGGGGGCGGGTCGTCCGGTTCGTCCGGCGCCGCCGGTGGGTCGCGGCGGCCCTGGCGGCGACGGTCGTCGGCATGCTCGCCTGGGGCGGATGGGAGGCCTTCCGGGCGCGCAGCTTGCTCCGCGAGCGCGACCGGGCCGCGGCGGCGGCCGCCTCGGCGCGTGCGGCGATGGCGACGGCCCTCGACCGCCTGGCCGACGACGAGGCCGCCGAGGGCGACGCCCGCGGCCTCCGGCGCGAGCTGCTGGAGGCCGCCCGCGGCTACTACGAAGGCGTCGTCGCCGCCGCCGGCCGGAGCCCGGAGACGCTGGCCGAGGCCGCCGACGCCCGCACCCGGGTCGCGACGATCGACGGGGCGCTGGGGCGGAAGCCCCAGGCCGCCGCCGGCTTTCGAACGGCGGCCGACCTGTGGAAGTACCTGGCCGCGCGCCACCTGGGCGACGCGGGCTTCGCCGAGCGGCTGGCCGAGTCCCGCGCGGGGCTCGGCCGCGCGCTCGACCCGGGCGGGGCGGGGCCGGCGGCCGACGCCGCCCTGGCGAGCCTGGAATCGGCCCGCGCGGGCTACCTGGCGCTCGCCGACGCCCGGCCCGACGAGCCCCGGATCCGCCGCCGCCTGGCCCGGGTGATGCACGACCAGGCCGTGATCCAGCGCCGACAGAAGCAAGGCCAGTCGGCCCTGGGCTCGATCCGGTCGGCGATCCGGCTGCTGGAGGAGCTGAGCTGGGCCGAGCCCGGCCGCCCCGAGACGCGGATCGAGCTGGCCTCGGCCTACGCCCTGCTCGCCCGGACGATGAGCGACCGCGAGGACGGCCTGCCGACCGCGGCGCTCGCCCTCGACCGCGCGATCCAGGTCCTGGACGCGACCCCGGGGCCGGCGAAGGACCTTCCGCGGATCGCCCTCGACACGGCCGCGCGGCTCGTGGACATGGCCGACCTCCAGCAGTCGGCCGGCCAGGCCAAGCCCGCCGCCGAGGCCATGACGCGCGCGACGGCCGTCCTCGAAGGCCTGGCCGCGAAGTTCCCCGCCGACCCCGCCTACCGGGCCGAATTGGCCTCAGCCTACAACCTCGACTCCGAGATGCTCCGCGGCCGCGGCCAACGCGCCGAGGCCATGGCCCGCGCCGAGAAGGCCCAGGCGCTCCTCGAACGGCTGACCGTCGAGCGGCCCGACGAGCCCCGGGACGTGACGGCGCTGGCGTTCTCGCGGCAGCTCCGGGGCCGGCTGCTCGCCCAGGAGGGCCGCCTCGCCGAGGCCCTCAAGGCCTTCCAGGGCGCCGCCGACCTGCTCGAAGGCCTGAAGGAACGCGACGCCGACGACGCCTACGCCCTGGCCTGCAACCTCTCGCTCGGCCTGACCCTGATCGGCGTCAAGGACGGCGGCAAGCCGATCGAGGACGCCGAGGATCCGGCGCTCGGCCCCCACGACCGCCTCCGCCGCAACGTCTACGCCCGACGCGCCGTGAGCGCCCTCCGCCAGGCCGTCGCCCAGGGCTTCGACCGCCTCGACGTCTACCTCCACGACCCCGCCCTCGACCCCCTGCGCCCCCGCGCCGACTTCAAAAAGCTCCTCGCCGACCTCGCCGCCAAACAGTCCCCCGCCGGCTGACCCCCCGACCCCCTCTCAACGTCCTTCCCCCCTCGCGGGGGAAGGTGGCCGAAGGCCGGATGAGGGGGAAGACGAGCACGCAGCTCGCCGGACATCGAGCCCGCCCGCTCCCCAACCAAGGCGACGGACTCCGCCCCGTCCGATCGGCTTCGATTCGGCTTCCTTCGCACCGTCGACCATCGAACCCATCGGACGCAAGAGCTTATCGATTCAGGATTACCGTCGCGAAATCGGCCCCATCCGCCGCTCCCGCCGTTTTCATTTTTTCGCCCCCGTCGAACCCCCGCCTCTCATCTCGAATCGAAACCCGATGCGTCGAGGCCGGCGGCCTCATTAAGCGACCGTGGTCCACGATCGCCGGTTGCGCACGCGGAAACCGCGGAAAATCGCCTTCCTCGCGGAAATCGAGACCTGCGCGGCGGACCGCTGCAGTAGCCTCTGAGGAGGGAGGGCGAGGCGACATGCGGCGATCGAAACGGTGGACGGGCCGGGAGGTCGAGCGGCTGCTCCGCGACGGGGTCGACCCGCCGGGAGGCGACGCGCGGCTCTTGCATCGGTACCTGGCCGAGCGCGACGAGGCCGCCTTCGAGGCGATCGTCGACCGCCACGGGCCGCTCGTGCTGGCGCTCTGCCGACGCTACCTCTACGACCCCGCCGACGTCGACGACGCCTTCCAGGCGACGTTCCTGGTCCTGCTGCGGAAGGGGGCCGGGCTCCGCGACGGCGACGCGCTGTCGAGCTGGCTCTACGGCGTGGCCCGTCGCGTGGCGGTCCGCGCCCGCTCCGACGTCCTCCGCCGCCGGGCCCGTGAGGGCGGGCCGGATAAGGTCGACGAGGCCGTCGCCGATCCCGAGCGGCCCGTCGACGACTCGCTCGAGACCCTCGATCGCGAGCTGTCGCGGCTGCCCGAGAAGTACCGCGCCCCGCTGGTGCTCTGCTACCTGCGCGGCAGGACCTACGACCAGGCGGCCGCCGAGCTGGGCTGGCCGTCGGGCACGGTGCGGAGCCGGATGGCGAAGGCCCGCACGATCCTCCATCAACGCCTGACGCGCCAGGGCGTCGACGCGTCCGCCTGCCTGGTCCTGCTGAAGGCGGACCTGGCCGCATCCCTCGTCCCGCCGTCGCTCGTCGCGGCGACGGTCGCCGCCGCCGGCCGGTTCGCGGGCCTCGGCGGCCTGGCCTGGCTCGCCTCCGCCTCTTCCCCCTGGCCGGCCGCCGCGCTGGCCCAAGGAGCGATCTCGACGATGTCCCCATCCCCGTGGAAGCTGCTCGGACTCGCCTGCACCTCGGCCGCCCTGAGCGCCGGGGCCTTCGCCGTCGCCTCCGGCGCCCTCGCCGCGCCCGGAGCCCAGGACAAGCCCCCCGAGGCGCAACAGGACGCCGTGAAGATCGAGAAGGTCGCTCCGGTCGTTGACACGAAGACGGAAGTCATGAAGACCGAGGCGCCAGAGGTCTCAGTGAAGGCCGAAGAGAAGCACGTCCCGGCCCCCGTCGACCAGCGACTGGACGCGCTGGAGGCGAAGCTCGACCGCATGGCCGCCCTGCTGGCGAGGCCCGCCCCCCTCCCGCCGACGGCCGTGGAGCCCAACGACCGCATCGCCGCCGCGGCCCCGACTCCGCCCGGCACCAGGAGCGTGCGGGAGATCGAGGCCGAGCTCGTCAACGCCTACATGAACTACCAACGCTGCCGGAAGCTGGCCGAACAGCACGTCGTCTCGCAGGAAGAGCTGGAACTCGCCGTGCAGCCGATCCGCGTCATCATGAGTCGGCTCCTGGAGATCAAGGATGAACAAGAAAACGTAGTCCGAAAACTAAAATATATGGATGAAGAATATAGGTGGCATACGGATCAACGCAACGTGTTGATGGAGAAGCTGACCAAGGCGAAGGGTGACCCTGTAACGGTCGCGCAAGTCTCAGAAGAGCTTCGAGCCGCGGAGGCGTCGATCGAAAGAAACCGGCAGGAGATCAACGCGATACAACGCGGGACCTTCTCGATCGATAATCAGTCCCGCATGGCCGAAAGATTGATCGACTGGACGAAAAAGCGTCTCCCGGACATGAAGATGTCCATCGACGACATCCGCGAGGACCCGAAGTGATCGGCCGTCCGCGCCGTCTCCCCTCGTGGCGATCTGTCGAAAGCACCGAAGCGGAGGAGGGGCGGATCGTCCTTCTCCCCTCGTGGGAGAAGGTGGCCCGCAGGGCCGGATGAGGGGGACCCAAATCGTAGGGTGCTCGGACTTCGAGGCCGAAGCGTGACCCGAGAAGAGAAAGCCGTCGTCGGATGACGAGCCCCTCATCCGGCCTGCGGCCACCTTCTCCCACGAAGGGGAGAAGGACGATCGCGCGGGCTCAGGATCGACCTTTCGGGGCGGGCCGGCGGCGGGGAGGTCATGACGGTGGGGACGATCGAGGTCGTGCGGGCGGAGGCCGACGAGCAGGCCGCGCGTTATCTTCGCGCGGCGGGGAACGTCGGGCTGGCGATCGGGCTCCTGGCCGGGGGCGAGGAGGTCGCGCTCGGCTACGGCGAGACGGACAAAGGCTCGGGCCGGGTCCCGGACGGGCGGACGGTGTTCGAGATCGGGTCGATCACGAAGGTGTTCACGGCCTTGCTGCTGGCCGACGCGGCCGGGAGCGGGGAGGTGCGGCTGGACCGGCCGGTCGGCGAGCTGCTGCCGGCGGGCGTCCGCATGCCGGCCTACCGCGGCGAGCCGATCACCCTCGCTCACCTGGCCGAGCACACCTCGGCGCTCCCCAGGCTGCCGGGCAACCTGGGGGCGACCATCAAGGACGCTAAGAACCCGTATCGCGACTACGGAGTCGAGGACCTCCACGCCTACCTGAACGCCGCGAGGGTCGGCTTCCCGCCCGGCAGCGGCGCGTCGTACTCGAACCTCGGGGCCGGGCTGCTCGGCCACGTCCTCGCCCTGCGGGCGGGGGAGCCATACGAGGACCTGCTGGCCGCGCGGGTGCTCCGCCCGCTCGGGTTGGCGGACACGGCGATCGCCCTGTCGGCCGACCAGGAGGCGCGGATGGCGCCGGGCCACGATGCGAAGGGCGAGCCGACGTCTCGCTGGGACCTGCCGACCTTCGCCGGGGCCGGGGCGCTGCGGTCCACGGTCGCCGAGATGCTTACGTTCTTACGCGCGAACCTGGATCCGGCGGCGACCCCGCTGGAGCCGGCGCTGCGGGAATGCCAGGCCCCCCGGCCGGTCGCCTGGCGGCGGCGGATCGGGGTCGGCTGGCCGCACGCCCTCGGCCTGGCGGCCGCGTCGCTGCTGGTCCAGTGGTCCGTCCCCGTGCCGCCGGGGAGCGCGACGTTCCTGGCCGCGGCCCTGCTCCCGGCGCTGGCGGCCCTGGCGTGGAAGGGCTTCTGGTCGGGGGCCTGGGCGGCGGCCGCGACCTGGGCCGGATGCATGGCGCTCTGGGGGTCGCAATTCGGCTGGCTGCCGGCCGGGACGACCCTGTTCGTCGTCGTAGGCCTCGCCGGGCTGCTAAGTGGCTACATCCCCCCGACGGGCCGGGTCCGCCTGGGCTGGCAGGAGGCGACGGTCGGGGCCGGGGCGACGGCCCTCTGGCACAACGGCGGCACGGGCGGGTATCGCAGCTTCATCGGGTTCATCCCCGGTTCGCGCGTGGGCGTCGCGGTCCTGTCGAACTCGGCGAACGACGTCGACGCGATCGGGCTCGCCTTGCTGGGCCGCCTCGCCGCCGCCGCCGGGGACGGGCCGAAGCCCTGACCCGGCGTTCGGCTGGCGCGATCCTCGACGTCGACCTCAATGCCCCACGCCCGCGCCGACCATGGCGAACTCGCCGCGGCCGAGGGCGGCGGCCTTGCGGCGCCAGGCGAACAGCAGCGTCAGGCCGGCGATGAAGAGGCCGAGGGCCAGGCCGATCCAGAGGCCGAAGACCCCCCGGCCCTCGCGGAAGCACAGAAACCAGCCCAGCGGCAGGCCGACGAACCAGTAGCAGATCAGGGTGCAGATCATCGCCGTGCGGGTGTCGCCCGCGCCCCGGAGGGCCCCGGTGGCGACCCCCTGGAGGCCGTCGAAGAGCTGGAAGGCCGCCGCCAGCAGCATCAGCCGCGAGGCGGCCGCGATCACGCCGGCGTCGTCCGTGAACAGCGCGGCCAGCGGGCGGGGGAAGGCGACCATGACCAGGCCCGACGTCGTCATGAACGCCGCGCCCAGCGCCAGGGCCGTCCACCCGGCGCGGCCGGCGGCCGACGGCTCGCCCCGGCCGATCGCCTGGCCCACGCGGATCGCGCCCGCCGTCGCCAGGCCCAGGGGGATCATGAACGTCACGCTGGCGACGTCGAGCACCACGTGGTGCGCCGCCAGCGACGTGGCGTCGAGCTTCCCCGCCAGCGTGGTCGCCAGCGCGAAGACGCCGACCTCCAGCAAGAGGTGCATCGCCGCCGGCAGGCCGATCCCGAACAGCCGGCGGATCGCCGCCAGCCTCGGCGCGAGCCGCGTCCGGATCAGCCCCGAGCCGCTCCGCGCGTCGTTCCAGAGCGCGAAGACGACCAGGAACCCGGCCATGTACCAGCGCGAGATCGTCGTCGCCCAGCCCGACCCCTCCACGCCCATCGCCGGGAAGCCCAGCTTGCCGTAGACGAACACCCAGTCCATCAGCGCGTTGACGACGTTCGCCGACAGCAGGGCCGCCATCACCGGCTTGACCAGGCCCATGCCCTGCAGGTAGCGCCGGAAGGTCGCGTAGATGAAGAGCGCGGGGGTCCCCCAGGTCATCGCGCGCAGGAACGGCTTGGCCTGCTCCAGCACCGCCGCGTTGAGCCCCATCCGGTCCGACAGCGGCTCGACGACCCACAGCAGCAGCATGGCCGGCGGGCAGAGCATCGCCGCCAGGTACATCCCCTGGACGAGCCAGTCGTGGCACTCGTGCAGGTCGCCCGCGCCGTAGGCCTGCGAGACCAGGGCGTCGAGCCCCAGCAGGAGCCCCATCCCGAAGATGGCGACCGCGAAGTAGAGCGCGTTCCCCAGGCTCACGGCCCCGATCGCCTCGGCCCCGAGCCGGCCGACGAAGATCGTGTCGACGATCCCCATCGCCATCCACCCCAGCTCCGCCGAGACCACCGGCCCGGCCAGCCGCAGCATCGGCCCCAATTCCAGCCGCATCCCCTGCCGCAACAGGTCCCTCTGAAGACGATCCATGCGTCCCTTCCGCAAACGCTTCCTCGATTCCCCGACCTCTCGACGCTAGGATAGCCTGTCAGGTTCGCCGACCGCCCGACAAGGGGCGACCCCGTGGCAGGAGCCGTGCGATGTCCGCCGCCCCCGAACCACCGCCCGATCGCCCGTGGTGGTTCCAGGACCTCGGCATCCTGTTGTGCCTCGTGGGCCTGGTGCACCGCCTGTTCTTCGGCATGCGGCCCGAGGAGACGATCGCCAGGCGTCCCGCGCTCGGCGCCCTCGACGACGTCCTGGTCGCGGTCGCCTCGATCCTGGCGACGGCCCTGCTGATCCGGTGGCCCCTCTTCCTGGGCCGCACCGCGACCGCCCCGGACGCGTCTCCCCGGGTTCGCTCGTTTGCGACGCACTACGCCGGCGTCTACGTCCTGGGCGCGATGCCGCTGACGACGGCCCTCGAACGACACACCCCGCTGGCCCTGGTGCTCGCCGCCTCGACGGCCTCGCGCCTGCTCATCACGCTCGTCTTCGCGATCCGCGAGAACGCCGCCCGCAACCGCCGCGAGGTCGAGGCCTACGTCGCCCGTCGACGTCCCGCGCCGGCGGCGCAGCCCGAACCCCTGGCGGCGGCGGGGGACGGAAGCGGGCTCCGGTCGGGCGGCCGTCCACGGCCTTCGTAGGCTCGACGGGGCCCGTCGAGGGCCCGGGCGGGACGTCGAGCCGCCACCCCGGCGTCGTCTTCCTCGGGCCCTACGGGGTGCGTATGATCGCGGGTCGGGTCGCGAGAGGCGATCCCGGACGCGTCATCCAACTTCCATGTCCCCCCAGATCAGGCGGCGCCCGACCATGGATCGACTCCCTCCCGTCATCTCCCTGATGGTCGCCGTGCCCGACGCCGCGGCGGCGGCAGCCTGGTACAAACGCGCCCTGGGCGCGGTGGAGCTGTGGAACCTGGGGGCCGTGGTCGGACTGGAGATCGCGGGGGCGGCGTTCTTCGTGGGCGAGCCCGAAAACAACGGCTGGGAGAGCCCCGCGCGACTCGGCACGACCACCGCGCGCATCGAGGTGTTCTGCGACGACCCCGACGCCCTGATCGCCCGCGCGACGGCCGCGGGGGCGGACGGCGGTCGGGACCCGATCCGGGATCACGCCGCGCCGTGGGGCGTCCATCGCCAGGGCGGATTCGTCGACCCCTTCGGGCACATCTGGCTCGTCGGCGATCGATCCCCCCTGAGTCCCCACCCCGCGAACGAGTAGGCGAGGCGGCTCGCCGCCCGTTCGAGGACGCCGCCGCGCGTCGCGGCCCCTTCCCGCGGGGTTCTTCCCGACGTTTTCCCGATTTTCCCGTCCCAAATCGCCGTTCGGATCCACGATCTATTCGGTGGCGATCGATGGCAGGAGCGGGCCGCGCCCCACGCGGGCGCGCGGCGACCGTCGGGGAGACGAAGCTTGGACATCAACTGGTGTTTGCAGATTCTGGCCGGCGTGCTGGCGATGCTGCCCGGCCTGGCGGGGATCGTGCTGATCCTCATCCTCGCGTACGGCGGCCTGAGCCTCATCCTCATGCTGGTCGCGGCGCCCCTCGCCTTGCTGGACTGGCTGCGGGGCGACGTCAAGGCGAGGGGGGCCTCGGAGCGGGGGGGCGAGCGGTCGTGCTCCCCTCATCAAGGGGGCGAGGCCGGCGGCCCGCGCCGGAAGCGCCGGCCGGCGGCCGCCCCCGGCGCGCGGTCGGGTGTGCGACCCACCGCCGACGGGGACGAGCCCGCGACCGGCGATTGAACGCGGGGCGGGGCCTCGTCGCGGCTCGGCCTCAGGTCAGATCAGCTCGGCGATCGGCTCGTTCTCGGGGGGGAGGATGGAGACGGGGCGGTCGGCCTTGTCGTAGAGCAGGGTGTGGGGGTCGAGGCCGAGGTTGTGGTAGACGGTGGCCAGGACGTCGCGGTAGTGGACGGGTCGGCTGGCGGCGTGGCCGCCGATCTTGTCGGTCGAGCCGATGACCTGGCCGACCTTCATGCCGCCGCCGGCGAGGATCGCCGAGTTGACCGGGGCCCAGTGGTCGCGGCCGGCGGTCGCGTTGATCTTGGGCGTGCGGCCGAACTCGCCCCAGACGACCAGCGTGCAGTCGCGGTCCAGGCCGCGCTGGTGGAGGTCCTCGACGAGGGCCGAGACCCCCTGGTCGAACAGCGGCATGACGTTGCGCAGGTGGCCGAAGTTGTTGCCGTGCGTGTCCCAGAAGCCGTACGAGAGCGTGACGCAGCGCGCGCCGGCCTCGACGAGCCGGCGGGCGACCAGGAACTGGTCGTTCCACATCGGCCCGCCGTCGCCCAGGTGCTTGGCCGAGCCCATCCCGTAGCGGGCGCGGAGCGCGGGGGCCTCGCGCTCGACGTCGAGGGCCCTGGCCAGGGCGTCGGACGTCAGGACGTCGAACGCCTGCTTGTAGCACGAGCCCATGCCGTCGACCGCCGCGCCGTCGACCGAGCGGCGGAAGCCGTCGAACTGGCCGAGCAGGTCGCGACGGCCCGCGAACCGCTCGGGCGCGACGTCGGCCGGGGGCCGGAGCAGGGCCAGGTCGTCCCCCTCCATCTTCGCGCCCTTGTGCGACTGCCCGACCATGCCCGCGCCCGGCGTGTTGTACGGCCGGTGCTGCATCACCGGGGCGAGGTCGACGAACGGCGGCACCACCGCGTTCACCGGCCCCTGCACCCGCGAGACGACCGACCCGAAGTGCGGCCGCCCCTCGCGGTTGGAGATCACCATCGGGAAGCCGGTCATGCTCTGGAAGCTGGAATGCTCGTCGATCTGGCCGACCAGCGAGCGGATGATCGCGACCCGGTCCATGATCGCGGCCGTGCGCGGCATCAGCTCGCTCAGGAAGACGCCCGGCAGGCTCGTGGCGATCGGCTTGAACTCGCCGCGCATGCCCTCGGGGGCGTCGGGCTTGGGGTCGACCGTGTCCTGATGGGCCAGGCCGCCCGTCAGGTAGATCATGATGACCGACTTGTGGTTGTCGCCCGTCCCGGCCTTCGCCTGGGCCGCCAGCAGCCCCGGCAGCGAGAGCCCGCCCATCGCCAGGCCGCCGACCTGCATGAACGCGCGCCGGGAGACGCCGTCGCAGTACCGCTCGCCGCCGCCCGGTCCCCAGAGTGTCAGCATGCTGATACGCCCCCGCGCGCAGTCCATCCGTACGACCAATGTTTAACAAGAGTCTAGCAGCCAGGTCGGTCCGAGGCAAGGGATTACGATCGCGCGTGGGGTGAAGGTTGCGGGGAAGCCACGGCCCTCCCATTCGATGCAACCGGCGAGGCCGCGCCGTAAGATGAGGCGTCCACCAGGGGACGTCGAGGTGCGCGCGGAAGCCGGGAGGGGTCATGAGACGGGACGAGATGCGGGTTCTGGCGTGGGCGACGGCCGCGGCGCTGATGGTCGCGGGGACCTCCCGGGGCGTCGTCGCCGACGACAAGGTCGAGACGAAGGCCGGGGTCGTCGAGGGGACGAAGGCGGCGAACGGGGTGCGGGCCTTCCTGGGGATCCCGTTCGCCGAGCCCCCCGTCGGCGACCTGCGCTGGCGGGCGCCCCGGCCGGTCCGCCGGTGGGAGGGGGTCCGCGAGGCCAGGGCGTTCGCCCCCGGGCCGATCCAGAACGCGCTCGTCGCCGCGATGACCGGGGCCCCGCCCAAATTCAGCGAGGACTGCCTGTACCTGAACGTCTGGACGCCCGCCAAGGCTCCGGACGAGCGGCTGCCGGTCATGGTCTGGATCTACGGCGGGGCCTTCGCGATGGGCTCGACGAACGTCCCGGCCTACGACGGCTCGCGACTGGCGGAGCAGGGGGTCGTAATCGTCTCGGTCGCGTACCGGGTCGGCCCGCTCGGGTTTTTGGCGCATCCGGAATTGAGCCGCGAGGGGGGCGGGGTCTCGGGCAACTACGGCCTCCGCGACCAGGTCGCCGGGCTGGAGTGGGTCCGCGAGAACGTCGCGGCGTTCGGCGGCGACCCCGGCCGGGTGACGATCTTCGGCGAGTCGGCCGGCGGGATCTCGGTGAGCATGCTGGCGGCCTCGCCGAAGGCCAAGGGGCTGTTCCACCGGGCCATCGCCCAGAGCGGCGGCTCGTTCGCGCCCCCCAAGCTGGCCGACGAGGGGGGCCAGAACGTGCGCCCGCTCAAGCTCGTCGAGGCCGAGGGCGAGCGCTTCCTGGACGACCTGGAGGTCGCCGACGTCGCCGCCGCCCGCGCCCTGCCGGCGGCCGACCTCATCAAGCTGCCGCGCTGGTGGTGGCCGACCTTCGACGGCGAGGTCCTGCCCGGCGACCAGTACGAGCTCTACCGCAAGGGCGAGTTCCACGACACGCCGGTGCTGATCGGCACCAACTCCGACGAGGGGGCCCTGTTCGTCCGCCCCGGCCGGTCGACGACCCCCGAGGCGTTCGCCGCCCTGGTCCGCGCCGGCTACGGCGAGCACGCCGAGGCGATCCTCGCCGCCTACCCGCACGCCACCCCGGACGAGGCCTTCCGGGCGACCAAGGGCCTCTTCCGCGATGCCGCGTTCGCCTGGCACGTCTGGACCTGGGCCCGGCTGCAGGCCGAGAAGGGGGCGGGCCCGGCGTTCGTCTACTACTTCGACCACCGCACGCCGCGCTCGCCCGACGGGGCCTCGCACGCGGCCGAGATCCCCTACGTCTTCCGCAACCTCGGCAACCTCGGGATCGTCGCCGACTTCCTGAGCGGCGACCCCCGTCCCGAAGACCGCGCCGCGTCCGACCTGATGAGCGCCTACTGGGTCCAGTTCGCGAAGGCCGGCGACCCCAACCGCGACGGCCTCCCCGCCTGGCCCGCCTTCACCGCCGCCGCCCCCCAGGTCATGACCTTCGACGCCGCCCCCTCCGCCCGGCCCGTCCCCAACCTGCCGCAACTTGAAGCCCTCGACGCCTACTACGCCTGGCGGCGGGAGAAGGTGAAGGGGGGCCGCCCCTGAGGCCTGAGCGGCGAGGCCTTCGACGTCGAGCGATTCCCATTTCGTGTGGTGATTCGACCCGCCACCCGATACATTAGACTTGTGTGGCGATCCGCTGTACGAGCCTGCTCCGGCGAGGGTCAATCATGGCGACAGGGTCCAGGGACGCGCGGCTCAACTTCCGGCTGCCGTCCGACCTCAAAGAGGTCATCGAGGAGGCTGCCGCGTCGCTCGGGCAGTCCGTGAGCGACTTCGCCGTCGGCACGCTCGTCGAGCACGCGCGTTCGGTCGTCGAGCGGAACCACGCCACCGTCCTGAGCGGCCGGGATCGGGACCGCTTCATGGCGATCCTCGACGACGCCGACGCCCGCCCCAACGCCGCCCTCGTGAAGGCGGCCGAGAGGTACAGGAAGCGCCTTGGCTGACCCCGGCGACGGCTGGAGCGTCGAGCGACTGGGGACGCATCACGACCGCTCGGCGTTCGACTGCGGCCGGCCCATGCTCACCGACTGGCTGAAGCAGCGCGCCGGCCAGTTCGAGAAGCGGGACCTCGCCCGGACTTACGTCGCCGCGAGGGCGGGGGAGGCGGTCGTCCTCGGCTACTACGCCCTTTCGAGTCATCGGGTCGCCTTCGAGGCCCTCCCCGCCGACCAGGCCCGGGGCCTGCCCCGCCTGGACGTGCCCGTGGTGCTGCTGGGCCGGCTGGCGGTCGACCTCACGGCCCAGGGACGAGGCCTCGGCTCGCTCTTGCTGATCGACGCCCTGAGGCGGGCGCAGCACCTCGCCGAGCACGTCGGCGTCCGCGCCGTCGAGGTCGATGCGATCGACGACGACGCCCGCGCCTTCTACAAGAAGTTCGGGGTCACGCCGTTGCTCGACGACCCGAATCACCTCTTCCTGCCGATGCAGGTCGTCCGCAAGCTCGGCCTGCCGCCGCTGGGGGGCTGATCGGGCGGGCGCGGCCGGCGGGCCCGGCGGCCGCGTCCTCAGTTCTTGATTGAAATTCCGCCGTCCGCGGCGGACAATCGGAGTTCGCGCGAATGACGACGGCGGCCGCTTTGGTTGGCGGGGCCCGGAATGGGCCCCGGCGGGCGCCTGTCGCTTGCGCGTGAAGGGGATGGGCACATGGCATTTCTCCGTCACTTCGGGGAGCGACCGCGGTCGGATGCGGGCAAGGCTTGGAGGGTCGCGGTCGGGGTGATCGCGGTCTGGGCCCTGTCGGCGTCGGCGCCGGTCGGCCTTGCCAGGGACGGACGGCTCCCCGACCCCAGCCTCGACCTCCCCAAGGGGTCGCACATCAGCGTGATCGGCAACACCCTGGCCGACCGCATGCAGCACACCGGCTGGCTCGAGTCGATCATGCACAGCCGGTTCCCGGACCACCGGCTCACGGTCCGGAACCTCGCCTTCTCGGGCGACGAGCTGACGATCCGCCTCCGCTCGGCCGGGTTCGGCACCCCCGACGAATGGCTCGCCAAGAACCGGACCGACGTCGTCTGCGCGTTCTTCGGCTACAACGAGTCGTACGGCGGCCTCGCCCAATTCCGCGGCGACCTCGACGCCTTCATCAAGCACACGCTGGCGCAGAAGTACAACGGCGAGTCGGCCCCCAAGCTCGTCCTCTTCTCGCCGATCGCCTTCGAGGACCTGCACGACCCGTCGCTGCCCGACGGCAAGGAGGTCAACCTCCGCCTCGAACGCCTCACGGCCGTCATGTCCGACCTGGCCGAGGCCCGCGGCGTCCGCTTCATCGACCTGTTCCACCCCAGCCAGAAGCTCTACGCCCAGGCCCCGAAGCCGCTGACCATCAACGGCGTCCACCTCACCTCCGAGGGCGACAAGCTGATCGCCGAGGTCGTCGAGCGGACCCTCTTCGGCGACAACAAGGTCCAGGACCCGGCGAAGTTCGAGAAGCTCCACCAGGCCGTGCTCGACAAGAGCGACGTCTGGTTCAACCGCTACCGGACCGTCGACGGCTACTCCATCTACGGCGGCCGCGCCGACCTCGCCTTCGTCGAGAACCAGACCAACCGCGTGGTCGCCCAGCGCGAGATGGAGGTCCTCGACGTCATGACCGCCAACCGCGACAAGCGGATCTGGGCGGTCGCCGAGGGGGGCGACCTGCAAGTCGACGACTCCAACACCCCGCCGTTCCTCCCGGTCGTCACCAACAAGCCGGGCGCGGGGCCCAACGGCGAGCACCTCTTCCTGGGCGGCGAGGCGGCCATCGCCAAGATGACCCCCGGCAAGGGCCTGAAGGTCAACCTGTTCGCGTCCGAGGAGAAGTTCCCGGACCTGGCCAAGCCCATGCAGATGACGTTCGACGCCAGGGGCCGGCTCTGGGTCGCCTGCTGGCCGACCTACCCCCACTGGAAGCCGAAGTCGCCCCGCAACGACAAGATCCTGATCTTCGAGGACACCGACGGCGACGGCGTCGCCGACAAGCAGACCACCTTCGCCGACGACCTGCACTGCCCGACCGGCTTCGAGATCGTCCCCCAGGGGGTGCTCGTCGCCCAGGCGCCCGACCTGATGCTGCTGAAGGACACCGACGGCGACGACCGGGCCGACGTCCGCGTCCGCCTGCTCAGCGGGCTCGACTCGGCCGACACCCACCACACCTCGAACAGCTTCCGATCCGGCCCCGGCGGCGACGTCTACTTCCAGGAGGGGACGTTCCACCACTCGCAGGTCGAGACCCCGTTCGGCCCGCCCGTCCGGCTCGCCAACGCCGGCGTCTTCCGATACGAGCCGCGGTCGCAGAAGATCGACGTCTACGTGACGTACCCGTTCGCCAACCCCCACGGCCACGTCTTCGACCGCTGGGGCCAGGACTTCGTCACCGACGGCACCGGCAACGTCAACTACTTCGCCGCCGCCTTCTCGGGCCACCTGGACTTCCCCGAGAAGCACCGCCCGATGAAGCCCTACTTCCAGCAGCGCACCCGGCCCTGCGGCGGCACCGAGATCCTCTCCAGCAAGCACTTCCCCGACGACTGGCAGGGCGACCTGCTCGTGGCCAACGTGATCGGCTTCCAGGGGATCCACCGCTACCGCTACCAGGACGAGGGCTCGGGCTTCACGGCCGTCGAGCAGGAGCCGCTGGTCTTCTCCAGCGACCCCAACTTCCGCCCGGTCGACATCGAGACCGGCCCCGACGGCGCGGTCTACTTCCTGGACTGGCAGAACCCGATCATCGGCCACATGCAGCACAACCTCCGCGACCCCAGCCGCGACGCCGCCCACGGCCGGGTCTACCGCGTGACCCACGAGGGCCGGCCGCTCTCGCCGCAGGCCGCCATCGCCGGCCGGCCCGTCGAGGAGCTGCTGGCGCTGCTGAAGTCGCCCGAGGACCGCGTACGCTACCGCGCCAAGGCCGTGCTCTGCGGCCATGACGCCGCCGAGGTCCTCCCCGCGCTGGCCGCGTGGGTCGAGAAGATCGACGCCGCCGACCCCGATCACGACCACCAGGTGCTGGAGGCCCTCTGGGTCCACCAGACCTACGACGTCGTGAACCTCGACCTCCTCAAGCGCTGCCTGACCGCCGCCGACCCGCGGGCGCGGGCCGCCGCCGTCCGGGTCCTCTGCTGCTGGCGGGATCGGACGCCCGACGCGCTCGACGTCCTCCGCAAGCTGGCCCGCGACGAGCACCCCCGCGTCCGGCTGGAGGTCGTCCGCGCCGCCAGCTTCTTCACCGAGCCCGACGCCCTGGACGTCGCCCTGAGCACGGCCGAGAGCGCGTCCGACTACTACCTCGACTACGCCCGCGGCGAGACCCTGCGGGCGCTCGAGCCCTACGTCAAGAAGGCCCTCCGCGAGGGCCGGGCGATCGAGTTCCGCAGCGACGCCGCGGCCCGCTACTTCCTCGACCGCGCGGCCCCCGACGACCTGCTCCAGATGAAGCGGGGCCGGCCCGTCCTGCGCGAGATCCTCTTCCGCAAGGGGGTCCGCGAGGAGGACCGCCGCAAGGCGCTCGCCGACCTCGCGGCGCTCGTCGGCCGGTCGCCGGCGCAGGTGCTGATCGAGGACCTCGCCGCCCGCGACGCCGAAGGGGACGCCGGCCTGGACGACGCCGTGGCGATGGAGCTGGCCCGCATGCTAGGCGAACGCGACCGGGCCGAGCTGGTGCCGATCCGTCCCCAGGCCGAGAAGCTGGCGACGTCGGCCAGGGCGCCGATCGCGCGTCGGATCGGCCTGGCGGCGATGGTCGCGGCCGACGGCTCGGCCGACGCCGCCTGGGCCCTGGCCGTCCGTTCCGTCGCCTCGCTCCGCGACTTCCTGGCGGCGACCCCGCTGATCCGCGACCCGATCGTCCGCTCGGCCCTCTACCCCAGGATCGAGCCCTTGCTCCGCGGCCTCCCCGAGGGCCTCGCGGCCGACGCCGGGGCCACGGGCAAGGGGACGCTGGGCCGGTTCGTCCGCATCGCCCTGCCGCGGCGGGGGACGCTCACCCTGGCCGAGGTCGAGGTGATCAGCGACGGCCGCAACGTCGCGACCCACGGCAAGGCCTCTCAGAAGAACACCGCCAACGGCGGCGACGCCGCGCGGGCCGTCGACGGCAACGCCTCGGGCTCGTACGGCGGCAACGGCCAGACCCACACCGAGGAGCAGACCGACGCCCCCTGGTGGGAGGTCGACCTCGGCTCCGAGGTCCCCATCGAGGCGGTCGTCGTCCACAACCGCACCGAGGGCTCGCTCGGCCGCCGGCTCCAGGGCTATGAGCTGACGATCCTCGACGGCTCGCGTCAGGTCGTCGACCGCCGCAAGGACCTCCCCGCGCCCGCGGAGAAGGCCCGCCTGGAATACGCCGGCGACGGCCGCGCGGGCCTGATCCGCCGCGCCGCGATGGACGCCCTGACCACCCTCCGCGGCCACGAGCCCGAGACCTTCCGGGCGCTCGCCAAGTTCGTCCGCGAGGGCGTCGACCGCCGCGCCGCGATCCTGGCGATCCAGAAGCTGCCGCCGGCCTCGTGGCCCGACGACGAATTGGCCCCGCTGGCCGACGTCCTGCTCGCCGAGGTCGCCAGGATCCCCGTCGCCGACCGCCGCACGCCCGCCGCGCTCGACGCCCTGCAGCTCGGCGACCTGGTCGCGGCCCGCTTGCCGGCCGACCGCGCCAGGGCCGTCCGCAAGGCCCTCGGCGACCTGGGCGTCCGCGCGATCCGCGTGGGGACGGTCCTCGAGCAGATGCGGTACGACGTCGACCGGATCGTGGTGCAGGCCGGCAAGCCCGTCGAGTTCGTCTTCGAGAACGTCGACGTCATGCCCCACAACTTCGTGGTGACCCAGGCCGGGTCGCTCGAAGAGGTCGGCCAGCTCGCCGAGAGCACCGGCCTGCAGGCCGACGCCATGAAGCGGCAGTACGTGCCGGCGTCGGGCAAGATCCTGCTGGCGAGCAAGCTGCTCCAGCCCCGCGACGTCGAGCGCCTGGCCTTCACGCCGCCGACGACCCCGGGCGTCCTGCCGTACGTCTGCACCTACCCCGGCCACTGGCGGCGGATGTACGGCGCCCTCTACGTCGTCGAGGACCTCGACGCCTACCTCGCCGCGCCCGAGGCCTACCTCGCCGCCCACCCGCTGCCCGTCGCCGACGAGCTGCTGAAGTCGACCCGGCCGCGCACCGAGTGGACCTTCGACGACCTGAAGCCGTCGATCGCCCAGCTCGACGCCGGCCGGTCGTTCCAGAACGGCCGCCAGCTCTTCCAGCTCGCCACCTGCGCCACCTGCCACCAGCTCGGCGGCGTCGGCGCGGCGTTCGGCCCGGACCTCGCCAAGCTCGACCCCAAGCAGGCCCCGGCCGACCTGCTCAAGAACGTGCTCGACCCCTCGGCGAACATCAACGAGAAGTTCGCCGGCTACGCGATCGAGCTGGAGTCCGGCCAGGTCGTCAGCGGCCTGATCGTCGAGGAGACGGCCGACGCCATCAAGGTCGTCGAGAACCCGCTGGCCAGCGTCGTCCCCCGCCAGATCCCCAAGGCCGACGTCTCCAACCGCGCCAAGTCGACCGTCTCGATCATGCCCAAGGGCCTGCTCGACAAGCTGACCCGCGAGGAGATCCTCGACCTCATCGCCTACATCGCCGCCGGCGGCAACCCCGACAACCCCCTCTTCCGCCACGACCACGCCGCCCACGGCCAGGGCCCGGCCGGCCACGCCGCCGGCGGCTCCGGCCACTGAGCCGGACCATCGATCACCGGCCTTCCCCCCCCCGCGGGGGAGGGTGGCCCGAAGGGGCCGGATGAGGGGGAAGACGAGCACCAAGGCCGTCGCCCTTCATCCGGCCCTTCCTCGTTTTCCACGGATTCGAAGGCGCGAACCGATGCGGTTGCTGGGGCCCCCCGGATAGGATGAACTTCTCGTAGACCAGGAGGACGTCCCCCCTGGGCGGAGGTCGATCATGGATCCCGAGACCCGCGAAGCCGAGGCCCGCCTCTGGTCCGCCCGCCTCTTCCGGCTCTGGCTGGGAGTGATGGGGATCCAGGCCGTCCGCCTCCTCGCGTTCGGCCGGGAGCCCCAAGCCGTGATCGCCGCCCATGCCTGGACCTGGGGATTCGAACGCGGCCTCGCCCTGGCGGTCGCCGCCGCCGTCGTGGGGCTCCTCGTCTGCGGGGCCGCCCTCGTCCGCCTCGCCCAGGGCGACGCCCGTCGCGCCCTGCTCGCCTCCTCCGGCCTGGTCGCCTGCTTCACACTCGGCGATCGTCTCAAGGGCGTCTCGATCCCGAGCCCCTGGGACGTGGTCGTCCCCGTCCTCGGCACGCTCCTGATGGTCAGCCTGACGATCGCCTTCATCGGGTACATGGCCAGGGCCGTCGGCCGCCAGACCCAGGCCGACGTCGACGCCAGGCTGGGGATCCGCCGCCCGAAGCCGACGCCGGCCGCTTCGCACACACCCCTACCGAACTCGCAAGCCTGCGAACGTCCGGTTTGAACAGGGGGCTCGGGCGACGATGTGCGGCACGCCGTGGCGTGGGACGTCCGGGTCGCGACCGACCAGCCTGAAGCCTTCAGGCTTCGCCTGAGCGAGCCCATCTCAGGGATCGGGGGGGTTCTCGATCCCCGTCGCGTGCAATCCGCTCGACGTGCTCCCACGCTCCTTCGAGGCGTCCTGAAGCCCCGATCGAAACCATGCCGTCGGCGGTGCTCGATTGCATTCCGGCCGTGAACCGGGAAGATTCATGTTCGATTCCAGGTGTTTGGAATCGAACCATGAATCGGAGGTGGTGCACCATGCTGCCCGCGGCAAAGCCGATCCTTCCCCGTATCGTCGTCGGCGTCGCCCTGGCCTGGTGGGGGGCGGGTCTCGCCCGCGCCGACGCGATCTCGAACATCCAGGCCGGGTACCTGGCCCAGGGGATCGTCACGGATTACGACGCCTACATGCTGGCGGACTTCTACGGCGTCCATTCCGGGCTGGGCCTCGCCTATTCGGCCGTGACGCAGGACTCGGGATGGTCCGGCGCCTCCGCCGGCCTCTATCGCGTGGCCGGCCGTGCGGATCGCATCCACGAGGGCATCGAGTCGCTCCCTCGCCTCGACCCTCCCCAGGGAGCGGAAGCGTTGGGTCAGGAATTGCTCCCGGAGGCCGTCGCCGCGTACACGCCTCGCGTTCCGCGACAGGTGAGCGGAGTGGGCCTCCGAGAGGGCCGAGAGCACCGACAGGTCCGCATCCGGGACCAGGAGAAGCTTGACGTGGTGCTCGAAATAGCGGCCGCTCGGCTGGGTTGCGGTCTCCCGAGATGTCCGAGGCACGCCCTCGTTCCAGGGAGCAGCCTCGATCTTCACGCGGATCACTCCGAAGCCCGCGGCGCCCAGCTCGATGCCGATTTGGGCCGCGGCTTCCCGTTCGTCGGACAGCCGCCCGCGTCCGGGTCGGGTCAACATCGGTTGCGAGGCGTATCGGCCTCGGTCGAGGACGATATGGTGGAACTTCAGGCCTCGTCCTTCCGCCCAAAGGCGGAGGGCCTCGACCCCACCATCCTCATGACATTGGACCGTGATGTGGGTCTCGAAATCCCCCGCGAACTCCATCACGTGTCTTACCCGGATGTAATTGACGACAAGTCCCTCCGGCTCGCCAGGTCGCGAATCCCATTCGAGCTGATCCGATCAGGCTACGCAAGCGTATCCCTGGCGGGATCGTTTCGCTCCAAGTGGGCGAGTCTCAAAATCGCCCCTTTCCGACAAGCCTGGGAGGAAAGCGGTTGGACACGGCTCACCAGGCCGAAGATCGTGCCGATGAGCATCTCAAAATCAACATCCCGAGACCTCGCCCTTCCAGATGAGTTAGGAAACCTCTCCTGGGTCATTTGATGACGGGGAGAGCCGTGCTCGTCGGATGGGCCCGAGTCTCGACCCAGGAATCGAAGCTGGACCTCAGCTCGACGCCTGGAAACGGGCCGGGTGCGAGGAGGTTTTTCAGACGCCGCGACCGGAGTGAAGACGGTGACCCGCCCCCGCCGGTCGTCCCGGTCGCTCGGTCCGCGATCGGACCGCCTTCGGCCTCCGGAGTCTCCCCCTTGGGGCGTCACACAGCCGCCGCCGACTCCGCGGGATGGGTGGTCGGGACGATGCGGACGACGACGGACTTGGAGGACGGGGTGAGGCTGTGGGGGTCGACGTCGTCGCAGGCGATCAGGGGGTTGGTCTCGGGGTAGTAGGCGGCGGCGCAGCCCTCGGGGATGTCATGGGCGACGACGGCGAAGCGGGGGGCGACGCGGGACTCGCCCCGGTGCTCGCCGATCAGGTCGACGACCTGGCGGTCGACCAGGCCCAGGCGGGCGACGTCGCGGGCGTTGAGGAAGACGACGCGGCGGGCGTCGTAGACGCCGCGGTAGCGGTCGTCGAAGCCGTAGATCGTGGTGTTGAACTGGTCGTGGCTGCGGATCGTCGCCAGCAGGAGCCGGCCGGGGGTGCGGGCGTCGGCGGGGATCGGGTGGGTCATGAACCGGGCCTTGCCCGTCGTCGTGACGAACCGGCGCTCGCCGGCGGGGTTGATCAGCATGAAACCTCCGGGGCGGCGGACGCGGACGTTGAAGTCGTGGAAGCCGGGGATCGTCTGCGCGATCCGCTCGCGGATGCGGTCGTAGTCGCCGACCAGCTCGTCCCAGTCGACGGTCGACGACGCGCCCAGCGCGGCCTTCGCGAGCTGCGCGACGATCCAGGGCTCGCTGCGGAGCATCGGCGAGCCCGGCTTCAAGACGCCGTGCGAGGCGTGGATGATGCTCATCGAGTCTTCCACGGTGACGAACTGCGGGCCGGCGGCCTGCTCGTCGATCTCGGTGCGGCCGAGGCAGGGGAGGATCAGGGACTCGCGGCCGGTCGTCAGGTGGCCGCGGTTCAGCTTGGTGGCGACGTAGGCCGTCAGCCGGCACCGCGACATGGCCTCGGCCGTGTAGTCGGTGTCGGGCGAGGCCACGGGGAAGTTGCCGCCCATCGCGAAGAAGACGCCGACCTTGCCCTCGTGCATCGCCTTGATCGCCTCGACCACGCTGTAGCCGGGCTCGCGCGGGGGCTCGAAGCCGAAGACCTGGCCGAGCCGGTCGAGGAAGGCGGCGGCGGGGCGTTCGAAGATCCCCATCGTCCGGTCGCCCTGGACGTTGCTGTGGCCCCGGACCGGGCAGGCCCCCGCGCCGGGGCGGCCGATGTTGCCCCGGAGCAGGAGCAGGTTCATGATCGACTGGACGTTCGCCACGCCCCAGCGGTGCTGCGTCACCCCCATGCCCCAGCAGGCGATCACGCGGTCGGACGTGATGTAGATCTCGGCCGCCTTGCGGATCGTCTCGCGGTCGATCCCGGACGAGGCGACGACGTCGTCCCACGAGGTCGCGTCCAGCTCGGCGGCGAACTCGTCGTAGCCCGACGCGTGGTCGCGGATGAACGGCAGGTCGATCACCTGGCCGGGGTTCCGGCGCTCGGCCTCGAAGACCTCCTTCATGATCCCCTTGAGCAGGGCCACGTCGCCGCCGATCTTGACCGACAGGAACATCTCGGCGATCGCCGTGCCGCCGTGGAGCATGTCCATCGGGTGCTGCGGGTGCGCGAACCGCTCCAGCCCGCGCTCGCGGAGCGGGTTGACGGCCACGATCCGGCAGCCCCGCTTGGAGGCGTTCGCCAGGGTCGTCAGCATCCGCGGGTGGTTCGTGCCCGGGTTGTGGCCGATCATGAAGATCGCGTCGGCCAGCTCGAAGTCGTCGAGCGTCACCATCCCCTTGCCGACGCCGATCTGCTCCTGCAGGCCGAAGCTCGTCGACTCGTGGCACATGTTCGAGCAGTCCGGCAGGTTGTTGGTGCCGAGCAGCCGGGCGAACAATTGGTAGAGGAAGGCCGCCTCGTTGCTCGTGCGGCCCGAGGTGTAGAAAACGGCGTCGTGGGGCGACCCCAGCGCCTTCAGCTCGCGGCCGAGGAGCGCGAAGGCGTCCTCCCACGAGATCGGCGCGAAGTGGTCGGCACCCGGGGCCAGGTGCATGGGGTGGGTCAGCCGGCCCTGGTCCTCCAGCCAGTGGTCGTTCCGCGCGCGGAGGTCGGCGACCGACCACTTGCGGAAGAACTCGGGCGCGACGCGCCGCTTGGTCGCCTCGGCGGCGACGGCCTTGACGCCGTTCTCGCAGAACTCGAAGGTCTCGCGGCGGTCCTGGCCGGCCTCGGTCCAGGCGCAGCTCGGGCAGTCGAAGCCCTCGATCTGGTTGATCTTGAGCGCCATCGAGACCGACCGGATCGGCCCCAACTGCGAGAGCGCCATCGACGTCGAGTGGATGATCGCCCCGACGCCCGCCGCCGGGTGGTGGTAGGGCTGGACCTGGACCTTCGACAGCTCGACGGGCGGGGGCGAGAGTGAGGGCGGGGTCACGGGCGACGACCCTTCCTGGTCGGCCATGGGCGATCTCCTATCGATCCCCGGCGTCGATCCGCCCGGGGTGGGTGTAGACGTTGAAGCGGTCGCCGCGGAGGAACCCGACCAGGGTGATCCCCAGGCGGTCGGCGACCGACACCGCCAGGCTCGACGGCGCGGAGACGGCGCAGACGATCGGCAGGCCCGCCACGGCCGCCTTCTGCAAGATTTCGAAGCTGGTCCGCCCGGAAACGAGCAGGATGCGGCCCGAGAGCGGCAGCTCGCCGTCGAGGAAGGCGCGGCCGACCAGCTTGTCGACGGCGTTGTGGCGGCCGACGTCCTCGCGGGCCGCCAGCAGCCGCCCTTCGGCGTCGAACAGGCCGGCGGCGTGCAGGCCCCCGGTGCGGTCGAAGGCCCGCTGGGCCTCGCGGAGGGCGTCCGGCAGGCCCAGGATCGTCGCCCGGGCGACCGTCGGCCCGGCCGCGACGGGCCCGCAGCGCACCTCGATCTGGTCGAGGGCCGCCTTGCCGCAGAGCCCGCAGCTCGACGTCGCGAAGAAGTTCCGCTTGAGCGTCGAGCCGTCGAACGGCCGCGACAGCTCGACGTTCACGACGTTGCACCCCTTCGCCGGCAGGTCGGGGGGCGGCAGGACCTCGTCCTCGGGCCCGATCAGGCCCTCGGTGCGGAGGAAGCCCACGGCCAGCTCGAAATCGCTTCCGGGCGTGCGCATCGTCACCGCGACGCTCGTCGCGGCCTGGCCCGGGCCCGCCGCGCGGATCTCCAGGGGATCTTCGACGGCCACCCAGTCGTCGCGGGCGTCGCCGCCGGCGGGGCCCACGGCCGTGACGCCCACCTTCGCGACCTGCCGCGCGGGGCGGGATGCGCCGGGACGCCGGACGTCCGTCGGGCTCGCTGACCGTTCGTCGCTCATCACCGCTCCGACGTCGCCGGGTCGACCCGTCCCGGCGAGGAAATTCCCGCGCGACCCGGGCGGATCGCGCCTTACCGCGGGCTGGCTTTCGCTTAGAATCATAGGGGGGGGAAGGCCGGCGAAACAACCGGGCTCCGCCGCTCGACGGCGGCCCGCCCCCTCACAAGCGGCGCGGCCCGCCTCTTGCATGAACGCAGGAGACGGTCCCGCCCGGCTTCGGGACGCCCGCTCCGCCTTGCCCTGAGGATCGCCCGCGATGACCAGCGACCCCCGCTCGAAGGACCCGATCCCGGACGAGACCGACCTCGACCTGGAGACCGACTCGCGCTTCCCCTCCGGGCCGTGGGTCGGCTACTTCCTCCAGGCCGAGATCCCCCCCGGCAAGCACGGGATGGAGCTGCGCCTGACGTTCAAGCGCGGCGTGATCACCGGCGAGGGCCGCGACCTCATCGGCGACTTCCTCATCCGGGGCCGCTACCAGGTCGAGGACGGCAAGTGCTGGTGGACCAAGCGGTTCATCGGCAAGCACGACGTCGCCTACCAGGGCTACAACGAGGGCAAGGGCATCTGGGGCACGTGGGAGATCCCCCCGTCCTGGAAGGGCGGCTTCTACATCTGGCCCGAGGCCATGGGCGACCCCACCAAACAGAAGCTCCGCGAGTCGATCGAGGAGCCGTTCAACGACTTCATCGACGCCGAGGCCCCCGCCCCCGAACTCTCCGTCGCCTCCGCCGACGTCGAACTCGAACCCCAGGCCGAAGAACCCCTCGCCTGATCGGGGCCGAGTCGAACTCTCATGGCCTTCCCCCCTACCGGGTGAAGGTGGCCGAAGGCCGGATGAGGGGGGCGCAGTGCGGCGTGCTTGGTGATTCGTCGGCCCCGGGGGGGGCGACGGCGAAGCCCTCGCCTAGAAGCCGACCTGCACGGCCAGGCGGACGATCAAGAGGGCCATGAGGACGGTGTAGGCGATGCACAGCAACGCTCCCGTCACGGCCAGGCTCCGCGACCAGCCCGACGCCCCCTGGGTCAGCGAAACCGCCCCGATGGCGACCATCGGGGACAACGGCAGGACCCAGAAGCCGGCGACGCTCAGGACGGCCAGCAACTTCGCCGTTCGCCCAGGCGTCGCTCCAGCGGCCGCAGTGCTCATGATCCAGGCCCCCCATGTCGAAACGGTTGTCCTCGCCTCATGATCGGCGATCCTACGACATTTGTCAATAGGGCTCGCGGTTCATGGGATCCGCGTCACCGATTCTCGTCGGTCCGGCGTCCTACCCAATCGCCATGACCGCCGATGACGACCGGTGCTTCGTCCTCCGATCGAGCGAACCGCCCCGAATCCGAAAATAACGGGATTGGTGAACCCTCGCGGTGCAGTAACCTCGCCGAGGGGAGGGACGGCGACATGTTGCGGGCGCGACGGACGGTGGTGGGGAGGGAGGTCGAGCGGCTGCTCCGCGACGGGGTCGACCCGCCGGGAGGCGACGCGCGGCTCTTGCATCGGTACCTGGCCGAGCGCGACGAGGCCGCCTTCGAGGCGATCGTCGACCGCCACGGCCCGCTCGTGCTGGCGCTCTGCCGCCGCTACTTGTTCAATCCCGCCGACGTCGAGGACGCCTTCCAGGCGACCTTCCTGATCCTGACCCGCAAGGGGCGGCGGCTCCGCGACGGCGACGCGCTGTCGAGCTGGCTCTACGGCGTGGCCTTCCGCGTCGCCGTCCGGGCCCGCGCCGACGTCCTCAAACGGAGGGCCCGCGAGGGCGACCGGCGGGACGTCGAGGAGGCCCCCGCCGCGCCCGTGCGGACGCCCGACGACTCGCTGGAGACGCTCGACCAGGAACTGGGCCGGCTGCCCGAGAAGTTCCGCGCCCCGCTGGTGCTCTGCTACCTGCGGGGCCGGACGCACGACCAGGCCGCCGCCGAGCTGGGCTGGCCCGTCGGCACGGTGCGCAGTCGGATGGCCCGGGCCCGCGTCATCCTTCAGCAACGCCTGTCGCGCCGGGGCGTCGACGCGTCCGCCTGCCTGGTCCTGGCGCGGGCGGACCTGGCCGCCGTCCCGCTCGTCCCGTCGTCGCTCGTGGCGGCGACGGTCGCCGCCGCCGGCCGGTTCGCGGGCCTCGCCGCGGGCCTCGGCGGCCTGTTCGCATCATCCCCCGCGTCGGCCCGATGGCCCGCCGCGGCCCTGGCCCAAGGAGTGCTCATGTCGACGTCCCCGCCCCTGTGGAAGCTCTTCGGATTCGCGGTCGCCGCCGTCGGCCTGACCGCCGGCGCCCTGGCGGTCGTCCCCGGCGCGCTCGAAGCGCCCGCGCCCCGGGCCGAGCAGCCGCCCGACGCGAAGGCCGCCCCCAGGTCGGTCGAAGCCCGGCTCGACGCGATGGAGAAGAAGCTCGACCGGCTCCTCGATCAATTCCCGGAGACGGTTCCCCCTCGACCTCCCTCACCTCCCTCACCGCCCGCACGGGCCGCCGCCGCGGACGCCGTGGAAGCCCCCGACGCCCCAGTCCCGCCCGATCCGCCCGCACGGGCCGCCGCCGCGGAGGCCGTGGAAGCCTCCGACGCCCCGGTCCCGCCCGATCCGCCCGATCCGCCGGCCCAGGCCGCGCGGGGCCTGCGGGAGATCGAGGCGCAGCTCCGGATCGCCCATCGGCGGATGACCCGCGCCGAGACGTTGAAGAAGAACGGCGTCGCCTCCCCCGAACGGGGGCTGGAGGAGATCCTGGAGCAGGTCCAGGTTCTGGAAGGCCGCCTCCAGGACATGAAGGACGAGGCCGAGCGGGAGGCCGAGGGCTCCGAGGCGAAGTTCGAAATCGCTAACGACACCCTCACCACGATCGTCCGCCAGTGGCGAAGGATCGCAGGCGAAGCCCCGTCCGATCCTGTGACCAAGCTCCCGCCCACGCTCCCACCCCGCGAAAACCTCTTGCTTCACCCGGGCTTGAAAGAGGTGTATGACGCGCAGATCACGGCCGAGCGGAACTACAAGGCCGCCGTGCGCGACCGCGACCGGGATCAGCGACGGCAGGAGGCGATCCAGAAGCTGCTCGTCTGGACGCACGAGCAATTCCCCATCTTCTCCACGCCCACCTCCTGAGACTGATTGAGTCGCGTGGCGGTCGACGCGGGCGGCCTCAACGGGCCCGGCCCGGGGCGAAGCGTTTCGTCAGCGTGACGACGTTCCCCCGGGCGTTGTACGCCACCTCGTCCATGAACGTGCGCATCAGGAGCAGGCCCCGGCCGCCGATGCGAGTCAGGTCCTCGGCCTCGATCGGACGGTCGGCGCGGCCGGTGTCGAAGCCGGGGCCGTCGTCGGCGATCTCGAAGTCGGCGGCCCGGCGGTCGAGGGAGGCGTGGACGCGAATCCGCCGCGACCGATAGGGCTCCTGGCGGCGGCGCTCTTCGGCCAGGCCGTAGAAGACCGCCTCGTCCTCCTGGCGGAGCGCCGAGTCGACTTCCAGGTTGCCGTGGTACAGGGCGTTGGCGAGGGCCTCTTGCAGGGCGACCTGCAGGCGGATCCGCCCCGAGCCGTCGAGCAGGTCGAGGCCGGCGACCTCCTCGGCCAGGAGGCGGGCGAGCATCTCGACCAGCTCGGGGTCGTTCTCCAGCTCGAAGGTCGAGGTCCGGCCGTGCAGCCGCCGCAAGAGGCGATTGCGGCGGCGGTCGACTGTGAACCCGTCGAGGGCGCGCCGCAGCGTGGCCGCCAGGTCCTGGCCCAGACGGGCCTTGGGTAGGTAGTCCGCCGCGCCGGCGCGGAGCGCCCGGACGGCCTCCCCCTCGCCGCCGAAGGCGGTCATCAGGATGACCGGCAGTCCCGGCCGCGAAGCATGGACCCGGCGGACCAGCTCCAGGCCGTCGACGCCGGGCATGATCAGGTCGGTCAAGATCAGGTCGGGCGGGTCGCGTTCGAGGGCCTGCAGCGCGGCGAGCCCTCCCGGCGCGTACTCGACGCGGAGGCCGTCGAAGTCGTCGAGCAGCCTGGCGATGCAACGGCGTTCGAACTCCGAATCGTCCACGACCAGGAGCCTGGGCGGGCCCGACGACTCCTCGCCGGCCGGCGCGAGCGACGTCGTCGCGGCGGCCCGCTCCATCTCGATCGGCATGGCGGCGCGTCCTCCCGCCTGAAATATCGCCCGTCGCGAGGGCGGGAGCCAACTCGCGACGCGCGAAAATCCTCGGGACGCCTTCAAAGGCGCCGCAGGTCTCGGGACTCGACGCCGACGTCGCGCCGGCCGCAGGCCCCTCGCAGGGCGGGCTCGTCGAGGAAGCCTTCGTGGAAAAGGCGGTTTTTTTATATAAGCGTATGCCAGCCCCCGACGACAGGGCGAGATCTGCGTGACAGCCGGCCGAGCCTCATCGGTCGGCATGGCTTGCGCAGTTCGTCGGCGAAGGAGCATCAGCGACCCAGCCATGCGACGGAGCCCGGAGGACTCATCGTGATGGCGGGAAGCCCGAGGTCTCGCCCACGCCCGCCTGATAAGGCCCGCCCGCGGCGACGAAGTCGCCGGTCGTGCGATCGATCGAGCACCACACCCCGCCGCGCCGGGCTCGCGCATCGGGGTCGTCGATGAGCCAGATCGTCTTCTGCTCCGCGTTCGTACGCAGGAGTGGCAGCCCCTGGTATCGAGTATTCCTGGCGATCGGGTAGGAGCGGGACCTCCCGGCGGGCGTCGTCAATTCGAGACAGGGCGTGACGTGCGCCCCCGGCCAGAAGCGGTACTGGTGGTAGAAGGACACCCCGGAGCCGTCCCTCAGAAGCCACGCGATGCGCATCCCATCCAGCGGGCAATTCAAAATCGCCAGACCACAAGCCGCCAGGCCGGCGGCGACGCCCAGCCACCGCATCGCCGCTCGTCGCCCGGTACGGCCCCCTGGCGGCGGCCTGAGAGCCAGGGCGATGGCGAAGGAAAAGGGCGAGGCGACCATCCCGGCGAGGACGGCTCTCACGGCGAAGTAACGAGCCGCCCCGCCGCTGACCCAGCGTTCCGGGATGGTCCCCGAGCGGTCGCCCAGGAATGGATCAAGGGCTCGCGGCACCAGGTTCCAGGCGGTCAGGACGACGGCCGAGATCATCACGAGGATCGTCATCGTCAGGATGCCGAATCGGAAGCGGGGCCATCGCATGGCTGCACCTACACTCCCTGGGTCCAGTCGGCGGATTCACGCCGTTGCGAAATCGACCGCTTCCCGCCCCCCCCGAGAGTAGCCGAATCCCGCCCGGAAGGCCCTGAAAAAACCGCCCCTGACGTGACGACCGCGCGGCCGCGCGTTCGCTCAGGCGAACCAGGCGCGGCGGTGGGCCTGCGGGCGTTCGCCGCGGAGCCAGCGGCGGAGGTCGGCGGCGAGGTCCTGGCACGACGCGTAGCGGCGCCCGGGCTTCTTGGCCGTCGCCTTGCGGCAGATCTCCGCCAGCGGCCGCGGGACGCGGGGGTCGACGGCGGCCGGGCAGGGGGGCTCGTGGGCGGCGGCGCGGGCCAGGACGGACGACGCCGGGCCGTCGAACGGGGGGCGGCCGCAGAGCAGCTCGTAGAGGACCGCGCCCAGGCTGTACTGGTCGCTCGCCGGCAGGGCCTCGGGCCGCTCGCCGGCGAGCTGCTCGGGGGCGAGGTAGGCGGGGGTGCCGACGATCGACCCCGGGGCCGCGGCCGAGGCCTCGGGCGAGTCCGGGCGGTGGGCGATGCCGAAGTCCATCAGGTGGACGCCGCCCCGGGCGTCGATCCGCACGTTGGCCGGCTTGACGTCGCGGTGGACGATCCCCAGGCCGTGGGCGTACTCCAGGGCCTCGGCCAGGTCGGCGACGATCTCGGCGCCCCGGCGGTGCGAGAGCCGGCCCTCGGCCAGCACGTCGGCCAGGCTGCGGCCCTCGATCAGGTCGAGCGCCAGGTAGAGCCGATCGCCATCGCGGCCGGCCTCGTAGATCGAGACGATCCCGGGGTGCTTCAGCCTCGCCAGGGCGCGGGCCTCGCCCAGGAACCGCTCCTGCGCCCGCGACGACCGGGGGGCCTCGTCGCGCATCAGCTTGAGGGCCACCTGGCGCTCCAGCGTGGGGTCGAAGGCGCGGTAGACCGTCGCGTGCCGGCCCTCGCCCAGGAGGCTCATGATCCGGAACCGGCCCAGGCCCCGCTCGTCGGCCCCGCCCTCGGCCTCGCCGTCGCTCGTCCGCCCCTCCGGCTCGGGCCGTCGCAGGGCCGCGAAGGCCCCCGTCCGCGAGCCGTCCGCCGGCCCCAGCGCGGGCACCGCGTAGGAGCTTTCGTTCCACTCGAAGCCCGAGGCGGCCTCGGCCAGGTCGTCCCAGGGCTCGTCGAAGCCGTCGCCCGGCTCGAAGGCGGCGACCCGGAACTCGCCGCTCTCGGCCGTCACGCCCGGCGCGGTCGCCGCGACGGGGCGGGCCAGCACGGCCACGCCGCCCGAGCCCGATCCGGAGCCCGTCCGGAAGGTCGAAGACGAGGCCGACGTCGAGCGGGCGACGGCCGCGCGCCGGGGGGCGGCGAGCGTCCATCCCGAGCCCGAGCCGGCCGGGTCGCCCGGCCTCAGCTTGGTCAGGCAGCGGGGGCACCGGAAGATCCGGCCCAGGGGGTCGTCCCCCAGTTGCGAGATGCGGCCGCACGAAGGATTGGGGCAGTGCGCGACGGTGGTCATCCTGATCTCCTTATCTCGCCCGCGGGCCGAGGCCTTCCGCGCAGGATGGCGGTCCCTCAAGCCCACGCTCCGGATACGTCCGTGTTTGCTGGAAACCTCGCGATTCGCTAAGCTGGCCAGCCGGCGCCGAAGGCGACGGCTCGGAAGAAGGGGAATCGTCCTGATCTCGCGGCCTCGATGTTCCGCCGACTTTAGCGGCGCTCGCGCCGGATCCGCAAGACGTCAAGCCGGAAGTTTCCCGCGGCCGCCTCATACGATCGCCAAAACCGGCCTGGAATCCAGAGCTTCGCAGGTCCGAAGCCAACCCTTTTCATCGCAAACGTGCGACCCTCGGTTTGTAACACCACCGATCTTTTCCTGACAAGACGAACCCATGACTCCGAGCATCCTCGACGAGATCGTCGCCTCGAAGCGGCGCGAAGTGGCCTCGAACCTGCGGCGGATGCCCCTGGAAGAGCTGGAGGCGCAGGCCGCCGAGGCCCCCCCCGTGCGGGACTTCCGGGCGGCCCTGGACGGCCGCGGGGCCATCTCGCTCATCGCCGAGGTGAAGAAGGCGAGCCCGTCGGTCCAGGTGATCCGCGAGGACTTCGAGCCGGTGACGATCGCCCGCGCCTACCAGGACCACGGCGCCTCGTGCATCAGCGTGCTGACCGACGTCCCCTACTTCCAGGGCCACCTGTCCTACCTGGCGCGGATCCGGGCCTCGGTGGCGATCCCGCTGCTGCGCAAAGACTTCCTGATCGACGAGTACCAGGTCGTCGAGGCCCGCGTGGCCGGAGCCGACGCGGTCCTGCTGATCGCCGAGATCCTCGACGACGCGACCATGGCCCGGCTCCTCGACCGCGCCCGCGGGCTGGGCATGGCGGCGCTCGTCGAGTTCCACGACCCGGCGAACCTCCCCCGCGTCCTCGCCGCCGGGGCCGACCTGGTCGGCGTCAACAACCGCGACCTGCACACCTTCACGACCGACCTCGACCGCACCCTGCGCGTCCGCGACGCGATCCCCGACGGCGTCCTGCTGGTCAGCGAGAGCGGCATCCACCGCCGCGCGCAGGTCGAACGCCTGGAGAAGGCGGGCGTGGCCGCGATCCTCGTCGGCGAGTCCCTCATGCGCGCCCCCGACGTCGGCCTGGCCGTCGAACGCCTGCTCGGCCTGGCCCCCGAGGCGTCGTCGCCGGCCCCGTGACGGGGCGACGGCCGGCGATTCGAAATAAAGGGGGGCGGCTCGGCGAATGCACCAGAAGCAACTCCGTCGAAAAGGCCCCGGCGCGACGCGGCCGGGACCCCGCAGAACCGCAACGATTCGCACCGACAGCCCTTGGGGAGGATGGAACATGCTCGATCGCCCGCAGGTTTCCAGGACGTTGAAGATGATGGGGGGTCTCGGCCTGCTCGGCCTGGCCTTCCTGCTCGCCCCGGTCATGGCCGCCCCGGTTTTCGAAGACGGGCCGCCCCGCGAACGCCCGGCCCCCCCCGCACCTCCGGGACCGCCGGCCCCGCCCGAAGCCCCCGTCGCGTCCGAAGCTCCCGAGGCGCCTGAGGCTCCCCAGGCCCCCGCCGCGGACGGCGACGACGACGACCAACCGAGCCCCGAGGCGACCGTCGAGGAGCTGACGAAGAAGATCCAGGAGCTGGCGGAGCGGCTGAGCGCGAAGGCCGAGCCCGTCGCCGACGAGGTCCGCAAGGCGCTCGCCGACGCCGCCTCGGCCGTCACCGAGACCCTCAAAAAAGACGACGTCTCGACGGACGACGTCAAGGCCGCCCTCGAACAGGCCCGCGACGAGCTGAAGCGCGCCTTCCAGGAAGGCGGGCCGGTCGATCGCCAGGCCCGCGACGCCTGGCGCGAGGCCCAGGAAGAGCTGAAGGAGGGCCTGGAGAAGCCCCGCCGCGAGGCCCGCGAAGCCCTCCGCAAGCGCTTCGAGTCCGAGCGCGAGCGCCTCCGCGGCGAGCTGGGCGACCTCGCACCCAAGGCCGACGCCGACAAGCCCGACGCCGACAAGCCCGACGCCGAGACCAAGCCCGAGGAGGACGACCTGTCCCAGGCCCGTCGCCAGGTCCGCGAGCTTCAACAGCAGCTCCGCGAGGCCCAGCGCAGCCTCCAGCAGTCCGAGCGTCAGAACCGCGAAGCCCGCAAGCCGAACCCGCTCCGCGGCCGCATCGGCCCTCGCCCCGGCGGCCCCGGCTTCCGTCCCGGCCCCGGCCCCGGTCGCCCCGGACCTGGCCCCGGCCCGGCCGCCCGCCCCGCCGAGAACGACGCCGACCGCCGCCTCGACGCGCTCGAGGCCAAGATGGACAGCCTCCTCGACGCCCTCAAGGACCTCAAGTCCGAGAAGCCCAAGCCCGACGGCGACGACAACGACGATCACGACAAGAAAGGCGACAAGCCCGAAGGCGAGATGAAGAAGGACGACGACGCCATGCTACGGACGTCGCCGAACGGCCTCGACGCCCGGTTCGGCTGAGATCCAGGTTGCAGCAGAGTCCTCCCATCCGGGGCGCTCGCCGCCCGCATCGCCCCGGATGGCCCTTCGGCGACGCCCTCGTCCTCAAGGCCCCGAGGCGGCCCTGCGGGTCGTAAAGCCGGGCCGCCGCGACGACGCGTGCGTCCCGCGCGCCATCTTCGGTCCTCGAACGGCGGCCCGGTCGGGCTCGGCCACGAGGCCCGCCGGGGGCTGGGGCGCGTCCACCGAACCGTCGGCCGGCGGCCTCGGGGGCGTCAATCGCACGAGCTGCCCGCGATGGTCGCACGCGAGGTTCGCGAACAGCGAGCAGGCTGCGACCCGCCAGGCGGCGTTCACCCAGACGTGGTCGATGTCGTAGACCGGCGACGGCATCGGCCAGGTGCCGCGCCAGCCGGTGGACGACGCCGAGGCCGGCTCGTACCCGCCCGCCGCGGACCGCAGGGCGTCGAACCCGATGCTGCGACTGACCGCGTTGAAGTCGCCGGCGACGACGTCGTACGGGTCGCCCGCCGCGAACGCGGCGCGGCACGCGTCGGCGACGTCGAGCAGCATCGGGGTCCGAAGTTGCGTGATCTTGCTCCGGCCGTCGACGACCAGCAGGCGGATCGGCCGCCCGGGCCGCTCCACCCGGACGTCCATCGCGGTCCCGTTGCGGATCAGGACCGTCCGCCCGCTCGCCACCGGCCACCGGGAGAGCGCCACGAGCTTGAACCAGTACGGGTCGCCCGGGTCATGCCCGACCTGAGTCCGGGACCATCCGGCCCCCAGCCGGCCTTGCAGGGATTCGAGCCGTGCATCGGGCGGCGCCTCGCTGAGGACGACGACGTCCGGCGCGTCCCGGAGGATCGCATCCTCGATCGATCTCCAGCTCGCGTCCGTGCGCGGTCGGCCTCCCCAGAGCACGTTCCAGTGAAGGAGCCGGACCTCTCCGCCCGGGGCCGCGGGGGGGGTCGACGACGACGTCGGACCTCTTCCGATCATGGTGGAGCCGGAGCCGACGATCGCCGCGAGGCCGAGCGCGGCGAGGACGTACCGCGGCCACCTCGCCGATCCGCCCCGGTGCGCGAGAGCGAACGCCGTCGCCGCGATCCCCAGGGGCAGGAGGGGCAAGTAGAGGAGCATCGCGAGGGGAGCGGAACGGTCCCGCGCCGCGAAACCGACGAGCGCCGCCGAGTTCAGACCGATGAGGCCCGGGCCGACGAGGCCGAGGGCCCGACGAAGCAGCCGTCGCGCGCGTGGCGGGCGCCCGCGCCCGGCGCCGTGGTCGGCGTCATCCGGAGTTCCCAAGGCGGCCCCTCGTCACGGCAGGAAGGTCAGCTCGACCATGGAGAGGTCGTCGGCGAAGTCGTCGTGGCCCATCAGGGCGCGGCCGTGGGCGACGAGGGCGTCCATCTTGGGCGCGGCGGGGTCGTCGAAGGGGCCCTGGCCCATGAAGGCCATGAACTCGCCGAAGGGCCAGAGGGTGCCGTCGGCGCGCTCGATCTCGTAGGCCCCGTCGCTGAAGAGGTAGACCCGCGCGAAGTCGCTCAGGGTCGTCTCGCCCGAGGCGTATTCCATGTCGGTCATCGCGCCGATCATGGGGCCCCGCGACTCCAGCATCTCGAGCTTGACCGCGTCGCGCGACGGGCCGTCGATGAGGACGGCCGGCGGGTGGCCCCCGCCCGAGTAGACCACGCGGCGGGTGGACTTGTGGAAGACCCCGTACCAGATGGTGAAGTACAGGCCGTTCTGCTGGTCCATCTGGAAGGCGTTGTTGAGCGCGTAGAGCACCTGGCTGGGGTTGCGGAAGTCGGTGTTGGGCAGGGCCTGCGACCGCAGCGCGTTCATGGCCGAGACCGACAGCAGGGCCGCGCCGACGCCGTGGCCGCTGACGTCCAGCAGGTAGAAGGCGAAGTGGTCGTCGTCGAGCCAGTGGTAGCCGAACGAGTCGCCCCCCAGCTCGGCCGAGGGGACGAACCGCCAGTCGGTCAGTATCTTCCCTTTTTTGAGCTTCTCGGGGAGCAGCGACTCGACGTAGCGCTCGGCCTGGCGGACCTCGTCGGAGAGCCGCTTCTGGCTCTCCTGCAGCGCGGTGTAGGCCTCGTTGCGCTGGAGCAGGGCGATGTAGCCGCGCGAGTGGTAGCGGATGCGGGCGATCAGCTCGAGGCGGTCGGGGAGCTTGACGACGTAGTCGTTGGCGCCCAGGGCGAAGGCCTCGGCCTTGACGGCGGGCTCTTCCTTGGTCGACAGCACGATCATCGGGACGTCGCGGGTCTGCTCCTGGGCCCGGAAGTTCTTCACCAGGGTCAGGCCGTCGATGTCGGGCATGACCAGGTCCTGGAGGATCACCGTCGGCTTGATGCGGGCGGCCTCGTCGAGGGCCCTGGTGGCGTCGCGGCAGGAGTGGAACTCGATGTCGGCCTCGCCGGCGAGCATCCGGCGCACGGCCTCGCCGATCATCGCCTGGTCGTCGATCAGCAGGACGGTGATCTTGTGCTCGGTGAAATGGGCGTCGTTGCTCATGGGGGTCTTCCGGGGCCTCGGTCGCCGCGGTCCTGTCGAGTCGTCGCGTGGGTGGGTGATCGGACGGACGAATGGACCCTATTGTTTCAGCGCCGAGGGCCCTGCGCCTGCGCCTCGGCCCGATTCAAGGCCGACAGCCCCCGCGCGACCTCGGCGGCGACGCGGTCGAGCGGCGCGACGACCTCGGCGGCGAGGATCTCGACGGCGGCGCGGGGCATGCCCCAGACGATCGAGGTCGCCTCGTCCTGCGCGATGGTGCGCCAGCCCCGGCGGCGGAGCGCCAGCAGGCCCTCGGCACCGTCGCGGCCCATGCCGGTCAGCAGGGCCGCGACGCCCAGCCCGGGCCAGTTCAGGGCGACGCTCCGGAAGAAGACGTCGACCGACGGCCGGTAGCAGGCCGACTTGGGCTCGGCCGAGTAGCCGAGCCGGCCGTCGGGGGAGAGCACCAGGTGGTCGCCGGTGGCCGCCAGCAGGAACTTGCCCGGCGCGGGGCGGTCGCCCTCGCGGATCAGCTCGACGCGGCGGCCGGAATGGTCGCTCAGCCAGCCGGCCAGGCCCGCCACGAAGAAGGCGTCGACGTGCTGGACGATCGTCGTGCAGACGTCCCAGTTTCGGGGCAGGCCCTTGAGGATCTCGGCCACCGCGAACGGCCCGCCGGTCGAGGCCCCCAGCACCAGCAGCGGCTCGCGGCTGATCGTCGTCGGCGGCGCGGGCGGGGGGGTCCACGAGGGGCATCGCGGCTGATACTTGCCGATCAGCTTGCCCACGGTCTCGATCTTCCGCAGCAGGTCGGCCCCGCCGGAGCAGTCGCCGCAGGCCCCCAGCACGGGCGTGTCCACGGCGTCGAGCGCGCCGAAGCCCATCGCCTGGTACACCTTGTCGATCTGGCCGCTGACCGTGGCCGTGACGACGAGGATGGGGCAGGGGGTCTCCTTCATGATCCGCCGGGTGGACTCGACGCCGTCCATCTTGGGCATGAAGAGGTCCATGAGGACCAGGTCCGGCATGTCGGCGCGGACCTGCTCGACCCCCTCCGCGCCGTCGCGCGCGGTCCAGGCGACCTCGAGCCCGCCCGCCGACGCCACGACGCGCCGGAGCGCCTCGCGAGCCATCATCGAATCGTTGACGATTCCGACCCGCATGCATGTCACCCCGGAGGACGTGCGACCGCCTCGACCTCGAAGCCGTGTCTTATTCTAGGCCGCAAGTCCATCCCGAGATACAGCGAAATCGGCGACGGCCCGCCCCGGCGCCGCCGATTTCGCCGCGAGGCTCACCGCCAGCCGCCCGAGACGCTGATCCGCTCGCCCGTCAGCCACGTCGATTCGTCGGACGCCAGGAAGACCGCGACCTTGGCGACGTCCTCCGGCTGGCCGAGCCGGCCCAGCGGCGTCGCGGCGACCATCTCCTGCTCCATGGGGCTGCCGATGACGCCCAGCCGGTGGACGCCCTCGGTCTCGGTGCCGCCGGGGTTGACGGCGTTGACCCGGATCTTCCGGGGCCCCAGCTCGCGCGAGAGCCCGATCGTGATCGTGTCCACCGCGCCCTTCGTCGCCGAGTAGACCACCGCGTTCGGCGGCGGGTTGAGGCCCACGACCGAGCCGACGTTGATCACGCTGCCCCCCTCGGGGCCGAACGCCCGCGCCGCCTCCTGCGTGCTCAGGAGCGTCCCCAGGACGTTGACGTCGAACTGGCGGCGGTACTCGGCCTCCGTCACCTCGTCCAGCGGCGCGAAGTCGAACACGCCGGCGTTGTTCACCAGCACGTCCAGCTTGCCGAAGGCCTTCTTCGTCTCTTCGAACAGCCGCTTGACGTCGGCCGCCCTGGCCACGTCCCCCTGGACCGCGACCGCCTTGCCCCCCTCGGCCTCGATCGCGGCGACGACCCGGTCCGCCCCCTCCTTGCTGGAGGCGTAGTTCACGACCACCGAGGCCCCCTCGGCCCCGAGCGCCTTCGCGATCCCCGCGCCGATCCCCTTCGACGCCCCCGTCACGACCGCCACCTTGCCCGTCAGCTTGCCCATGAGCCGTCTCCCTCGCCAAAGAGTCTCCATCGAAACGAGAGCCGCGGACGCCGCGCGTTCAGACCTGCGCCGTGCCGCCATCGACGAACAGCTCGCTGCCGTTGACGAAGCTGGAGTCGCTCGACGCCAGGAAGAGCGCGGCGGTGGCGATCTCCTCGGGCCGGCCCATCGTCCCCCGGGGGATCATCTTCACGAACTCGGCGAGCATGTCGGGCGGCACGCCTTCCAGGATGGGGGTGTCGATGGTCCCCGGGCTGAGGACGTTGACGCGGATGTTGCGATCTTTCAGGTCGAGGAGCCAGGTCCTCGCGAACGAGCGGAGCGCGGCCTTGCTCGCGCTGTAGACGCCGAAGTTCGCCAGGCCCATCGAGGCGGCGATGGAGCCGTTGAGGATGATCGACCCGCCGTCGCTGAACAGCGGCAGCGCCTTCTGCACGGTGAAGAGCGTCCCCCGGACGTTCAGGCCGAAGACCTTGTCGAACTGCTCCTCCGTCACCCCGCCGATGGGGGCGAACTCGCCGGTCCCCGCGCTGGCGAACAGGACGTCGATCTTCCCCTTCTCCTTCTCGACCGTCTCGTACAAGCGGTCGAGGTCGGCGAGGATCGACGCATCCCCCTGCACGCCGGTGACGTTGCGGCCGATCGCCTTCACGGCCGCGTCCAGGTTCTCCTTGCGGCGTCCCGTGATGTAGACGTACGCCCCCTCTTCCACGAACAGCTTGGCCGTCGCCAGGGCCATCCCCGACGTCGCCCCGGTGATCACCGCCACCTTGTCCTTGAGCCTCGCCATCGTCGCCTCCCTTTCTTTCGACCTCGATCGATCCACGACGGAACGTCCCACAGGGCTTCGCGGCGATCGCCGCTCGCGCCCTTCAGCGCCGGCTCATCTCTGCCCGCCCGCGGCGCGGAGCGTCTCGCCGGTGATCCAGGCCGAGTCGTCGGAGGCCAGGAACACGGCGACCTTGGCGATGTCGAGCGGCTGGCCGGCCCGGCCGAGCGGGGTCTGGGCCACGAATTGCTGGATGATCGCGTCGTCGATGCCCGTGATGGACTTCGCCCCCTCAGTCTCGGTGTAGCCGGGGCTGACGCCGTTGACGCGGATCTTCCGCGGGGCGAGTTCCCTGGCCAGGCCCAGGGTGATGGTGTCGAGGGCCCCCTTGGTCGACGAGTAGATCACGCCCCCCGGCGGCGGGCTCGTGGCGGCCACCGAGCTGACGTTGACGACGCTGCCGCCCTCGGGCCCGAAGTGCTTCAGGGCCTCGCCGACGACCAGCAACGGCCCCAGGACGTTGACGTCGTAGTGCCGGCGGAAGCTCTCCTCGGTCCCCTCCTCGAAGGGGCCGAAGCTGAACACCCCGGCGTTGTTCACGACCACCGAAGGCCGGCCGAAGGCCTCCCGCGCCGCCGCGAAGACCCGCGCCACGTCGGCCGCCTTCGACGTGTCCCCCTGGACGGCGAACGCCTTGCCGCCGCCCTTCTCGATCTCCGCGACGACCCGCTCCGCGCCCGCCCGGTCGGACGCGAAATTCACCGCGACCGCCGCCCCCTCGGCCGCGAGCGCCTTCGCGATCCCCGCGCCGATCCCCTTCGACGCGCCCGTCACCACGGCCACCTTGCCCGTCAGCTTGCCCATCGATCGTCCTCCGCTTGAGACCCGTTTACACTTCGACCGTTGGATGATTATCGAAGTGTCCCAACGGAAGTCAAGCGGGGGCGTCGGAGAGCGGGAGCGGGGTCAGATTTCGGCGAGGCGGTCGAGGTAGGCGCGGAGGACGTCGCGGCGGAAGACGAGGTTGGCGCACTTGCCCTCGCGGACGATCTCGATGAGGCCGGCCGTCTCCAGCTCTTTCATGTGATGCGAGATGGTGGCCGCGCTCACGCTGTGGGCCTCCTGCAGCGCCGCGCAGGCGGTGGGGCCCTCGGAGGATCCGAGTTGCTTGAGGATGCAGATCCGGCGCGGCTCGGCGAGCGCGCGGGCGATCTGGGCGAACTGCTTGTCGGTCAACCGAAGCTCCTCTCGCGGGCCGCGGCCAGTGGCGGCGACGCTTCGATCATTATCGAACTGGGAGCCGCCGCCGTCAAATGAAAGCCCGACATCGGAGTTCGACGGCCTCATCCTACTCCCCCCGGGAGAAGGCGGCTGGGACGGCCGGATGAGGGTCACGGCGCTTCGAGGAGGCCCTCGTGAACCGTCACTCCCGCGCCTCGCCGATCAGGTCGACGACGGTGGAGAGGAAGGTCTGGTCGTGGAAGCTGCTCTTGGTGAGGTAGAAGTTGGCGCCGGCGTCGAGGCCGCGGATGCGGTCTTCCTCGCGGTCCTTGTACGAGACGATGACGACGGGGATGGTCCGCAGGCGGGGGTCCTTCTTGATGAGCGAGACCAGCTCGATGCCGTCCATGCGGGGCATGTCGACGTCGCTGACGACGAGGTCGTAGCGGCCGGTGCGCACGGTGTTCCAGCCGTCGACGCCGTCGACCGCGACGTCGACCTGGTAGCCCTGGTTCTCCAACAGCTGGCGCTCCAGCTCGCGGACGGTGATCGAGTCGTCGACCACCAGCACACGCCGGGCCCGGCGCTCGGCGGACGCGGCGGCGAGCGACTCGACGCCCAGCCGGCCCACGCGGCGGCCCCCCAGCAGGTTGTCGATCGAGCGGATCAGGTCCTCGACGTCGACGATCAGGACGGGCCAGCCGTTCTCCAGCACGGACGAGCTGTTGAGGTTGGGCACGCGGCCCAGGCGGGCGTCGAGCGGGGCGACGCGGAGGTCGCGCTCGCCCAGGAACCGGTCGACGACCACGCCGAAGCGGTGGCTGCGGTCGCTGGCGACCACGACCGGCATCCGCCCCGGGGGCCGCGGGGTCGACTCCAGCTCGAAGATCCGCGAGGCCTCGACCAGGCCCACGGGCTGGCCGTCGATCCGCATGTGCGGCTTCCCCTCCAGCTCGATCAGCTCGTCGTCGGCGACGGTCGTGATCCGGTCGATCCGGTTGAGCGGGAAGGCGAACGGCTCGCCGGCGATCTCGACGAGCAGGGCCCGGACGATCGACATCGTCAGCGGCAATTGGAGCGTGAACCGCGTCCCCCGGCCGGGGCGGCTGGAGACCCGGACGCTGCCGCGCACCGCCTGGACCATCGTCTGGACGACGTCCAGGCCGACGCCCCGGCCCGAGATCTCGGTGACCGCGTCCTTGGTCGAGAAGCCGGGCAGGAAGAGGAAGTCGAGCAGCTCGGGCTCGGTCATGCGCGCGGCCATGGGGGGGGTGGTCAGGCCCTTCTCGACGACCTTGACGCGGAGCCGCTCGACGTCGATCCCGCGGCCGTCGTCGTCGAGGACGATCTGGAGCATGCCGGCCATGTGGCGGGCCTCCAGGCGGATCGTGCCGACCGGGTCCTTGCCGGCGGCGCGGCGGTCGTCGGGGGGCTCCAGGCCGTGGTCGAGCGCGTTGCGGATCAGGTGGTTGAGCGGGGCGTCGAGGCCGTCGAGGATGTCGCGGTCGACGCCCGTGGCCTCGCCGACGACCTCGAACCGGGCCTGCTTGCCCACCTGCCGGGCGAGGTCGCGCACCAGCCGGGGGAAGCCGCGGACGCCGTCGGCCAGGGGCCGCATCCGGCTGGCCAGGACCTCGTGGTGCAGCCGGCCCGAGATGTCCTCGCCGTTGCGCGCGAACTCCTCGATCGCGTCGAGCGAGCCCGTCAGGCCCTCCTGGCACCGCGAGGCCTCGTCGCGGGCCCGGGCCAGCAGCGCGCGCTCGACGGCCCGGCCGCCGTCGGCCCCCGCGCCGGCGGCGATCCGATCCTCCAGGCCCTGGAGCATCTCCAGCAGCCCCGTCTGCCGCTTCTTGAGGGTCAGGAGGTCGTCCAAAAAGGGCCGGAACCGCCGCGTCTGCACGAGCGACTCGCCCGCCAGCCCCATCAGCCGCGAGAGGCTCTCGGCCGTCACCCGCACCACCCGGTCGGCGGCCTCGCCCGACGCCGCCGCGGCCGCGGGCTTCGCGGGCCGGGCCGGCTCGGGGGCGGGGCCCGCGACCTCCTCGACGGGGGCGGGCTCGGGCGACGAGAGGACGACGGGGGCGGGCGCGGCCGCGGGGACCGGAGCGGCCGGCACCGGGGCGGACGCGGGAGTTGCCGCGCCGGACTCGATCGCGGCGAGCGTCTCGCAGAGCGCCTCGACCTCGTCCGCCCGCGCCGATTGCCACGCCTCCAGCTCGGGCTCGGTGACGCCCGCGACGGCGGCGAGGAAGTCCACCCCGCGCAGCAGGACGTCGATCGAGCCCGCCGGCAGCGCGAGCTTGCCTTTCTGGGCCGCGACCAGCACGTCCTCCATCGAGTGCGCCACGCGCACCGCCGCGTCCAGGCCCACGACCCGCGCGGCCCCCTTGATCGAGTGCGCCGCGCGCATCAGGGGCTCGATCGCGGCGCTCGACGAATCGGACTCCAGCCCGACGAGGCCCTGCGACAGGACCGCGAGCCGCTCCTCCGCCTCCATGCGGAAGAGGTCCATCATCGAGAAACCGCTCAGGTCGTCGGCCGGCGGCTTCATGGGGGGCGGCGCGGCCTTCGGGGCGGGCGGTGCGGCGACGGCCGCGGCGGGGGTCTTGCCGGCCTCGACGTCGGCCAGGTCGGTGCACAGCGAATCGACCTCGGCGGCGTGCTCGGCCTGCCAGGCTTCCAGGTCGGCGTCCTTGACGTCGGCGACGGCGGTGAGGAAGTCCACCCCGCGCAGCAGGACGTCGATCGAGCCCGCCGGCAGCGCGAGCTTGCCTTTCTGGGCCGCGACCAGCACGTCCTCCATCGAGTGCGCCACGCGCACCGCCGCGTCCAGGCCCACGACCCGCGCGGCCCCCTTGATGGAATGCGCCGCGCGCATCAGGGGCTCGATCGCGGCGCTCGACGCGTCCGACTCCAGCCCGACGAGGCCCTGCGACAGCACGGCCAGCCGCTCCTCCGCCTCCATGCGGAAGAGGTCCATCATCGAGAAACCGCTCAGGTCGTCGCTCATTGGCCGATGCTCCGCAGGGCGGCGAAGACGCGGGCCTCGTCGAGGAATCCCACGCTGCGGTCGCGCCAGGGGATGACGGCCTGGCTGTAGCTGACGGCCGGGTTGGCGAGCGTCGAGGGGACGCCTTGCAGGGCGTTGCGCGGGAAATGCTCGACGCCGTGGATCTCGTCGGCCGCGAACGCCCAGACCTCGGAGCGCTCGCGATCGCGGAGGACGATCAGGCGCTCGCGGGCGGCGGCCCGGGTCGGGTCGTCGCCGCCCGCGGCGTGGGACGCCTGCGGGTCGGGGACGCCGAGCAGGCCGTACAGCGAGAAGCAGAGCTGGAGCTGGCCGCGGAGGTTGACCAGGCCGCGGAGCACGGCCCCGCTGCGGTGGGGGACGCGGTGGACCGGCTTGGGCAGGGCGGCCTCGACGACGGCCTGGGTGCGGAAGGCCAGCCATTCCGAGCCCAGGCGGAAGATCAGGACGCCGACGTCGTTGCGCCGGCCCTCGGCGTCGCGGCCGGAGGCGTCGGAGTCGGCCTGCTCCTCGGCGCAGAACTCCTCGTCGCTGAGCCAGCGGGTCCACTCGTCGAGGTAGCCGGGCGGGGCGGGGCGGTCGAAGAAGGCCTTGGCGGCCGCGGCGAAGACCGGGCAGTTGCGGCAGTGGACGTGCACCTTCAGCTCGGGGCAGCTCCGGTCGCCGCCGATCCCGATCCGGTTCCAGCAGTCGTCGCGCGGGCCCCCGGCGGCGTCCCCCGGCGGCGCGGCGGCGACGTCGATCGTGCGGGGCTCATTCATGCGTCGCGCCTCCCGGCGTCGGTTTCTTGTTGGTATCGGCCTGCGGGCCGCGATTCTTCAAGGCGCGCTCGGCGCGGCGGCGGAACCCGGCCGCCGCTCCGAGGTCGCCGCGACGCTCGGCGATCAGGGCCAGCGTAAGGAGCGCCTGGTCGTGCGCGGGGTCGAGGTAGATCGCCTTGTGGAAGCAGGCCTCCGCCTCGGCGCGGCGATCGGCCGCCTGGTGGATGCTCCCCATCAGGGCGTAGACCGCCGCCGAAGGCCCCGCGCGACGGGCCTCGCGCTCGCAGCAGGCCAGCGCTTGGCCGTGCCGCCCCTGGTTCGCGTGCTCCATCGCCTGTTCGAGCAGGGGCCGCGGATCCTCAGCCGGCTCGGACGGGGGGCGGGCCGGCGTCGGGACGGGGCCGGGCGGCGACCGGCGGGCGAGGCTCGGGACCGCTGGCGCGGCCAGGCGGCGGGGCGGCTCGGCGGCGGCGCGGGGAGGGCCAGCTCCAGGGGCGGCGGCGGGATCTCGCCGGGCTTCCGCCGACGGTAGGCGAACGCGCCGCGGGCGGCGGCGAGCACGAACGCCCGGCCGGCGGCCGACGCGCCCAGGGTGTCGGCGTGGCCGATCACGACGACGCCGTCGGGGGCGAGCAGCCGTTCCAGGTTGGCCTCGGCCCGGGCGCGGGCGTCCCGCGCCAGGTAGATCAGCAGGTTGCGGCAGAAGATCACGTCGTACTTCGGGACGTCGGCCAGGAGCGCGGCGTCGAGGACGTTCCCCAGGTGGAACTGGACGCGGTCGCGGACCGGCTGGAGGATCTCGAAGTTCTCGCCGCGGATCCGGAACCAGCGGGCGACGCGGTCCGGGCCCACGCCCCGCAGGGCGTTGAGCGAGTAGAGCCCGAGGCGGGCGTGCTCGAGCCGCCGGGCGCTGACGTCGACGGCGTCGATGCAGGACCGCCCCGGCCCCAGGCCGGCCTCGTCGAGCGTCACGGCGATGGAGAAGGGCTCCTCGCCCCCCGCGCAGGGGAGGCTCAGCACCCGCAGGGGCTCGCGCGCCGGCCGGGCCGTCCAGCCCTCGCGCGCCAGGCCGTGGAGGAAGGCGAACGGCAGGACGTCTCGGAAGAACCAGCTCTCCGGGACCACGACCTCGTCGATCAGGGCCTGGAGCTCGGCCTCGGACCGCGCGACCAGCTCGGCGTAGGCGGCGGGCTCGACCAGCCCCGTCGCCCGCATCCGCGCCCTCGTCGCGCGCGGCACCAGGCCCGAGCCGATGGACGCTTGATCCAGCCCCAGCCGCTCGTTCAGGATCGCGTCGAGGACGTGCCGGCCGTCGGGCATGGTGGTCGGGACCGCGACTCCTTCAGGGGGTGGGGATTGGGGCCTCATCGGAGGCCGCGTCGGGAGTCGAGACGTCCTCCAGCATACGCCCCCGAGCCTCCGGGAAGAAGGGAAGTGCGGGGCCGGGATTCAATCACGCGAGGCCGTCCCGGCGCGAGGGGTCGCCTCCAGGATCCGGTCGACGAGCAGGAACTGGACCAGGCCGCCGCCCGTCTCGACGAGGCCGCCGAGGTAGGGGGCGTCGGGGATCGACACGGGCGAAGGGGTGAGCGCGTCGGGGTCGATGGGGGCGAGGTCGTCGACGTTCTCGGCCACCAGCCCGAGCAGGGACCGCCGGGAGGGGGCCCGGGCGCGGGCGTCGGCCCCGTCGCGGGGTCGTGCCGGGGCGGGGGGCGTGCGGTCGACGAGGATGATGCGGGTGCTCAGCCGCTCGGCCGCCGCCGGCCCGCCCAGGAGAATCCCGACGTCGACCACCGAGACGACCTCGCCGCGGTATTCGAGCACGCCCGCCAGGTGCGCCGGCGCGTGCGGCAGGGGCCGCAGCCGCACCCGGGGGACGACCTCCACGACCCGCGCCGCGTCGACCGCGTAGCGCTGGCCGGCGGCCCGGAACGTCAGGAGCAGCATGGTCGGCCTCCGGTCGGGTCGGGTCGGCTCACGACGTCCGCGACGTCGGCCCGCCGTCGAGGGCGAGCGGGCCGGGGGAGTCCAGGCCGCCGACGGCGAACCGCGAGACCTCCTCCTTCAGGCCGCCGACGGCCTCGCGGAGGTGGTCGGTGGCGCTGTTGAACTCGCGGATGGAGGTCGTGGTCTGGCCGGCGACCTCGCTGAGGCGGAGCATGGCCTCGCGGATCTGGTCGGCGCCCTGGGACTGCACCCGCATCCCCTCGGTCACCTGCTCGAAGCGCTCGTCGAGGCCCTGGACGCCGGCGATGATCGCGCCCAGCTGGCCGCCGATCTGCTGGACCTCGGACACCACGGCGCGGACCTGCTCGCTGAACTTGTCCATCTCCATCACGCCGGCCGAGACGCTGTACTGCATCTCCTTGACCATCCGCTCGATGTCGAGCGTGGCGACGGCCGTCTGGTCGGCCAGGCGGCGGATCTCGCGGGCGACCACCAGGAAGCCCAGGCCGTACTCGCCCGCCTTCTCGGCCTCGATCGCGGCGTTGATCGACAGCAGGTTGGTCTGGTCGGCGACCTTGGTGATCGTGGTCACGACCATGTTGATGTTCGCCGCCCGCTCGCTGATCACCGACAGCTTCGAGCTGATCGAGCCGGTCGACTCGGCGAGCTGGCGCATCGTCCGGTCCATGCCCGTCAGGCTGTTCCGCCCCGTCGCCGCCTGCTGCGCCGTCTGGCGGACCACGACGTTGACCTCGTTCATGGTCTTGAGCAGCTCCTGGCTCGTGGCCGAGATCTCGTTCACGGCCGCGGCGGCCTCGTTGGTCGAGGCCCCGTACTCGTAGACCGACTGCTCCTGCTGCTTGGAGGTCGCCGAGATCTCGGTGGCGGTGGAGAGCAGGGCGATGCTCGACTTCTGGATCCGGCCGATCAGCGAGCGGAGGTCGAAGGTCATCTTGCGGATCGCCGTCAGCAGCAGCCCGACCTCGCCCGGCGCGGCCTCCTGGCACGACGCGGTCAGGTCGCCGGCCGCCACGCGGTCGGCCAGCATGGCCGCCTGGCGGATCGGCCGGGTGATCGACCGCGCCAGCGTCCAGGCCGTGAAGGCGACCACGGCCGCCGTCGCCGCCAGCAGGAGCCCGACCACCCAGCGCTGCCGGTCGATCAGCGCGAACGCCTCGGCCCGGTCCTGCTTGACGTTGAGCCCCCAGCGGAAGGCGGGGATGTACGACCAGGAGGCGATCGCCGGCTCGCCCCGGTAGTCGATCACCGGGCCATAGCCGTGCATCCCCAAAACGGCCCGCTGGACCGCCTGCGAAAGGCCGCCCCCCATCTGGATCCGACGCCGGAAGGCGGCGTCGGGGTCGTGCCGCAGCGGCGCGATGAACGTGACCTCGCCCCCCTTCAGCATGCCGACGAGCGCCTCGCCGGTCTCGCCCAGGCCGCTGTAGTCCTGGAAGGTCCGGTAGATCTCCTGATTCCCCACCTGCAGCACCACCAGGCCGATGAGGACGCCCTCCTTGAGCACCGGCTGCGCCATGAACAGGGCCGGGGCGGGCAGGCCGGGGTAGGCCTGGAAGTCCGAGACCACCCCCTGCAAGAGCGTCCGGCCGCGGAGGAAGACCTGGGCCAGCTCGCTGTCGCGCAGGGGCCCGGTCAGGAGGCCCGGGCCCAGCTCCAGGCCGCCCTCCAGCCGGTGCAGGAGCCGGCCGCCGACGTCGAACATGTAGACGTTCTCGTACCCGTAGGTCTCGCAGAAGAGCCGCAGCCCCCCCTCGGCTCGCTTCGCGACGGCGGCCGCGGCCGCGGCGTCGTTCGAGTCGAGGGCGCGGGTCAGGTCCTGCACGGCGGTCTGGGTCGTGGCGATCTGGCCCAGCACCGCCAGGTTCCCCAGACGCTCGCGGATGAAGTTGTTCAGCTCCAGCGACTTCGAAGCCGAGATCGCCCTGAGCTGGCTGCGCAGGCTCCTCTCCAGCGACTGCGTCGACAGCCGGTTGGTCAGGAACGTGAGCAGGATGCAGGGGATCAGCGAGATCGCGAGGAAGCTGAGCATCAGCCGGGTCGCGATGCCGAGCCGCGAGAGGAAGGACCGGAGCTTAGTCATGGGCGGCGTTCCAGCATCAGGATCGGGCCGTGGGTTCGGGGGTCTCTTCCGCGCCGGGTCGGCGACGCTCAGCGCACGGCGGGCCGGGGCGTCGCCGCCGACCGGACGGCCGGCGGGGCCGACGATCGGACCGCGCCCCGGGGCCCCCAGACCACCGGGGGCGTCGCGGTCGGCGTCGGCCGCGCCGAGGTCGGGTTCGCGGGCGGCGCGGCCGCGGGCTCGTCGATCCCGGGCTTGCCGGTGGCCCTCCACCGGGCGAGCGCGGCCTGCCAGACGGCCCGGCTCCGGAAGACCGGGTAGGAGACGGGCCGGACCGCCTTGGGCAGATTCCAGACGACGTCGAACTGGCCGTCCTTGCGGATCTTGCCCACCTGGATCGGCCGCCAGACGTGCAACATGTCGTGATCGACCGAGAAGACCCCCACGCCCGACTGGACGCTCTGGCGGGAAAGCTGCTCCCGGACCTCCACCGACTCGACCGAGTCCGCCTCCTCCACCGCCTGGGCCCAGAGCCTGACGGCGTAGTACGCCGAGGCCGCCGGGTCGCTCACGGTCCGGTCGCTCTTGTACTTCGCCTTGAACCGCTCGACGAGCCGACGGTTCACGTCGTCGTCGACCGACTGGAAGTAGGCCCAGGCCGCGTAGTGTCCCGTCGTCTCCTCGGGGGGGAGCCGCCGCAGGTCGTCCTCGGAGACCCGCAGGCAGACCACCGGCAGCGTCTCGGCCGTCAGGCCGGCCGCCGTCATCTGGTTGAAGAACGCCTTGTTGGCGTCGCCCACGACCGAGCTGATCACCACGTCCGCCCCCGACGCCTTCGCCGCCGCGACCAGCTCGTCCATCCCCGAGCCGTCGAGCCCCACGAACGCCTCGCCGGCGACCGACCCGCCCACGGCCTTCAACTGGTCGCGGACGACCGCGTGGATCGCATACGAGGAGACGTCGGAGATCCCGGCCAGGAAGAACTTCTTCGCCTTGAGCGTCTCCAGGCACCACGACACCGCCGGCACCGCCTGCTGGTTCGGCATCGGCCCGGTGCCGATGATGTCGCTGGAGACCTCCATCCCCTCGTAGGCCGTCGCGAAGAAGACCATCCGCTTGGCGGTCGCCGCCGACTGCTCCATCGCCCGCCGGCAGGCCGCCGTGGCGCTGCCGAACAGCACGCTCGCCTTCTCGACCTCGATCAGCCGCCTGGCCTCCTGGCCGAAGACCACGGGGTCGGAGCGGCCGTCGGCGACCACCCACGTCAGCCGGCGGCCGAGCAGGCCCCCGGCCTGGTTGATCTCCTCCAGGGCCAGGATCTCCGCGTCCAGCATCGGGCCCTCGACGACCTCGAGCGGGCCGGTCCGCGAGTGGATCAGGCCCACCACGATCTGCTCCTCCACGCCCTGGATCAGCCGAGGCCCCCAGTAGACGGCCCCCGCCGCGAGCAACGCCGCGCCCAGCAACCCGAGCCCCCAACGCCCCATCGCCATGACCCCCGCAACCGGCCTCGATCCCAACGGTCGACGTCCCGGCTTCAGCCCGCGTCGCTTGGATTATAGCCCACCGCCGCCCTCACCACCTTGCCCGAAGCCGCAATCTCAACCCGTTTTCGCGTTGCAACGGATTCAGCCGGAACCCCCCAGGCTCCAAACTCGTCTTGTTCCGAAAACTCGGCCCGCCGACGGCTCCTTGATGAACCTTCTCGGCTCGACGACGATCGGAACTCCAGGGCGACCAGGGATCATCGAGATGGCACGCGGCCGACGGGGGAGGAGGCGGGGATGATCAAGACGTTGCAGGCGATCGGCGACGACTGCGGGCTGGTCCTCGACGGCCTCCTGCTGAGCCGTCTCAACCTGAGGGTCGGCTCGCTCGTCGAGATCGATGTCACCGCCGACGGAAAGGGCCTGCTGCTCACCCCCGTCGAAGGTCCCGGCGCGGAGGACGCCCACCGCGCCCGGGTCCGCGAGGCATCTTTGCGCGCCATCGAACGGCACGGGACCGCATTCAGGAGGCTGGCGGAATGAACTTCGTCTTCCTCGACGTCGACGACGGGATCCAGCTCCACGCCGATCAGGTCGCGGCCTTCGGGGGGTCGAACGGGATTCGCGACCGGAACCTGCTCGCCTCGGCCGCCGCGCAGCCGTCCGCCACCTTCGGCGGGTCCTACCTGCACGAAGACCTGTTCGCGATGGCTTCGGCTTATTTGTTCCACATGGTCATGAACCATCCGTTCGTCGACGGCAACAAGCGGGCCGGCCTGGCCGCCGCCGTCGTCTTCCTGGACCTCAACGGCGTCGTGCTGGACGCGTCGACCACCGATCGTCTCTACGAGATCACGATGGCCGTGGCCGAAGGCCGGATGTTGAAGGCCAAGCTCGCCGAAGCGCTCCACGGCCTGGCCTGCAGCCCTTCGCTGCAAGGCTGACGGGGTCCCGTCCCAGGGACGTTCGCGACGACTTCAAAAGCGAGTCGTGTCTACCGCGGCCCGGAGGCGGGCGTCGATCGCGGAAGCGTTCGCCGATAGGACCTTCACGGTCACGCTCGTCACCGGGGAGATATACGTGCTGCCGGCCCTCCCCGGACCTTCGACCACCCCGACGTTCGCAGGGTTCATCTCGACGGCCGCGGTGGCCTCCCTGACGATCTCGTCCACGGATCTCGCCCCGATGCTCGACCGGTTCGTCTCCGGCCCGACCGCCGGCGTGGTCCCGGAATCCGCTTCGATCGTGTCGGCCGTGATCGCCGCGGTGGGGATGGTCGGGACGGTCCGCCTCCGTCGTCGCCGCCCGGCCTGCAGCCGCGGCCGCGGCTCGCCGGCCACGGGATCGCGCTCGGGTCGACGCCCCCGCCGGTCCCGACGTCGGGGGTGGGCTCGATCCGCCGACCTCACCCCGCCCAGCTCGCGGGGATGATCTCGTCGCGGGTCTGGAGGTGGACGCTCAGGTCGTGCTTCTTGAGGCCGTCGCGGAGGGCGAGGAAGCCGGACTGGGCGGCGACGACGTCGGGGAAGCTGAGCCAGCCGACGAACTGGCCGTCCTCGATCCGCGAGCGCACGGCCAGGGCCGCCCCCTGCCGGGTCTCGTTGAAGGCGTCGATGACGTGGTGGAGCGTCTCGCCGAGGTTGGCGTATTCGGCCGTCCGGGCGACCAGCGAGCGGCGGGGCCACGAGACCACCATGCAGACGCTGAGCGTGGCGCCGTCGCCGTCCTCGGCCGGGGCCCGCCGCGCGGCGTCGGCCGTTTCGGCCATCTCGAAGCGGATCCAGATCAGCTCGATCTCGACCGCCTGGAAGATCCCCGGCGCGTCGGCCCGGGGGGGTTCCGGGGGGGCGGACGCCGATTCGGGGGCTTCGGCCGTCGCCGTCGCGGCGGCGCCGCCGCCGCCGAACGGGAACCGGCCCTGGTTGAAGAACCCCGAGGCCGCCGGCCGCATCCAGGGCGGGGGCTCGGTCGGGGCCGGGGCCCCTTGCGGGCCGCCGTCGGCCGTGGACTTCAGCACCTCGTAGGCGCGCACGACCATCCGGAAGGCCCACTCGTCGCCGCCGAGGTCGGGGTGGTGCTTCTTCGATTTCTCGCGGAACGCGTCGCGGACCTCGTCCGGAGACGCCTCGGCCGAGACGCCCAACACCGCGCGGGGGTCGAACGGGAAATGGTGGAGCATGAGACCCTTCATCCTGGACTCGATCCGTCGACGGACGAGCGATGCGACGTCATCGATCATCCGCAATCCCTACGCCATTCCTTCGCGGACGTGCCCCGAATCTTCTCGGGGACGTCTCCCGCCGCACCCATGATCGTCGCGCCCGGCGACGCTATCCTGCAAGTCGACGCCCACCGCTCGGGGACGTCTCACCGGGTCTTCAGGGGAGGATTTCCGCCATGTGGAGCGACCAGCAAGGCCGACGAACCGCGTATTTGGGGCCGATGCTCGCCCTCGCGATCGTCGCGCAGGCCCCCTCGTCGGCGAGGGCGGGCGTGAAGGCGGCCGACGTCGCCTCGTGGCCGATCGTCGTCGCGGCCGACGCCCCGCCCGGCGAAAAGCGGGCGGCCCGCGAGTTGGGCGACGCGTTCGCCGAGGCGGTCGGCAAGCGTCCCGAGGTCGTGGCCGACCGCCCGGCGGGGCCGGCGGTCGTGATCGGCAAGGCGTCGGGGCTGAAGACCGAGGGCCTCGGCGACGAAGGCTTCACGATCCGGGTCGGCGCCGACCGGGTCGCCATCGCCGGCGGATCCCCGCGCGGGACGCTCTACGGCGTCTATTCCTTCCTGGAGGACGAGTACGGCGTTCGCTACCTGACCGCCGACGCCACGAGCGTCCCCAGGGTCGACCCGGCCGCGACGCTGGCCGACGGCGAGCGGACGTTCCGGCCCCGGTTCGCCTGGCGCCACTCGTACTACCGGGCCAACCAGGACCATCCCGAGCTGGCCGCCCGCCTGCGCGACAACGCCGTCGTCGACGCCCCCGAGCTGGGGGGCCGGTCGCCCTGGTCGTTGATCTCGCACACGGTCTACCAGTGGGTGCCGGTCGCCAAGTTGGGCAAGACGAACCCCGAGCTGTTCAGCCTCGTCGAGGGCAGGCGGCGGGCGTTCATGGCCGACGACCAGTTCGACCAGGGGGGGACGCAGCCCTGTTTCTCCAACCCCGAGGTCCGCAGGCGGATCATCGACGGCGTCCTCGCCGAGCTGGCGAGCAAGGGCCAGACGGACGGCGTCGTCTCCATCAGCCAGAACGACAACCAGCAGTACTGCCGATGCCCCGCCTGCGCGGCGATCGACGACCGCGAAGGCTCGCACATGGGCTCGCTGCTGGCCCTGCTCAACGAGGCGGGCGAGGCCGTCGCGAAGGTCCGGCCGGGGGTCTGCGTGGGGACGCTCGCCTACCAGCACACCCGCCAGCCGACCAGGACCCTCAAGCCCGGCCCGAACGTCGCGATCCAGCTCTGCAGCATCGAGGCCTGCCAGGTCCACCCGCTCAACGACCCCGCCTGCGAGCGCAACCAGAGCTTCTGCCGCGACCTCGACGGCTGGTGCAAGATCAGCGACAAGGTCTACGTCTGGAACTACAACGTCGACTTCACCAGCTACAACCTGCCCTGCCCGAACATCGAGATCATCGGGGCGAACGTCAAATACCTGGCGTCGAACGGGGTCAGGGGCGTGTTCATGCAGGCGGCGGGCGACGGCCGCAACACCGAACTCTGCGACCTGCGCAATCATCTGATCTCGCGGCTGCTCTGGGATCCGAGCGTCGACGACCGGCGGGTGATCGACGAGTTCGCGGCCCGCTACTACGGCGCGGCGGCCGACGACGTGAAGGCGTACCTGAAGCTGATCGCCGAGACGCCCCGCAAGAAGGGCGTGCACCACCACTGCTTCGGCACCGCCGCCGACTACGGGTACGACGACTCCACCGGCCGCGAGGCGCTCGCGCTGCTCGAGCGCGGGATGGCCAGGGCTGAATCCCCCGCGATCCGCGACCGGGTCGAGAAGCTGACCGTCGGCCCCCGCACGATCCTGCTGGAGCCGTTCGCCCGCTGGGTGCGCGGCCACCAGGGCGAGATCGCCGCCGGCCGCCTCAAGGAAGCCCCGCCGGAAGCCTACCGGGGGATGGAAGCCGAACTCCGCGAGCTGTTCCGGCTCTACGAGCGCCACGGCGTCGACCGCTACTCCGAGGGCCTGCCCGCCGCGGCCCTGAAGGCGACCTTGCCGGCCTCGCTGTTCGCGACGCCGGCCCCGTGACGGGCGGGCCGGCCGGTCGGCGCGCGAGGCGACCTTGCCGGCCTCGCTGTTCGCGACGCCGGCCCCGTGACGGGCGGCCCGGCCGGTCGGCGCGCGAGGTGAACCGGGGCGGGCCAGGCGGCCCGCCCCGGTTTCGTCCGCGACTTCGCGCACGGCGGGCCGCTCAGCCGAGGAGGCGCTGGTTGAAGATCGCGGCGTTGCGGCCGTAGATGTCGGCGTCGGAGAAGTAGTGGCCCGACGACTTGTGGATGGCCGCCTCGCCGTTGAGCACCTTGGAGCTCAGGTAGCTCACCAGCGTCGAGCGGATGTCGGAGTAGAGCTGGCGGGATTCCGCCGGGCTGTAGAACTGCGTCGAATCCTGGATGTAGCTCACCAGGCCGTCCTGGCGGGCGTACGGCAGACGGCCGAGCTGCTGGGCGAGCTGGCCGTTGAGGCGGTCGTAGTTCGCCTGCACGCCCCGAGTCCGGCCGAACTGCTGCGTCGCCTTGTTGATGTTCACCAAAACGTTGTTGTAGGTCTTCGTCGTGAGGATCGCCTCGGGGGGCACATAGGTGCGGTCGCCGCCGGGCAGGTTCACCACGATCCCGCCCGCGTGGTGGGCGCCGTTCAGCACCATGCGGTCTTCCAGACGGCCGTCGAGCGCCGGGACGAAAGCGTGCTTCTTCGTCTTCATCGAAAGCAACTCCTGAGTTGTCCAACAAGTCGGCTTCGGGTGCCCGGCGGCGAGGCGTCGCACGCCCGGTCCAACACCCATGTCGCACAATTCCGCCAGACCCCCCAATGTGAATCGAGCGAAACGACGTAGAGGAAAACGGACCCAGATCGAAAACATTACAATTAAATAAATTTTATGTCACAGCGAAGGAATGTACGAATGAATTCGGAACAAACTTGCGAGAGGCGACCGGACGCGTCGCGCAACGAAAAGACCGACGCGAATCGGGCTCGCGCCGGTCTCGTGAGGGTTCCGGATCCGGTGGGATCGACTCAGCCCAGCTGGCTCTGGTTGAAGATCGCGCCGTTGGGGCCGTAGATGTCGGCGTCGGAGAAGTAATGGCCCGGCGACTTGCGGATGGCGGCCTCGCCGTTGAGCACCTTGAAGCTCAGGTAGCTGACGACCGTCGAGCGGACGTCGGAGTAGAGCTGCTTGCTCTCGTTCGTCCCGTAGAACTGCAGCGAGCTGTTGACGTAGTCGATCAGGCCGTCCTGGCGGGCGGAGGGCAGGCGGCCGAGCTGGGCGCCGATTTGCGCGCCGAGGCGGTCGTAGTTCGCCTGCGCGCCCGGCGTCCGGCTGAACTGCTGGGTCGCCTTATGGATGTTCACCAGGACGCTGTTGTAGGTGCGGGTCGTCAAGATCGCCGCCGGGGGCACGTACGTCTGCTCGCCGCCGGGGAGGGTCACCACGATCCCGGACGCATGGGCGCCGTTCAGGACGAGGCGGTCTTCGAGGCGTCCGTCGAGCGCCGGCGTGAACGCATGCTTCTTGGTCTTCATCGGATGCTGCTCCTGAGCTGTCGGACAAGGATCGGGCTGGCCGACCTGCGACCATGATCTCAAACGTCGTGTTGCGATCCTTGAGCTAGATGTACCGGACCGCCCATTCGCTAGAGTCATGCCAAGCCCGCGTAAACCCGCGATAACCCCTAGCTTAAAAGTCGCGGATCGCCCCAGAATACCACCGCCGTGGCGAAACGGAAGGACCTTGCAGCAAATCACGCAAGAACAGCGCAATCACGCCAGTCGATATCTACCGTCGACGCGATTGATCCCGAAGGACCTGAGAGCCCATCTGCGCAGTCCTGGGAAGGGCGGGGATCCAGGTCGAGCGAAGGTGATGCGGGCCGGCCGATGTCCTGAGTCGTCGACTCCTTTATAATGGAACGCTCGCGAGGACCGCCGATCGGAGAGGACCGGGACGCCGCCGAGGGCGGGGGAGCATTCGACCTTGATGGAATACTCGACCTGGTCGCGTCGGGTCGTCGACCTGGCCGCGGCGCTGTCGCGATTGGAGTCGGAGGCCGAGGCCGCGGGCGTGCCGCCGTCCGCGGACGACGCCTGGCATGCGAACCTCTATCAGAAGCTGGTGCCCCAGGCGTCCGACGCCCCCTACCTGATCGTGGCGGTGGCCGGCGGGGCGAACATGGGCAAGAGCACCCTGTTCAACCACCTGGTCGGCTTCCCCGCCAGCCGGGTCCACCACAACGCGGCCGAGACCAAGCACCCCGTCGCCATGCTCCCCCGGGGGTTCGCCGACCGCCACGACCTGGCCCGGGTCTTCCCCGGCTTCACGCTCCAGCCCTGGACGTCCGAGGACGACGCCGTCGCCGAGGGCGTCGCCGACGGCCTCGTCTACCGCGAGGATCCGTCGGGCGGGCAGCCGGCCAACCTCGTGCTGCTCGACACGCCCGACGTCGACGCCGCCCTGCCCAACAACTGGAAGCTCGCCGAGGCGATCACCCACGCCGCCGACGTGGTCGTCGCGCTCTTGACCCAGCAGAAGTACAACGACGAGAAGATCCGCCGCTTCTTCCGGATCGCCGCCGAGGCCGACAAGGCCGTGCTGGCGGTCGTCAACATGGTCGAGTGGCCCGAGGACCGCGACCACTGCCGGGGCTGGCTCGACACCTTCCGCAAGGGGACCGGCGCCAGCCCGCTGCACGCCTACGCCGTCCCCCGCGACCGCGTCGCCGCCCGCGACAACCGGCTGACGTTCCATCCCCTCTCGCCCCGCGCCACCGACCCCCGGGCCGACCTCGCCGAGCTGCAGTTCGCCGACATCAAGATCCGCTCGCTCCGCGGCGCGCTCCGCCAGGCGCTCGACCCCGACGAGGGGATCCCGGCCTACCTCCGCGACCTGGAGCGGAAGGCCGACGAAAACCGCCAGGCCCGCGCCGTGATCCACCAGAAGGTGCAGGTCAAGATCGACCTGCCGCGCCCCCCCGGCCACATCGTGGGCGACGAGATCTGGCGCTGGCTGGAGCCCCGGCGAACGTGGTTCGACCGCAAGGTCCACGGCGCCTACGGCGCGCTCGGCCGCACGGTGGCGAAGTGGCTCCCCGGGGCCGTCGAGCCGGCCGAGGACGAGGCCCGGTTCCTCGCCGAGGAGAAGACCCAGCTCAACCGGGCGCTCGAGACCATCTACAACGACCTGGAGCAGGTCCACCGCGTCGGCGCCCCGGCGCTGCGGCGGGAGCTGCAGCCCCTGATCGCCGGCGACCAGCGGCGGCGGGCCTTCGACGAGCTGCAGCGCCGCCTCGACGCCGCGCCCCTGGCCACCGAGTCGTACCGCCGGGTCATCGCCGGCCGGCTGGAGTCGTTCGAGGGCCAGCACCCCAGGACGATGCGCGCGATCGAGTGGGGCCTGGTGGCCACGGCCATCGCCCGGCCGGCCCTGACGATCGGCATGTTCGGCGCGGCCGACATCGCGGCGGGCCCGCTGTTCAACGTCGGGGCGCACTCGATCGGCCAGGTCTTCTTCGACGTCGCCGCCGGCTCCGCCCTGACCGCCGGCGGCGAGGGGGCCTTCGCGCGGATGAGCGGCCCCGCGCGGGCCCTGATCGGCGACCTCTTCGCCGCCTTCTACCGCGAGCGCGCCGCGCTGCTCGCCCGGGTCATCGACGACTGCGTCGTCGGCCGCCACCTCGACCGCATCGAACGCCTCGCCGACCTCGGCGCCGGCCCCGACTTCCAGGCCGCCTACAAGCTCGCCGCCGAGCTCTCCCGCGAGCTGGCCGCCTTCGACGAGCCGGCCGCCCTCGCCACGGCGCGCGGGGGTTGATTCCGCCCGCGGATTCGGGTCGACTCGGGGCGGGTCGATGCGCACCCCGCCCAGACCGACGCCCGCCCCGCGCGACGCCCGCGCCCCGGGCCGACGGTCGGTCGCCAGGAAGCGCAACCGAGGTCCGATCATGAGTCGAGCGATGTCACGGACGGCCGCGGCCGTCGCCGCGCTGGTGCTGGCGTTCGGGGCGGCGACCGCCCCCCGCGCCCAGGAGTCCGCCCCGCCCCCGCCGCCGATGAAGGCCGGCGACGGCCTCTTCCCGTTCGTCCTCCCCTGGGACGACGCCTCGCCCGGGGTCGTCGACGTCTCCGGCCTGCTGCCGCGCCCCGCCGGCAAGGCCGGTACGATCCGCGTCGAGGGGGGCCATTTCTACGCGGGTCGCGACCGCATCCGCTTCCTGGGCGTCAACCTCTGCTTCGGCGCCGACTTCCCGACCCACGAGGCGGCCGAGAAGGTCGCCGCCCGCATGGCCAGGTTCGGGATCAACTGCGTCCGCTTCCACCACATGGACACGTCGGTCGCGCCCGACGGCCTGGTGAAGGCCGACCGCAAGACCCTCGACCCCGAGCGGCTCGATCGCCTCGACTACCTGATCGCCCGGCTCAAGGAGCGCGGGATCTACGCGAACCTGAACCTGCACGTCGGCCGCAAGTACCCCGACCGCCCCGATTGGCCCGGGGCGCCGGGCTACTTCAAGGGCGTCGACAACTTCGACGCGGCGATGATCCGCGACCAGAAGGACTACGCCGTCGCGCTGCTGAGGCACGTCAACCCGTACACGAAGGCCGCCTACGCCGACGAGCCCGCCGTCGCGATCGTCGAGATCAACAACGAGAACGCCCTGTTCAACGAGTGGTCCGGCGACGGCCTCGAAGCCATGACCGACCCGTACTCGTCCGACCTGCAGCGGCGCTGGAACGCCTTCCTGACGAGCAAGTACAAGACCGACGCCGCCATGCGCAAGGCCTGGTCCGTCCGAGAAGTCCCGCGGGGCCGCGAGATGCTGAAGAACGGCTCGTTCGGCCGCGGCGACGAGGGCTGGGCCTTCGAGCAGCACAGCGGCAAGGCGCGGCACGAGGTCGCCGGCGGCCGGCTGACGCTGACCGTCGAGGAGCCGGCGGAGCAGTCGTGGCACATCCAGTTCAACCAGCCGGGGCTCCACCTCAAGGCCGACACGCCCTACACGCTCCGCTTCCGCGCCCGCGCGAGTGAGCCGGTGCGGCTCGCCCTCAACGCGATGCAGGCCCACGCCCCGTGGAAGCCGCTCTGGAACGTCCAGCAAGAGCTGACGACCGAGTGGAAGGACGTGGAGCTGGTCTTCCGCGCGGCCGAGGCGGACGAGAACGGGCGGGTCACGTTCTCGGGCGTCGGCGACAAGAAGGTCGCGCTGGAGGTCGACGACGTCTCGCTCGCCCCCGGCGGCGTCATGGGCCTGCGCCACGGCGAGGCGCTCGGCAAGATCCCCTGGTTCCGCCACCGCGAGTTCGGCGTCCGCACGCCCGAGGCCCAGGCCGACTGGATCCGCTTCCTCTGGGAGCTGGAGGACGAGTACTGGTCGGGGATGTCCAGGTTCGTGAAGGAAGGCCTGGGCGTGAAGTGCGTCGTCATCGGCACGCAGATGGGCTGGAGCCCGGCCCCGGTGCAGGCCAGGCTCGACGCGATCGACTCGCACTCTTACTGGCAGCACCCCCACTTCCCCCGCCGGCCCTGGGACGAGAACGACTGGACCATCGAGAACATCCCCATGGCCGGCCGGCCCGACGGCGGCACGCTGCCGCGCCTGGGCCTCTCGCGGGTCGTGGGCAAGCCGTTCCTCTGCACCGAGTACAACCACGCCGCGCCCAACACCTACGGCGCCGAGGGGGCGCTGCTGCTGGCCGCCTACGCGGCCCGGCAGGACTGGGACGCGATCTTCCTCTTCGCCTACAGCCACCGCGGCGGCGACGACTGGGGGCCCGGCAAGATCACCAGCTTCTTCGACATCGACCAGCACCCGGCCAAGATGGCGACCCTGCCGGCCGCCGCCGCGATCTTCCTCCGCGGCGACGTCCCCCGCGCCGCGAAGACGGCCATCGCTCGGCCCAAGCCCGCCGACTGGATCGAGGCCGGTCGGCTCCGGGGCGCGTGGGGCCTCGGCGGCGAGGCGTTCGGGCTGACGACGCAGCAGGCCCTGACGCACTACGTCGGGGTCGCGCTCGACGACGCCGCGCCCGCCCGATCGCCCGACCTCGACGAGCCCGGCGCGTTCGCCTGGACGCCCGGCCCCGACGCGAAGACGGGGCGGGTCACGATCGACGCCCGCCGCTCCAAGGCCCTGATCGGCTCGACGAAGGCCGGCCCGGCCCGCCTGGGCGAGGTGACCATCGACGCCAAGTCCAACCGCCAGGACTGGGCCGCGATCACCCTGACGGCGATCGACGGGCCGGACTTCCGCTCCCCCGGCCGGATCCTGCTGACCGCGACCGGCGACGCCGGCAACGTCGGCATGAAGTGGCGTGACGCCGCCCGCACGACCCTCGGCCGCGACTGGGGCGACGGCCCCTCGCTCGTCGAGGGGATCCCCGCCGACGTCACGCTCCCCGCCCCCGCCGCCAAGGTCTCGGCCTGGCCGCTCGACGAGCGGGGCCGACGCCGCGGCGACGCCCCGCTGAAAGTCGAGGCGGCCGGCGACGGCTGCCGAATCTCGATCGGCCCCGGCTCGAAGACCCTCTGGTACGAGATCGAGGTCGCCCGATAGATCCGAACCGCCCCGCCCCCGAGGAGACCCGCATGGCCGAGCGATTCACCAAGGCCGACTGGGAGCGCGAGCACCTGCTCGCCGGCTTCGACCGCCTGCACGACCGGCTGCTTGCCTGGGCGAAGACCGCGCCGGCGTGGCCGCCGTTCGACGAGGCCAAGGGGCTGGTGGAGCGGCTCGACGCCCGCCTGCGCGTGCCCGAGATCGACCTCGACCGCGCCCTCGTCGTCGGCTTCCTCGGGGGCTCGGGGACGGGCAAGAGCACCCTGTTCAACGCGCTCCTGGGCCGCCGGGTCAGCCGCGCGGGCAAGGAGTTCCGGCCGATGACCCGCCGCGCCGTGGTCGCCTGCCACCCCGACGTCGACCCGGCCTTCCTGGGCCTGGGCGACGACGAGCTGGAGATCCACCGCCTGAACGTCCCCCTGCTCGAACAGATGATCATGATCGACTGCCCCGACCCGGACACGCAGGATCCGGAGGACGGCGAGGGGGGGAGCCGGCACCTGGACATCCTGCGCTCGGTGCTGCCGCACTGCGACGTGATGGTCCACACGGTGACCTCGCAGAAGTACAAGTCGCACGTCGTCGGCCAGGAGGTGCGCCGCAACGCGCCGGGGCGGCAGATCCTGTTCGTCCAGACCCACGCCAGCATCGACCACGACAACCGCCCGGACCTCCGCCGCTACCTGGACACGCTCGGCCTGCGGGTGCCGGAGATCTACCGCCTGGACGCCGCCGAGGCCCAGGCGAAGCAGGACCTCGGCGAGCCCGTCGACGCCGAGTTCGCGAAGTTCCGCGACCTGCTGGAGCACGAGCTGGCCAGCCGCGCCCGCCACCGGATCCGCCGCGCGAACCTGCTCGGCCTCTACGGCTGGCTGCTCGCCGCGATCCGCGGGCCGATCGACGCCGGCCTGGAATCGGTGGCGAAACTGGAGTCGGCGATGGACCAGGAGCGGTCCCGGATGGCCGCCAAGATCGCCGCCAAGATGTCCGAGCGGATCGACGCCAACCGCCGGCTCTGGCGCTCGCGCGTGCTCCGGCAGCTGAACCAATCCTGGGGCGCGGGGCCGCTCGCGTCCCTCATCGGCCTGTGGTCGGCGGCCGGCAGCCTGGTCCGCTCGCTGATCCTGCTCCGCGCCCGGACGCCCACGCAGGCGATCCTCGCCGGCGGCTGGACGACCGTCTCGCTCGTGGGCGAGAAGTGGCGCGAGAGCCGCGCCGCCGCCGCGCTGACGGCCGAGGCCGACCTGGGCCTGACCGAGGGCGACCTCGCCCACGCGCGGACGATCCTGCAAGGCTACCTGAACGACGCCCAGGTCCGGCCCGCGCCCGGCGACGACGGCGGCGACTTCTCGGCCGAGCAGCTCGCGACGGTGGCCGTCGAGGTCTACCGCCGGCTCGACGCCGAGATCAACGAGGTCGTCGAGAAGCGCGTCGCCCGCCGCGCCGGCCGGGCCGTGCACCTGGCGTTCGAGGCGCTCTTCTGCGTCCTCCCCGCCTGGCTCGTCCTGCACATGGCCAAGAATTTCTTCTACGACCACATGATCCGGGACCGACCGCTGCTGGGCCTGGATTTCGTCTTCCAGGCCGCCTTCTGGTGCCTCTTGTGGGGGGCGGCCGTCGGCGGCCTGCTGCTGCACCGGCTGAATCGGGGCCTCGACCAGGACATGAAGGCCGTGGTCGACCGCCTGGCCCACGCCCCGCTCCTCGACGCGCTCTGCCGCGACGCCGCCGAGGCCTGCACCGCCGTCCGCGCCCACTCCGAATCCCTCGCCGCCGTCGAACGCGACCTCGCCGACCTCGAACGCCGCGTCGGCGGCGTCCTCGACCTGGGCCTCGGCGCGCTCCGCGTCGAGGCCCAGCCCGAATTACCCGCGCCGACCACCACGCCGGTGCAGGGGATCCCCATGAAGACCCCCGTCGCGGCGGGATGAGCCCGGCGGGCATGGCCGCGCATCATCGTCGGGGGCGGGTTACCATACGCAATGACGTCGAAGGCGCGAGCGGTTCCAACCGGGAGGACTCCAGGACGATGGACGGATTCGGCGACGAGTATCGATGGCTGCCCGCCGAGGGGTTGGCGACGGCCCTGGCGGCCGACGACGCCGGGGACCGCTTCATCGGCGGCGCGGTCGATCCGGAGGCCGGGACGGTGACGTTCGTGCGGGGCGACCGGAAGACGCTGATGCTCCCGCTCTCGTCCTTCAAGGCCGGCGAGGACGGCGTCGAGCCCGACTTCGGCGTGCTGGGGTTCGCCGACGAGGGCGACGCCGTCGCATTCGGCGGGTGCGAGTTCGCCGCAGACGTCGTCCTGTTCGAGGCCGACCCCGACTTCCGCCGCAGGCTCAACAAGGCCCGCCGCGAGGGCGCGCGGAGCTTCGGCGCGTCGCTCCGCCGGCTCCGCATCCAGAAGGGGCTGCGGCGGCGCGACTTCGCCCCCATCCCCGCGGAGACCATCGCGGGGCTCGAGCGGAACGTGCTGGGCCGGCCCCAGAAGAAGGTCCTCGCCAAGATCGCGGCCCGCCTGGGCGTCGAACCCGAGAGGATCGAGAACTACTGATCCCGGCCACGCCGCTCCTGTCCCAAATCCTGTCGGCCCCGGTCAAGCCGCGACGGCGTCGGGTCGGTATCTTCGTCCTGACCTGGGACGACGACGCGCGGACAGTCGAGGAGGACGGCCATGCCGGGATCGAGGATCGTGGTCGCGACGCTGATCGCGCTGGCGCTGCTGGGGCCGGCGGCGAGGACCGGGGCGCAGGCGCCCGTGGCGCAGGCCGAGGTCGCGGTGCGGCATCCGCTGGATCCGCTCGGGCCCGAGGAGATCGAGCTGGCCGTCGCGACGATCCGCGAGGCGCGAAAACTGCCGGAGGGCGTCCGGTTCGTCTCGGTTGCGCTGAACGAGCCCGAGAAGGCGAAGGTGCTGCACCCGACGCCCGGCGCGGCGGTCCCGCGCGAGGCGCGGGTGGTCCTGCTCGACAGGGCGACGGGGCGGGGCTACGAGGCGCTGGTCGACCTCTCGGCGCGGTCGGTGCCGAGGTACGAGGCGCTGCCGGAGGGCGTCCAGCCGCCGGTCCTGCTCGAAGAGTTCGGCGAGTGCGAGGAGACGGCCAAGAAGTCGCCGGCGTTCCGCGAGGCCCTCAAAAAGCGCGGGATCGAGGACATGAGCCTGGTCATGGTCGACGCCTGGTCGGCCGGCCATTACGGCGGCGAGCCGCCCGAGGATCGGGGGCGTCGGTACGTCCGCGCGCTGACGTGGGTCAAGGCGTCGGCGACCGACAACGGCTATGCGCACCCGGTCGAGGGCCTGATGACGATCATCGACCTCAACCGCAAGGAGGTCGTGCGGGTCGAGGACCTGGGCGTCGTGCCGGTGCCCGCCGGGCCGGGCAACTGGGGCCGGGCGGACGTGGCGAAGGTCCGCGCCGACCTGAAGCCGCTGGAGGTCGTCCAGGCCGACGGGCCGAGCTTCGAGGTCCGCGGGCGGGAAGTCCGCTGGCAGAAGTGGACCTTCCGGGTCGGCTTCACCCCGCGCGAGGGGCTGGTGCTCCACACCGTCGCGTACGACGGACGGCCGGTGCTCTACCGCGGGTCGATCGCCGAGATGGTGGTGCCGTACGGCGACCCCAAGGAGTCGGCCTATCGCAAGAACGTGTTCGACCTGGGCGAGTACGGCGTCGGGATCCTGGCCAACTCGCTGGCCCTGGGCTGCGACTGCCTGGGGACCATCCGCTACTTCGACGGCTGCTTCGCCGACAACCACGGCCGGCCCGTCGTCATCAAGAACGCCGTCTGCCTGCACGAGGAGGACGTCGGCCTGCTCTGGAAGCACACCGACTGGCGCACGGCGCAGTCGGAGGTCCGCCGGGCGCGGCGGCTGGCGGTGTCGATGATCGCCAACGTCGGCAACTACGACTACGGCTTCTACTGGTACTTCCACCAGGACGGCTCGATCCAGATGGAGATGAAGCTCACCGGGATCGTCAACACCCAGGCGCTGAAGCCTGGCGAGACGCCGAAGCACGGCACCGAGGTCGCCCCTCGCCTGAACGCGCCCAATCATCAACATTTCTTCAACGCCCGGCTCGACCTGGACGTCGACGGCGAGGCCAACGCCGCGCAGGAGGTGAACGTCCGGAGCGACCCCGAGGGCCCCGAGAACCCGCACGGCAACGCCTTCTACGCCGAGACGACGGCGCTGGAGACGGAGTCGGCGGCGCGGCGCGACGCCGACCCGGCGTCGGCCCGATTCTGGCGGGTCGTGAACGCATCGAAGACGAACGCGCTGGGCGGCCCGGTCGGCTACCGGCTCTGCCCCGGCGAGACCCTGCGGCCGTTCGCGCGGCCGTCGTTCGCCGTGCTCAAGCGCGCCCAGTTCCTGACCCACAACCTGTGGGTGACGCCCTACCGCGCCGACGAACGCTACCCGGCGGGCGAGTACCCGAACCAGAACCCGGAGGACGCGGGCCTCGGCGCCTGGACGAAGGCCGACCGCGGCCTGGCGAAGGCCGACGTCGTGCTCTGGTACAACTTCGGCCAGACGCACATCCCGCGCGTCGAGGACTGGCCGGTGATGCCGTCGGCCTCGGTGGGCTTCGCCCTCAAGCCCGACGGCTTCTTCGACGCCAACCCCGCGCTCGACGTCGCGCCGACGGCCCTTCGCTAGGCGACGGGCCGGCTCACGCGAAGTCGTCGAGGGGCTTCGGCTTGGACGCGGCGTCGTGACGACGGCCCCGCCAGGACGACCAGATGCCCAGCAGCATGGGGCTGGCCACGACGAGCAGGAGCCCGGCGAAGCCCGCGTGGCCGCTCGCCAGCAGGATGCCGAACGGGGCCAGGCTCACCACGAAGGCGGTCGCGGCGACGAACCAGTCCGGGATGGGGCGGCCGGACCAGAGTATCCTCCCGAGCCATGCGGACATCCAGACGAACGGCATGACTATCGTCATGACCAGGATGACGCTCCAGTCGCCCTTGACCAGGCCCGTCAACACCACGGCCGCAGCGGGCAGGCCCATGACGGCGGCCAGCAGGAACAGGAACGCGGCCAGGATCCGCGGCAGGGCCAGGTCCATTCGGGCGTCGCTCGCATTCGGGGAAATCATCGTCGGGTCGTCCTCCGCTCGTGGGTTCGCACCTTCGGGTCGATTCTTGAGGACGGCCCCGAATTCTCCGGCGGAGGCGATCCGGAGGGTCAGCGGATCCCCAGGGGGATGTTCCGGGGCTGGTTGTCGATCTCGACGGCGAGGACGCCGTCGAGGCCCCCCTTGGGGAAGATCGGCGGGCCGGGCGGCGTGACGAGGGCTTCGCCGTCGACTTGCAGCTCGATCTTCTTCTTGCCGACGGCCAGGGTCGCGGCCTTCGGGGCGGGCGACATCGGAGTCTCCATGTCCTTGAGGAAGTAGAAGGCCCCTTCCTTCTCGACGGGCGCCCGCGGCGAGGCGGCCTCCGTCTTGACGACTTCCAAAAAGCCGCCGCCGGGGAGCGGGATCACGCTCCCCTTGTGCGGGGCGGGCGTGCCCGGATCGTCCGTCGACGGGGCCCCGGATCCGCAGCCCGGGGTCGCGGCGAGGCCCAGGCAGACCAGGCAGCCGGCGATGAACCTTGTCATGTCGGATCTCTTCCTCGTCGCCCCTCGAAGGCCGGGACGAAAGCGGCGGCGGGACCGCGCCGGGGCGCGGTCCCGCCGAGATTCACGCGGGGGAGGGACGCTCGAGCCCGTGGATCAATACCCGTCGGCGCTGACGACCTCGCCGCCGGCCCGGGTGGCCAGCTGCTGATAGACGCCCAGCTGGGCGGGCGTGCCGGTCGAACCCACGTGGGTCAGGTAGTTGCCCGCCTTGGCGCTGCCGTTGGTCCCCTTGGGGGACGTGCCGTAGGTCGTGTTGTCGGGCAGCGAATCGCCGTAGCTCGTGGCGTTCTGCTGGCTGAAGCTCCAGCTGCTGACGCTGCTCTTGATGAACCGGACCGAGCCGTCGCAGAAGGCGAAGTTGGCCCCGCCCGGGTGCATGCTGCCGGCGGTCGTGGGGTAGTAGTACGAGGTGCTCTTGATCGCCTGGTTGTTGCCGAAGCCGAAGTTGATCGGGTAGAGGGCGGCGAAGAGGGTGTCGTACCAGCGGGCCGAGTTCCAGGCTCCGTCGGAGATCGCGTAGCCGGGGTCGATCTTGAAGAGCTGGTTCTTGCTGTGCTCGCCGAAGAGGAACGTGTTGCTCGTCCCGTCGGTGATCCCCGCGATCCGGACGCTGCTGTCGTTGTAGATGACGCCGTTGTAGTAGCCGAGGATCGAGGAGTCCATCAGCTTGGTGAAGCCGAAGGTCCACGTCCCCGCGTTGCCTCCGTAGCTCGTGAAGGCCTGCATCCAGGTCCCCGGGGGGAGCGGGTAGACCGCGCTCGGGGAGCCCGCCGTGTCGATGTAGTTGAAGCTCCAGCCGGGCGAGGTGGGGGGCGTCGAGGCCCGCGTGGCGGGGAGCGGGATCGTCTCGTTCTGGGTGTCGCTCGGGCAGATCAGCGAGCTGACCCGCACGCCGGCGATCGTCAGGTTGGCGACGTCCGAGGAGCAGAGGTTGAGGTTCAGCGAGGCGTACATGGCGCCCTGCTCGAAATAGGGGAGCATGCGCACGAAGCAGCTGAAATTCTCGGGGTAGGTCGACCAACGGGGCGGGACGTTCGGGTCGGCGCCCGAGTACGATCCGCCGGGGAAGCAGCCGTTGGTGCTCTCGTAGTTGTTCGCCGCCAGGGCGATCTGCTTGAGGTTGTTGGTGCACTGGGCGCGACGGGCCGCCTCGCGGGCCGACTGCACGGCGGGCAACAGCAGGGCGATCAGGACCGCGATGATCGCGATGACCACCAGCAGCTCGATCAGCGTGAATCCTCGATCGCGACGCGATGCGGCATTCATGAGACTGAGAACTCCGAATCCCGGGCGGAGAAGCGCGATCCCGATCGATCGTCGCCCGTCGGCTCCGGTCCTTGTGGTTGTGACGTCGTAAGCGGCGATGAGCACGGGCGGGGGGGTGGCCGACGGGCTGGAAAGCCTCGACCTTCAGGCGGTCGGAGCGCCTCGCCGGACGGCGAAATCGTCCTTCAGCCCATCCTATAGTCGGACCGCACGCTTATTGAAGAATATTTCATGAATTTTCGGTTATATGCAGACCGATGTGATCCCCGCCTCGCGGCCGAGGAAACGCGTGGCGCGGGGGAGGTCGAACGCGCGACGAGCATGGACCTGCGCAGGGCGACCGCGAAGGTCGCGCCGACGCGATCCCATAAAGATCTGCGACGAGATGGATGGGCGTGGGACCGGCGATGCGGGCGGACGGCGGCGACCCGCTCAGTAGGCGTCGGCCCCGACGACCTCGCCCCCCGCGCGGCTGGAGAGGGCCTGGTAGACGCCCAGGTCGATCGACGACTTGAGGAACCGGACCGATCCGTCGGCCAGCAGCGCGTTGATCCCGCCGGGGTGGCGGCAGGCGGCGTCCTGGTCGTTCATGTCGCGGGCGTTGGGGGCGTGGCTCGACTGGAAGAGTGTCGTGTGGGCGTGGTCGTCGTCCGGATCCTCCTTCACCGCGCCGATCCACACGGTCTCGGCGTCGAAGTGGTCGTGCGAGCCGATCTCGACCGCGAACGTCCCGTTGTGCCGCTCGGAGCCGGCGAGGGTCGTCGAGAGGCCGTCAGGCACCTCGGCGAACCGGACGCCGCCGTTGCGCTGGAACAGGCCGCGGCGATCGGTCGGGTCGAGGTCCATGTTCCCGGGGCCGAACGACGCCACATAGCTCGATTTCGCATATCGAAAACCGTCCCGCTCCAGGAACCGCCCCGGCGACGTCTCGTCGGACGGGCAGAGGAAGAAGCCGATCGGCGTCGTCGACGTCGTGGCGTTGACCGCATTCCAGAGCGGCAGGCCGAAGTTGGCCGAGTCGAACAGGGTCCGCTGCTCGACCCCCGGCAGGATCATCGCCCCCCAGCCGAACCCGCCCCGCACGTACCCCGGCGCGAAGACGTACCCCATCGGCAGCCGGCCGTGCGCGTCGTGATACCCATGGAACGCCAGGCCGATCTGCTTCAGGTTGTTCGTGCACGAAATCCGCCGCGCCGCCTCCCGCGCCGACTGCACCGCCGGCAGCAAGAGAGCGATCAGGACGGCGATGATCGCGATCACCACCAGCAGCTCGATCAGCGTGAAGGCGCGACGTCTCATCAATTCAACCTTATCGGTGGGAGGTCCGATCGGTATCACGAAATCCTCATTGGTAATACGAAACCCTCCGGGTCGAGGCAAGGTTCCAGCGGATTGCTGGCGGAATTCTCAAGCCGAACCATCATTGACAAATGTCGTCGCACATCTGTAGTTTCCAGGCATGTCGGCCCGGAGTTCGACGCGGAGAGGGGAGGGACCGATGATGCGACCGACGGCGTGGGCGGTGTTCGCGGTGGGGGCGATCGTGGGGACGGCCCTGTGCCGCGCCGAGGATCCTTCCGAGTTGGCGACGCGGCTGGAGGTCGTGTCGAAGCGGCACGAGGGGGCCCGCGAGCGGTATCACGCCGAGCTGGCCGGGCAGACGACGGAGGAGCGGCAGAAGCCGGCGATCGACCGATATCGGGGCGAGGTCCGCGCGAGCACGCTGGAGATCCTGGAAGCGGTGCGGGCCGCGCCGCGCGACCCGGCCGTCGTCTCGGCCCTGCAATTCGTGATCGACACGGCGCGGACGGGTCCGGGCGACGAATCGCGACAGGCGCTGGAGATCCTCATGGACCACGCGGCCGACCCGGGGATGGGCGTGTTGTGCGGCCGGATCTTCTACTTCGCGGTCGAGCCGGCCGCCGAAGAGCTGATCCGGGCCGTGCTCCGGCGGGCCCCCCGGCGCGAGGACCGGGGGCGTGCGTGCGCCGTCCTGGCCGACTATCTGCGCCACCAGGCGCGGATGGTCCGTCGCGTCCGCGAGGAGCCGTCGCGGCTGGGCCGTTACGTCGACGACGCCCGGCGCGAGGTCGCGCTGAAGCTCATCGAGCGAACCGACCCCGAGTCCCGGGATCGCGAGGTGGAGGGGCTGCTCGAACGGGTGATCGCGGAGTTCGCCGACCTGAAGTGGGACGGCGACGCCCGGACGCTCGGCTCGATCGCCGAGGGGGAGCTGTTCGCCATGCGGAACCTGGCGGTCGGCAAGGTCGCACCGGAGATCGTCGGCGAGGACCACGAGGGGCGGACGTTTCGCCTGAGCGACTTCCGGGGCAAGGTCGTGCTCCTGACGTTCTCAGGGAACTGGTGCGGGCCGTGCGTCGCCTACTACCCGCAGGAACGGGCGCTCATCGAGCGGCTCAAGAGCGGCGCGTTCGCCGCCGTGAGCGTGAATACGGACCAGAAGGTCGAGACGCTCCGAGAAGCCGTCGCCCGGCGAGACGTCACCTGGCGCTGCTGGTGGGACGGGCCGGACGGGACCTCAGGGCCGATCACGACGCGATGGGGCGTCTCGTCGTTCCCCTCCGCCTTCGTCCTCGACGAGGCGGGCGTCATCCGCTTCAAGGACGTCCGGGGCGAGGAGATCGACCGCGCCGTGGATTCGCTGCTGGCCGAGGCCGAGAAGCGCTGAGCGGGGGCGGGGACGTGGCGGATTCCAGGAAGACGAAGGGCGGGGCCGGGCCGCCGGAGGGGAGCGGCCTGGGCCGGGCGATGTGGGCGATCGCCGTGGTCGCGGTCGGGCTGGCCCTGGCGAGGGGCATGGAGCCGATGGTCCTCGGGGCTTACGGGCCGTTGCTGGCGTTGATGCTCTGGCTGCTCTACGAGGCGGTGATCCGCCGGCGCAGGCTGGAGGGGTTCCACTACGCCACGGCGATCGTCACGGCGCCGGCCGCGGGATTCCTGGCGCGGCAGGTCGCGATGGGGCGGTTCCGGCCGCTCGGCCCGGCCGTCCGGTTCGGGCGGTGGGCCGCCGGCGACCTGGGGAGGCATCCTCGGTTCTCGTGGATCGTGGAGGCCGCGGAGTTCGGGGCGGGGGGCTCCTGAGCGTGCTGCTGGGGCTCGCGACGGGATCGTCCGTGCGCAGGCTGGAGCGGGCGCGGGGGTGGGACCTGGTCCCGTTCTTTCGCGGGGCCGTCGTCGGCGCATTCCTCTCGATCCCCCTGCTGATCCTCCTCTTCGACATGGACCTGCCACCGGGCCGGCCGACTTACCATGACCGCCTCGCGCGGCTTGCGGTCCTGGCGGCCGGATTCCTGGCCGGCGGATTCGTCGGGGCCGCGCGGACGTAGCCGGTCCGGCGCTCAGGCGCACCAGGGGCGGTCGCGTTACTTGGGTCCGGATCTCTGGACGACGGCCCCGTCGGCGTAGACCCTCGTCGCGACGCGGCGATAGCATGGGCGGCATGGACGAGCCAGGATCGACGATCGACGACGGATCTCGCGGGGTTGGGGAGGGGCCCGGGAGGGCTCGCAGGGCCATCCCGCACGAGGAGGTCGGGCGGTGGGCTCTCGTCTGCGTCCTGTCCAGCCTGCTCTGCGCAGGGATCGTCGTCGCCTTCCATGAGGCCCGCTGGGTCCGCGGGGTCGTCGGCTCTCTGGGGTTCAACGCCGGGGCGTGGGGGCTCGGCGTCGCCTTCTGGTGCAGCGTCCGCCTCCGCGATCGCCTCTGTTACCTCGCCGCGGCCCTCTCGGTCCCGAACGTCGTCGCCTGGGCGTACGTGCTCGACCGCGTCATCCACGACTGGCGGCCCTGAGCCCGGCGCGCGCAGCGGGCGTCGGCGGCGATCCGTAGGTCCCAACCTGGAGTGGAACGATGGCGCGACGGCGTCGGCCTGGTAGGATGACCCCCATGCGCCGACTCGCGTCGATCCTCTGCATCCTCCTGATCCTGCTCTGCCCGTTCGTCTGCATGACGACGACGGCCGCGGAGGAGGCGGGCCTCGACCGCGATTGCGACGAGGTCTGCGAGGTGATCGCGGTCGGCGCCGTCGTGGGCCGTCTCGACGGCGACGCGGCGGCCCAGAACCCGTCGACCTGGCTCGACGTCCTGCCGTCGCCTTTCCTCCTCGCCTCGCCCGCCCGCCCGTCGTCCTTCGCGATCGTCGAAGGCGGCTCCGCGAGGCCGCCTTCGACGGCGATGCGGCGTCAGGCGCTGCTGCAGACCTTCCTGTTCTGAGGGCGGTCCGGACCCCACCGGATCTTCGTCTCGCGACGCGCCCTCACATTTCCAGAACAGGAGTCCCCTCATGCGCACACCGATCGCGCCGCGGCCGGCCCGCGGCTTCACGCTCATCGAATTGCTCGTCGTCATCGCGGTCATCGCCGTGCTGATCGCCCTGCTGCTGCCCGCGGTGCAGGCCGCCCGCCAGGCGGCCCGGCGGATGCAATGCTCGAACAACCTGCACCAGCTCGGGCTGGCGGCGCACAATTACCACGGCAGGTGCGACACGTTCCCGCCCGCCTTCTCGACCGTCGTCGTCGCCGATCGCGAGGAGCCGGAGACCGGCCCGGGATGGGGCTGGGGGTCGATGCTCCTGAACGACCTGGAGCAGCGGAACGCCTACAACGCGATGAACTTCTCGCTCCAGATCACGGATCCCGGATCCCGGACGGCGCGCACGTCGGTGCTTTCGGTGTTCCTCTGCCCGAGCAACGTCGGCGAGGGTCCCCTCGTCGCGAGCACCCGGGCCGGGGACGTCGCCGCCGGCGACCTCTCGGCGGGGCAGTACGTGGCGTCGGCCGGGCAGTTGGAGCCCGACGAGTTCCCCGACTCGAACAATGGCGTGTTCTACCGCAACAGCCGGATCGGCGTGCGCGACGTCACCGACGGGTCGAGCATGACCCTAATGGCCGGCGAGCGCTCGCGCAACGTGGCCGACGCCACGTGGGTCGGGGCCGTCCCCGCCTGGCGGCTCTGCACCAACCCCCGCTGGCCGATCCGGGAATGCGGGCCGTCGAGCACGATGGTGCTGAGCCACACGGGCTCCGCGGCCACCGGCTCCATCTACGTGCCCAACTCGAAGGTCTCGATGGTCGACGACTACTGGAGCCTGCACCCGGGGGGCTGCAATTTCCTCTTCTGCGACGGTTCGGTCCGATTCATCAAGGAATCGGTGAACCCCACCGTCTTCAGCAACCTTTCGACCCGCGCCGGGGGCGAAGTCGTCGGTTCCGACCAATTCTAGGGCGGCCGAGGGGCGGGGCTCACGGCTCCGCCCCCTCGGCGGGCGCTCAGGCTCACCAGGGGCGGTCGCTCAGGCGCACCAGGGGCGGTCGCGCTTCTGGGTCCGCTTGAGCGCCTTCACCGCGATGGCGACGTCGTCGGCCACCTGGAAGTCGAACATGCCGGCGATGATGAAGTCGGCCCCGTTGGCGAAGGCGTACTGGAAGCCGACCTGGGGCGTCAGCGCGCCGGCGGCCATGACCTTGAAGGCGATCCAGGGCTTGCCCGTCGCCCGCATCACCTCGATGGTGCGGGGCGGGTTCGCGCAGAAGATGTTGTCGTGATACTTGTCGTGGTCCTCGCTGTAGTCGCGATACCAGCACCACTCGTCGCGGGCCTCGGGCGGCGAGGCCGACCAGTACGTGTCGGGGTGGAACGTCTTGACGTAGTAGTCGGGGTTGAAGCCCTGCTTCTCGCTGGCGATCGTGGTCTCCAGCGAGTGGCTGCCGACCCCGGCCGGGACGCCGGCCGCCTTGATCATCTCGACGATCTTGGCGACCGTGTCGAACTTGCCGTTCATGATGCAACGGTCGGTGAACATGCCGTGCGTGTAGAGCGCGCTCACGCCCCGGCCGACCATCTCCTGGATCTGGTCCTTCACCTTGGCCAGGTCGTCGAAGTCGGCGTCCACGCAGAGGATGGCCTGCATGCGGCCGCCGTGCTCCTTGTTGTATTTCTCGATGTACGGGTAGCAGCCCGTGTTGAACTGCACCGTGTTGACGCCGCTCTTCTCGGCGAGGGCCAGGGTCTCGAAGATCTTGGCGTCGGTGTTGTACTCGCGGAGCAGGCGCGAGACGTAGAGCAGGTCGCGGCTGTGGGCGAAGCCGCCCACGAGGTTGCCGCCCATGATGAGCCGGCTGATCGCCAGCTTGCCGATCTTGCCGTGGGGCAGGGGGTCGCCCTGGTAGACCGGGTGCTCCGGCGCCTCCGCCTTGCCGTCCTCGACGGCGGCGCCCAGGATCTTCTCCTCGCGACTCAGCAGCGCGCCGGCGCCGGCCGTGCCCAGGAGGGCCGTGTTGAGAAAACGCCGCCGATCGGTTCGGTCGGCCATGGTTGTGCCTTCATGAATGAAGTAGGTGGGGGCGGGCTCGCGGCGTGATCGCGCGTCGCACGGGCCCGCAGTCTGGACCATAGCACTCGGCCGACCGTCGAACAAGGCGGAACCGATGGGTCGGAGGGGGAGTCGAGCCCGGTTTGAGGATCGGCGAAACGTGACCACGCCGGGGTCCGACCGGTCACGCGGCGCGGGCGAGCCCGACGAGCCGCTCCCCGAGCACGATCAGGACCATGCTCAGGCCCACGACGGGCAGGGCGATCGCCATCACGACGATCGCGACGAGCAGACCGCGCGGGACGTCCCTCTCGGGCCGGCGGGGGAACCCGGAGCCGCCGCGGGGACGACGCTTCAGCCACATCCAGACGCCCGTCGCCGGCAGGGCGCAGAGGACCAGGCACGTCAGGAACCAGAGGACCTTGGTCGCCGGCCCCAGGACGCTGCCGACGTGCAGCGGGTAGGCCCAGCCGTGCCACCAGTAGCGTTCGTCCTCGGCCAGCGTCGCGTGCGAGAGCAAGCCGCCGTCGAGTCGATCGAGCCGGAAGCGGGCCGACACGTAGGGGCCGTAGCTCTTGTTGTAGTCGTTGGCGGCCTGCACCTCCCAGCCGCGATCGGCCTCGCCGCCGAGCGTGAAGGCGAGGCTCCGGCCCGGATAGCGGGCGCGGGCCAGGACCTCGATCTGGTCGAGCGTCAGGGCGGGCCGCGAGGGATCCGACGGCGGGGTCGCGGCCGTTTCGGCGACGGGCCGGCGGCCCCGGTCGCGCGTGAGCAGATGGAAGGCCTCGCTCCAGACGAGCGTGTAGAAGAGGCCCGTGACGACGATCACCAGCGCCGGCGCGAGCATGTAGACGCCGCCGACGGCGTGCAGGTCGCGGAGGATCGTGTAGGGCTTCGCCCGCCATCGCGGACGCCAGACGCCCGCCGCCTGGCCGAGCTTCCGGGGCCACCAGAGATACAACCCGGTCGCCAGCAGGACGATCGTCCAGCCGACCGACAGCTCGACGACGAGGCGGCCGACGCTCCCGAGGAAGAGCTGGCGATGGATGGACAGCACGACGTCGAAGAACGCCGCCAGGCCGTCGACCTGCGCCGGGTCGGTCGAGCCCAGCACCCGGCCGCGATACGGGTCGACGTAGGCGACGGGCCCCTTGCCGAACCGGACGATCGCCGCGCGGTCGGCATCGGCCGGCAGCTCCAGGGCGGAAGGCTTCATCCCCGGGTGAGCTGACTGCGCGGCGTCGACGATCGCCCGGGCTCCAAGCCGCGAGTCGCCCGGCGCGACGAAGCGGAGCCGGGCGTGGGCGTAGTCCTCGATCTCCGCCCGGAAGACGTACGCCGCGCCCGTGGCCGCCACGACGAACAGGATCGGCGCGACGAAGAGGCCGGCGTAGAAGTGCCAGCGCCAGACGACTCGGTGCAGGCTCGCCGAAGCGGGCCGACGCGCGGCCGCCAGGCCGGGTTTCCTGGGGCCCTTCGCGTCGAGCAGGGTCGCGTCCGGCCCATCGGCCGGCTCGGCGCGCCTCAACGCTTGGCCCTTCGCGGCCTGGCCGTCGCGGTCGGCGGGGTCAGGCCGGTCGCCGGCTCGGCGAACTTCGTCTCCGTCTTCCTGTCGACGTCGACGTTCGTCAGCTCGACGGCCGGCAGGACGTTTTCGCCCTGCTTGATCGTGACGTTCCACGGCGACCTGTCCGGGCTCGAATACTTCGACCTGAGCCGGTCGACCAGGGAAGGTCGCGAGGCGTCGGGCGGCCAGGTGAGCGTGAGCTTGTAGTCGCCCGCCGGAGCGCCGGGCTCGCCGTCGTAGGTCGACAGGACGAACGAGCCGTCGTCGCCGACCAGCCCCCAGGGCCGCGACCGGCGGGCGTCGCCGCCCCCTCCGCCGGTCGGGTGGAGCTGCACGATCGCCCCCGCCGGCGCCTCGCCGTTGATCGAGACCCGGCCGGACGCCGGATAGGTGTCCGCCTGCCAGTCCTCGCGGCAGCCGGCGAACGCCAGGCACGCCGCGAGGGCGCAGGCGCCTTGAAGTCGTGTGATCATCGCTCAGTACTCCCCGACGATCTCGCCGCCGTCGCGGGAGGTCAGGCCGCTGAGCACCTCGACGGGCGTCTGTTCCTTCACGAACCGGACCGAGCCGTCGCCCATCCCGGCATTGATCCCGCCGGCGTGGAAGGCGAAGGGGGCCCCGTACCAGTTGCTGACGTTGATGACCGAGGAGCCGGCGAACCAGACGATCTTCGGCGGCCCGCCGGCGGTGTCGAGGGTCACCACGACCGGGGTCATCCAGCCGGCGGAGATCCCCGCCCAGGGCTCGATGTCCGTCCCCCAGGGGGCCGACCCGAAGTAGTCCCAGGGGGGCGTCGTCGGGTTCTTGGCCCGATACACGTACCAGTTCGCCCGGCCCGCGGACTCGTACTGCATGATCGTGTTCGACAGGCCGTCGGTCGTCGAGGCGAAGGTGCCGCACGTCCCCCACTCGAACATGGCCTTGCTGTGCTCCCAGTCCATCGCGTTGCGCAGGGGGACGTAGTCGGCCGTGGCGAATCCGCTCGCCGGCTTCTGGGCCCCGTCGGGGTTGGAAGGGCAGATGTAGGCCGCGATCGGGGTCCCCGAGACGGTGGTGTTGGCGACCGCGTTCCAGGGCAAGACGCTGTTGTAGGCGTTGAAGAGGTTGGCCTGCTCGAAGAACGGCAGGGCCGCCGTATAGGGCCCGGCCGCCCCGACGAGGTTGACCCCCGGCAGACAATTGTTGACGTCGTGATAGTTGTGCATCGCCAGCCCGAGCTGCTTCAGGTTGTTCACGCATTGGATCCGGCGGGCGGCCTCCCGCGCCGACTGCACGGCGGGCAGCAAGAGGGCGATCAGGACCGCGATGATCGCGATCACGACCAGAAGCTCGATCAGGGTGAAGGCGCGACGCCGGTTCATATCAGAGGCCTTTCGAGGACGTCCAGGGTCCGGCCGCCGCGAGGGGCTCCAGGACTGAAACAATGGGAGCCGCGACGGGGCGGTCGTCGACACATGGACAGTAAATTGTGATTAGGACTCAGTCTCAATCGATCTTCCATGAATTTCACCACGAAGATCGAGCGGCGTCAATGACCCCGAGCCTCTTCAGAGATCGCCGAATCGAGGCGAAGTTCATTTCCCAGCTTCGCTGGAACCGGCCGCGGGACGCACCACGTCGAGCGTGAATGCTTGAACAGGAACCGGTGTCGTGGATTTCCGCACACTTGACGCCGTCCGGACGTACACCTACTAGATTACTAGGGAAGAGCGAGTGCAAGAGAAGCGAAGCGACAGGGGATGTGAGGAGGCGCGAGGATGGCCGAACGACAGACGTTGCCGGTGCTGCCCTTGCGGGGCACCGTGATGTATCCCGGGCTGACGGTCCCGATCGGGGTCGGCCGGCCGGGGACGTTGCATGCGATCGAGGCGGCGCTGAAGGGGAACCGCGAGGTCTTCGCGGTCGCCCAGCGCGAGAACGTGGACGAGCCGACGACGGACCAGCTCTTCACGATGGGCGTGGTCGGCAAGATCGGCCAGGTCCAGCGCGGGCTGGGGGGCGTGCAGCTCCTGCTCCAGGGCGAGCACCGCGCGGCGGTGCTGAACTACCACGAGGGCGAAGACTACCTGACGGCCGACGTCATGCCGATCGCCGAGGTGCCGCCGCTCGACGAGAAGGACGCGGCGTTCGCCGCGCTCTACAAGGAGACCCGGGAACGGGCGATGGAGCTGGGCGAGCGCCGGGGCCTGCCCGACGAGGTCCTGCACCAGGTGCTCGACTCCGTGACCGAGCCCGGCCGGTTCGCCGACCTGGTCGCGGGGTACGTCGAGCTGCCCGTGGCCGACAAGCAGCTCTTGCTGGAGACGATGGGGGTGGAGGAGCGGCTGCGGCGGGTCCTGATCCAGGTCCAGCGCCAGATCGGGATGCTCGCGGCCCAGGCCGAGATCAAGTCGCAGGTGCAGGAGGAGCTGGGCGAGCGCCAGCGCGAGATGTTCCTGCGCGAGCAGCTCAAGGCGATCCAGAAGGAGCTGGGCGACGACGACCAGTCGCGCGAGCTGACCGAGCTGCGCGCCAAGCTCGACAAGCTGGAGCTGCCCCGCGAGGCCCGCGTGGAGGTCGAGCGCGAGCTGGGCCGGCTGGAGCGGTCGGGGCGCGAGTCGATGGAGGCGCAGGTCATCCGCACCTACCTGGAGTGGATCGCCGAGCTGCCCTGGAACACCCGGTCCGACGACGACCTGGACCTGAAGCACGCCACCGAGGTGCTCGACGAGGACCACTACGGCCTCGAAGACGTCAAGGACCGCGTGCTCGAGTTCCTGGCCGTGCGCCAGCTCCGCGCCCGCAAGATGGCCGAGGAGGTCGAGACGGCCGGCGAGTGCGCGGCGTCGAAGCTGAAGGACGCCCGGGAGACGGTCACGCCGTCGCTCGCCGGCCCCAAGCCCGACGACGACCGCGCGATCACCGACGGCAAGGAGGCGAAGGCCAAGGCGATGGCCCGGGGCCCGATCCTGCTGTTCGTCGGCCCGCCGGGCGTGGGCAAGACGTCGATCGCCAAGTCGATCGCCCGGGCCCTGGGGCGGAAGTACATCCGCGCCGCGCTGGGCGGCATCCGCGACGAGGCCGACATCCGCGGCCATCGCCGGACCTACGTCGGCGCCATGCCCGGCCGGATCGTCTCGGGCCTCAAGCAGGCCGGGACCAGGAACCCCGTCTTCCTGCTCGACGAGGTCGACAAGCTGGGCGTCTCGTTCCAGGGCGACCCGGCCAGCGCGCTCCTGGAGGTCCTCGACCCGGCGCAGAACGACACGTTCACGGACAACTACCTGAACGTCCCGTTCGACCTGAGCGAGGTCCTCTTCGTGGCGACGGCGAACTTCATCCAGAACATCCCCGGGCCGCTCCTGGACCGGATGGAGATCGTGGACTTCGCCGGCTACACCGAGCGCGAGAAGGCCGAGATCGCCAAGACGTACCTGATCCCGCGTCAGCTCGAAGAGTCGGGCCTGTCGAAGGCCGAGGTGACGTTCACCGACGAGGCCGTCGCGGCCGTCGTGAGCGAGTACACCCGCGAGAGCGGCGTGCGCCAGCTCGAACGCCAGATCGGCGCCGTGACCCGCAAGGTGGCGAGGAAGCTCGCGGCGGGGCAGGCGGTCGACCCGACGATCGGCCCCGACGACGTCCACGACCTGCTGGGCCGGCCCAAGGTCCACCCCGAGCACGCGGGCGAAGGCCCCGAGGTCGGCGTGGCGACCGGCATGTACTACACCCCGGCCGGCGGCGACATCATGTTCGTCGAGGCCGCCGTGCGCCGGCTCCAGGGGGGCCGCAAGCCCGACGAGGACGGCGACCAGTACGCCGGCCCCGGCAGCGTCTCCTTGATCCTCACCGGCCAGCTCGGCGACGTCATGAAGGAATCGGCGCGGGCCGCCGTGACCTACGCGACGGCCAACGCGCGGATCCTGAAGATCCCCGACGACCGCCTGGGCTCGATCGAACTGCACATCCACGTGCCGGCGGGCGCGATCCCCAAGGACGGCCCCTCGGCGGGCGTGGCGATGGCCTCGGCCATCGTCTCGGCCCTCACCAACCGGCCCGTCCGCAGCGACGTCGCCATGACCGGCGAGGTCACCCTGCGGGGCCGCGTCCTCCCCATCGGCGGGGTCAAGGAGAAGGTCCTCGGCGCCCACCGCGCCGGGATCCGCGAGATCATCCTGCCCAAGAAGAACGAGGCCGACCTCGACGACATCCCCGCCGACGTCCGCGAGGCCCTGGTCTTCCACTGCGTCTCCAACCTCGACGAGGCCTTCGCCGTCGCCCTCGAGCCGGCGAAAGGCCGCATCGCCGCCGAGCCGCCGATCCTCGAACCGGTGGGCTGAACAAACGCGGATATGAGCAAGGCCGGATGGGCCGGGGCGACGCTCCGGGCCCATCCGGCCTTTTTTCATTCTGTCGTCGAGGCCTCTCGCCCAGCCTCCGCCGCCGCGGCGGATGGACGATGTAATGAAGAGTGGGGGCCGCCGTATCGAATGGCATCCCATCTCTCGCGATCCGCAGCCCGGCCCGGCGTCGGGGCGGGGATCGCAGCCCGGCGGTCCGGGGACGCCTCCGCGCGCCTCGGCCCGGCGCGACGAAACCCAGGAGGCAGCGCCATGAAAACCCACCACGCGCGCGTCCGGTTCCAGCCCGAAGCCGAAGCCGTCGAGGGGCGGCTCCTGCTCTCCGTGTCGGCCGCGAGGCTCGGCCGATACCTCTTCATCGCCTCCGGGGACCTCCCGAACGCGCCCGTCCTCGTCGCCCCGAAGCGTCCGTTCGCGCCGATGCCCGGCCTGGCGCCCGCGAACTCCGCCCCCATCACGACGCCGATCAGGCCGGTCGGGTTCCCGGACGCCCCCTTCACCAGGGCCGTCCCCGGTGCGAGCCTCACCCCGATCATCGTCACGCTCGCCAGGCCCGAAAAGCTCCCCGGCGCCTTCTCGGTCAGCCTGAGGTGACCACCGCGATCACCCCCGAGCGACCGTCATAAGCCGGCTTCGATATCGGCTTCTTTCGGGTCCGTCCGCGCCGAGGCATTCGACCCGAATCCAAATCGCAAACTACTTGCTCAAAACGATTTACGATTCTGAATTTCGCCCCGAAAATTGGGTCTGTTCGTCGATTTCGACATCGCTTTTCGGTGCCCCCCCCGTCCCGCCCCACCCGTCGCGGCGCGCGACGGCCCTTAGAAAAGAGGATGCGCTCGAATCGCGGATTGCGGGCGCAGGCCGGGCCATTTCAGGCCGCCTGGGCGGACGCGTTCGCCAGGGCCGGCCCCTCGTCAATCGAGGCGTTCCAGCTCCGCCTCGGCGAGGAAGGTTTCCAGGGCGAGCGGCGAGCCGTGACCCACGACCCGTCGAAAGTCCTCCCGAGCCTCCTCACCCCGACCTTCAAAAAGGTGATCGTAACCGAGCCAGCAGGACGCCTCGGCCCGCTCGTCGCGATCGGCGGCCAGGGCGAGCAGGGCGGGCTCGTCGATCTCGCGGCGCAGGAACCGGACGATCGGGAACGGCCAGGCCGACGCGTCGGCGTGCTCCGCCGCCTCGTCGAGGAACCGCCGGCCCTCGTCGCCCATCCCGGCGCGTCGCGCCCCGAAGCCGCCGACGAGGGCGGCCCGGAGCGCGTGCTCCCCTCGCCAGCCCTCGGCCTCGATCGCCGCGCGGGCGTCGGCGACGGCCTCGGCCCGGCCCTGGACGAGGCGGACGACGGCCTTGCTCAGATAGGGCCACGCCCACGGGCCGTTGGGCGGTTTCGCCACGGAATAGTCGGCGATCACCCGATCGTACTCGGCCAGGGCCAGGCCGTATTCCCGGGCCCCTCGCCAGGCGTCGCCACGCCGGCAGGAAGTGGTGCACGAATCGGCGTTGAGGCGGACGACCTCGTCGAAATCGGCGATCGCCCGGTCGTAGAGCTTCAGAGCACTCCGGGCGACACCACGGCCCTCGTAGGCGAAGTAGTCGGTCGGCTTCCGCCGGATGGCCTCGGTGTAGTCGGCGACGGCCCGTTCGTACTCCCGCTTGGCGCTCCAGGCGTCCCCACGAGAGCGGCAGGCGGAGGGACCTTCGGGATCGAGCCACATGGCCTCGCCGAAATCCGCGATCGCACGATCATACTCTCGAAGCGCCGACCAGGCCCGACCTCGATGCTCGTAATTCGTCGCTCGCGGAGCGAGCCGGACGGCGTCGTCATAATCGCGAACCGCCCGCTCGTATTCCTCAAACCAGGACCAGACGATCCCTCTCCAGTAATAGGCGTGCTCGTACCCCGGATCCCATCGGACGGCCTCGTCGACGGCGGCGAGAGCATCGACGTATTCGCGATCGTAATATCTCCGGGAGCAGCGTCTGGTGAAGGCCTCCGCGAGGCCTCGTCGGAAGGACGGGGACGCGAGCGCAGGGTTGATCCGGATCGCCTCGTCGTAATCCGCCGCGGACTTTTCGAGGTCCGAATCGTCATACCGTGCGCGAGCGTCGCCAAGACCGCCGTACCGGGCGCGTGCGCGGCCGAAGAACGCCTCGGCGTTCGCCGGTTCGAGCCGTATGGCCTCGGTGTAGTCGGCCGCGGCCTCGTCGTACCGTTCCTCGTCGCTCCGCGCGTCGCCCCGCCGGATGAAGCCGGCGGCGTCCGTCGGGTCGTCTCGCCAGGCCTCGTCAGCTTCGGTCACGGTTATGCCTCCGTCATCCCATCAGGCCGCGCCCCGAGGCGGTCCGGCAGGCGCAGGGGTCAAGGCAGGCGGTCGTCCTGCGACGCGTTCGGCGTCCCGTCGGATCGAGGAGGGTCGAGCGAGGCGAGGTATTGCGGAAAGACCAGCTTCACGGCCGCGATCAGGCTGATCGCCTGGTGGAAGCAGCCGAGGGGCACGACGTACGGGCCCAGGAAAGCCCGGACCTCGTCGGCCGTGTATCCCCTGGCCGCAAGGACTCCCCCGAGGATGCCGCCGACGAGGAACCCGAGGAGCATCGCCAGGAGGACCGTCCGCCAGGCCAGGCCCCACCACACGGCGAGCGTCCGCTCCCACGACGGCGGCTCTGCGGCCTCTTCCCGGCCCGAGAGCCAGGTCGGGAGCTTCTTCAGGACCATCCGGACGGCCGCGATCGAGGCGATCGCGACGACGATCGCGTTGAAGGGGATGTTCAGCGGCCGCAAGGCCGCCTGGAACTCCGCGAACGAGTAACCCTTCGAGGCGAAGACGACGCCGACGAACAGGCCGGCGACGAGCGTCACGGGGACGGCCACCAGGAATCCTCGCCAGAGCAGGCCCCACCACACGGCGAGCGTCAGTCCCCGCGGGAGCGACGTCCCCGCGACCGCTGCCGCCTCGGGTTCGACGAGGCCGCCGATCTTCGCGAGGTGCTTGGGGAGGGCCAGCTTGACCGCGGCGATCGAGGCGGTCGCGACGAGGCCGTAGGCGGCGAGGGGCATGTACCGCTGGACGAGGGCCCGGATCTCCTCGGGGTCGTATCCCTTCGCGACCATGGCGGTCCCGAGGAGGAGGGCGCAGAGATACCCTCCGACGATCAGCATGAGCACGCATCGCCAGAGCAGGCTCCACCACAGCGTGAGCGTCTGGTTCCACGAGACGTCCGTCGACGGCTCGATCGCGGCCGGCCCCACGCCCGCCTCGAGGTCGACGAGCGTGGGGAGGTGCTTCTTGAGGGTCAGCTTGACGGCCAGGATCGTCGCGAGCGCGATGATCGATCCGGCGAGCGGGACGTTGTACCGGCGGATCGACGCCTGGACCTCTTCGGGGGTGTACCCCCTGGCCCCGAGGACGCCCGCGACGACGGCCCCGAGGGCCGCTCCGAAGAGGACCGCGAGGAGGGAGGTCCGCCAGGCCAGGCTCCACCACACCGGGAACGTCTTCGTCCAGGAAAGCTGCATCGCCGTCTCCATCCGGAGGGGCCGCCTCGGCTCAGCTCTCGGAGCCGATCGGCCGGACCCAGATGTTCCGGAAGCGGACGGGGTTGCCGTGGTCTTGCAGGAGGATGGGGCCCTTGGGGCCGTGCTTCTGGTAGCGGCCGAGGTCGCGGAAGGCGACGGAGCCGAGGATCTCGGCGTGGTTCTGGACGACGACGCCGTTGACCAGGATGGTCACGTAGGCCGGCGTCTCGACCTGGCCGTCGTCCTTGAATTTGGGGGCGGTGAAGAGGATGTCGTAAGACTGCCACTCGCCGGGCGGCCGCAGGGCGTTGACGAGCGGCGGGTGCTGGCCGTAGACCGCGCCGGCGTGGCCATCGGCGTAGGTCAGGTTCTTGTAGTTGTCGAGCACCTGGATCTCGTAGCGGCCGAAGATCAGGACGCCGCTGTTGCCGCGGCCCTGGTCGCTCCCCTTGGGCGGGTTGGGGGCGGTCCATTCGACGTGGATCTGAGCGTCGCCGAACTCCTCGCGGGTGACGAGCGATCCCGATCCCCCCTTGGCGACGATCGCGCCGTCGACGACGTCCCAGGTCGGGTCGCCGTGGTCGCCGCGCCACTTCGAGAGGTCCTTGCCGTCGAAGAGGACGACCGCGTCGGACGGGGCCTGGCCGACCGCCGCGCCGGGCGTGACGACCGGCGGGTGGGGGCGGTCGGCGTCGTGGACCCGCCACTTGTTCCCGGGGAGGAAGGGCGTGTCCTTGTAGCCGGGCTTGTGGCCCTCTTCGAGCGTGACGTAGTAGCCGAAGGCCGAGGCTCCCGCGAGGAGCGTGGCGGCGAGGGCGAGGAGGGGGCGGTGGGGCGTCATGAGAGGGAAAGATCCTCGGGTCGGTGGGAGAGCCCCGGGGGGCGGTGGGTCGGAATCAACATCAAGGCCGGCGGATCGGCTCAAGTATAAGCCGGGAACTTGTGGACTGCCATTTCGAGGACCCTCAGGAACTGTCGGCCCAGACCTGTGTCGGTCATTCGGCCCCAGGGGTCGAACCAGTGGCCGGCCGGATATGCCGTGGGAGCGTGGTGGGGCCAGGGGTATTCGGGATTCGGGCCGTCCTGCGCCAGCGCGGGCGCCAGGCGCTCGAGTTCGTAGGCCATCGGTAGGACGCGCCGGATCCAAGCCTGCAGTTGGCCGAAGTCGTGGAACTCGAGTGCGGCCGCGAGTTGCAGCCGTCGCTGCATCGGAACGCCCCCCAGGGACCTCATGAATTGGACGAGGCCCGCGTGATTCCTCGGGGGAGGCGTCCCGGTACGCCAGAAATAGGCTTTGGCGAGCTTCTCCGCCACCATCTGCATGTAGTGGAGTTGGTGGCAAGGAGCCGCTGAATTTCGGCGCAGGAGGATGAGGACCCCGAGGTCGGATTGGGCCTGCTCCCACCACGCCGCCTGATGCGAGTTCATCGTCCTGAATTCTCTAACTCGATGGCGTCTTCGAGCGCCCAACCGGCCGGCAAGGGGAGGTCCCCGCGATCGACGGCCTGCCATTGGGAAGGCGTCACGTCCAGGACGAACAGCTTGTGTTCCGTCTCGGACCCGGTGTCCACGCCGAAATCAATCGGTTCGAGGGCGCCGCCGTCGATCTCGGCGAGGAGATCGTTGACCTCGACGAGCCGGATCTCGCGATCGGGGGCCCCGCTGGGCAGATAATAAATTCGGCGGACCCCTGGGTCGGTCCGGAGGTGCTGAGACGCATACCATCGCGCCATGGCGTCCCGGTCGAAATGCACGACGGCCACAATCGCCTCCCTCGGAGTGTCGTCCGGATTCGTCGTGAACCTACCTCCTCGGCCGATGGGCCCGAGGCGGGGGTGTAGCTTTCTATTCGTCGCGGTGGTTGAGCACCTCTTGAATATGCGGGGTGAACAGCCGCGGTTCCAGAAGGAAGGCGTCGTGGCCCTTGTCGGAGTGGACCGTGATCCAGATCACCGGGACCTCGGCCCGCTTGAGCAGGCGGACGAGCTTCTGCTGATGCCCGCGGTTGAAGGTGTGGTCGTTGTCGATGCTGAAGACCAGGAACTCCTGGCCCCGACAGCGTTCGAAGACGTCGCGCAGGTCCCGGGCGCGGGCCTCGGCGACGAGGTTGAACCACTGCCAGGCGTCGAGGATCCGCAGGTACGTGTTGGCGTCGAACCGCCTCACGAACTTCTGGCCCTGGTGGAGCATGTACGACTCGACCGGGTGGTTCATCTCGTACCAGCCGTGGGGCGGCTTCTGGCTGACGACCTCGTCGCGGGCGCGCTTGCGCAGGGCGTCGGGCGAGATGAACGTCTTGTGGGCGATCCGCCGCGCCAGGGCGAGGCCGACGTCGGGCCGGGCGCCGGCGTAGTAGTCGCCGCCGCGGAAGTAGGGGTCGGCCTCGATGGCCGTCACCTGCTCGAAGTTCAGGAGCCGCTGGTCGATGGTCGTCTCGACGCCCGTACTGACCGGCAGGACGAAGCGGACGCGGTCGGGGTGGATCGCCGCCGTCAAGAGGGCGAGGAAGCCGCCGATCGAGGGGCCGACGACCGCGTGGAGCTTGCCGACGCCCAGGTGGTCCAGCAGCCTCATCTGCGACTCGACCACGTCGCGCATCCGCAGGACGGGGAACGTCGAGCCCCAGGGCAGGCCGGTCTCGGGGTCGATCGAGGCCGGGCCCGTCGAGCCGTAGCAGCCCCCCAGGTAGTTGGCGCAGACGACGCAGAACTTGTCGGTGTCGAGCGCCTTGCCGGGGCCGATGAAGGCGTCCCACCAGCCCTCGTGCATCTCCTCGGTCCAGCGGCCGTCGAGCCCGGGGACGTCGGGGTTCCAGCCGGCCGCGTGCTGGCTGCCGGTCATCGCGTGGTACAGCAGGATCACGTTCGAGCGGTCGGCGTTCATCCGCCCGTACGTCTCGTACGCCAGCGTGAACCGCGCCAGCGGCGGCCCGACGCACAGGGGCAGGGGATGCGCCGGGTCGTCGAACTCGAAGAACTGCGTCCGGGTCTCGGGGAGGGTCTGGATCATCATAAAGATGGGGTCGCGGAACGGGTGGCTGCGGAGCCCGGACGGTCCCGGCGGGCTCCTTATCTCGACGGCCCACCCTCGAAAGGCGGCCGAAGGCCGAATGAGGAGCGACGGCCTTCGTGGCCGTCGCAGTCGTCCCTCTCCCCCCGGGAGAAGGTGGCCCGAAGGGCCGGATGAGGGTCGTCGCGCTTCGAGGACGCCTTGGCGACCCGGCATGCATACCGAATTCCGGCGGCCCTCATCCGATCCGCGGGCTCACGGGCAGGCGACGTCGAGCGCCTGGTCGACGTCGGCGAGGATGTCGTCGATGTGCTCGATGCCGATGGACAGGCGGACGAGGTCGGGGGTGATGCCCCCCTCGCGCTGCTGGCCCTCGTCGAGCTGCGAGTGGGTGGTCGAGGCCGGGTGGATGGCCAGGCTCTTGGCGTCGCCGACGTTCGCCAGGTGCGAGAACAGCCGGAGCGACTCGATGAACTTCCGGCCCGCCTCGGCGCCGCCGCGGATGCCGAAGACGACCATCGAGCCCCCCTTGCCCCGGAGGTACTTCTTGTTGAGGTCGTACATCGGGTCGCCTTCGAGCCCGGGGAAGCGGACCCAGGTCGCCTTCGGGTGCGCGTTCAGGTGCTTTGCGACGGCCAGCGCGTTCTCGCAGTGCCGCTCCATCCGCAGGGGGAGCGTCTCGATCCCCTGCAGGAACATCCACGAGTTGTCCGGCGCGATGCACGCGCCCAGGTTCCGCAGCGGGACGGTCCGCATCCGCAGGATGTAGGCCAGCGGGGCGAGCGGCTCGGGGAGGTCGACGCCCCAGCGCAGGCCGTGGTAGCTGGTGTCGGGGATCGTGAAGAGCGGGTGCTTGCCGCCGGCCCAGTTGAACCGGCCCGAGTCGACGACCACGCCGCCGATGCCCGTCCCGTGGCCGCCGAACCACTTGGTCAGCGAGTGCACGACGACGTCCGCGCCGTGGTCGAGCGCGCGGGTCAGGTAGGGGGTCGAGAAGGTGGCGTCGACGACCAGGGGCAGGCCGTGGTCGTGGGCGACCTTGGCGACGGCCTCCAGGTCGGTGACCTCCAGGGCCGGGTTCGAGACGCTCTCGCAGAAGAGGGCCCGGGTGTTGCCGTCGATGGCCGCGGCGAAGTTGTCCGGGTCGTTGGAGTCGACGAACTTGGCGTGGATGCCCAGGGTCGGCAGGATGTCGTGGAACTGGGTGTAGGTCCCGCCGTAGAGGTTGCGGGCCGACACGATGTTGTCGCCCGCCTGGGCCAGGTTGATGATCGAGTAGAAGACCCCCGCGGTCCCCGACGAGACCGCCAGGCCGGCCGGCTCGGGCGCGCCTTCGAGCAGGGCGACCCGCTTCTCCAGCACGTCGGTCGTGGGGTTCATGAGCCGGGTGTAGATGTTGCCCAGCTCCTTGAGCGCGAACAGGTTCTGGGCGTGCTCGGCGCTCTTGAAGACGTACGAGCTGGTGCGATAGACCGGCACCCCGCGCGACATGGTGGTGGGGTCGGGTCCGGCGCCGCCGTGGAGGCAAATCGTCTCGAGTTTCATGAAGTCTCGACCGGGTGCGGGAAAGGCGCCGGGCGGCTCGCGGGTGCGCGGGCTTGCAAGGCGCGAGGACTCAAGTGGGGAGGATCGCGGCGTGGAGCGGCCCACGCCCCGGACTCGCGAAGCATGAATTAGATCCCAACCGCGCCCGCCGTGCCAGAGCGCTCCGACCGGGGACGCGGCCCCGCGAGCCGGCGGTCGGGGCTCGACCGGGACCCTCTCCGACGCATCGCATCGCGGCCCCCACGGAACGACGCATCGCCCGATGACTCCATGATCGTCGCCTCCCCGCGGCGGCCCCGGGCCCGACCATCGATGCATGAAGGCGCGGCCCAAATCTCGGCCGGGGCGGCCGCGACGCCGCGATTCGTCGCCTACTTCCGATGACTGGAACGGATTCTTCCTTGGAGGTATGAACTCATGAGGAGTTCCGAGGATCTGCCGCGCGGGTCGGACTCCGCGGCGGTTCGGGACGGCGGCCTCGACCACCGCCGCGAGCGGGTCGCGGGCTTCGACGTCCTCCGGCTGGCGGCGCTGCTGGCGATCGTCTGGTTCCACGCCGGGGCCCCCGGGGCCGAGTACACGGCCTGGCGGCTGCCCACGCTGGCGATCATCTCGGCGGCCCTGGCCGCCGGCCGCGGCGAGCCCCGGCCGCTGCCGCAGCAGATCCGCAAGTCGGGCTCGCGGCTGCTGGTCCCCTGGCTCTTCTGGTGCGGCGTCTACGGGGCCGTCGAGCTGGGCTCGCACCTGAGGCACGGGGTCTCGATCTGGGACGAGCTGGGCCCGCGCATCCTGGTGACGGGCACCTCGGTCCACCTCTGGTACCTGCCCTTCGCATTCGTGATGATCCTCTTCCTCAACGTGGCCCGCCGGCTGACCTCCGGGGTCCGGCCGTCGTACGCCTGCCTCCTCGCCGCGGGGCTGGCGGGGCTCTCGCTGGCCGTCCTGGCGGTCGACAAGTCGTACCGCGACGACGCCGGCACGCCGGGGCCGCAGTGGCTGCGCTGCGTGCCGGCGGTCTTCCTCGGCCTGGCCGTCGGCACCGCGATGCGGCACGCCGGCCTCCGTCGCCCGGGCGTGATCGCCATCGCGGCCTTCAACACCCTGGCGTGCGGGCTGATCGCGCTCTGGTTCCGCGACGAGCTGGCCGCGCGGTACGGCCTGGCGATGCTGCTGGTCGCGCCGGCGTCGGCCTGGCGGTTCGAGCCCCCGCGCTGGGTCGCCGCGGCGGTCGGCATGGCGATGGGGGTCTACCTCGTCCACATGTCGATCCACCGCATGGTCTACGCCGTCTCCAACCGGCTGCCGACCCCGGACCTGCCCCCGGCCGGACACGGGGCGCTGGTGATCGCCATCTCCTTCGCCGCGGTCTGGGCGATCTCGCAATCGCCGCTCAAGCGGTTCGTCTGATCCGAGGGCGCGGCGATCAGCCGACGGCGGCCAGCGCCTGCTCCAGGTCGGCGATCAGATCGCCGGCGTCCTCGATGCCGCAGGAGTAGCGGACGAGGGTCTCGGGGATGCCCAGGGCGGCCCGCTGGGCGGCGGTCAGCTCGACGTGCGAGCCGGTGGCCGGCGGCGCGACGACGGTCTCGACCGCCCCCAGGTTGGCCGCGCGATGGGCCCACCGCAGACGGGGGAGGAACCGCTTGACGACCTCGAAGTCGCCGTGGAGCTGGAAGCTCAGGACGCCGCCGAAGCCCCCCGGCATCTGCCGCGCCGCGACGTCGTGGTTCGGGTGGCCTTCCAGGCCGGGGTAGAAGACGTTCGCGACGAGCGGATGGGCCTTGAGCCGGCGGGCGACGGCCAGGGCGTTCGCGTTCTGGCGCTCGACCCGCAGGGCCAGCGTCTTCATCCCCCGCAGCAGCATGTAGGCGGCGTCGGGGTGGAGCGTCGCGCCGGTGATCTCGCGACGCCGGAAGATCGCCTCGACGAGCGCGGCGTCGCCCGCGACCACGCCCCCCAGCGCGTCGGCGTGGCCGCCGAGGAACTTGGTCGCGCTGTGGATCACCAGGTGCGCGCCCAGCTCCAGCGGATGCTGGTTGACGGGCGTGGCGAACGTGTTGTCGACGACGACCAGGGCCCCCTTCGCCCGCGCCCGGGCGGCCAGGCGGGCGATGTCCAGGACCTTGCACGTCGGGTTCGTCGGGCTCTCCAGGTAGAGCACGCGCGGGCCGCCGTCGATCGCCGCCTCGATCGCCTCGTGGTCGGCGGTCGGGCAGAGCACCGCCTCGACGCCGACGCGGGGGAGGAACTCGCCGAACATCCGGTTGGTGCCGCCGTAGGTGTCGACCACCGAGACGACCTTCCGGCCCGGCTCCAGCAGGGTGAACAGGGTGTCGCTGATCGCGGCCATGCCGGTCGAGAAGCTCGTCGCGGCCTCGGCCCCTTCGAGGATCCGCACCTTCTCCTCGAAGACGGCGACCGTCGGGTTGGTGTTGCGGCCGTAGATGTGACCCGGGATCTCGCCCAGGGCCGCCGCGCGCCATTCGTCCAGGTCGTCGTAGCCGAACGAGACGCTGTGGACGACCGGGACCTGCGTGGCGCGCCCCATGAAGACGCCCCCTTCGCCCGCCCAGACGGCCTGGGTGCGGACGTGCGGACGGGACTCGGCGTCGGACATCGGGGGGGCTCCAGGAGATGCGGGGCGGGGGGTGAAGGCCGGGCTCGGCGTCCCATTGTCCCCGTCCGGCCGCCGGCTTCCAACCCCGATCAGTCGCGGCCCACGCCGAGCGCGTCGGCCGCGCGGTTGATGTAGTTGAACCAGGCCGCGATCAGGGTGACCTGGAGGATCCCCCGGTCGTCGAAGCCGACGCCGCGGAGCCGGTCGTGCCAGGCGGGCGAGACCCGGGTCGCGTCCTGCGTGACCTGCACGGCGTAGTCGAGCATCGCGCGCTCGCGGTCGGCGATCGGGGCGTTCGCGTAGTCCTCGCGGAGGGCCCGGACGAGGTCGTCGTCCAGGACCACCCGGCGCAGGAACTCGGCGTGGGCCGCCGAGCAGTACCGGCAGCGGTTGGTCGTCGAGACCATCAGCGCGATCATCTCGTGGTCGCGCCGCGAGAGCGGCAGGTCGGGCGCCATCAGCGCCCCGAACGTCGCGAACGCATGGTAGAGCGCCTGCGGGATCAGCGTGTGCGACGCCACGATCCCCGGCGTCCTCTCGTCGAGCCCCCGGATCGGACCGTCGTACTCCGCCGGATAGAGCGCATGCTGCCCCTCCAGCGCGGCGGCCAGCTCGGCGGACGCCTCGTCCCGCGCGATCGTGCGAACCCAGGCCATCGGGACCTCCCCCTTGCGCGGCGCGAATTGCGGATTTCCGTGACGGTTTCAAGGATAATGCCCGTCGTCCCTGCGCGGCAGCGGGCCGCCGGATCGAGGTCCCGAACCGGGAGGCGCGGCCGTGCCGTCCATCGACGTCGAAACCTGGTCGAACGTCGAGTCCACCGCGTCGACGGCGACGTCCTCGCCGGACGACGACCCCCGGATCGTCGCGGCCGTCGAGGAGTACGTCGCCCTGGTCGAGGTGGGCCGTCCGCCCGGCTCGAGTTCCTGGCGCGGCATGGATCGATCGCCGGGCCGCTGGGCGCGTGCCTCGCCGGGATGGACCTGGTCGACGACGCCGCGCAGGGGCTACGACCGGCGACGGACGACGGCGCGGCCGCCGACGAGGCCCCCGCGCCGGTGCTGGGCGAGTTCCGGATCATCCGCGAGATCGGCCGGGGCGGGATGGGGGTGGTCTACGAGGCCGAGCAGCGGCCCCTCGGGCGGCGGGTGGCGTTGAAGGTCCTGCCCTCGGCCGCGTCGACGGATCCCCGTCGGCGCCAGCGGTTCCAGCTCGAGGCCCAGGCCGCGGCGAGGCTCCACCACGAGCACATCGTCCCGGTCTTCGGCATCGGGATCGTCCGGGGGACCCACTATGACGCGATGCAGCTCATCGAGGGGAGGCCGCTGACGCAGGTCGTCCGCGAGCTTGCGGCGGCGGATCGCGCGGCGGCCCCGGCCGACGCGGAGGCCGACGGCTCGGGCCCCGCGGCCGGGCGGGCGCAGCCGCCGAAGTCGAAGTCGCAGGGGCATTCGCACTCGTCGAGCCGAGCCCACGCCCGCGAGACGGTCCGACTCGGGCTCCAGGCGGCCGAGGCGCTCGAGCACGCGCACGCGATGGGGGTCGTCCATCGCGACGTCAAGCCGGCGAACTCCTGATCGACGACCGCGGCAACCTCTGGGTCGCCGACTTCGGCCTGGCGCGTCGGCCCCAGGAGGACCTCGACCTGACCCGGACGGGCGACCTCGTCGGCACGCTCCGCTACATGAGCCCCGAGCAGGTCCGCGCCGAGCGCGGCGGGGTCGGCCCGGCGACCGACGTCTACTCGCTGGGGGCGACCCTCTACGAGCTGCTGACGCTCCGGCCCGCCTTCGACGCCGACGACCGCCAGGAGCTGGTCCGGCGGATCCTCGACGGCGAGCCGACGCGGCCGAAGCGGCCGAAGCGGATCCGCCCGTCGATCCCGCGCGACCTGGAGACGATCGTCCTCAAGGCCATGGAGAAGGAGCCCGCGGCCCGCTACCCCTCGGCCGCGACCCGGGCGGACGACCTGCGGCGGTTCCTCGACGACCAGCCGATCCGGGCGGCCGCGCGTCGGAGGCCGCGGAGGCCTTCGCGAAATCCATGGAACGGAACGACGGCGGCGGCCCCGCCGACTGGCTCTTCCTGGCCCTCATCGACCATCAGGCCGGCGCGGAGGAACAGGCCCGTCGGCGATTCGACGCGAGCGCCGCCTGGATGGAACGCGACCCGGACCGCAGCGCCGAGCTGACGCCGATCCGGGAGGAAGTCGCCCGGGCCCTGGGAGCGAAGTGAACCGACGGATCGGGCCGCTCGCGACCTCGCAACCGACCGGCGCGATCGCCCCTTCCGCTCGCGCGGGGAGGACGGCGGCTCGGTTCGTCGCGGGCGGAGCGGCCTTCCGGCCTCAGAACATGAGGGCGAGGAGCGCCAGGAGGCCGCCCCCGATGATGCCCAGGGTGCCGAGGCGCGTCACCGCGTCGTCGGGGAAGAGCAAGACGCCGTCGATCTGACCAAACTTCATGACGTTCTTCATGACCTGTCTCCTCGCGTCCGGAATCGTCGGGCTTTACGCACGGATCGGGCTGGGAAGGGAAGCGGACGGCTTCAAACAGGCGGACGTCGAGGAGGGTGGAAGACGGCGGAGGGCGCTCGGGGCGAGTCGAACGACTCGTCGGCGGCGCGGTGGGGCCGCGACCCGGGCGGGACCGCGGGGAGGAACGCGGGCGAGGCGAGGCCCTCGCCCCGGCTCGGCATGGTCTCGAAGACGCCGGCCGGGAGCGGCGACGGATCGCGCTCCGAGCAGGAGGGCCCCGAGCAACGCGGGCCGTCGTCGGACGCCGGCTCCGGGAACGCCGAGGCCTCCGCGCCGTGGGCCGCCATGCCCAGCCCCGCCGGCGTCGCCGACCGCCACGCCATGGCCGCCGCCCGGCCGCCGCAGCGGGCCTCGGCCGCCCCCGGCGCGAGCAGGAACACGCACAGGGACGCGAGGATGAACCCCGCGCCCGGGCGGATCCCAGGCTGGATGGAAGACGGCTTCATGACGACCCCGAGACACGACGGGCGATGGCCGCCGGCGATTCGATCGGAATCGCCGCGAACGGCCGTGGGCGACGGAGAGAGGCATGACTCGCAGGGCAATATACCGATACGACGGGCGCGTCGCAAGTCGACGGCCGGCCAAACCCCGTCATAATCTTAAAAAAGATATCGGCGCGGCGATTAAGGCCGGACGTTCAGTTCCAGTTCGTCCAGGAAGACGGCCGTCGGGTGCTCCGCCGAGCTGCTGAAGCCGACCCAGTCGACCGTCTTCCAGCCGGGCGAGCAGGGGAGGTCGGCCAGTCGCAGGGGCTCCTCGCCGGGCCGCGAGACGCTCAGGCTCCAGGTGGCCGGCCGGTTCGCGTCGCCGTTCAGGCGGGACTGGATCTCGACGTGCAGCCACCGGCCGGCGGGGACGTCCATCACCACGCGGTCGCCGGCCCGGAGCTTGCCGTCGGCGAACCAGACGCTGGGCCCGACCCGGTAGGGGCTCGAAGCGTCGCGCCACTCGGTGTAGAAGACCGCGCCGGGCTCGACCCGGATGGCGAAGGAGCACGTCGCGAGCCCCTTCTCGTAGTGAGGCTGGTAGTAGAAATGCGGGTCGAAGCCGTTCTTGAGCCCGGCCGCGTCGGCGACCTTCAGGCTGCGACGGCCGCCCGCCGCGGTTTCCTCCGTGACGGCCACCAGCTCGGGCCGGCCGCCGTGCGAGACCGCCGCGAACTCCGGCGCGTATCCGGAAGGGCTCGGGGCGATCGCCTCGAAGTCCTCCGAGACCGACATCGGCGGCGGCTCGGGCGCGGGCTTCGACGGGGGCAGGGGGGCGTCGGCCTCGGCCCGCCAGGCGCCGCCGCCGCGCACGCCGGCCCGCGAGGCTTCGAACGGCTTGAACCCCATCGCGATCGCCGGGCTGTCCGACTTCAGCCGGAAGTCGTCCGCGCCGGCGTCCTCGAACAGCGGGTCGGCGACCTTCGAATGCTCGTCCTGCCCGGTCGCCTTCCGCCACGCGTCCAGGCTCAGGCCGTCGAACGTCACCGGGGCTCCGGACGCCTCGTAATAGAGGTTCGAGTCCAGCCGGACGTTCTTGCGGTCCGACCAGGCGCCCGTCAGCAGCGGACCCCCCTTCCAGTACACGATGTTGTGTTCGAATATGAACGAGAGATGATCCTCGATCCGGCTCCGCATGACCTGGCCGTATCGGCTGAACGCCAGGATGTTGTTGCGGACGACGTTCTCGCGGCCGTAGTGCTGGTGGTAGCTCCCCGTGGTGGTGTTCCAGACGAGGTTCCCCTCCAGGACGATGCCGGTCGAGCCCTCGTCGTTGTACAGGCCCCAGCCCCCCGCGCCGGTCTTGTTGTACGAGTCGACGTCGTGGACGACGTTGTGGCTGACGGTCGTCCCCTCGGAGAGCCCCAGGGTGTAGACGCCGCCCATGTCGCTCAGGACGTTGCGGCCCAGGTGGTGCAGGCGGTTGTAGTCGATCGTGTTCCGCTTGCAGTCGGTCGGGTTGTAGCCCCACGACCAGCCGACCGAGACGGTCGTGTAGAAGGCGTCGGCGATGTCGTTGTGCGTCACCGCGTTGTCGCTGGACTGGCCGATCCAGACGCCGATCGAGCCCGGGAACCAGCGGCCGACGCCGCGGATGATGCAGTCGTCGACCGTCACCTTGCCCGTCGCGTGCCCGGGCTTCGCCGGCATCGACGTCTCGCCGATCCGCACGCCCCCCGCGCCCAGGTCGACCAGGGCGCAATGCTCGACCTTGCAGTCGGTGCAGCCGCGGCGGAACCAGACGGCATAGATGCCGACGTGCTCGATCCGGCAATTCTTCAATTCGACGCGCCGGGCCCCGTCGGCCGTGACGACGGCCGGGATGCTCGCCGCGGCCTGGCCGTCGCCGTGGCCCTGAGGCGGCAGGCTGTAGGCGGTGTGCCGGAACGTTAACCCGCGGAACGCCAGGTCCTCGACGAGCGCCCCCTTGTCGGGGTCGCCCTGGATCGTCAGGAAGGCCTCGGCGACGGGCGCGACGAACCGGGACGCGGCGATCTCCTCGCCGGGGAGCGGCCTGTACGCGAGCGTGCCGTCGCGGTCCAGGAACCACTCGCCGGGCTGGTCGAGCGCCCCGCGGAGGTTCTCGAAATGGTAGCGCTGGTTGGCCCCCCACTGAAGGAAGGCCCAGGGGGCGGGCCCCGTCAGGTCGACCTGGCCCGAGCCGGCGTCGACCGAGGCGATCCGGTGCCGGGAGACCTCCCACGAGTGGTAGACGACGACGTTGACGTCGCGGAGCTGCTCGGCGGACAGGCCGGCCAGCGGCTTGAGGTCCTCGCGCCGAGCCACGAACGAGCTCTTCGGGTCCGCGGCCCCGGCTTTCTTCATATAAAGATATCCGTCGTCGGGCGTCCGCGCCCGTACGGCGCGGCGGCCGTTGACGTAGAGCTGCTCGAACGGCCGCTTGCCGGCCGAGGCGGCGGCGTCGGGGACCTTCGCGACCCACAGGCCGTCGGTCGTCTTCTGGAACCCCCGGATCTCGCGGCCGCCGTCGATGACGACCTCGGCGCCCGGCTCGGCCTCGTACGCGACCGACCCGTCCTCGGGCCCGAACGCGACGGGCTCGGTCAGCCGATACGTCCCGGCGGCGAACCGGACCGTCGCCGGCTCGCGCTTGCCCTTCGCGTCCTTGCGCAGCTCCCGGACGCGGTCGCGCGCCGCCTGGAGCGAGGCGATCGGCCCGTCGGGCGCGACGCGGACCGTCGCCCCCGGCTGCGCCCCGGCGGGCGGCACGAACAACAGGGATCCCAGGGCCAGCAGGACGGATCGGCGGAGCAGCATGGGAGAGGCCTCCATCGCGAATCGGCCGCCCCCGCGCCCTCCATCGGCGCGTCGATCGGCGGCCATCACCCCGCGACTCTAACGCGCGCCGGGCTTCATCCCTAGGCTGCACCGGCCTCCCCTCAGCGCACCGCCCCCGCCCGCCGCAGCACGTCGGCGACCTCGTCGCGACCTTCCCGGACGGCCCACTCCAGGGGCGTAAGCCCGTCGCGTCCAACCGCGTGGAAGTCCGCCCCGCGATCGATCAGCGTCTTCACCACATCGACGCGCCCGCACCGCGCGGCCTCGGCGAGGAGGGAATGGCCGTCGTATTGATCAAACAGGGACATATCTTCGACGACGAGTGTGTCGATCGGGCCTCGTCTGGCTCCCTGCGACAGCAAGACGTCGTACACGGCGCGGCGGCCTTCGAGTGCGGCGTACGCCAGGGAGCTGCGCCCGAACCAATCGACGGCGTCGATGTTCGCGCCGTATTCGAGGAGTCGGAGCACGACCTCGACCCGGCCGCAATGCGCCGCGCGCGTCAGAGGTCGCTGACCGAGGTCGTCCATCGCCTCGACGTCGGCTCCGCGAGACAGCAGCAGGTCGACCATCTCAAGAGGCCCGAACCCGGCGGCGATCATGAGCATCGGGCCGTCGTAGGAGCCTCGGCCGGCGTCGACGTCGGCCCCTTCATCGAGCCTGGCGCGGGCGAGTTCGACGTCGCCCAGCCAGACGGCGTCGCGGAAGCTACAACGTCCTCCCGCCGCGAGCAGCAGACTCAACGGCTCGGCCTCCGCGGGCGGGAGGCTTTCCCCACGTCGCTCCCGGGCCCGAGAACCGATCGCCGCATGCGTCACGGCCGTATGGCCTTTGCCGTCCTCCAGGTTCGGATCCGCGCCATGATCGAGCAGGATGCGGATCAATTCGACGTGGCCCCGACCGGCGGCCGCCATCAGGGCCGTCACGTTCAAACGGCCTCTCGCGTCGACGTCCATCCCGCGGCCCAGGCGGTCCACCACGAAGTCGACGTCGCCGCGCCTGGCGGCTTCGATCCACTCCGCGACCGGTCGAGACTCCTCCGAAGCTTCGTTCATGCGTCGTCCTCCTCGTCGCGGCCGGTCCGGGCGGCCTGGCTCCCGACAGGGTGCGAACTCCTTGCAGAGGTCGTCGGTCGAGGATATCACCTCAGTTCCGTCGCGTCAGTCCTCGTTCGCCGACCGGAGATTTCCATGAGCAGCCCCGAAGAGATCCTGGACTACAACCGACGCGCCTGGGACCGGCAGGTGGAGCGGGGCAATCGCTGGACGGTGCCGGTGGGGCCGGAGGAGGTCGCGCGGGCGCGGCGGGGGGACTGGCGGATCGTGCTGACGCCGACGAAACCCGTGCCGGCGGAGTGGTTCCCGCCGCTGGCCGGGCTGGACGTGTTATGCCTGGCGAGCGGGGGAGGGCAGCAGGGGCCGATCCTGGCCGCGGCGGGGGCGCGGGTGGTCGTCTACGACAACAGCCCCAACCAGCTCGCGCGCGACCGGGAAGTCGCCGACCGCGAAGGGCTCGACCTGGGATGCGTCCGGGGCGACATGGCCGACCTGTCGGCGTTCGACGACGGCCGCTTCGACCTGATCGTCCACCCCTGCTCGAACACCTTCGCGGCCGACGTCCGGCCGGTCTGGCGCGAGGCGTACCGCGTCCTTCGACCGGGAGGCTCGCTGCTGGCCGGATTCACCAACCCGGTCGCCTTCCTGTTCGACGAGGCCGACCTGGAGCGCGGGGAGCTTCGCATCGCGTATGCCATCCCGTACTCCGACCTGACGAGCCTCACCGACGCCGAGCGTCGGCGGTTCGCCGAGCGGGACGAGCCGCTCTGCTTCGGGCACACCCTCGACGACCAGATCGGCGGCCAGCTCGCCGCCGGGTTCGTCCTGACGGGCTTCTTCGAGGACGTCGATCCCGACTCGCCGCTCGCGCGGGTGATCCCCGCCTACATCGCCACCCGCGCCCTCAAACCGAGGGCGTGAGCGGCCTGTCCGGGCCGTCGAGGGCCGGCGGGGAGGCGGCGACCGAGGGGAGACCTCGACCCGAGTCTTCGAGAATCGGGGGCGCAGCGTCGCGCCGGGTCTCCCAGGGTCGTCCGCGGAGGGCTCAGACGGAAGCGAGGCGTCCTGCGACGGCCGGCGAGACGGCGATGGAATCGACGACCGGGTCGACGATGTCCGCGACGACGGGCTCCCCCGGGCGCTTGGGCTTCGGTCGCGGCGGATCGTCCAGGCGGACGGCGCATTGCGGGTGGATTCCGGCCCGCGAGTAGACGGACTTGTGGCAGACCGGACACTGGAGCCGGGTCGTGATCGTCGGAGGCGGGGTGTGGTAGTGTCTCGAGGACATCAATGCCTCCCTGGGGACGAGGCGGCGACGAACAGGCCGTCGCCGGGATCGTCCGAACGCGCGGTGCACATCGTGAAGGGGGTCGTGCGATCGTCCCCATGCGGGCGGGGACGCAGGAACCCTCGGTCCGTTCGCCGTTCGAACTTGCACTCGAACGATCGCGACGGATCAGGAGTCGCCGGACGAGCGACGAGGCGTTCCGGAGAGATGGGGTGCGGGACCAAAGGTTGCGTCCCGAAGGGCCGGCTCCGAGGCGGGCCGGGCAGGTGCCCGGCCGGACTCGGGATCGGCGTCGCGAAGAGCGGCGACGTCGGTCGACGGGATGCCGACCGTGTCGCCTCTCTTGACGAGGCAGGCCCCCGGCCTGGCGGCAAGGGGGCGAAGCAGGATGGGACGGCCGCCTCGCAGGGCCCGTCCCGCTCGATTTGTCGGATCCGTCGTTCGTCCGTCGTTCGACGGTGCACGGAGGGACCTACTGATCGGGATCCGATCGACGCTCGCGGCGTCGTCCCCCCTGAGGTTGCATGATCCGGCGCGAGCGGGCGTCCCGGCCCGGGAAGTCCGATGAGCCTGGAAGGTCCCGGAGCCCCGCGTACGGGGTCTCCGGTGTGGATGTCATCGCGGATGAGGCGAAGGGCGAGCGACGCCAGCCCCTCCGCGATCCGGCTCAATACCGGCGACCGCCGCCGCCGCCGCCGCCACCGTAGCCGCCGCCACCGCCGCCGCCGCCACCGTAGCCGCCGCCGCCCGTGCGGGCTTCGCGAGGCTTGGCCTCGTTGACGGTGAGGTTGCGACCGTCATAGTTGTGGCCGTTGAGGGCCTGGATGGCCGCCTGGGCCTCCGCGTCGGACGCCATCTCGACGAATCCGAATCCCTTCGAGCGATTCGTGTCGCGATCGACGACGACCTGGGCGCTCTGCACCGTACCGTACGGCGCGAAAAGCGCTTCCAGGTCCGAGTGGTTGATGTTGTAGGTGAGGTTCCCGACGTACAGCTTCTTGGACAAGATCAGCTCCGAGACGAAAGGCGACCCGCTTGCGCTTTCCGGGTCGAGAAGAAAGGTGGACCCGAGATGGGCCCGGTGGCGGGATGGCGAGGGAGTCGAGCCGCGTCGCGTTCAGAATGACTCGACAGGGCCGCTCGGTCGCCAGACCAACCAAGCTTGATTATAATCAGAAGTGGGAATTAGAGCCAGGCGAAAATGTCTCGATTCTACAGAACTCGCGGAAAATCCTTTTCTTAAGGCGAACCAGAACCGGATCCAGCGAAAACTGGGAAGGCTAGGGGATTCGGGGGGTTTCCGCGAAGAGCAGGGCCAGGCCCTCGGCCATCGTCGGATGGGCGAAGAGGCCGTCGCGCAGGGCCGTGTACGGCATCCCGCCCATCATGGCCGTCTGGACGGCGGCCAGCAGTTCGCTCGCCTCGACGCCGAAGGCCGTGAAGCCCAGGATGCGGTCGTCCGGCGCGGCGGCGACCAGGGCCTTGAGGAACCCGCGGGGGGCGGACGAGGTGACGGCGCGGAGGACCCGGGCCGTCGGGATCCGGGCGACCCGGTACGGCACGCCCTGCGCCTTCGCCTCCGACTCGGACAGCCCGACATGGGCGAGTTCGGGGTCCGTGAAAAGGCAGTAGGGCACGAGCCGCCCGGCCGTCGAGCGGGATCCGCCGAGCACGTTGTCGCGGACCACCCGATAGTCGTCGAACGAGACGTGGGTGAACTGCGGGCTCCCCGCGCACTCGCCCATCGCCCAGACGCCGTCGGCCGTCGTCTCCAGGCGGTCGTTGACGCGGACGAAGCCGCGACCGTCGAGCTCGACGCCGCCCCGATCCGCGTCGAGCGAATCCGTGTTGGGCGTCCGGCCCGCGGCGACGAGGAGGTCGGTGGCCTCGATCACCGAGCCGCCGTCGAGCGTGATCCGGAGGGCCTCGCCCGAGCGTCCCTCGACGGCGGCCGCGGCCACGTTGAGCCGGACCTCGACCCCCTCGTCGTCCATGAGCTGCAGGAGCGCCTCGGAGACGTCCGGATCCTCGCGATCGAGCAGGCGGCCGGACCGGTTGAGGATCGTGACCCGGCTCCCGAAGCGCCGGAGCGCCTGGGCGAACTCGAGCCCGACGTAGCCCCCGCCCAGGATCACCAGGTGCGCCGGCAGCCGGCCGAGGTCGAGCGCCTCGACGTGGGTCATCGGCCTCGCGTCCGCCAGGCCGGGGATCGGCGGCAGGCTCGCCCGGGTGCCGACGTCGAGGAAGACCCGGTCGCCCTGCAAGACCCGCTCGCCCCCCGCGTTCAGGGCGACCCGGATCGTCCGGGGGCCGACGAATCGGCCTTCCCCCAGGACCAGCTCGGTCCCGCCGGCGTGGAAGTTGTTCAGGTGCACGGCCTGCATGTCGTCGACCATGGCCTGCTTGCGCGCCCGCACGGCGTCCATGTCGACGGCGACCGGCCCGGTCCGCACGCCGAACCGCCCGGCCTCCCGGACCATCGCCGCGACCTTCGCCCCATAAATCACGTTCTTGGTCGGCAGGCAGGCCACGTTGGGGCACGCCCCGCCGATCTTGCCGCGCTCGACGACGGCCACGCCCTGGCCTTTCTTGCCCAGGGTCCACGCGAGGTACTTCCCCGCCTCGCCGCTGCCGATGATGACGTTCTCGAAGCGCTCGGGGGTCATGGCGGCCGCCTCCCTGTCGAACTCGATCGTCGGGAATGGGCGACGGTTCGCGGATGCAGCCGCACGGACGCGCGAAGGAATCTCGGCGTCCCGGCTGATCCGCTCGACGAACATCGAGGCGACGAACGCCGGCCCGACGCCATCTTCGCATCCGACGCGCGCCTCGTGCCAGGGGTCCGCGCGGCCCGGCTCAGGCCGGCTGGACGCCGGGCTTGCCGGCCTCGACGGCGAAGGACTTGAGGGTTTTGGCCGGGGCGCCGGGAGACTTGACCTTCTCGACGATCCGGTAGTCGCTGACCCAGGACTTCGGGGTCAGCGTGCACAGGACGTAGCCGCGCTGGCGGTTGTGGAAGCGGACGCAGGGGTTGGCGGCGAGGAGCCCGTCGAGGCCCTCGACCTGGGGCGAGCCGTCGCCGCCGCTGGTGATCGACGTGCCGACGAACTCGGCCGCCACGACGGCCCCTTCGGGCTTGCGGTCGTCGACGCGGAGGTCGTTGACCCAGTTGGAGTGGATGTCGCCGGTCAGGACCACGGGGTTGGGCACGCGGCGGTCGGCGAGGAACTCCACGAGCTTCATCCGCTCGACGGCGTAGCCCGGCCACTGGTCCATCGAGTACAGCTCCGGGCCCCCCGGGGTCCGGCTCCGATGGACCATGCCCATCATCACCTGCTGCGCCAGCACGTTCCACGTCCCGGTCGAGCGCAGGAGCGCCGCCTTGAGCCAGTCGGCCTGCTCGGCGCCGAGGATCGTGTTCTTGGGGCTCAGGGCGAGCTCGTTCAGCTCCGAGGCGCGGTCGTCGTTGGGCTGGTCGGTGCGGTACTGGCGCGTGTCGAGCACCTGGAAGGTCGCCAGGCGGCCGAACGGGACGGTCCGATAGAGCTTCATGTGGGGACCGTGCGGCAGCGACGAGGGCCGCAGCGGCATGGCCTCGTAATAGGCCTGGTAGGCCCTCGCCCGCTGCTCCAGGAACTCGACGGGGTCGACGCCGGCCTTCTCGGAGACGCCGGCGGCGTAGTTGTTCTCGAACTCGTGGTCGTCCCACGTCACCACCCACGGGCAGCGGGCGTGGGCGGCCTGCAGGTCCGGGTCGGTCTTGTACTGGGCGTGGCGGATCCGGTAGTCGGCCAGGGTCCGCAGCTTCGGCCCGGCGTGTTTGCGCACCAGGGCGTCCCGGCCGGACCCTTCGTAGATGTAGTCGCCCAGGTGGAACGCCAGGTCCAGGTCTTCCTCGGCCAGCCGTCGGTAGGCCGTGAAGTAGCCCTGCTCGTAATGCGAGCACGACGCGAACGCGAACCGCAGCCGTTCCGGGGCGGCGTCGGCCGCGGGGGCGGTGCGGGTGCGGCCGACCGGGCTGACGGCGTCGCCGGCCCTGAAGCGGTACCAGTACCATCGGTCCGGCTGCAGCCCCTCGGCCTCGACGTGGACCGAGTGCGCGAGCTGGGGCGAGGCGACGGCCTTGCCGCTCCGGACGATCTCGCGCATCCCGTCGTCGGTCGCCAGCTCCCACGCGACCTCGACCGCCTCCGGCGGCATCCCGCCGTCGGGGTCGAGCGGACTGGGCGCGAGCCGCGTCCACAGGACGACCCCACCCTCCGTCGGCTCGCCCGACGCCACGCCGAGCGAGAACGGGTCGGCGGCGAAGCTCGCACGCCGAGAGCGGGCCTCGGCCCTGGCCCCCAGGAGCGGCAGCGAGGAGAGCGCGGCCCCGTAGGCCAGGAACAGGCGACGGCTGACGCGGCCCTCGGCCCGTGCGGCGGAAAACAACTCGGAAAGGTCGCGCATGGCAAGGATCTCGCTCTGACGCCAGGTGGAGGGCGACCCGCTCCGGCCGCTCGTCGATTCGTCCGAACGCCCCCCACGATACCGCCCCTCTGCGAAGATCTCTCGGAGGAATCCGAGAAAACTCGGAGTGGCGGCCCCACAGCCACCGCGGACGTTCGATCCGGCCCGGCGGCTCGACGCGACCTCGCCTCTCCTCGACAGGATCGACCACCTCTGCTAGATTCCCGTCGAACACCATCCGCACGGCCCCCCGGACAAGGACGTCCCCCATGGCTTCCCCCGCGCGTCGAGCCGCCAGGCCGGGTCCCGCCCCGAGCGAAACGCCCGCCCCGCCCCCCTACGCCCCGCTGGACGTCCGGTCGCTCGATCGGAACCTGTTCAGCCTGGAGGTTTACGGCGATTCGGCGGACCAGGTCGACGACCTGATCGAGAGCGTCCGCGAGCACGGGATCCTGGAACCGCTCGTCGTCGCGCCGGGGCTGGCGCGAGGGCGATGGGAGGTCGTCTCGGGCCACCGACGCCTGGCCTGCGCGGCGGAGTTGGCGCTGGAGCGGGTCCCCTGCGTGATCCGGGAGTTCGCGACGGACGACGACCGCCGGACCGCCGTCCTCGAATACAACCGCCAGCGCCGCAAGACGTTCAGCCAGATGATGCGCGAGGCCGACGCCCTCGAAACCCTGCTCTCGACCGACGCCCGCGCGCGGAGCCGAGGGAACCTCCGGAATCAGGACGGGGCAGGTGTCCCGACGTCGCCGAGCCCCCGCACCATCCCCTTCGGCGACCATCCCTCCTGGAACGACGACGAGAAAGACGCCGGGCGTCGGAATTCCGACGCTCGAAGCGACGAGGGGCAGGGGGGAGCGGTTCGTCCCAGGCCCGGCCGTACCGACGCGGCCGTCGCCGAGCGGATCGGCCTGGGGGGCAAGGACTTGTATCGCCAGGCTCGGGCCGTCTGGGCCAAGGCCCGGGAGGGCGACCCGCGGGCCTTGGCCGGCGTCGCCCAACTCGACGCCGAGACGAAGACCATCCACGCCGCCTACAAGGACCTGCGCCGGCGCGACAAGTTCAGTCGCGACTTCCGCCCGACCCCGTACGACGTCTGGTCGTTCCGCCACGACCGGGCCTTCGGCGTCCCCCACCCCGGATCCATCCCCCCGAGCCTCGTCGCCCACGCGCTGCACTATTTCACCGACCCCGGCGCGCTCGTCGTCGACCCGATGGCCGGCGGCGGGACCACCCTCGACGTCGCCCTCGCCATGGGCCGACGCTGCCTCGCCTACGACCTCGAACCGGTCCGCACCGAAATCGCCCCCCTCGACGTCCGCCTCGGATTCCCCCCCGAAGCGGCCGGCTGCGACCTCGTCTTCTGCGACCCCCCCTACCACACGATGCTCGCGCGAAAATACCCGAGGGAGAGCGTCGCCGCCGCGCCCCTCGAAGCCTGGACGCGGTTCCTCGACCGGCTCGCCCAGGATGTCTTTTTAATCCTGAGGCCGGGGGGCGCATTCGCGCTTTTGTTGGCTCCTCAGACCGAGAAGGACCTACCGCGCGGCCACGGCTACATCGACCACGTCTTCCTGGGCTACCGCGCGGGCCTCGAGGCCGGCTTCCTCCCCGAGCGCCGCATCAGCTGCCCGATGAGCGGCGACTACACCCCGCAGCAGGTCCGACGCGCCCGGACCGAGGGCCGCCTCCTGGGACAGGTCCGGGATCTCCTCGTCCTCCGCAAGCCGAGGGAGAGCGACCTCCGAGCCCAGATTACCCCGTAAACGCAATTCCCGTTTACGGGACGCCCCAAAACCCTGCCTGTTACGGATTTGAGAACTGAGCGGAATCCCAGATTCGCAATCGTCAGCAGTGCCGTTTTGACAGATGCCGATATGGCAGTCGCACGGGACTGCCATTTGCGTTCCCGGGAGACCTCGGCGCAAACAAAAACGCGACCCGAGGCCGCGTCTTCGAGACGTCCCGAATCTCGCCGAAGGGGGACTTATTCCACCGGCTCGCCGCAGGCCAGTTCGTAGACCTTGCCCCGGACGAACGGATTCGACAGGGTCGGGTTTCGCCGGACGACGGGCTCCGGGAGCGAGTCCAGGGCGATCGCCGTAAGACGTTTCAGCTCATCGGGATGGAGATTTTCGAGCACATAGGAGACGGCCGCTTCCTGGGACGCCAACGAGTCGACCGCGCGGGCCTGCTTCTTCTCCTGCTCGATCTTCCGGAGCCGTTCCGCCAGCTCGCGACGACGCGTTTCGAGGCGGTTCGCCACCTGCGGGAGCAGGTCGTAGCCGTCCTCGATCCCGGCGCGGATGTAGCCGGGGCCGTTCTGCAGCTTACCTAGGCTTTGCAGGTAGAAGGCGTTGAGCAGCACCTTGGCGACGGCCTCCGGGTCCTTCTGCATAACAAGGCGGGTCGCCAGGTTCTCCGGCAGGCCCTGATTCGTCAATAATTCCTGCAAATCGACAGCAACAAGGAGCCGGCCGTCGGCGCTCAGGCGGAAGGGCGTACCGGGGATCGGGGCCGACGCTGTGTCTTCTTTCGTTCCTGTTTCTCGTTTGGGCCCATCCTCACGGCCGCCGTGGTCCAGCTTCTGGACCGGGTCGACTAAAGAAAACAGGCCGGATTTCGAGGGGTCGACTAAAGACTTTGGACCGGTTTCGCCGGGGACGTCTAAAAGATCTCGGCCGGTTTGCGGGGCCGGCTTCGTCTTCTTGGACGCGACGGGCTTGGCCCGGTCGCCGGTGGGCCGGTGGTCCGGCGCGGGCTGGCGCAGGACCCGGTACGCCGTGGACTTGCCCCGCGACTTGTTCGCGATCAGGAACCCCGCCCCGATCAGCTCCTGGATGGCGTCGATGACGGTCTGCCGGCTGAGGCCCGCCTGGCGCGCGATGGTCCGGGTGCTGGGATAGCCCCAGTCGGTGCCGAAGTCGGAGAAGAGGCCGATCACGAGATACACCTTGATCGCCGAGCCCCCCAGCGATCGGAAGGCGTCGGACCGGAGCAAGTCGTGCTCGACCCGGAAGAAATACGATGCCATGGCCGGATGCCACCTTGCCTCGGGGTCGCTCTGACAACATCCCTACCGCCAGCGGCCCGAGCCCGCGCATGGGCTCGCGTCAGGCCGATCAATCCGCCTCGAGGGCCGGGGGGTCGGCGACGTAATACGTCTTCACCTTGCCGCGAGGGCCGGTCGTCGACACCACCAGGCCCAGCTTCTCGAGCTGCACCAGGCTGTCGATCACCGTGGGCGTGGAGAGCCGCGTCCGAGCGGTGAGCTGGTTCAGGCTGATCGTCACGCTGCGGTCGGGCTCGCCCCCCACCGCCTCGATGACCACCAGGTAGACCTTGATCGCCTCGCCGCGGATCCGTGACAGGTAGCCGCGATCGAACAGCACGCTCTGGACCCAGTCGGTCCGAGTCGCCTCGTCCACGTCCGTCATCATCGCGGGGCACTCCGTTGTCTCGGGACGTTTCCGCCCGCTCCGCCCGCCGCCGACCATCCTCCGGCGTCCGACCGATCGCCATCCGCGCATCAAGGCCGTGCCGACGTCCATGGTCGATCCGCTCCCTCGGTTGTTCTGCCTTTCCCTGGCTTCTCCAACTTCGCTTATCGGACGTAGATCACCTGGATTACAAGTCGTCCAGCCAGGTTTTGAAGATCCACCCAGCCGTTCGACCGGCGTTTCGGCGAAATCGCTGTAATCGGGCCTCCTCGATAGGGAGCTTCGCCGAGAATTTCGGAGGATGTAAAGTCTTGATGGAATTTCGATTACGAGAAGATGGGCGACGATTCTTCGGTAGCCTGTTGACCTCGGAGGGGGATGCCTTTAAGATCTCCCCTGTCGAGCGAAACGTCGTCACTACGACACGGCCGGCCTGGTCGCCAACGAGCGGCAGGGTCGGCCGAAATCGTCGGAAGAACGTGTGAACTCGCGGGGCGGATCCGGCGTAGGGTTTCCTACGGCGGGTGCGCCGGCCTCGTCTTTGACAATCCGGTCGATCGTGGAAGAGAAGAAGACCGCGGGGCCTTCGTCGTCGTGCCAACGCGACGGGGGTCGAGCGGCGAGCGAGTGAGAAGGTGCGTAGTGATCCGCCGGGGGCGACGAAGGGCCGCGAGGCCCGGGATGTCGAGCCGCGGCGGACGGTGAACCCTTGAGGGGAGCCGGCGTGCGGGATCGTCCCCATCGGGACGTCGCGGGGTCCAGGTCCTGGATCCCATGCAAAAGCGACGTCGGGGCGGCCGCAAGGACCGGCGGCGGGTAGGGCTCGGCGACGACGGCGCGATCCTTTCGGGGGTCGGGTCGGGGACGACGGGCCGGAGACCGCCGCGACCAGTTTTTTTCCTCAGACCTCTTCGAGGATGGGGACCGGAGGACGGGAAGGCCTCTTCGGAGGAGCTACCGGCCCGAGGACCATTGTGAAGGGTTTGATCCTGGCTCAGAATGAACGTTGGCGGCGTGGATTAGGCATGCAAGTCGAACGGGCCCAGCAATGGGCCAGTGGCGCAAGGGTGAGTAAGGCGACGGCAACCAACCCCGAGGATGGGTATAGCCGCGGGAAACTGCGGGTAATCCCCAGCGATGCGAGGGCGTCGGCATCGACGCTTCGCCAAATGGATCCGTCCGCCTCGGGACGGGCCGTCGTGGTATTAGGTCGTTGGCGGGGTAGCGGCCCACCAAGCCTTCGATGCCTACCGGGCGTGCGAGCGCGGCCCGGCACACTGGGACTGAGACACTGCCCAGACTCCTACGGGAGGCTGCAGTCGAGAATCTTCGGCAATGGGCGCAAGCCTGACCGAGCGACGCCGCGTGGAGGACGAAGGCCTTCGGGTTGTAAACTCCTGTCGAGGGGGAGAAAGGTCCCGCGAGGGGCTTGATCGATCCCTGGAGGAAGCACGGGCTAAGTTCGTGCCAGCAGCCGCGGTAAGACGAACCGTGCGAACGTTATTCGGAATCACTGGGCTTAAAGCGCGTGTAGGCGGGTCGGTGCGTCGGCGCCTGAAATCCCCCGGCTCAACCGGGGAACGCGGCCCGAAACGACCGGCCTGGAGGGACGTAGGGGGGACTGGAACTTCCGGTGGAGCGGTGAAATGCGTTGAGATCGGAAGGAACGCCCGTGGCGAAAGCGAGTCCCTGGACGTCTGCTGACGCTGAGACGCGAAAGCTAGGGGAGCGAACGGGATTAGATACCCCGGTAGTCCTAGCCGTAAACGATGAGCACTGGGTAGGGGGCTCGCCGATGGGCTCCCTGCCGCAGGGAAACCGTGAAGTGCTCCGCCTGGGGAGTATGGTCGCAAGGCTGAAACTCAAAGGAATTGACGGGGGCTCACACAAGCGGTGGAGCATGTGGCTTAATTCGAGGCTACGCGAAAAACCTTATCCTGGGCTTGACATGCGAGGATTAGCCGGCGGAAACGTCGGTGACGCCGCAAGGTGGAACTCGTGCAGGTGCTGCATGGCTGTCGTCAGCTCGTGCCGTGAGGTGTTGGGTTAAGTCCCGTAACGAGCGAAACCCCTGTGATCAGTTGCCAGCGCGTCATGGCGGGGACTCTGATCAGACCGCCGGCGTCAAGCCGGAGGAAGGCGGGGACGACGTCAAGTCATCATGGCCCTTATGCCCAGGGCTGCACACGTGCTACAATGGGGCGGACAGAGCGTCGCCAGGCCGCGAGGCCGAGCTAATCGCAAAAACCGCCCCTCAGTTCGGATTGCGGGCTGCAACCCGCCCGCATGAAGCTGGAATCGCTAGTAATCGCGGATCAGCATCGCCGCGGTGAATGTGTTCCTGAGCCTTGTACACACCGCCCGTCAAGCCACCAAAGCGGGGGGCATCCGAAGTCGTCGGAGCCGAAAGGCAGGCGCCGAAGATGAAACCCGTGATGGGGACTAAGTCGTAACAAGGTAACCGTAGGGGAACCTGCGGTTGGATCACCTCCTTTCTAAGGATACTTAGAAAACCAAGCCGGGGACGCCGTCACATGGGGATTGCCGCCAGGCCTTCACCATGGGCGACCCACGGCTCGTCGGCGCCGCCTCGGATCCCGAGGAGACGCCCGTACGCCTGCTCCCCCCGAGGGTTTGAAGAAGAAACGCACCTCCCGCTTGCATCCGGGGCCCGCCGCGGCTAAGGTAGCCACCTTCGGCCGCGGCCGGACCCCCGGCCTCCCCGTCCCCGCCGCCCCGCGCGGCGGGCCGGGCCACGATCGACCGAGACGCGACGCCCCCCGCCCGGGATCGAACCCGGGCGGGGCGGCGTCTCCGCCTCCTCGCCTCTCGCGCACCCTGGGCGCGGGGCGGGGCCGTCCATTTGAGACGGCCTCGCCCCCCGGCCAGGCGCCGGGTCCGGCCCCTCGGGGCCGCGGATCTTTGACAATTCGGTGGTTGGTCGATACACGAATCCGACACGGTCGGGGTCGTCGAAATCCTTCGGGATCGAGGCGATTCTGGAACGGGTCGGGATTCGACACGAGCCTCGACGGAGGGGCCCGGTCATGATGCGTCCTCGGACGGATCGCGGCGGGCCACGACGGAAGAGGCGAGTGGCATACTCCACACACAGTTTCACGCCGCAAAGGCTCCGGCCGATGCGGCGACGAATACCAACACGAACCCTTTGGATCTGGAAGATTGGGCCCAGTGCCGGTCCCCGCGTCGCGAGACGGCGGGATCGAACCACGGGTCCGGCTAGGCGAGGAATCGCAGAGCGAAGCAGAGCGGCGGGACCCTCCGATGCAGGCCCGCGTCCTTCCCAGGGCGCGGGGGCCCGATCGGCGTGGTCAAGCCCCTAAGGGCGCGGGGGGGATGCCTAGGCGTCGTCAGCGAATCGGGCGTGGAAGGCTGCGATAAGTCCGGGGGAGCTGCATCACGAGCTTCGATCCCGGAATACCCGAGGAACACCCGGGGAACTGAAACATCTCAGTACCCGGAGGAAAGGAAATCAACCGAGACTCCCTGAGTAGCGGCGAGCGAAAGGGGATCAGCCCAAACCGGACGGGTCACCGTCCGGGGTCGCGGGCCCGGAATCACGAGGAACCGAAGCGAACCGAAGCCGCTTGGAAAATCGCGCCGCAGCGGGTGACAGCCCCGTAGGTGCAGCGGAAGTTCCTCATCCGGTCGCCCAAGTAGGGTCGGGCACGGGAAACCCGGCCTGAATTCGCGGGGACCATCCCGCAAGGCTAAGTACTCGACGACGACCGATAGCGAACCCAGTAGGGCGACCGAACGGTGGGAAGAACCCCGACGAGGGGAGGACACTGAACCTGAAACCCCGCGCCTACAAGCGGTGGGAGGGCTCTGGCGCAAGCCGGCCTGACCGCGTGCCTTTTGCATAATGATCCGGCGAGTTATCGTGTCCGGCCAGGTTAACCCCTTCAGGGGGGGAGCCGCAGGGAAACCGAGTCTGAACAGGGCGACTCAGTCGGGCGCGATAGACGCGAAACCAGGTGAACTACCCATGGGCAGGTTGAAGCGGCCCTAACCGGCCGTGGAGGACCGAACCCACCAGTGTTGAAAAACTGGGGGACGACCCGTGGGGAGGAGTGAAAGTCTAATCAAACCTGGAGATAGCTCGTTCTCTCCGAAATGGCTTTAGGGCCAGCCTCGGGACATAACGCGCGGGGGTAGAGCGACGGAATCCGACAGGGGGCCTCCCCGGCTACCCTTCGGAACCCAACTCCGAATACCGCGCGCCGGACCCCGGGAGTCAGAGCGTGGGGGATAAGCTTCACGCTCGAGAGGGAAACAACCCAGACCGCCGACCAAGGCCCCCAAAGCGACGCTGAGTGATAAAGGAAGTGGGATCGCCGTGACAGCCGGGATGTTGGCTTAGAAGCAGCCACCATTTCAAAAGTGCGTAACAGCTTACCGGTCGAGCCATCCCGCGCCGAAAATGACGGGGACTAAGCGTCGTGCCGCAGTCGCGGATTCGCAAGAATGGTAGGAGAGCGTCGAGACTGCATCGAAGCCGCACGGGTAACGAGCGGTGGAGCGGTCCCGAGTGCGCATGCCGGAACGAGTAACGACAAGACGGGTGGGAAGCCCGTCCGCCGAAAGCACAAGGTTTCCTGGGGAAGGTCAATCCGCCCAGGGTCAGTCGGGTCCTAAGACGAGGCCCAAGGGCGTAGTCGATGGGCAGACGGTTAATATTCCGTCACCCGGCGGGGAGGTTGATGAGGGGAGGACGCCGGAGGATTTTTGGGTCGGGGTGATAGACGCCCCCGTGCCGCAAGGCCGACAGCATTCGATCTGGAAGCCCAAGAGAATCCGGCCGCGAAAAGCCCCCCTCGGACGATCCGCCGGCCCGTACCGCAATCCGACACAGGTGTGCCAGGTGAGCATCCGAAGGCGTTCGGGAGAACCCTCGTGAAGGAACTCGGCAAAATGGCCCCGTACCCTCGGTACAAGGGGCGCTCCCTCGGCGACGGGGGAGCCGCAGAGAATCGGCACTAGCGACTGTTTATCAAAAACACAGGACTCTGCCAATTCGCAAGAAGACGTATAGAGTCTGACGCCTGCTCGGTGTCGGTAGGTTGAGGAAGCCAGTCAGCGCAAGCGAAGCCGGCGACCGAAGCCCCGATAAACGGCGGCCGTAACTATGACGGTCCTAAGGTAGCGAAATTCCTTGTCGGGTAAGTTCCGACCTGCATGAATGGCGTAACGACTGGTGCGCTGTCTCCACGAGGGACCCGGTGAAACTGTAGTCGTGGTGAAGATGCCACGTACCCGCGGTTAGACGGAAAGACCCCGTGAACCTTTACTGCAGGTTGGCACTGGTCCAATGCTCGCTCTGTGTAGGATAGGTGGGAGGCTTCGACCCGGCGGCGCCAGCCGTCGGCGAGCCATCGGTGAAATACCACCCTGAACGATCGTTGGCCCTCACCGGCGCGAAGCCCGCGTCGGGACCGTGCTCATCGGGCAGTTTGACTGGGGCGGTCTCCTCCCAAAGAGTAACGGAGGAGCGCCATGGTGCCCTCGGCCCGGTCGGCAATCGGGCAACGCGAGCGCAAACGTATAAGGGCGCCTGACTGCGAGACCCATGGGTCGAGCAGGGACGAAAGTCGGCGTTAGTGATCCGGCGGTGCTGGATGGAAAGGCCGTCGCTCAACAGATAAAAGGTACTCCGGGGATAACAGGCTGATCTCCCCCGAGCGTCCCTAGCGGCGGGGAGGTTTGGCACCTCGATGTCGGCTCATCGCATCCTGGGGCTGGAGAAGGTCCCAAGGGTTTGGCTGTTCGCCAATGAAAGCGGTACGCGAGCTGGGTTCAGACCGTCGTGAGACAGGTCGGTCCCTATCTGCCGTGGGCGTAGGAGACTTGAGGGGCTTCTCCCCTAGTACGAGAGGATTGGGGAGGACCGACCTCTGGTGTGCCGGCTGTCCCGCTCGGGGCATCGCCGGGTAGCCAGGTCGGGACGGGATAAGCGCTGAAGGCATCTAAGCGCGAAGCCCCCCCCGAGATGAGGTCTCCAGCGGGATTCATCCCGCATAGGCTCCTGGAAGACGACCAGGTCGATAGGCCGGGAGTGCAAGGCGGGCGACCGCCTCAGCCGACCGGTCCTAACAGCCGAGCGGCTTGACCACCCCGATCCGGCCCCCCCGCGAGGGCGGGCGCAGATCGAGACGGTCCCGAGCCTGCTCCGCTCCCAGAAGGCCTCGCCAGATATCTCCCGATCCAACGGAAATCGTGGACGGTGAGTGGGGTATGCGACAAGACGTATCGACCGACCCACCGAGGAATCGCGGCCGCCGGGGTTGAACCCCCCCGGCGGCCGAATTCCCGGCGACCATACCGGCGGGGCCACACCCGTTCCCATCCCGAACACGGCCGTTAAGCCCGCCGGGCCCATGATAGTGCAATCGCGCGAAAGTCGGTCATCGCCGGGATCCCACACCGAAACACGCCGCACCCCCCCGGGTGCGGCGTGTTTCCGCGCGCGCACCTCGTCCTTTCACGCCGTCGCGCACCGCCGCACCCCGACGGATCGTCGAGCCTTGCGACCCGGGCCTCCCCGCGCGGCGGCGTCCTCGAAGACGACCTCCAAATCCAGCTTCCAAGCTCCTCATGGCATCGAGAAAAGGTCTGTTTCGTGGATGTCTGCGCCATGGGTGGAATTCGGGCTGGTCCGGCCCGCGGCTTACGACGGGTCGAAGGACGTGATAGCTTGAGGTCCGCGGCCTGCGCCACGAAGACGAGAGGCGTGGGGAGCGGGGACGCATTGCCATGTATGGATCGCTGCTTGCGACGTTCTTGCCGTTGATCGTGCTCGGTTCGGCGGGGGCGGAGAGCCTGGACGACGGCGGCGCCGCCTTCGTCCGCTCGTTTGATGAGCCGAGATCGCTGGCGGGGGCCTCGGTTCCGCGAATTGGGGTGCGGGTCGAACCGGGAGCGGGTCGATCGGGCTCGACGGGGCTGCGGGTCGAACGCCCGGCCTCCGGCGGCGCGGGCTCGACGACGGTGGCTTGGACGCTCCCGGTCGAGAAGCTCCGGGGCGTCCGAGTCCGCGTCGAGGCGTTCGTCCGCGCGGAGGGCGTGGCCAGGCCGCCGAAGAGCTGGAACGGGATCAAGGTGATGCTGCATCTCGCCGGCGGAGCCGAGGAGTGGCCGCAAGCGCCCGTCGATTCCGGCTCGTTCGAGTGGGCCCGGGTCGGGTTCGTCCGCGCGATTCCGGACGACGTCAAGACGGCGGACCTGGTGCTCGGGCTTGAGGAGACGACCGGGGTCGTGGTGTTCGACGACGTCCGCGTGACCGTCGAGCCGGCTCGGCCGGCCAGGGTCGCGGCCGTCGGGCGTCCCGATCCGCGGCACGGCCCCGGCCGCCTGCGCGGGGTTATGATCGGCACGTCGGTCGACGCCGACGACCTGCGCACCCTGGCGCGCGATTGGGGGGCCAACCACGTGCGCTGGCAGCTGCTCTGGGGCGGTTTCCCCAACGGCCCGGCCGACGACGCAACGGCCGAAGAGTACGACCGGTGGCTCGACGGCGAGCTGGACTGGCTCGCCCGGCTGCTACCCGTCTGTCGTCAGGAGGGGATCACGGTTCTGATCGACCTCCACACGCCGCCGGGCGGCCGGGATTCCGCCAGCGTCCATGCGATGTTCCGCAAGGCCGAGCACCAGACGCATTTCCTGAAAGTGTGGGAGCGGATCGTCCGGCGGTTCCGCGACGACCCGGCGGTGTGGGGCTACGACCTGCTGAACGAGCCCGTCCTCGGGATGCTCCCGGAGGGTGTGCGGACGTGGCCGGAGATGGCCCTGGAGGCGGCGAAGCGGATCCGGGCGATCGACGCCGGAAAGGCCATCGTCGTCGAGCCCGCGCCCTGGGGCGGCCCCGAGGCGATCGACGACTTCGAGCCGCTGCCCGGGATCGAAGGCGTCGTCTACAGCGTTCACATGTACCTGCCGCACCAATTCACCCACCAGGGGGTGCAGGGCAACCCCAAGGGGCTGACCTATCCGGGCGTCATCGCGGGCCGCAAGTGGGACAAGGATGCGGTGCGGCTCGCCCTGGAACCCGCCCGCCGCTTCGAACGCACCTTCAACGTCCCCATCTACATCGGCGAGTTCAGCGCGATCCGGTGGGCCCCCGGCACGAGCGCCCGCGACTACCTCCGCGACGTGATCGACGTCATGGAAGAGTACGGTTGGGACTGGGCCTACCACGCCTATCGCGAGTGGAACAGCTGGAGCTTCGAGCACGGCTCGGACCCCGACGACGCGAAGCCGAGCCCGTCGCCCACCGATCGCTGCCTGCTGTTGAAGTCGTATTTCGCCCGCAATCGCGTCGCGGCGACGCCCTGAGGCGGAGGAGGCGGTTTCGAGCCTAAGGGTTCGCCGGCTCGATCGCTCCCCTCGTCCGGCCCTGGCGGACGCTTCCCTCGCGAGGGTGGGAAGCCGTCAGGGCCGGATGAAAGGGGACGCGGGCCGGGGTCAGTCCTTCTTCTCGCCGTCCTTCTTCTCGCCGACGGCTTTCTGGTACTGTTCGAGGCGATCCTTCAGGCTCGAATCGTCTTCGAGCTCGGTGCCCTTGGCGAGCTCGACGGCGCGCTTCTGGGTTTCGAGGGCCTTGGGGGCGTCGCCCGAGTCGAAATAGGCCTTGGCGAGGGTGTCGGCCAGGAACGGGCTCTTGCCGCTCTCCAGCTCGTCGCCCTTCTTGGCGGCCTCGAGGGCCAGGGCGACGAGCTTGGCGCCCGGCTTCTTCTTGACCTCGGGGTCGACGATGGCCCAGGCGATGAAGTTGAGGCCCTGGGCCTCCTTGCCGGCGTCGCCGTCCATCAGGGTCTTGCCCAGCGCGAGGGCCTTGTCCTCGTCGCCCGACTGGACGAGCGCGTTGAACTTCATGGCCGTGAGGCTCTTCTCCGCGCTGGGGATTTCCTTGATGATCTCGTCGATCGTATCGATGATCACCTTGGGGTCTTCGGACTGCATGGCCTTCTGGAGCTTGGCCTGGAGCTGCCCGCGCTTGGCCTGTTCTTCCTTGGCCTTCTTCGCCTCGTCGACGGCGGTGTTCAGGTCCCACGAGCCGTTGACGACCTTCTCCAGGGGCTCGTCGATCTCGCCGGGATGGCCGATCCAGACGACCTTGAGGTCCTTGTTCACGATGAAGGCGGTGGGGATGCCGTTCTGGTCGGCGGCCTTCATCCAGTTCTTGGCCATCGCGCCCTGGTCGGAGTCGGCCTTCTCGGGGACGGCGTCCATGGCGACGCGGTAGTCCATCTTCTCGCCCATCTTCTCGACGAACGGCTTGATCCCGGACTGGTCGTCCTCCAGGATGCTGACGCCGATGAACGTCACCTCGGGGTGCTTCTTCTGCAGCTCGGTGAGGTGGGGGATGGTGGCGATGCAGGGGCCGCACCAGGTGGCCCAGAACTCGACGACGTAGAGCTTGCCGGGCTCGAGGGCTTTGATCGGCTCTCCCTTGACGAATTCCTTGACTTCGAGCTTCGGGGCGGCGTCGCCGACGCCGAGGCCCTCGGCGCGGGCGGCGGGGAGGGCGGACAGGCCGGCCAGCAGGGCCAGGGCCGTCGTTCGGGCGAGCTTGAGCATCTTGCGGGAATCCCTTCGGGTGGTGCGAATGGGTCGAGAATACGACGGAAACGTCGACGGCGGGCCGCGACGAATCACGTCCCGATCGTATCGGCCGGCCGCGGAATGGTCACGCGAAAATTCGGCCCGCGCTCAGGCCGGGCCGGGCGTCGCGGCCGTCGCGAGGCCCGCGCCCCGGTTGCGGGCGCGGGTCCAGAAGACGTCGCGCGGGCCGAGGTCGTGGCGATCCCGGAGGCGGGCGGTCAGGGCCCGCTTCTGGTCGTCGGACGGCGTGCCGAAGGCGTAGAGCGACGGGCCCCAGGAACTCTGGCCGGCGCCGACCAGGCCGAGGCGGCCTAGCTCGGCGACGAGGGACTCGGACTCCGGGCCGGCGTAGACGCCCCCCTGGGCGGGGGCGAAGGCCGCGCCGACCTCGCGCTGGATCTCGCCGAGGGCCGCGCCGAAGGCGTCCAGGTCGCGGCCGGCCGCGGCGCTCAGGAGGTCGAGCAGGACGAGCCGGCAGAGCCGTTCGGAGGTGCGCTCGGGGACCGGCGGCAGGCCGGCGAAGGCGGCGGCCTCGTCGCCGCCGTGGCGGCCCGACGGGGCGGGGGGGCGGACGATCAGGATCGACCAGTCCTCGGGGAAGTCGAGCCGCGAGACCATCGGCGGGACGTCGCCGGGCGTCGCGTGGCCGCCGTCGACGATCAGGCCGCCGTGGAGGAAGCCGTGGAGGCCGACGCCCGAGCGCCGGCCGCGCTCGGAGAGCCTGGCGAGCTGATCCAGCGTCGGCTCCTCGACGCCCGACGCCGCCAGGACCAGCCTCGCGACGGCCAGGCTGAGCTGGGTGCCGACGCCCAGGCCGGCGTGCTCCTCGGGGGCGCGGACGACCTCGATCCGCACGGGGCGGACCGGCGTCGGCCCGGTCCAACGGTCGGGGATGCGGTCGAGCAGGGCGGCCACGCGCGGGGCCAGCGGGCCGGCGGCGTGGAATCGTTCGGCGGGCTCGGCGGCCAGCTCGAGGCCCGGTTCCTCGACCATCAGGCCGACGCCGCCGAACTGGCGGCGGACGTGGGGGCCCCAGCCCAGGAGCCCGAAATGGAGCCGGCTCGCGGTCCGGATTCGCAGCCGCGTCATGGGATGGACGCCCTCGATTCGAGCGGCGGGCGCGCCGACCGGCGGACGTGCTCGTGGAGCAGGTCGAACGCCTCATGCTCGGCCGGGCCGCCGGTCTTGTCGACGAGGATCGAGAGCTTCTGGAACTCGTCGAGGATCTCCGCCAGGGGGAGGAACGCGGTCCGCGTGGCGAGGATCGCGGCCTCGACGACGGCGTGGCGGGCGCGGTTGAAGCCGAGGAAGTCGCGGATCCGGCCCTCGGCGACGGTCTCCACAAGGACGGTCGTCCGCTCGTCGATGTCGTCGACGACGATGGGGCGGAACTCGTAGTAGCGGCAGGCGTCGGCGAGCACCCGCCCGGCGACGGCCCGCGCCGGCAGGGTGGCCGGGGGCGGGTCGAGCGGGGCCCCGATCGCGGTCCGGGCCAGGAGGCGGACGTCGTCGGTGACGTGGAAGACCCCCGCGCCGCCGGCCTTGAGGTTGCGGTAGGTCGTCGACGTCCGGTAGGGGCGGAGGACGAACGTGGCCATGCTCAGGTCGGCGGGGATCTTGGGGCCCATGGGCGCGATGTTCAGCTCGCCCTCGGGGCTCAGGGTGGTGACGAGGCCTTCGAGGATCACGCGCGGTCGTCCTCCTCGGGCGTCGGGTCGGCGGGGGGGGCCGCCCCCCCCGCGGGGGCCTCGCCGCCCACCCGTCCGCGCCGCAGGCGGTGGCTCGTCTCCGGCTCGGTGAGGAAGCCCCACGACAGCGATTGATCCTGGCGATAGGCCTTGCCCAGCGTCAAGGCGGTTCTCGCCTTCATCATCTCGTAGCCCAGATAGAAGGCGTGCGAGGCGTCGGCGACGCCCATCCGGTCGAACAGGACGAAGGGGTCGGGGCCGCTCAGCAGGTGGGCTCCGTTGAGCGCGTAGACGAGCCCGTCCTCGGCGAAGATCCGCCAGTTGGGGTCGCGGATCCGGCGCTGGAGTTCGGCGAGGTTCTCGGGCCCGAAGCGGGCGAGCTTGGGGTCGCGGAGCATGACCAGGCCGGGCTCGACGCGCTTGGGGAGGACCCGGTTGACGACGGCGTGTCGGACCAGCCGCCGCGCCAGGTCCAGCTCGCGGACCGACGATCGGGCCCAGTTGATGACGGCCGTGGTCAAAACGCTGTGGATCCGCTGCTCCTGGCAGAAGCCCATCAGGAGCGTGTTGACGCCCGCCGAGTCGACGTCGGTCAGCTCGGTGAGGTTGCCCACGCCCATCATCATCGCGGCGTCGGGATAGCGGCGGCGGACCTCCAGGTAGCGGCCGAGCGAGGCCGCGAAGCCGAAGCCGATGGGCTCCAAAATCGGGTCGATCCGGAAGCGGACGCCGGCCGCGTCGAGGGCCTCGACCGTGGCGTCGAGCCCTTCGAGCGTCCCCGGCTGGTCGGGGAGGACGACGACCTCGGCGCCCCAGCCCTTCGCCGCGTCGCGGTTGCCGGCGTTGACGCTCAGCACCAGCTCGGCGCCGGCCGCGACGGCCCGCGCGACCTCGTCCGGATCGAAGCTGTCGATCGAGACCCGCAGGCCCTCGTCCCGGAGCGCGCGGACGGCGTCGCCGACCTCGGCCCAGCAGACGCCCGGCTCGCAGCCCAGGTCGATCAGGTCGGCCCCCTGCGCGGCGAAGTCGCGGGCCTGGCGCAGCAGCTCGGCGCGGGGCAGGCGGGGGGCGAGGTTGATCTCGGCGAGGATCGCGACGTCGTACGCGCCGTAGTCGTCGGGACGCCCGCCGGCCCGCTCGTGGCCGAACCAGCGCGGCAGGTCGCGGAGGTCTTCCGGGCCGACCTCGACCGGCACGCCCGGCGCCTTCGCCTCGATCGCCGCCAGGTCCCCCCGGCAATACCCCGGGAGGATGATCCGCGCGACCCCCGGCGGCGGCTCCAGCCGCTTCGCGATCCACGCCGGCGTCATCAGCGCGGCGACGGTGATCGGCAGCACCGCCACCTCGGCCTCGATCCCCGCGCGCGGCGCGAGGTCGTCGAGCACCTGCCGCAGCGCGAACTCCGCGAGCCGGCCGGTGACGAAGAGGACGCGCGTGGGGCTGGGAGAGTCGTTCACAATGATCGTAGTCCGTCCAAAACGCCCTTTCCCCCCCCGCGGGGGAAGGTGGCCCGTAGGGCCGGATGAGGGGGGGAGCGACGGGCCGTCGGGTTTCGCTCCTGCGCCGGAGAGCCTCCGGACGCTCGGTTCAGCCAGGTTTGTCGCTCGACCGGCGACCGAATGCGATGATCGCCTCGACCACCGTCGCGACGTCCTGGATCACATCATCGTTGGACACGCGGAAGATGCAAACGTGTCGAGCCCCCAGCCATTCCTGGCGGGCGAGGTCATAGTCGGCCCGGCCGACGTGGCTGTCGCCGTCGAGTTCGATGACAAGCCTGCGGGCGGGTTCGTAGAAGTCGACGTAGAACGGCCCCATCGGCACCTGACGACGAAATTTCATCCCGAGCCGGCGAAGTTCCCGCCAGAGCGTACGCTCGGGCCCGGTCATGTTGCGACGCAGCTCCCTGGCTCGATCGAGCGAGATGGACGGATCCGGCTCGTCGTCTGCCTCGGCGTCCATGAATCGCCGCCTATCCCGGTTGAACTCCATCGGTCCTCGTGCTCGTCTCCCCCTCATCCGGCCCTTCGGGCCACCTTTCCCCGCGAGGGGGGAAGGCCGTTATGGTTCCGGACCTCACCGCACCGACCCGCCGTTCACCCGCAGGACCTGGCCCGTGAGGAAGCCGGCGGCGGGGCCGACGAGGAAGGCGGCGACGTCGGCGACGTCTTCGGGGCGGCCCCAGCGTTTCAGGGGGGTCTCGCGGAGGACGCGGTCCTGCCACTCCCGGGGGGCGGTCTCGCCCCAGGCGGTCTGGATCCAGCCGGGGGCGACGGCGTTGACGCGGACGCTCGGGGCGAGGCTCAGGGCGAGGCTCCGGGTGAACGCCGCGACGGCCCCCTTGACCGCGCCGAACATCTCGCCCGAGTCTCCCTCCATGCCCGTCTCGGCCTGGTCCCAGCCCATCGTGACGATCGAGCCGCCCCCCTCGGCGACCATCCGCCGGCCGACGTCGCGGCACAGGCGGATCGCGGCGACGACGTCGACCTCCCACAGCAGGTCGAGCTTGGCGTCGAAGGGGAGGTCCGCGTCGTCGCCGGTCAGGACGTCGGCGCCGGCGAAGTGGATCCAGGCGTCGAGGCCGTCCCAGAGCTTCCAGGCGTGGGCGACCAGCCGGTCCCCCTGCTCGCGGGAGCGGAGGTCGGCCAGGATCGAGGCCACGCGGACGCCCCGGCCCTCGATCTCCTGCACGACGCGGACGGCCGCGTCCAGCCTGCGGCCGTGGACGATCACGTCGGCCCCCGCGCGGGCGAGGGCCTTCGCCGTGGCGCGGCCGATGCCCGAGGTCGCGCCGATGACGGCGCAGCGCAGGCCGCGGAGGCTGGGATCGGCGGGGGCGTCTGGCATCGGCGGGGTCGCTCGACGGGCCGGGCGGAGGGTGGACGGAACGTCGCCGTTCGACGACACTACACGTTAGCCCGCCGGGGTTTCCTCCGACAAGCCTTTCGAGCCCGTCCATGACCCGCCCCCTCGTCGCGAACCTCCGGCGCACGCTCAAGATCCTCCGCGACGGCTGGCTGCTCGTCGGGCTTTGCCTGGGCCTGATCGTCGCCCTGGAGCTGGGGCTGCGGGGCGTCTTCGCCCTCAAGGACCGGGTCGCCGCGCCGCCCTCGCTCGACCCGCGGGTCGTCCGCGACGGCTACGCCGACGAGCCCTGGCCGAGGATCCACTATCGCGAGCTGGAGGCCCTCTCCGACCGCTGGGAGCCGTACGTCTACTTCCGCCAGCGGCCGTTCCGGGGTCGGACGATCACGATCGACGACCAGGGCCGACGCGCCGTGTGGCGGCCGCCGGCGGGGCGGGGGACGGCGATCAAGATCCTCGTGCTGGGCGGGTCGTCGCTCTGGGGCTTCGGCGCGCGCGACGACGAGACGATCCCCTCGCTGCTGGCCCGCTTCCTCGACGAGCGGGGCGTCGTCGCCGAGGTGCGCAACCTCGCCGAGATCGGCCACGTCAGCACCCAGGAGACGATCGCCCTGGCGCGCGAGCTGCAGGCCGGCTACCGACCCGACGTCGTCCTCTTCTACGACGGCGTCAACGACACGGCCTCGGCCCTGCTGGAGGGGAAGGCCGGGCTGACGACCAACGAGCGCAACCGCGTCCGCGAGTTCAACCTGCTCCAGTCCCCCGGGCGGATGGCGGCGGCGATCGCCGGCCGGGTCGCCGCCGAGTCGGCCCTGCAACGGCTGGCGAAGTCCCTCGGCCGGCGTTTCCTGGGCTCGCCCGAGTCGGCCTACCCAGCCCCCCCGGCCGCCGACCTCGACGCGCTCGCCCGCGGCGTCGTCGACGCCTACCAGGCCAACCTCGACCTCGTCGACGCCCTCGCCGCGCGTTATGGCTTCCGCGCCCTCTTCGCCTGGCAGCCGGTCGTCTTCGACAGGGCCGCTCCCACCCCCTTCGAGCGCGAGGAGGCCGCGAAGTACGCCTGGCTCGCGCCCCTCTTCGCCAAGGTCGCCGCCGAGATCGGCCGGCGCGACGCGCTCAGGACGCGGGCCGACTTCCTCGACCTGAGCGCGATCTTCCGGGACGCCCCGGAGCTGGTCTTCATCGACTACTGCCACACCACCGAACGCGCCAATGCGCGGATCGCCGAGCGGCTGACGGGGCCGGTCACGGCCCTGCTCCCCGCGCGATGATCTGCCGATGTTTTACGGAGAATCGCGATGACGAAGGACGGGTTTCGGGCGGCGCTGGTCGCGGGGCTGGCGACGATCGCAATGGCGGCCGGGGCGGGGGCGGGGGCCGACGAGAAGCTCAAGGACATCGCCTGCCGGTCGGTCCACCTCGGATACCCGGGCGAGGCGGGGACGGCCTTCTACAACGAGATCACGATCCGCGAGTCGGCCGTCGGCACGTACTTCATGGTCTGCGGCTGGGACAAGGGCTACTTCGGCCTCCAGGAGCTGGGGAACGGCAAGAAGCTCCTGATCTTCTCGGTCTGGGACTCGGAGAGCGACGACCCGAACGCCCAGAAGGCGGAGGCCCGCACCAGGCTGGTCGACAAGGACGAGAAGACCCGGGTGAAGCGGTTCGGCGGCGAGGGGAGCGGCGGGCAGTCGTTCTACGACTACGACTGGAAGCTCGACGAAACCTACAAGCTGATGGTCTCGTCCCGCGTCGACGGTCAGCGGACCGAGTACACCGGCTGGTTCTTCGTCCCCGAGGAGAAGGGTTGGAGGAAGCTCGTGACGTTCTCCACCGTCACCGGCGGCAAGGACCTGGGCGGCTATTACGCGTTCATCGAGGACTTCCGGCGCGACCGGGACTCCACGACCCACGCCCGCCGCGCCGAGTTCGCCGACGCCTGGCTGCGGACGACCTCCGGCGCGGCCGTTCCGCTGACGAGGGCCCGGTTCACCGCCGACCGCAACCCCGTCATGAACATCGACGCCTTCGCCAAAGACGGTCGGTTCACGCTCGTCACCGGCGGCGCGACCCGTAACGAAGGGGCCGAGCTGCGCGAGGTGATGGAACTGCCGACGGCCGGAGCCGCCGTCGCCCCCGAGGCCCTCAAGCTGGCGGGTCCCGCCCGGCCGTGACCAGGTCGTCGGACCGGTCGGCCCGTTCGAGCGAATAAAGTGGATTCCCGTATCGGTCGTGCCGATTTTATCAGGTGTCCTGGGGCTCGTCCCGGGGCGACGACTCGGCCGGGTGGGCCGGGATCCCATGCCGGGCGGGGCCGAAGGTACGGCCCCCCGGGCGGGACGATCCCTCGGCGCCGATCAGGGAGATTTGGCCATGGCGACAGCGGGCAGCCTTCTTGCAGAACCGGATGTCCGTTCCTCCGCGGGGCGGCCGGCCGTGGACCTGGCCAGGGATCCGGAATTCGTGCAAGGGCTCGAAGCGCGCGACCGGTGGTTCTACACGCATTACATGTGGGCCCCCCGGGTGGCCGCCGCGTATCTGGAGCGGGTGGCCCCCATCGACATGGCGTCGATCCTCGACTTCGGCTGCGGCGAGGGCGTGATGGCCAGCGGGCTGGCGACGCTCTGCCGCGAGGTCACGGGCATCGACATCGTCCCCACGTTCTGGCGCCTGAACGAGCAGCTCGACTCCGTCTTCGGCCCCGGCCATTCGGTCCCGCGGGTCGACCTGCGGCTGGTCGAGCCCGACGAGCCGCTCCCCTTTCCCGACGGCCGCTTCGACGCCGCCTACGCCTGGTCGGCCTTCGAGCACGTCGCCGACACGCCCCGCGCGCTCCGGGAGATTCGCCGCGTCCTGCGGCCGGGCGGGGCCTTCTTCCTGATCATCACCCCGCTCTACTACTCGGCCCACGGCAACCACCTGTGGAACGTCGTCGACGAGCCCTGGGTGCACCTGAAGCTCAACCGCGAGCAGCTCTTCCGGCGCGTGCAGGACGCCGTGCTGAAGGCCGAGGTCGACGAGGGGCGGACCGACGTCTTCCAGGGGAATTCGGCCGAGGCCTACCGCGACAGCCTCTACGGCTGCCTCGACAGCCTCAACGGCCTCACGGCCAACCAGCTGAAGGAGCACCTCCGGGTCGCCGGCTTCGTGATCGACCACGAGGAGACCCGGTGCAACCACCCCTCCTACGAGCCCCCCGCCGAGCTCCTGGCGCGCTACCCGCGCGAAGACCTCATGATCGACGAGATCCGCCTCGTGATGCACGTGTGATCGGACGGGCCGACGCGTCCCCCCGGGCGGGAGGAGGCGTCGGCCGCTCCGCCGATCAGGCGAAGACGTCGGTGACGACCTCGCCCGCGACGTCGGTGAGGCGGAAGTCGCGGCCGGCGTAGCGGTAGGTGAGCCGGGTGTGGTCGAGGCCCATCAGGGCCAGCAGCGTGGCGTGCAGGTCGTTGGTGTGCATCCGGCCCTCGACGGCGTTGAGGCCGTACTCGTCGGTCGCGCCGTAGGAGAAGCCTTTTTTGACCCCCGCGCCGGCCAGCCACATCGGGTAGCCGGTGATGTTGTGGTCGCGGCCGTCGGCCCCCTGGCTCGTCGGCTGGCGGCCGAACTCGCTGCCGAAGAGGACGAGCGTCTCCTCCAGCAGCCCGCGCCGCTCCAGGTCGGCCAGCAGGGCGGCGGTGGACTGGTCGGTGGCCCTGGCGTTGTTGATCAGGCCGTTGTGCAGGTTGGTGTGGTGGTCCCAGCCCGGCTGGGCGATCTCCACGAACCGCACGCCGGCCTCGTTGAGCCGGCGGGCCATGAGGCACTGGCGGGCGAAGCTGCCGGCCGGGCCCGGCTTCACGCCGTAGGCGTCGAGCACCGCCGGCGGCTCCTTCGAGATGTCGAGCAGCTCGGGCACCTTCCCCTGCATCTTGAACGCCAGCTCGTACGAGGCGATGACGCCGTCGAGCTGGTCGGGCGCGCCCGGCGCGGCGCCGAGGTCCCGGTTCATCGCCTGCACCAGGTCGATCTGCCGGCGCTGGAGCGGCGAGGCCGCGTGGGCCTTGATGTTCGGCAGGTAGCCGACGTCGCTGATCCGGGTCCCCTGGAAGTGGGCCGGCAGGAAGGCGCTGCCGTAGTTCACCGCGCCGCCGAAGTTCGCCGGCGGGTTGATCGTGACGTAGCCCGGGACGTCCTGGTTCTCCGTCCCCAGGCCGTACATCAGCCAGGCGCCGAGCGAGGGCCGCGTCAGCGACGCCAGGGCCGCGCCCGTGTGGAGCTGGATGACGGCCTCGGGGTGCGCGGGGGTGTCGGTGTGCAGGCCCCGGATGAAGCAGAGCTTGTCGACGTGCCGCGCGACGTTGGGATACAGCTCGGAGACCCACGTCCCCGTCTCGCCGTGCTGAGCGAACTTGAACTTGGACGCCGTCAGCGCGCCGCCCCCGGGGCCGACCTTGCCGTCGTCCTTCTGGAGCTGGGGCTTGTAGTCGAACGTGTCCATCTGCGACATCGCCCCGTTCATGAACAGGAAGATGATCCGCTTGGCCTTCGTCGGGAAGTGCGGGACCTTGGGCGCGAGCGGCCCGGGGGCCGCCGCGTCGGCCGCCAGGGCCCGGCCCGCGCCCTCGCCGAGCATCCCGGCCAGGGCCAGCAGCCCGAAACCGGTCCCGGCGCTCTTGAGGACCTGCCGACGCGAGAGGCCGTCGACGATGGGGAGGTCGGGGAATCGGGGCATGTGTTCTGATCCTTGAAATCGATGTATGGTTTAGTGTGGCTTTATGAATGCTCTGAGGGCCGGCCTCGCGGCGCGGCCTATCGCACGTAGCGGAACTCCGCCGAGCCGATCAGGGCCTGGCAGAATCCGGCCCAGGCGGCGGCGCGGGGGGAGGAGGCGCGGATGGCTTCCTCCTTCACGGGGGCGTCGACGGGGATGACCTGGTCGGGGTCGATGACCTGCGCCGGGGGCTTGGGGGCCCCGTCGGCGGCCGCGACGGCCGGCGCGGGCGCGGGCGTCGGGGTCGGTTCGGGCTCCGGCTCCGGCTGGGCGGCGGCCGCCGACTCGTACTCGGCGAGGAAGGCCCGGCCGCGGTCGGACTCGGCGGCGGTGGGCGAGCGGCCCAGCGCCAGGCGGTAGGCCAGGTCGAGGCGGCCGGCGTCGTCCAGCTCGGCGCGGGCGAGCAGGCGTTCGGCCAGGCGGAGCGACTGGCGGCGGACCAGCGGGTCGTTCAGGAAGTAGAGCGCCTGGGTCGCGACCGTGGTCGTCTCGCGGTCGCCCGTGACGTTCCCCTGCTCGGCGAAGTCGAAGACCTCCAGCGAGGTCGGCGTCAGGCCGCGGAGCAGCGGCAGGTACACGCTGCGGTGGGGGCTGGCGAGGGCCTGGTCGAGGATCCCCCGGGCGAGCGGGCTGTTGTTGGGCAGCTCGACCACCTTGAGGGCCTTCGTCGGCGACGCCGGGGGCCGCGACGGGTCGAGCGAGCCGGCGGCGGCGAGCGTCGCGTCGCGGATCTCCTCGCCGGTCAGCCGCCGCGGCGAGTGCCGCCAGACCAGGCGGTTCGCCGGGTCGGCCTGGACGTTCGCGTCCCGCGTCTCGGACGACAGGGCGTAGGCCCGCGTCAGGACGAGGCTGCGCACCAGCTTCTTGACCGACCAGCCGTCGGCGACGAACTTCGCCGCCAGGTGGTCGAGCAGCTCGGGGTGCGACGGCGCGTCGCCGTTGAGGCCGAAGTTGTCGACCGTCTTGACGATCCCCCGGCCGAACAGGTGCCGCCACGCGCGGTTGGCGAAGACCCGCGACGTGAGCGGGTTCGCGGGGTCGGTGAGCCACCGCGCCAGCTCCAGCCGGCCGCTCTGGTTCGAGGGGACCTCCGGGGCCTTCACGGGCACGGCGCTCAGGAACCCGCGGGGGACGACCGGGCCGAGCTTCTCGGCCTCGCCGCGGATCCGGACCTCGGTGTCGGCGATCTCCTTGGCGTCGCGGACGCCCAGGGCGACCTGGCCCGTGACCGCCGGGTCGGTCAGCTCCAGCAGCTCGTTCTGGCGCTGGTTCATCTTCATGCGGAACTGGAACTGATAGGGGCGGCCGTTGGCCTGGACCTTCAGCCCCTCGGGCGTGCCGCGGATCTTCTGGAACTCGGCGCGGGCTTCTTCGTACGCCTTCGTCGCCGCGGCGATCTTCGCCGTCAGCGCGGGGTCGTCCTTCTTCGCGGCGGCCTCGCCCAGGACGACGAGCATCGCGTTGTCGTAGTAGTCGAGCCCGCCGCCGCCCATCTTGTTGCGGACCCCGGCGCAGAGGTCGGTGCTGCGGAAGACGCCGGCCAGGGCGTAGTAGTCCTTGGTCGGGATCGGGTCGAACTTGTGGTCGTGGCAGCGGGCGCAGCTCGCGGTGACGCCGAGGATCCCGCGGCTGACGGCGTCGATCTGCTCGTCGACGTTGTCCATCACGAACCGGACCTTGAACCGCTGGTTCACGTCCTTCTGGCCGATCGCCAGGAAGCCGGTCGCGACGGCGTGCTCGTCCTTCTCGGCCTGCGAGGCGGCCGGCAGCAGGTCGCCGGCGACCTGCTCGCGGACGAACCGGTCGAACGGCTTGTCGCGGTTGAAGGCGTCGACGACGTAGTCGCGATACCGCCAGGCGTGGGGGTAAGGGACGTTCCGCGACCCCCCGGTCGAGTCGGCGTAGCGGGCGACGTCCAGCCAGTGGCGGCCCCAGCGCTCGCCGAAGGCCGGCGAGGCGAGCAGGCGGTCGACGACCTTCGCGAACGCGTCGGCCGCCTCGTCGGCGACGAACGCCGAGGTCTCCTCGGGCGTCGGCGGCAGGCCCGTCAGGTCGAACGTCGCGCGGCGGATCAGCGCCGTGCGGTCGGCGTCGCCCACCGGCGCGAGGCCCGCGCCTTCCAGCTTCGCGAGGATGAAACGGTCGACGTCGCCGCGAGGCCACGACGCGTCGCGGACCTCGGGGACGGCGGCCGCCTTCAACGGCTGCCAGGCCCAGTGCTCGGCGCGGAGCCTGGCGTACTTCGCGTCGTCGGTGATCTGGGTGGCCGCGACCTTGGCCACCGGCCAGGCGGCGCCCTCGGCGACCCAGCGCGCGAGGTCGGCGACCTGCTCGTCGCCCAGCTTCTTCTTGGGCGGCATCTTGGGCGCGTCGTCGAGGTGCCCGACCGACTGCAGCAGCAGGCTCTCCTCGGGCTTGCCCGGCACGACCGCCGCCCCGCGATCGCCGCCGTCGACCAGCCCCTTGCGGTCGTCGACCCGCAGGCCGCTCGCCGCCTTGGTGTTCGCCGAGTGGCAGTTGTAGCAGTTGTCGACCAGCAGGGGACGGATCTTCTTCTCGAAGAACTCGAGCTTGGCCGCGTCCGGCGCGGCGGCCGGGTCGGCCCCCTCGCCGACGGCCGCCGCCGCGACGGGGACCGCGAGCGCGACGGCGAGGGTCAGGAACGAACGCTGGATCATGGAAAGACGTCCTCGGGATTCGTCGATTGCGGCGGGGTGTAGAAGGGGCGGGAGGGAGCCGGCCCGCCCGCCGGGGTCAATAGCTGTCGGCCGTGACGATCTCGCCCTGTGCGACCGAGCCGAGGGCCCAGACGGTCGGCTTGGAGACCGAGTCCTTGAGGAAGCGGACGGAGCCGTCGAGCAGCAGGATGTTGGCGCCGCCGGGGTGGAACGAGCTGAGGCCGAAGACGCCGGGGCTCATGATGGTCCCGCCGCCGTTGGTGTTGCAGTTGGGGTACTTGGAGTTGGGCCCGAGCAGGACGTTGCCCAGCGTGTAGCCGCACAGCCCCAGCGGCCAGGCCTCGCCCAGCGTGGTCGTCTTGCCCTGCCGGCCGCCGCCGCTCGCCCAGGTGCTCGCGCAGTCGTTGAGCCAGGTCTGGAAGCTGTTGACCAGCGCGGGGTGGGCCATGTTCAGCGTCCCGTCGTTGCGCCGGGTGCCGGCGGGGAACGTGCCGACGAAGACCACGTCCTGGATCGACTTCTGGGCGGGCGTCCCGGTGCCGATCTTCCACTCGCCGAAGGCGATGGTGTTGCTCAGGCCGTCGCTCACGCCGCTGATCGTCGTGACCTTGCCCTTGGTCCCCACGTACTGGAAGGGCCCGTTCGGAGGCCCGCCCGACTGCTGGCCGGCGAACTCCAGCGAGGAGCCCGTCGAGGCGAAGTAGCTGTTGCCCGGCGCCTTGACCGTCAGCAGCGGCCCGCTCGTCCCCTGGAAGTTCCAGCTCGGCGCCGTCGACGACGGGCAGAGGTACGTCGTCAGGACCGTCCGGCTCACCGTCAGGTTCATCGCGTCCTCGTCCGGCGCGTTGAAGATGCTGACGGCGAAGTTCAGGGCGTTGTGCAGCGGGGCCTGCTCGACGTAGTTGAGGATCCGGGCGTGGACGCTGGGCCCGTGGTTGTTGTAGAACGTCGGCGAATAGATGTTGCCGTTCAGGAAGTACGCCAGCGCCCCCGGCGGGAACGATCCGTTGGCGCTCTCGTAATTGAGCAGTCCCAGCCCGACCTGCTTCAGGTTGTTCGTGCAAGAGATCCGCCGCGCCGCCTCCCGCGCCGACTGCACCGCGGGGAGCAAGAGCGCGATCAGGACCGCGATGATCGCGATCACCACCAGCAATTCGATCAGCGTGAAGCCCCGCCGCGCGGGGCGAGTCGACGCGGCCCGGACGAGCCCGCCCTGGCGTTCGGAAAGAAGCATGCCATCCTCCGGTATCCCGCGGGACGCCTCCGGTCGCTCCGGTCGTCGGCCCGCATCATTCGGGGAAGATTCGACACGCCTCTCGTGGTCGAGTCGGCGAGGAAGAAAGGGGGGGCGGCCTCAGCGGAAGCGCTGCTTCTCCAGCCGCTCGATCTGCACGATCAGGCCGTCCTGGATGATCACGCGGACCTCGCCGTAGCGGATGCCGCGCACGGCCGCACGGACCTGCTCCAGCTCCAGCTCGCTCGCCGGGGCGGGCGGCTTCGCTCGATCGCCGTTCCCGTTCGAGAGTACGCGGTCGCCCATCATCACCTCGTCCAGAACGCCCGGTCGTCCCGCCATCCGAGGGCGGGAGGCCGCGGGACCAGCCCGCCGCCGCATTATGCGAGACGACGGGAATGTCATCAAGGTCAATATCGACTTAATCTATAGACTTTATCGACAAATTCTCCAAACGAAATCCGGGCCAGGCTTTGGGACGACTGTTTCGTTAGGCTCAAATAGGTCTCGCAAAGGATTCCGTCGAAGGAGGACACGCGCATGGCCGCTTACGGCAGGCACGAAGTCGAGCGCAGGGCGTGGGCGACGTCGGCGGAGATCCGCGATCGGTTCCCCGAGTCGCGGGCGCGGGAGTTCCTGCTGCGGGCGGTCGCGAACGCCCGCAGGGCGGGGATCGAGGAGCGGACGGGCTTCCCGTTCGGCGCGGTGATCGTGGACCGTGACGGGGCCGTCGTGGCCGACGGCCGGAATCACGTCTTCGCGAACTTCGACCCGACGGCGCACGCCGAGGTGCAGGCGATCCGCGCCGCGTGCGCGGCGCTCAAAGTCGTCGAACTGAAGGGCTGCATCCTCTATTCGTCGTCGGAGCCCTGCCCGATGTGCCTGGCCGCGGCCTACTGGGCGGGGGTCGACGGCGTCGTCTTCGGCGCGAGCGCGGCCGACGCCGCGGAGATCAACGGCTTCGACGACGCCTTCCTGTACGGGCAGCTCGCCGAGCCGGCCTCGGCCCGCCGGCTGCCGACGATCGGCCTGTCGCGCGACGAGGCCGTCGCGGTCCTGAAGGCGTACGACGAACAGGCCCGCGAGGAGTCCTGACGAGGCGGCCCGCGGCGGATCGGCCGGGCGGGGGGGGCGAGTTGACGTTGACGGCTCGCGCGCTTTGGCCTAGATTCCCGCGCGACTCGACGCGGAAGCTCAAGACCACACCCCCGGACGATGGATCGAAAGGAGCCGACCGTGGCCCGGCGATGGACTGCCTGGAAACTGGCGATCTCGGCCTTCGTGCTGTTCCACATGGCGGGGACGCTCGCCTGGGTGATGCCGGCGTCGCCGATGCGCCAGGCGATGGTCCCGTGGTTCAGCGCCTACATGATCCCGCTGGGCCTCTGGCAGGCCTGGGGCATGTTCGCGCCCGACCCGCTGCAGAGCATGATCACGCTGGAGGCCGAGGTGAGCGACGCCCGGGGCCACGGGCGGATCCACGAGTTCACCAAGGTCGCCGACCTCCCCTGGTGGCGGAAGCTGCCGAAGTTCCGGCACCCCAAGTTCGCGGCGAACCTGGGGCTCGACGAGTACGCCCCCCAGCGCGAGATGGCGGCGCGGCACGTGGTGCGGACGCTCGGCATCGCGCCCGAGGCGTTCCCGGTCTACGTCCGCCTCTACTATCAGGTCGCCCAGTCGCCGCCGCTCGGGTCGTCGCAGGCCGACCCGATGGTCCCCAAGACGATCGAGAACCTGGCCGCCTTCCAATTCGACACCTGGGACGAGGTGCACCGCCGATGAACCCGCTGCACGCCTGGAACCGCTTCTGGTTCGCCCCGATCTCGGCCCGGCCGCTGGGGGTCTTCCGGATCCTGTTCGGCCTGTTCGTCCTGGGCCACCTGGCCCTGATCTCGGTCGACCTCGACTACTGGTACACCGACGCCGGCCTGCTCCGGGGCGACGAGGCGGCCGTCACCGCCGGCCCGCTGCGGCCCACGCCGCTCGCCTATTTCCAGGACCCGACGTCGGTCCGCGTCGCGCTGGCGATCACGATCGGGGTCGCCGTCGCGTTCACGCTGGGCTGGCGCACGCGGGTCGCGGGCGTCTTGCTGTACCTGGCCCAGATGTCCTTCTACAACCGCAACCTGCTGACGAACTGCGGGCCCGACCAGGTGATGATGATCACCACCTTCTACATGATGCTCGCCCCCTGCGGCGCGGCCTTCTCGCTCGACGCCCGCCGCGCGGCGGCCCGCCGCGGGACGCTCGCGGAGCCGCTGATCTACCCGTGGGCGCAGCGGCTGATGCAGCTCCAGCTCTGCCTGATCTACTTCGTCACCGGCTTCCTGAAGTGCAACGGCCGGGCCTGGCTGGGCGGCACGGCCGTGCATTACGTGCTCTTCAACCACGAGGTCGGCCAGTTCAACCTGGAATGGGTGGCGGGCTACCCGCTGGTCGTGAACTTCATGACCTTCGCCGCCCTGGCCGTCGAGTTCGCGCTGGTGTTCCTGCTCTGGTTCCGCCCCACGCGGCGGTGGGTCGCGCTTTTGGGCGTCGCGCTGCACGTCGGGATCTGGCCGATGGTGAACGTCCCCCTGTTCGGCGAGCAGATGACCGCGCTCTACCTGCTGTTCCTCGACCCCGACGAGCTGGCCGCGCTCGGGTCCTTCTTCCGCCCCTCGCGCTGGCTCGGCGGCCGCAGCCGGGCCGCCGCCTCCGACCGCGCCGGCGCCTCGCCGCGGGGCTGGCGTCAGCTCGAATTGGCCTTCGCGCCGGCCGCCGGGAACTCCTGAACGGGGACGCGCCCCGGGCGGGAAATCCGCGCGCCCGGGGCGGTGGAGCGTTCCCAGGCGTGCGGGCCGGCGCCAGAATCGCCGTTCCGTTCGATCCCGCACGCACGCCCCGCGAGACCTCACCCATGACGCCTCGGAGACTTCGCCTCGGAGCGGCCTTCGCGCTGGCCTTCTCGACGATCGCCGTCCCGGCCGGATCGGCGCGGGCCGCCGCGCCGCCGAACGTGGTGGTCATCCTGGCCGACGACCTCGGCTTCTCGGACCTCGGCTGCTACGGCGGCGAGATCGCCACGCCGAACCTCGACCGCCTGGCGGCCGGCGGGCTGCGGTTCACGCAGTTCTACAACACCGCACGCTGCTGGCCCTCGCGCGCGGCGCTGATGACCGGCTACTACGCGCAGCAGGTCAACCGCGACCCGGCCGGGTCACGACCGACGTGGGCCGCGCTGCTGCCCGACCTCCTCAGGCCGGCCGGCTACCGCTCCTACCATTCGGGCAAGTGGCACGTCGACGGCCCGGTGCTCGAAGCGGGCTTCCTCCGCTCGTACTCCGGGGATGACTCGGGCGATTACTTCACGCCCGCCTTCCAGAGGCTGGACGACAAGCCCTTGCCCCGGCCGAAGCCCGAGGACGGGCACTACTCGACGGTCGCCATCGCCTCGCACGCGGTCGAATGGCTCGACGGCCACCATCGCGAGCATCCCGGCGACCCGTTCTTCCTCTACGTCGCCTTCACCGCCCCCCACTTCCCGCTCCAGGCGCTCCCCGAGGACATCGAGCGCTATCGGGGCCGCTACGCCGAGGGCTGGGACGTGATCCGCGCCCGCCGCTGGGCCCGCCAGCGCGAGCTGGGGGTCTACGACGGCCCGCTCTCGCCCCTCGACCCGACGACGGTCCCGTCCTGGAACCTCGCCGAGGAAGAGCTGAAGCGCCGGGTCGGCCCCGGCGAGGTGGGACGCGCCGTCCCCTGGGCGTCGTTGACGGCCGAGCAGAAGGCGTTCCAGGCGGCCAAGATGGCGATCCACGCGGCGATGGTCGACCGGATGGATCGCGAGATCGGCCGGATCCTCGAGCGCCTGGAGGCGATCGGGGCGAAGGACGATACCCTGATCCTGTTCGCGTCCGACAACGGCGCCAGCGCCGAGCAGCTCATCCGCTCGACCGGCCACGACCCGGCCGCCCCCCTGGGCTCGGCGATGACGTACCTGGGCGTCGGGCCGGGCTGGTCGACGGCCGCCAACACGCCCTTCCGACTTCACAAGTACTGGACGTACGAAGGGGGCGTCTCTACCCCGCTGATCGTCCACTGGCCGGCCGGCGTCAAGGCCCGGGGCGAGCTGCGGCACACGCCCGGCCACCTGATCGACGTCGCACCCACGCTGATGGAGGTGGCCGGCGTCACCCCTCCGGAGACCTGGAACGGCGCGACCCGCCCCGCGCCTCCCGGCCGCAGCCTCCTCCCGGCCTTCGCGCAGGACGCGGCGGTCGAGCGGCCCTTCCTCTACTTCAACCACGAGGGGAACCGCGGCCTGCGGGTCGGCGACTGGAAGATCGTCGCCCCCGCGCCGGCCGCCGCCGAGGGCCGCTGGCAGCTCTACGACCTGGCGAAAGACCGCGCCGAGGTCCACGACCTCGCCGCCCGGCACCCCGAGAAGGTCCGCGAGATGGCCGACCTCTGGAAGCGGAACGACGAGGAATACCGCCGCCAGGCCGCCACCAGCCCCCGCCCGCCGCGCCCCGGCGAGCCCGCACGCTAGGGGCCGATCTTACGGGTCGGAAACCAAGGACCACGATCCGGGATTGCGGACGGCTCCAACGGCATTGCGCTATTCGCAACCTCATGCATCCGGGTGCCCGGCTTGCGCCAGCAAGAGATCAGCCGTCGGCCGATCCCGGGAATTGCTCAAAATACCTCGACTCCCCGTGCATCACGGTCGACGCCCCCGTACCGCGGACGGTCAGGAACTCGCCACCGCATGTGACCGCGGTGAGCGTCACAGCGCCCGTGACGGCCAGGGGCAGGGGAATGCTGTTGTCCCAAAGAACCTCGCCGACCGAGAAGGACCCGTCGCTCAGGTCGACGGGGAACTCGGAGGGCAAGGTATCGACCATGGCTTCAAAGATGACCAGGTCGACGTCCTGGAGCCACCCGGATCCCGGATCGACGCCGGGCCGCCCCGTCGAGCGATGGACATAGGCGGGCGACAGGCGCAAGACGAGATCGCGACCGTCGTGGGTCATGCCGGCGAGCGTCGAGTCGTGGAGTTCGACCGCGGTGTTCATGGGTGCTCTCGGTCAGGCCCGTGCCAGGGCTTCGGACGCCGAGTCTCCCGCCGGGCTCCAGCCCGAACGCCGAGGATCGATCGTCAAGATCTTCGCGGCCGGACCATCATGGCGCGATCGCCCTGGGGGCGACGTCTGTGCGATCGGCAGGATCGGAGCCCGATGCAAAATCGTCGAATGCGGCATAAATGACATATTGTTATATCTATTGCATGCCATCATTTCCTCTTTAGTGCAACAACATCTCAGGCCGAACTAGAGGTCGGCGTCTCCGGTGGCGTTCGGTCCAATCCTGTAGGGTTCGTTTAACATGGCTACGGTTGCGCTCGTTTACCTTGCTTATGCAGTCACTTTCCTCACACTACCCCTGGTCGTGATCTTCATGCGCAGGCGGTAATAAGCATGTGGATATAATAAGATTCTCCATCAGACGCGGAGTCGGATCTCGATCGACTCGTTCTTGAGCAGGCCGAGGCCCGCGCGGCGGCCGACGCAGGGGGGCGGGGTCGTCCAGGCCCGTGCGGATGCGGCGACGGCCCTCGCCGAGGGTTACGTCGGGCTTGCCTTCGGACATCCACGGCGGGCTGAGTTGCTCGTCCTGCTCGGCATCGGGCTGGCGGGGACGTCGGCCTGGAGCCGCGATCGACCCCGAAGCCGCTTTCAGCGCCGAATCGTCGGTAAGGCCGTCGTCCGGAGGGCGGCCGGCCCTCGGATCGCGGCCTTCAAACGCGCGTCAGCCTGCGGAGCATCTCGGCGGAGCGGGGGAAGCGGGCGACGAGGTCGGCGCGCTTGCCCTGCTCGTAGTCGGCGTAGTCGAAACCGGGAGCCATCGTCGCGCCGACCAGGATGAAGTCGACGCCCGGCTCCAGGAGCGTCCCCTGCCAGACGTCGGGCGGGACGACCACCTGCGGGGACTGGCCGGCGAGCACGTCCGAGCCCAGGAGGATCTCGCGATGGGTCCCGTCGGGATCGATCTGGAGCATCCGCGCGGGGCCGCCGAGGTAGACGTGGAAGACCTCCTCGGTGGGGAGCCGGTGCATCTCGGAGAAGGTCTCGGACGTCAGCAGGTAGTAGATCGACGTCCCGAGCGAGCGTACGCCCCGGCCGCGATAGCCGGGGGGCAGGTCGGCGTCGGGGACCGTCCCGGCCGAGCGGTAGGTCTCGCGGAAGAATCCCCCCTCGATCGGGTGGGGCTGGAGCTTCAGGGCGTCGATGAGCTCTTGGGCCGTGGGCATGGACCTCTCCGAGGCGGGCCGTCGCACTGTCCGAGGACGCGAAATCCAGGATACCCGAACCCCGGCGTTTCGAGAAAAACGCATGCCCGGCCCGGCCCGAGTCCGATCTTTGAAACGATAGACTTCAGTCTCTCCCGGGCGGCCCGTTCACGAAGGCGGGGCAAGCATGGCACGAAGAATCGTCGTCGCGGCCCTGAGCGTCCTCGCCCTGGGGGCGGGCCGGGCCGACGCGCAGGAGCCGCCGGCGCTGGAACCTCCGATCGAGGCCACGGCCGACGCGCCCCCGACGCCCCCCCCGGCCGAGCCCGTCAAGACGCCCGAGCCGGCTCCGAGCCGCCCCTTGCTGGTGATCCCCGGCGTCACGGCCCCGCTCGCCACCCGCGCCGCACGCAAGCCGACGGCCGACGTCGCCGCCCCGCCGGCGCCCCCCGCGCTCGACGGCCCCTCGACCGATCCCGAGCCCGCGCCGAACATCCCGCTGAGGCTCGAACCGATCGCCCCCGGCGCGAGCGACGAGCGGCAGGCCGCGCCGTCCGGTCCACGAGCGACCGGCCCGGGCCGCGAGGCGTCCTCGCGCCCCATGCCCGAAGGCCGGGAGCCGGCCGCGACCGCGCCCCCCGCCGCTCGCCGGCCCGCGGGGCTGGGACGGCTCCTCGGCGCGAACGGAAGCGGCCCGGCGGCGCGGGACGGCCTCACGATCGAGTCCCACGGCGACCCGGCCGTCGAGGCGGCCGTCAAGCGGCGGATCGAGAAGCAGATCCAGGAGACGCTCGGCGAACGCGTGAAGGACGTGGACGTCCGGGTCTCGGGCCGCAGCGTCCTCGTCCGCGCCCGGGCCTCGCGTTTCTGGTACCGCTGGAGCGCCCGCCGGGCCCTGGACGCCCTGCCCATGCCCTCGGGCTACCGCGGCCGCGCCGAGATGCTCGATTGAGGCGACGAGACGCGTTCGAAACGAAAACGGCCCGCCGACGCATGCCGTCGGCGGGCCGTCCGCGTTAGAGCGATCTCACTGGGGCTTGGTGGCGCCGCCCAGCCCGCGGCGCTCGCGGAGGCTGCCGCCTCGGGTGGTCGCGGCCGCCTTGGGCGTCGCGGCCTTCGTGTCGCTGCTCGCCGCCGGGGTCGCCGCGGTGGCGGGGGCCGCTGCGGCGGCTGGGGTGGCGGCCGCGGCCGGTGCGGTCGCAACCGGGCCGGGACCGCCGGGACGACCCGGGCCGCCAGGTCCACCCGGACCGCCGGGCCCGCCCGGCCCGCCGAACATCCCACGCATCATCGAATCGGTGTCGAACTTGTCGCCGAGCAGCTTCTTGTAATTGGACGCCTGGCGACGGTCGAGGGCCTTGAAGACCTGGGAGAAGTTCTGGTCGCGGAGGGCCAGCTCGTTCTCACGCATCTTGTCGATCTGGGCCTTGTTCTCGGGCAGCTCCATGAACTTGCGCATCGCCTCGAAGTCGAAGTTCGGGCGTCCCCCCCGACCGCCGCGGCCGCCGCCGTTGTTGTCGGCGGCCGGATCCTGGGGCTGCTGCGGCTGGGTGGCGCGGAACTTCTCCATGATGTCCCGCATCGGGTTGCCGGCGGACCGGCGCTTCTCGTTGGCCGCCTGCTCGATCTCCTGGATCTCGGCGTACTGGTCCTCGGTGACGTCGAGCTTCTGGGCGAGTTCCTCGTTGCGAAGGATGGCGAACGGCCCTTCGAGCTGGAGCGAGATCTCACGGACCCGCTTCATCTGCTTGGCGTCCAGGATCTTGGCGAGCGCCGCGTCGTCGTCCTTGCGGAGCTTCTGCATCGCCTGGCCCATGCGCTGCATGGCCTCCATGCGCTGCTCATTCTGCATCTGCCGCTGTTGTTCTCGGAGCATCTGCTGCTCGGCGGCGGGGTCGACGCCCTGGCCCTGCTGGGGGACGTAGGGCGAATCGGAATAGCCGCCGACGCCCTGGCCGAAGCCGCCGAAGCCGCCGCCGTCCTGGGGCTGATACGAGGCGCGACGGATCACGCCGGCCGTGGTCGTCCCCCGCGAGGGGAGATTGGAACCCTGCTGGTCGTTGCGTCGTCCGCGCTCGCGCAGATCTTGCATGACCTTCTCGCGCTTGGCGCGGGAGTCGGCGGCGAGCTTCTGGATCTTGGCCTTCTGGTCGTCGGTGACCTTCAGCTCGGCCTGGACCGCCTCGCGGCTCGCGAGGTCGACGAGGGAGCCGCCACCGAACATCCCGAAGCCGCCGGGGCCGCCCGGTCCGCCGAATCCACCTCGTCCGCCGGGCCCACCCGGGCCCCCGGGGCCGCCGCCGCCGGGCCCGCCCGGACCTCCGGGCCCACCCTGACCTCGGAAGCCGCCGGGGCCGCCCCCGCCTCGGTTCCTGCGGCCGCCCTGGCCCTGCCCCTGGTCCTGCGCCAGCACGGACACGGAAGCGAACGCGAGTGCGACAGCGATCCCCCCCGCGATCACGGCGAGACGACGTCGCGTCATGTGGATGCTCCTTCAAAGGATGCGAACGAGGCTACGTCCGGCGACCCGGGGCGGACCATCGCCGTCCCGGGTCCGGAGCCACTTCCTCATGATAGCGGCTTCCGGCGTGGATGTGGCCGCAGTTCTTGAGGGAGCTTTTCGGAATCATCCGCTCCCGTACGCGCCCGGGCGTCGGGAGTCAAGGCCGGGTCGACCAGAGCCAGGCGGCCAGGCCGATCATGGCCGAGAGGGTGCTCAGCCGGACCATGGCGCGGTAGAGGACGAACCGTCGGGGGGCCAGCTCGGGGCCCGCGCCGGCGACGACCGCGCCCGCGTCGCCCTCGATGGCCAGGTCCATCGCCGCGGCCTGGCGTTCGAAGCCGGCCAGGGCGGACATGCCGACGAGGTGGACGAGCCAGAGGATCAGGAAGCCGACCCCATTGTCGAGCCAGGCCCGCCAGGGGACGGGGGGGATGCCGGGCTTCCACCACACGGGCGTGCTCAGGGGGACGTCGCTCTGGTAGACGACCAGCCGCAGCGGCCCGGCCGCGAGCGCCTCGCCGTCGGTGACGCGCAGGGCCAGGTGGAGCGGCTGCGGCGTCCCCTTCGCGGGCGTCCCCTTCAGCAGGCCGGTCGCCGCGTCGAACGTCAGGCCGGGCGGCAACGCGCCGTCGAGCGACCAGCGCAGCGGGCCCCGGCCGCCGTCGGCGGCCGCCGCGACGGCGTAGGGCCGGCCGGCGATCGCCTCGGGGAGGTCCGGGGGCGTGACGATCCGCAGCGGCCGGGCCTCGGCCGCCGCCTTCGAGGCCCCCGGGGCCGCCAGGTCGACGGCCTTGGGCAGCAGGGCCATGATCACCATCGTGAGCAGCAGGATGAACAGCAGGGCGCCCGTGAGCTTGGTCACGACGACGGCGACGAACGAGTCCTCGCCCGAGCCGCCGAACTCCTGGTGGCCGCCCCCTCGCCGATTCCGTCGCATGGCTTCCGAACCTCCTCGAGATCGATCCACGGGACCTCGCGACCGCGATCTCCCGGCTCAGGCCGCGCGGGACGAGTCGCCGCCCGAACGGCCGCGCTCGTCGAACATCCGCTTGACGATGTTGCGATACAGCGAGTTGGCCTGCTCGATGCTGACGTTGATCAGGTCCAGGGCGTCCTTCAGGTTGTTCATCGTCTTGGCGAGCTGCTCCTGGGTCGTCCGGCTCGACTTCTCGTAGGCCGACGACCACGACGCGGCCATGCCCTCGACGGCCGCCGTGTTGCGGTCGAGCGCCCGCTTGATCTCCTGGAGCTGGGGGTCGGGCTCGTCCGTGCGGGCCAGCGCGTCCTCGATCCGCGAGAGCGACGACGCCGACCGCCGCGAGGCCTCGCCGAACGCCTCCAGCACCTCGAACTCGCCGCCGACCCGGCCGATGGCCTCGGCGCCCTGCTGGAAGGCCGAGAGCGAGGCCGGCAGCTTGTCGACGGCCGTCGCCAGCAGCTCCACGGGGGCGTTCAGGCTGCGGCCGATCTTCTCGGCCTCGCCCTGCAAGGCCCGCGCGGCCGGCTCCAGGATCGACGCCAGGTCGTTGCGGAGCCGCTCGACGTGGGGGCCGATCAGGTCCTCCAGGCGGTCGCCCATCGGGTCGCGCGAGCCCACGCCCGGCAGCACGTGCTCCACCACCCAGCGATCCACCCGCGCCAGGTGGCGTTCGGCCAGGCGGAAGACCAGGGTCTGCACCAGCATGAGCGAGGCGCTCAGGAAGAGGGCGAGCAGGGTGCTGTCGAAGGCGATCTGCAGCGCCGAGGTCACCCCGGTCAGGTTGCCCAGGAACGCGTCCAGGTCCTTCACCATGGGGAGGACCTCGCTGATCTTCATGAGGGCCTTCGAGATGCCCTCGACCGTGCCGATGAAGCCGATGACCGGCAGCAGGTAGAGGATGTACCGGGTGAGCGTGAACCGCCCGGCCGCGTGCTCCTGGTCGAGCCCCGAGGCCTCGCGGTTGACCTCCATGAGCTGCTCCGCCGGGGCCGAGCGGGCCTCGCGGGCGAACACGGCGAGCTGGCGGACCCGCATCGGCAGGACCCGGCCGTCGACCGCGACCGCCTTCGCCTCGGCCGGGGCCGCGTTGCTTTTCAGCATCGCGCCCAGGCCTTTCAGCAACGCCGGGGCGTCGTCGAACGCCTGCTCGTCGCGCCAGAGCCGGCGCAGCTCGGCGGCGAGGGTCAGCACGGCCCAGAAATAGATGCCGGTCCCGACGTACTGCTCCCAGCCTCGCTCAAACATCAGGGTGGGGTCGAAGACCATCAGGCTGATGGGGAACAGGAACGCCAGCGCAAGCAGCGCCGACGCCGCGAGATACGCCGCCTTGGGTGAATCGGACGCGCCCTTCGCCATCCTCGGACGTCCCCTTTCCATCGGGAGGCCGACCGTCCCGCCCGCGTCGCAAGACGACGCCGGGCCAGGACGTTCCGACGAGGACGGCGGTTTCCGCCGCGACGCCCCGCGAATCGTCGTCATCCCTATCTCCCTTTTCATCGACGCGATCGGACCCGAGGCTTGAGGTTTCGTCGGCCGCCCTTCCACGATCTCCGAAATATTTAGGAGTTAGGCATAAGAAATGGCATGTCATGTCGGCATGTCATTGACAGTGCCTTGCCATCTCTGTTAGTTTTCCGCATGTGCGAGGTTTCATGGCGAGCCCATCGCGGCGCGCCCCTTGTCGGCTGCAAGAATTCGTTCACAAAGACGTGTCAGCATCGTCGAGCGGTCGGATCCGCCGACAGGGTTGCAGTATCACCTCGCCCAGAATCAGCCCTTGTCGAATCGCCTCCTCAGTTCGGATCCATCATCCATGATCATTTCGCGAATCGCGCGTGCGCCCCGTCGGCTTGCGGGGACGCTCCTCGTCGGCCTGTTCGCCCCCCTCTACCTCGCCGGCTGCGACGGCGGCCCCCCCGCCGCCCCGGTGGAGACCGAGGCCGACATCCAGAAGCGGCAGGCCGACGAGCTGGCGGCCCGGCAGAAGGCCTACGGCGGCCGCGGCATCCCCATCGGCCGGAACCCCGGCAAGGCCGCGGCCAAGGCCGACACGCCGGCCCCGGCCGAGGCCGCTCCCGCCGAGAAGAAGGCGCCCTGATCCTCGAGGCCGCGTCGGGCCTCCGTCGCGAGCCTCGAATCCGCAGCCTTCGGCGCGAAAGCTGCGGATCCATCAAATACGTTTCGCCGTTTGCGGCGAGGCGCATCTCGGTCGATCTCGTCCTTTCCTTTCTTCCTCTGATTCGGAGTCGTGCCTAATGAAATTGCGCAAGCGGTCGGGGTTCACGTTGATCGAACTCCTCGTCGTCATCGCCATCATCGCGGTCTTGATCGCCCTCCTGCTGCCGGCCGTCCAGTCGGCCCGCGAAGCGGCCCGTCGCTCGCAGTGCGTCAACAACCTGAAGCAGATCGGGTTGGGCCTGCACAACTACCACCAGGCCATCGGCTCGTTCCCGCAGGGCCAGAGCCAGGCGACCAACCTGGAAAACTACCCGGGCTACGCCGGGTGGACCGAGTGGAGCGCCCAGTCCTTGATGCTCCCGTACATGGAGCAGACCCCGCTCTACAACTCGATCAACTTCGCCTTCTGCGGCGGCTACGACGCCGGCGCCAACATCAACGGCACCGCCTGGACGAGCCTCGTCGCCGGCTTCCTCTGCCCCTCCGACGGCAACGCCGGTCGCGGCGCCATCCCCCGCGGGACCGGCCCCGGCAACTCCAACAGCTATCGCGGCAGCATCGGCACCACCACCGCCCGCTGGGAGCAGTGGCCCGGCTACTCCAGCTGCCGGCCCGACCCGTTCAACAAGACCGGCGGCCCGCCGAACTGCAACCCGTACTCCACGGGCGTCTTCGTCTACTACGCCGTCAACGGCCTGCGCGACATCACCGACGGCAGCTCGAACACGATCGCCTTCTCCGAGTCGCTCGTCGGCGACCCCGCCGGCGTCTCGGTCGCCCGGCCCAACAACTCCATCACCGGCTCCGGCTCGACCAACCTCGTCCAGGACGCCTCGACGCTGTCGGACCAGATTCTGGCCCAGTCGCTCCAGGCCTGCACGACGGCCTACAAGGCCGGCGCCACCAACGGCAACACCAACATCAGCAACGCCAACGGGTCGCGCTGGGGCTGGGGCGCCACGACGATGACGCTCTTCCACACGATCGTCCCGCCCAACTCGAAGCAGTACCCCTGGAACTCCTGCCGCCCCGACTGCGGCGGCTGCGGCCCGGACGATGCGGCCTACTCGAACGCCCAGAGCAACCACTCGGGCGGCGTCAACGTCCTCATGTCCGACGGCTCGGTCAAGTTCATCAAGGACTCCGTCAACATGCGGACCTGGATGGCCCTCGGCACCAAGGCCGGCGGCGAAGTCGTCGGCTCCGACTCCTACTGAGCCCGAGCCCGTCGAGCCCCACGGCTTGACCTCGTCGACCTGAATCCGAAGACCCGGCCCGGCGTCCGCGCCCGGCCGGGTCTTCGCGTTTCCCCCCGCCCCCGCCTCGGCCCACCCCGACACCCTTCCCGCCGCATCTCGTCGGACGCGACGCACCTCGGCCCCCGCACCCCTCCATCACGCGTGATCTTACGTATGGACGTTTGATGCGAGCCATTCTTGATGCGTTCCCCGCGCCCCGCGGCGGGCGATCGATCTCGCCCCGTCGCGGGTCGGGCACGGCCGGCGCGAATCCGCGGCGTCGCGTCGCGAAACCGCGCGCCAAATCTCCTAAGGAAATCGTCTTGGCGCGAAAATCGCGCGTAAATAGTAGTTGCATCGAAGGAATCAACTCCGTAAGAATACTGACTAGGCAGGTCGTGCCTGGAAGTTCGCCTCGGTTTCGGAGCGGCTTCGATTCTTCATCCTCTCTCATGCAGGAGCTCCCATCACGGGAGATGTCACCTGTGGATGATCGCTCACGGTTCCACCGCGTGATCCCGCTCCTCGCCGCGACGGCCCTGGTCGCCGTCGCCCCCCTGGTCGTCGGCTGCGACGGCGGCGCGCCGGCCGCCCCGGTCCCGACCGAGGCGGAGATCCAGAAGCGTCAGGACGACGAGATCGCCGCCCGGCAGAAGGCCTACGGCAAGGCGGGCATCCCGATCGGCCGGCACCCCGAGAAGGCGGCGAAGAAGGGGTAAGGGGCCCGCAAGGGCTCGCGGACCGTCCCGCGGCCTCCGGGTCGTCGCGCCGGACGGCTTCCCGATCAATCCGAGCAGGCACCCGCCCCCGACGTCCGCGCCGGGGGGACGTCCGGGATCCGTCCCGGCGCGCCTGCGATCCGCGTCATCGTTCGTTCATCGTCCCCGTTTTTTCAGGAAGGTCGCCATGAAATCGAATGATCGGAGAGGGTTCACGCTGATCGAGCTTCTGGTCGTGATCGCCATCATCGCGGTCCTGATCGCGCTCCTGCTGCCGGCCGTCCAGGCCGCCCGCGAGGCCGCCAGGCGTTCGCAGTGCGTGAACAACCTGAAGCAGATCGGCCTGGCGCTGCACAACTACCACTCCTCGGTCGGCTCGTTCCCCCAGGGCCAGGCCCAGTCGTCGGCCAGCCTCGGCTACGCGGGCTACGCCGGGTGGACCGAGTGGGGCCCCCAGGCCATGATGCTCCCCAACATGGAGCAGACCCCGATCTACAATTCCATCAACTTCATGTACTGCGGCGGCCAGGGCGACGGCCAGAACATCAACGGCACCGCCTGGACGACCCTCATCAGCGGCTTCCTCTGCCCCTCCGACGGCAACGCCGGCAAGGGGAGCGTCCCCCGCGGCAACGGCCCGGGCAACACCAACAGCTACAAGGGCAGCGTCGGCACCACCACCGCCCGCTGGGAGCAGTACCCCGGCTACGCGAGCTGCCGGCCCGACCCGTACAACAAGACGGGCGGCGACCCCGGCTGCAGCGCCTATTCCACGGGCGTCTTCGCGTACTGGGTCGTCAACGGCCTGCGCGACATCACCGACGGCAGCTCGAACACGATCGCCTTCTCCGAGTCGCTCGTCGGCGACCCCGCCGGCATCTCGGTGAATCGGCCCAACAACTCGGTCACGGGCGTCACCGGCGCGACGAACCTCGTGCAGGACGCCTCGACGCTGGCCGACGCCGTCCTCGTGCAGTCGCTCCAGGCCTGCACCACGGCCTACAAGTCCAACACCAACATCAGCAACTCCAACGGGGCCCGCTGGGGCTGGGGCGCCACGACGATCACCCTCTTCCACACGATCGTCCCGCCCAACTCGAAGCAGTACCCCTGGAACTCCTGCCGCCCCGACTGCGGCGGCTGCGGCCCGGACGACTCGGCGTACTCGAACGCCCAGAGCAACCACTCGGGCGGCGTCAACGCCCTGATGGCCGACGGCTCCGTGAAGTTCATCAAGGACTCGGTCAACCTTCGCACCTGGATGGCGCTGGGGACCAAGGCCGGCGGCGAAGTGATCAGCTCCGACTCCTACTGAGCCTGAGCGAGCCGGTCGAGCCCGACGGCGAGATGCGGTAAGATCGAAGACCCGTCCCGGCGTCCGCGCCCGGCCGGGTCTTCGCATTTCCCGGCCGCCCGCACCCCGAGTCGACCCCCCAATCATGCGTCGCCGCCTGAGCCTGATCGTCTGCGTCCTGGGGGCCCTCGCCGCCCTCGGCTGGTTCGTCCTCCGCCTGGTCGACGAGGGGCGGGTCGACGAGGCCCTCCGCGCCGCGCGCGAGGAGCTGCAGTCGGGCCGGCCCGCCGAGGCTCGCGCGCGGCTGGCCCCGCTGGCGGCGGGCCGTCCCGGCCGGGGCGACCTCGCCTACTGGCTGGGCGTCGCCTCGTGGGGGGCCGGCGACCGCGAGGCTGCCGCCGCATCGCTCCGGCGCGTCGCCGACGCGGACCCGCTGGCGCGCGAGGCCGCGCTGGCGCTGGGCCGGGTCGAGATCGAGGCCGGCCGCTACCGACCGGCCGAGGAGGCCCTCGATCGCGCCGCGCGGGGCGGCGGGACGATCGCCGACCAGGCCGGGGACGTCCTCGGCCGGCTCTACGCCCTGACGGGCCGCGTCCGCGACCAGCGCCGGCTCCTGCTCCGCCAGGCCGAGCGCACCAACGATCCGGTCGAGCCCCTGCGGGCGCTCTGGGCGTTGGAGGGCGCCGCCTACCCCGTCGACGGCATCCGCCAGGTGCTCGACGAGGCGTACGAGCTGGCCCCCGACGACGACCGCCTGGAACTCGCCCTGGCGAACCTGGACCTCCGCGCGGGGAGGCTCGACGAGGCCGGCCGACGGCTCTCGAAGTGCGAGGCCGCCGCGCCCGGCGACCCGCTCGTCGCGCGGACGCGGCTGCTCTGGAGCAAGGCCGCCGACCGCCCCGAGTCCGCCGTGGCGGCCGCCCGGCTCGTCCCGACCGACGCCCTGTCGCCGTCCGAGCGCCACGCCCTCCGCGCCTGGCTCGCCGCCCGCTCCGGCGACCGCGAAGGCGAGCGCGCCGCCCTGGAGGGCTGGCTCGAACGCCAGCCCGCCGCCCTGCCGGCGCTGGAGCGGCTGGCCGACCTGGAGGCGGAAGCGGGCCGCGGCGACCGCGCCGCCGCCCTCCGCCGCCGCAAGGCCGAGGTCGAGGCCGCCGTCGAGCGTCGCCGCGCCCTGCTGGCCGGGCCCGACCCGGCGGCCCGCGCGGCCGAGATCGCCCGCGCCTCGGAAGTCGCCGGCGTCCCGGACGAGGCCCGGCTCTGGTGGCGGCTGGCCGCGCTCAAGGCGGCCGACGCGGCCGCGCGCGTCGAGGCGGACGAGAAGTCCCGCGCCCTCGCGGCGAAGCCCGACGCCGACGACTCGGCCCGCCCCTTCGCCGAATGGCTGGGCCCGATCCTCGCCAAGGCCGCCGCCGCGAAGGCCGAGCCCGGGGCCGGGCCCGTCCCGACCTACGTCGACGACGCCGAGGCGCGCGGCCTGCGGTTCACGTTCGACAACGGCCGCAGCGACGCCCGCCAGCTCCCCGAGACGATGAGCGGCGGCCTGGCCGTGCTCGACTACGACGGCGACGGCCGGCTCGACGTCTACGCGGTGCAGGGGGGGACCTTCCCGCCGCCCCCGTCGGCCCCCTTCGGCGACCGCCTCTTCCGCAACCGCGGCGACGGCGCGTTCGAGGACGCCACCGACGCCGCCGGCCTGGCGAAGCTCCCCGGCGGCTACGGCCACGGCGTCGCGGTCGGCGACTACGACGGCGACGGCCGCGCCGACCTCTTCGTCACCCGTTGGCGGCGCTACGCCCTCTACCGCAACCGCGGCGACGGCACGTTCGAAGAGGCCACCGAGCCCGCCGGCCTGGGCGGCGACCGCGACTGGCCGACCTCCGCCGCCTTCGCCGACCTCGACGGCGACGGCGACCTGGACCTCTACGTCTGCCACTACGTCCGCTGGGACGAGACGAACCCCCAGCGCTGCCCCGACGCGTCCGGCCAGGGGCTCTCGTACTGCGACCCCCGCCTCTTCCCGGCGATCGGCGACCGCCTCTACCGCAACGACGGCGGCCGGTTCGTCGACGTCACCGCCGAGGCCGGCATCGTCGACCCCGACGGCCGCGGCCTCGGGGTCGTCGCCGTGGACCTCGACGACGACGGCCTCGTCGACCTCTTCGTCGCCAACGACACGACGTCGAACCTGTACTTCCGCAATCAGGGGGGCCTGAAGTTCGTCGAGCAGGCGATGGAGTCGGGCCTGGCGGCGTCGGCCGGCGGCGGCTACCTGGCGGGGATGGGGATCGCCTGCGGCGACCTCGACGGCGACGGCCGCATCGACCTGGCCGTGACCAACTTCTTCGGCGAGTCGACCACGCTCTACCACAACCACGGCGCCGGCCTGTTCAGCGACCGCTCGGCCGCCGCCGGCCTGGCCGCGGCCACCCGCTACGTCCTGGGCTTCGGCCTGGCCGCGCTCGACGCCGACTGCGACGGCCGGCTCGACCTGGCGCAGGCCAACGGCCACGTCAACGACTACAGCCCGGCGACCCGCTACGCCATGCCCGCGCAGCTCTTCCTGGGCGACGACCGGGGCCGGCTCCGCGACGCGTCCGCCGAGGCCGGCGCGCCCTGGTCGGCCCCCCGCGTCGGCCGGGGGCTCGCGGTCGGCGACCTCGACGGCGACGGCCGGCCGGAAGTCCTGATCGTCGCCGACGGCCAGCCCCTCGCCTGCTTCCACCAGGCGTCGTCCCCCGGCCGCTCCGTCGCCTTCCAACTCGTCGGGACCAGATCCAACCGCGACGGCGTCGGCGCGAAGCTGACGATCCAGGCCGGCGGCCGTCGCCAGGTCGGCGTCCGCTTCGGCGGCGGCAGCTACCAGTCGGCCGTCTCGCCCCGCGTCCATTTCGGACTCGGCGCCGCCCCGAGGGTCGACCGCGTCGAGGTCGCCTGGCCCTCCGGCGGCCGCGACGTGTTCGAGAACCTCGAACCCGACCGCGTCTACCGGATCGTCGAGGGCGACCCGGAGCCGAAGCCCCTCCCCGCGCCGACCGCCCCGAAATGAGCGCCCGCCCCGGGGTTCTTTAAACCCTTTCAGGGACGGCATCGAATCGTGTTCATGACGGGGCGCTTCTGGTACTTTGACCGGGTGCGAGGTTGGACGACCGGGATGCGGCGGCTGGCCGGAGGTCCTGGCGATGACGACGTATATCGGCGATCGCGACTCCGCGGGGTCGGAAGAGGCCGAGCCGAGGCTCGACGACGGCGGCCCCTGCAACCTCGTCGGCTTCGAGGCCGAGGACGGCCGCTGGAAGTTCAGGGACGTCTTCCTGACCTTCCTGGTCCTGGCGGCCCTGGCCCTCGGCCTGTTCGGGGCCGCGCGCTACTGGCGCTGAGGGCCGCTCACTTCGCGCCCACGGCGGCCGTCTCGACGCCGTCGAGCCGGAAGGCGATCGTCTCGCCCTCGGCCCCGAAATAGCCGCCCCAGCCGACGCGGATCTCGGCGACCCGCGAGCGGTCCAGGGCCTCGTCGCCCTCGTGGGACCAGCCCGCCTTGGCGAAGCTCGACCAGGGGACGAAGGCGCGGGCGGTCCCCGCCGTGCCCAGCGACCGCGACGTCGAGGCCAGGAACTCCCCGCCGTCCGCCTCGCGCACGACCACCAGCAATCGGGTCGGCGTCCGCTGGCCGGGCGCGACGGCCGCGTCGACGACCAGGGCGTCGACCCCGGAGAGGTCGAGCGCCGGCGCGAAGGGGAAGGACGCGAACAGGTGCGTGTCGACGGCCCCCTTCGTCAGGGTCGCGCGGAACGTCCAGGAGCCGTCGCGCGGTTCGGTCGCCTCGCGGACGAATTCGCCGCGGCCGACGACCGGCTCGGGGAGCTTGAGCCTCGTCAGCCTCACGTTGGGCAGGGCCCCGGTCGCGAGCGGACGCCGGCCGCGGGGCTCGACGCCGGTCGCGCGGACGAGCGCGGCCCCGTAAGGCCCGAGCGCGATCGGGACCTCGCCGCGGCCGACGACGGCCAGCGGCCGGACGGCGCCCGTCGCCGGCTCCCAGATCTCGGCCGTCGCGCCCGGGGCGAGGGGGAGGCGGACGGCCTCGGAGACGGCCGCGTCGCCGTCGTTGGCGATGAGGTACAGGTCGTGGCCGTCGATCCGCCGGTGCGTGGCGCGCAGGGGCGAATCGGGACGGGTGGCGGCGACGTCGGGGTCGAGCACGGCGTCGAGCACCGCCGGCAGGAGCGAGGCGGAGCCGTCGGGCAGGAAGACGCCGCCCCCGCCGGCCGCGTCGGCGACGACCCGCGGCTCGGCGACCGTCGCCTCGGCGCCGAGCAGCCGCGCGGCGATCGCCCGCACGTCCGGGTCCGGGAACCGCGAGGCGCTGTTCTCGGGCCGAGCCCCGATCGCCACGACCACCCCGCCGGACGCGGCGAAGCGGTCGAGCGTCTCCCAGGCCGCCGTCGGCAGCGTGTCCACGCCCGGCAGCACTACGACCCGCCATCGCAGCTCGCCGTGGACCAGGGCGTCGCCCTCGACCCTCGCCTCGGCCAGCGCGCGGGCGTCGACGATCGTCGGGTCGCGACGGGCCGCGAAGAGCCGGTCGAGCGCCTCGCGGTAGATCGTCTCGACCCGGTTCGCCTCGACGGCGTCGGCGGTCATGTGCCGCGAGGGCTCGAACCGCGCCCAGAGCGATTCGATCGGGTACACGACGGCGACGTCGGCGACCTGCGCGCCGCCCCGGATCATCATCCCGGCGCGGCCGACGTGGGCGTTGAGCCGGCGGAGCGCGTCGTCGTCCAGGCCGTCGAAGCTGTAATAGCTGGTGATGCAGTTGACGCCGCCGAGCATCAGGCGGTGGATCGTGCCGCGGATCTCGGCCTCGCTCACCTTGCGGATGGGCCGAGCGTCCCCCTGCGAACGATACCGCTGGACATGGTCCGACGTCTCCGACATCACCAGCGCGTGTCCTTCCAGCTCCGCCGCGCTCGCGGCCAGCCGGGCGACGAACCAGGGAGCCTCGGACGGGATGCTCGTCAGGCAGTCGATGCTCGGGGCGTCCATCCGCCGCAGGCAGCGGAAGAGGTCGCCGTAGTCGGCGACGTGCGACGCGATCGGCTCCTCCAGCAGCAGGTGTCCGCCCGAGGGGACGCCCTGGGACCGTCCCCACGCCTGGATCTGGCCGAAGTAGTTCTCCGAGACCAGCTCGCCGACCGTCAGCCAGAAGTCGTGGCGATGCTTCGAGCCCTCCGGGCCGGCGTCGACGATCAGGTCGGCGACGAACGGCGACAGGTCGTACCCCCGACGCTCGCGGAACTCGATCGGCAGGCCGGGGGCCCAGGGGAGGACCTTGTACGTCATCGGCTTGAGGAAGAAGCTCATCAGCGACGGCTCGTCGGTGAACGTCGCCTGGAAAGTCGCGGCGAGGTCGGAGCTCAGGCGGCCGGCGTACGCCCGGTGCGTCAGCTCCAGGAACTTCCGCGTCGGCTCGGGCATGAGCAGGTTCGGATACGGGACGTGGCTGAACAGGTTGGAGTCGGCGTGGGTGCCGTCGAACAGCCGGCTCCGCGTCGCCAGCACCACCCGCCAGGCGCCGGCGGCCGGGGGCGTCCAGGCGAGCTTGCCGTCGCGCACCGAGGCGGCCAGGTCGACCCGCGCGTCGCGGTCGATGCGGCCGTCGCGCTCGGGGAAGGCGGCGGCGAGGAACACCTCGCCCGGCGGCGCGACGAGCGCGACGGCCGGGCCCTCGGTGCGGGCGTCGGCGATCAAAAGTCCGCTCGCCTCCCATTCGGGATGATCGCGCAGCACCAGGCCGCCGGCGTTGCCCGAGGGATAGCCCTTCTCGTCGTAGAGCCACTGCGTGAAGCCCGCCTTGCGAGCCTCGCCGATCCCGCGCCGGAAGGCGGCCCACTTCGGCTCGCTCTCCAGGTACTGGTCGAACGCCACGTTCGAGACGACCCCCCCGAAGCCCTGGCCGTCGAGCCGCTGGACGAGCGCGTCCTGGGCCTCGGGAGCGTCGGGCCAGTTGTGGATGATCTTGAGGATGCGGGTCGACCGGGAAGGCTCCGCGAACCGCTTCGCCAGAGACTCCTCGGCGCGGGCGACCGCGATCGAGGAGGTCGTCGCGACGAGCAGGGACGCGAACAGCCGCGCGTGACGTTGAGGGCTCATGAGATCGGCTCCTGCCGGGGAGGCTGCAAGCGGGTGCGGGGCGGGTTCCCGGCGCGGGCGGGCCGTCGGGAAGGGGACGCGGGGGGCGGGCGTGCCGCTCGTCCCGGATCATAACCGCGCCCGGGGCCGCGACCAAGGCCCGGCCGACGGAGCCCCGGAGGGGAGGTATGGGCCCGAAATCCGGCCGGACGTCGTAGGCTTTCTCCAGGGACCTCGCGCGCCCCGCGCGGGCCGTCCAGGAGTCGTCGAGCCGATCCGGTAAGGAGCCCTCCATGTTCGTTCGCACGCGGGTCGCACTGTCGATCGTCATCGTCCTCCTGGCGGCGGACGCCGCGCGGCTGAAGGCCGCCGAGGCGCCCCCGGACGGCTACACGCCGGTCGCCGGCGGCGTCCGGTATCGCGAGATCGGGACCTACGACGTGGCCCGCCTCGATCGGATCCTCACGACGGAGCGCCGCGAGTTCTCGAAGTTCGAGGCCGAGTTCCCGCCCGCGCGCTACCCGGTGAGGCTCTACCGGGTGCTCTACGAGTCGGTGATCCCGGAGCGGGGCAACCGGCCCACGACGGCCTCCGGGCTGGTCGCCGTGCCGGACGCGGGCCGCGAGACGATGCCCGTCGTGTCGTACCAGCACGGGACGGTCTTCACCAAGACCGCGGTGCCGAGCCATCCCGACGAGTCGATGGAGACCCGCCTGATGCTCGCCCAGTTCGCAGGGCAGGGGTATGTGGTCATCGGCGCGGACTACTTCGGCAAGGGGGAGTCGGCCGAGCCCGACGGCTACCTCGTCAAGGCGAGCACCCAGCAGGCCTGCCTCGACATGCTGCGGGCGTCGCGCCCCGTCTGCGACGCGCTCAAGGTCCGGCAGGGGCCGCTGTTCGTCAGCGGCTGGTCGCAGGGCGCCTGGAGCACGATGGCCTTCCTCGAGAAGCTCGAAAGCGTGGGCGTCCCCGTGGCGGCGGCCGCCGTGGCAAGCACCCCGAACGACCTCTTCGCGATCGTCAACCGCTGGATCCACGCGCCCCGCGACCTCGACGCGGTCTACCTGCCGGCGCTTCTGGCCCTCCAGCTGAACGCCTACGCCGAGTACCACGACCTGCCCGGCCTGGCGGCCTCGGCGATCGAGCCGGCCTATCAGCAGGCGGCGAGCGACCTGTACGACGGCCGGATCACCTGGGAGGAATTCCGGAGCAAGACGCCGGCCTCGCTGAACGAGTTCCTGCGCGAGGAGTTCCGGTCGGCCAGCTCGGTCGGCGAGGGGCGGTTCTGGCGGATCCTCCGCGAAAGCCAGGTCTACCACTGGCGGAGCCGGACCCCGCTCCGGTCGTACTACGGCGAGGTCGACGAGGTCGTCCCGCCCTTCATCGCCACCCTGCCGATCGGCTTCCAGGACCTCATGGGCGGGGCCGAGACCCGGGCGATGCCCGCCGGCAGCCTGGCCGATCACCGCGGCACCTTCGTCCATGCCGTGCTCGATCAGAAGGCGTGGTTCGACGCGTCCCTCGCGGCCGGCGAAAAGCACGCGGCGACCGCCCCCGGGGAGTGAGCGCCGGCCATCGCCCTTCCGCGGCGGCGGGGCCGGGGAAGCCGGGCTCGCCGGGGCCTTGATCGGCCCGCTACGATGGTTGCGGGACGGTCCGGGACGCGCCCCGGACGTCGACGCATCATCCTGCGAGCCCGAATGATCATGATCGCCGCACGCCGACTCGCCCGGGCCTCGTGTTCCGCCGCCGTCGTCCTGCTCGGGCTGATCGCCGTCGCGGCGTCGGCCCGCGCGCCCGACGACGCGGCGACGGCCTGGACGTCGGGGCCGCTCGACGTCGTCGTCGCGCTGCCCGGCCCCGCCGACCCGGCGGCGGTCGCGGCGCTCGTCGGCCGGACGATCCCATATTACGAGGAAGGCGTGGGGACGCCCGACGCCGCGGCGGAGCCCCTCGGCGCGCTGAAGGTCGCCGGGGCCAGGGCCGAGGACGACGGCCGGACCCTGATCCTGGCGACCGACCCGCACCCGCGGCCGGCGCGTTACGTCCTGCCGCTCGACGGCCTGGGCCGGCTCGGCAAGGTCGTCTACACCCTCGACGGCGTCGAGGCCTCGTGGTCCGCGGGCGCCGAGCCCGGGCCCGAGCCGACCTGGAAGGACGGGCTGCCCGACCTCGACGTCCGCGGATTCGGCCGGCTCGCGACGAGCCCCCGACGGGCCCGCCGGGCCGCCGACCTCCGGAAGCCGGGCCGGCTCCGGCTCGACGCCCAGGTCGTCCTCGACGCCGGCAAGGTCGAGGGGACGATCGGGTCGCCCGCGGAGATCGTCGAGTGCCTCTTCGGCGACGGCGAGAACACCATCGAGAAGACCGAATCCGGCGGGAGCCGGGTGAAGTTCACGATCGCCGACGCCTCGCAGCCGGTCTTCCTGTCGCTGACCGTCGCCACCGGCCCCGACGTCCCGGCCGGCCCCATCCGGATCGATCTCGACGGGGCCGCGCCGGCCGGATCGAAGCCCCCGCGGTTCCTGCTCCCCTGGGTCTCGTCGGCCCTGGCGACCTCGAAGCCCGAGCCGCTGGCGATCCCCGACCTCGCGGGCGGCGACCCGGCGAAGGGGGAGGAGGCCTTCTTCAGCAAGGAGGCCCTCTGCTCGCAGTGCCACGTCGTCCGGGGCAAGGGGGGGCAGGTGGGGCCCGACCTCACGACGATCGGCCGCAAGGGGGTTGAGCACCTGTACCGCAGCATCGCCGTCCCCACCGAGTCGATCACGCCCGACTTCGTCACGTACACCGTCTCGCTGAAGGACGGCCGCGTCGCCGCCGGCGTCGTCCGCGCCGAGGGCCCCGACGCGATCCGGGTCGTCGACGCCGAGGCCAAGTCGGCGACCTTCCCCCGCGCCGAGATCGAGGAATTCCGCCCCGGCACGACCTCGATCATGCCCGTCGGCCTCGTCCCCGTGCTCGGCGAGGCCAGGCTCCGCGACATCGTCGCCTACTTGATGAAGACGTCCGGGAAGTGAGGCCGCGCCCCCGGTCCGAAGGATTACGCTGGCCGGGGTCGCGGGGCGTCTGTTAAACTCCTGTTCAAACGAACGGGGCGAGGGATGGGGGACCGGACATGACGGCGGGCCACACGCACACGCGGGGATTCGTCCGCCGCGAGGTCTTGCAGGTCGGCTTCTCGGGCTTCCTGGGGATGAGCCTGCCCCAGGTCCTCTCGGCGCGGGCGCTGGCGGATCCGACGGCGAAGGCGACGGGCAGGCGGACGGCCGGCGCGCCCCGGGCGAAGTCGATCATCATCGCCTTCATGTCCGGCGGCCTGAGCCACATCGACTCGGTCGACATGAAGCCCGACGCCCCCGACGGCATCCGCGGCGAGTTCAAGCCGATCGACACGGCCGTCGCCGGCATCCAGTTCTGCGAGCACATGCCCCTGCTGGCGCAGCGGGCCGGCGACCTGGCCGTCGTCCGCTCGCTCTCGCACAAGTACACGAACCACCTGAACGCGACCCACGAGCTGCTCACCGGCCACTCGCAGCCCGGCGCGTTCTTCGACAAGATCGCCTCGCGCGACGACTACCCCTGCTACGCCTCGGGCCTGGACTACCTCCGCCCCCGGACCGACGGCGTGCCGACCGGCGTGATGCTGCCGACCTACCTGATGGAAGGCCCGCTCACCTGGCCCGGCCAGCACGCCGGCTTCCTCGGCCCCCGCCACGACCCCTGGCAGATCCGCCAGGACCCCAACAAGCCCGGCTTCCAGGTCGAGAGCCTGGCGCTCCCCGTCGGCTTCAGCGTCGAACGGCTGGGGCGGCGGCAGGCGCTGCTCGACCAGGTCAACGCGGGCATGCTCCCCCAGACCGACCTGGGCCGCGACCCGATGAGCGACCAGCGGGCGCGGGCGATGTCGCTTTTGACGTCGGGACGGGTCTCGGGGGCGTTCGACCTCGACAAGGAAGACCCGGCCGTCCGCGACCGCTACGGCCGCCACATGTTCGGCCAGTCGCTGCTGCTCGCCCGCCGCCTGGTCGAGGCCGGCGTGCCGATCGTGCAGGTCAACCTCGGCCGCGTGCAGCAGTGGGACACCCACTCGGCCAACTTCAAGAACCTCAAGAACAACCTGCTGCCGCCGACCGACCGGGGGATGTCGGCCCTGCTCGACGACCTGAAGGCCCGCGGCCTGCTCGACGAGACGCTCGTCGTCCTCGCCGGCGAGTTCGGCCGGACCCCGCGGATCGGGTCGAGCACGGGGAACAACAACACGGCCGACGGCCGCGACCACTGGTCCAAGGTCTTCTCGGCCCTCTTCGCCGGCGGCGGCGTCCGCGGCGGCCAGGTCGTCGGCGCGTCCGACCGCATCGGCGCCTACCCGGCCAGCCCGCCGTACTCCCCCGGCGACTTCGCCGCGACCCTCTACCACGCCCTCGGCGTCGACCCCGCCTCCGAGCTTCGCGACCGCCTCGACCGCCCCATCCGCCTCTGCGACGGCTCGCCCATCGCCCCCCTGTTCGGGACCTGAGCGCGGTGCCGGGTCGCGTTGACCCCGAGACGTCCTCGCGACTAGGATCGATCGCCAGCGGCCGCCCGCCCCGGGCCGGCCCCACCCTTGCCGCGAGCGCCTTGCATCATGATCCCATGCGCCTCACCGTCGCGTCGCCGCGTCGGGCTGATCCTCTTATCCTGCGTCGTCCTGATCGCCGGGACGAGTTGCGAAGAGCCGGACGACTCGATCCGCGGTGCCGGGTCGATCGACATCCCGGCGGAATCCCTCCAGATCCCACGCACGCCCGACGTGACTCTGGAAACACCCCAGACCGCGCCTTCGCCCCCGACCGCCCCCGTTTCCGCGCCATCCCCATCATACCCGTCTGCCCTGCCTGCCAAGGCCGAAGCCGATCGTGAGGCCGTTTCGCCCCGGGGCCCGGTCCCGGCCGGTCCGCATTCTCCACATAACGGTGGAAGCGATTGACCAAGATGGTGCGATGTAATTAAGATGTATGCGTGCGGACCCCGGGCCGCGCCCGCCGTCAGGGGGCGCGGGGTGGGTTTCCGCCTCATCCCGCCTGGATGACTGCTGGAGACCGTCGCCGTCGCGAAACGAGACGAATCCTCCCCTATCATCTCCCGGGCCCTCGGGCCCGACACGATCCGCCTCCCTCGTCCTGATCCTCCCTCCCGTCAGGGCGACGAAGCGGCGACTCGAAGTCGACCCGCTGCCGAATCATCACCAAGACGCCGATGTTTCTCGCCATTCCATGGCCCGCGTACCGGGACCGACGTACTGGTCCGCGCCGCGACGGAGTTGAAGTCATCCCCATGAATCGTCACGACCTCCTGTCGCGCCGCCGTGCGGCGCTCGCGCTCCTGGGCGGAGCCTGCCTGGCGGCGGGCGTCGGCTGCCAAAAGGACGAGACGGTCCGCGGCGCCGGCTCGATCGACATCCCGGCCGAGGACCTGAAGCTCAAGGTCACGCCCAAGGGCAAGGCGCAGAAGCCCAAGGGCTAGCCCGCCCTTCCGAATCGAACCGATCCGATCCAACGCCCCCCGGCCGCGCGGCCGGGATCCGGCGCGTCGTCCGTCGACGGCGTTCCCGCGCCGGCCCTCACCAGTCGACCCGTCATTCATCAAGGAGTCGGAAATGGAAACGAGCCGCCTTCCGCGCCGAGGGTTCACCCTCATCGAGCTGCTGGTCGTCATCGCCATCATCGCGGTACTCATCGCCCTGTTGCTGCCCGCCGTGCAGTCGGCCCGCGAGGCCGCCCGCCGGATGCAGTGCACGAACAACCTGAAGCAGATCGCCCTCGGGGCCGTGAACTACGAGTCGGCCACCGGCGCCCTGCCGCCGGTGCTGATGGTCCAGGGCGCCGGGTTCCAGACGAACCTCGGCTTCGCGTCGCTGGTCCGCCTCTGCCCGTTCATCGAGCAGAACGCGGCGTACAACGCGGGGAACTTCATGCAGGCGTTCTTCCAGCCCGAGAACTGGACCATCCCGGGCATCGCCATCTCCACGTTCACCTGCCCCAGCGACCCCTCGACCGGCGAGGCCGAGAGGCTCCAGTTCGGCCCGGACACCTTCCGCCAGGTCCACAGCCACTACTCGGGCTTCGTCGGCCCGTGGAACGCCTTCGGGCTGTCCGGCGGCCCCAGCGGCCTCTTCATCGTGCCCGGCCTGAATCAGTACGCCAAGGGCCCCATCATCGCCGACCTCGTCACCCTGGCCTCGATCACCGACGGCACCAGCAACACGATGATGTACTCGGAGAACGGCCACGGCGTCTTCGGCCAGACGACCCGGCCCCAGTTCCACATCTGGAGCGGCAACGACGCCAGCGGGGCCTCGCTGGAGACCCGCTTCGCCCCCAACTGGGGCCGCAAGTACTCCGACCCGACCGGCGACCCGAGCAACCAGGCCCTGCGCAACTGGGCCATCAGCAACGCCATGAGCTTCCACCCCGGCGGCGTCAACGTCGCCCTGTGCGACGGCTCCGTCCGCTTCCTCAAGGACTCGATCGACTCCTGGACGATCACCTCGCCCCAGATCAACGGCCTGCCCACCGGCGGCACGCCCGCCTCGCCCTACGGCATCACCCTCGCCCCGGGCTCGAAGTTCGGCGTCTACCAGGCCCTCTCCACCCGCAACGGCGGCGAGGTCATCAGCGCCGACCAGTATTGATGTGATCTGAAGTATCGCATGCCCCGGCCGGCCCTCGCATCCCGCGACGGCCGGCCGGTTCGCGTTTCGAAACCCGGCCGAATCTCCTTGACGCGCCGATTCTATTTTTATAGAAACCGAATCATCGCGGAGCGAGTCCGGTTCAACCAGGAGCACCCCAGGGGGAAAGGAGGCCCGTGATGGCGAGGAGCCCGAGCGGCCAGCCGACGGATGCGGAGCTGGCGATCTTGCAGGTGCTTTGGGAGCACGGCCCGTCCGGGCTGGGCAAGGTCCACGAGGCCTTGCAGGCGCGTCGGTCGGTGGCGCTGACGACCGTCGCGACGACGCTCAAGGTCATGCTCACGAAAAAACTCGTCCGCCGCGACGACGGGGCGAAGGGGTACGTCTGGGCCGCCGAGACCACGCGCGGGGCGGCCGCCTCGGGGCTGCTCGGCAAGCTCGTGCAGCACGTCTTCGACGGCTCGGCCCGCAGCCTCGTCGCCCACATGATCGAGGAGGGGACCCTCGACGACCGCGACCGCGAGGCCATCCGCGCCCTGCTCGACGAGGCCGACGACGCCGGGCCCGCCCGCAAGCGGAAGGGGGCCGGGAGATGAACATCCCCACGACCTCGCCCGCCTGGACGGCCCTCGGCTGGACGTTCCTGCACATGCTCTGGATCGGCGCGGCCGTCGGCCTGGTCGCCTCGCTGGCCCGCCGGCTGCTCCGCCGCGCCGCGGCCGAAACCCGCCACGCCGCCGCGCTGACGGCCTTGATCGGCCTGGCGATCGCGCCGTTCGCCGCCTTCTTCGCCGTGTACGACCCGGCCCCGCCGACGGCCGCGGCGAGGCCCGCCGAGGTCGTCCCGAGGATCGCGTTCGCGGTCGACGCGAATTCCCGCGTCGCCTACGAATTCGCCCCGTCCCCCGCGCGGCCGACCGGGGCCCCCGAATCGATCAGGATGTTTCGATTCCTCGATCCATGGGTCGCGATCCTGCCCGGCGTCTGGTTCGTCGGCTCGCTGCTGACCCTGGCCTCGCTGGCGACGGGCCTGGTCGGCGTCGAGCGGCTCCGCCGCGCCGGCCTGCCGCTCGAATCGGGGCCGATCGTCGAGCGGTGCCGAGAGCTGGCGCGGTCGCTGGGGATCGCCCGCGAGGTCGGGATCGCGGCCTGCGACCGGATCGCCGCGCCGGTGCTGATCGGGATCGTCCGCCCCCTGATCCTGCTGCCGACCGCCGCGCTGACGGGCTGGGATCCCGACCAGGTCGAGATGGCCCTGCTGCACGAGCTGGCCCACCTGCGACGCCGCGACAACCTCACAAGCCTCTTCCAGAAACTCGTGGAGGCGCTCTTATTCTTCCACCCGACGACGTGGTGGCTCTCGGCCTGGGTCCGCCTGGAGCGCGAGACCTGCTGCGACCGCCTCGTCGTCGCCCGCACCGGCCGCCCCCGCGCCTACGCCGAGCTGCTCGCCGCCCTGGCCGGCGCCCGCCCGGCCGCGCCCGCCGCCGCGTCCCTGACCGAACGCCCGATCGCGACGAGGATCCGTCGCATCCTGCTCAAGGAGGACCGCCCGATGACGATGAAGCCCACCGCCCCCGAGGCCCTCGCGCTGTGCGCCGCGGCCTTGCTCGCCGCCGCCCTCGCGCTTCCCACCCGCGCCGAGCCCCCCGACCCGAAGGCCCAGGCCGACCACGACGTCCGCGCGACGCTGAAGCGGCTGGCCGAGGCCGCAGCGGTCACGCCCGCCCCGAAGGAAGACAACCAGCTGCGCTACACGCTGCTGACGATCGCCGAATCGCAGCTCGGCCGGGACGACCGGCCCGGCGCGTTGGAGACGCTCGGCCGGGTCGTCCCCCCGAAGCTCCCCGATCGGGCTGCGCCGTTCAGGCCCCGGGACCGGGATGTCGTTGAATCCATCGTCCAGATCGCCATCCTTCGCGACAAGGCGGGCGACGCCGAAGGATCTCGGGCCATGGTGCGAGAGTTGATCGGGGCGATCCAGCCGACGGACGTCATGCCGAGCCCTGGGGCCGCCCGGTTGCTGGAAGCGCAGGTCAGCGAGGCGATGAGTCGCTCCATCGGCGTGGCCCCCGACGGCTCTCCCGTCGTGGTCGAGATCCGTCATGACGAGGAAGTGCGTCGGGCCGGCGGGGGCGAGGAGCCCGACGCGACCGCCAAGGAGCTGAACGATCGGATCGAGGCCCTGTTCTCGGTGATGCAACAGGCTCCGGAGATCGTGGGGGCCGGCGAGACGAGACGACTCGTCGACCAGGCCCTCAAGATCTTTGAGCCGGTGCAGGGCCCCGCGAGGCCCGTGGTCCTCGCCTCATACGGACGCTTGCTGCTCCAGGCGGGCGACGTCCCCCGCGGCCGTGAGAGGATCGCGGAGGCGCGACGGCTAGCCCTCGCCCTCCCCGACGCCCGCGAGCGCGACTCCGCGATGCACATCCTCGCGTCCGTGGTGGGCCAGGGCGGCCCGGCCGCGTTCGACGACGGCCTGGCCCTGGCGTCTTCGCTCCAGCCGCCCGCCCGCGCCGCAGCCTTGACGGAGATCCTGAACGGCCTGTGCCACCTCGACACCGCCCTTCCGACCGATGCCGGCTCGATCCTGATCAGCCTCGACGCCCCGCTGAGGCCTTACTCCAAACCACTCGCCCGCGTCTCGCTCCCCAGGCTCGCCGACGCCGCGCGATCGGCCGGCGACGCCAGGTCGCAGGCTCGCCTGCTGTCGACGGTGGCGCGGCTCCAGGCGATGCGAGGGGACGTCGCGGAGGGCCTGGCGACCGCCGAGTCGATCTCCGACGTCCGCCGGGCCGACGACCCCGGCCCGAGCGACGGCGACTACGACGCGGTCAAGCCCGCGACGTTCGCGCACATCGCGCAGGCCCGGTCCGAGGCCGGCGACCGCGCCGGCGCCGACGCGTCCTTCACCCGCTCGGCGGAACTGGCCCGGGGCGTCGTCGCGGCGGACCAGCAGCTCGTCGCCTGGTACGTGCTCGCCCGGAGACTCGAAGCGACGGGTCGCCGGGACGCTGCAAGGGCGGTCGTGGCCGAGGCGATCCCCAAGGCCCTCGCCCAGCCCGAACCCCGTCGATCGCGCCTCCTCTGCCTGTTCGCCGAGGTCCAGATCGAGACGGACGGCGTCGCCCGGGCGACCCAGACCGTCGAGGCGATCCGCGACGAGCCGGGGCTCGAGAAGGCTCGCGGGCTCCGTTCCCTCGCCGTCAGGCTCCGCAAGGACGGCGACGATGATGGATACCAGACGCTCACCCGCCGCGCCCTCGTCGTGCTCGAACCCCGCCCCACCGATCCGCCGCGCGACAAATCGGTGAAGGGCTACGCCTTCACACCCATGGCCTACTACGACCTGGATCGGGAGGTCCCCCCCCGGCTGATCGGCGTCCTCCGCGAATTCATGGCTCACCCGATGAAGGCGACCCTGGAGGCGGAGAAGGCCCCGGCCCCCGACCCCTCGACGCTCTCCCCCGGTCAGCGCGATCAGTCCCGCGCCGCGGCGATCCTGCAGGCCTATCGCCGGTCCGGGACGGCGCCCTCGCCCGAGCAGATCGAGGCCTTCGAGACGCCCGCCGGCCGCCTCGTGGCGCTCCAGTCTCTGGCGTCCAGCCTGTCGTCGGACGTCACGAGGAAGTGAGTCGTCGTCGGCCTGACGGCTCCGCGACTTGAGCAAATCCGGCTTCCCGAGGCGCGGCTCCTGGGATACCATGCCGCGCCTCGGGGAAGGTCCGCGCACGAGGCGCGGGCGGACACGAAGCATGGAGGGGCACGCATGACGTACTACGACATGGCCATGGCGGCGGTCCTGATCGCCGGGATGATCCGAGGGGCGTGGCGGGGGATCACCTGGCAGCTCGCGAGCATCGGGTCGCTGGTGCTGGGATACCTGTTCTCGTACCAGGTCTCGGCGGCGATCGCCCCCATGCTGCCCGGCACGCCCGAGGCGGCCCGCGCGATGTCGATGGCGGGCTCGTACCTCGTCGTCTCGGGCGCGGTCTTCGGGCTGGCGTGGATGGTCCGCAACGTCATCCGCAAGCTGAGGTTCGACGCCTACGACCGGCATCTCGGCATGATGCTCGGCGGCGTCGAGGGGGCGGCCGTCGGGATCCTGGCGACGATGCTCGTCGTCAGCGTCGCGCCCGGCACCCGCCAGCCGATCTTCGCCAGCCCCACGGGCAAGGTCGTCAACAGCCTCGTCAGCAACGTCGGCCCGATCCTGCCGGGCGAGGTCCGCAACGCCCTCGCCCCGTACTGGCCCGGGGCCGTCGCCGCCGCCGAGAGCGAAGCCGCGCCGGAGCCGGAGGCGAGAGATCAGGCCGTCGCCTCGCGCGCCTCCGCCCGGCTCGACGCCGCGGTCGGCCCGCGCCGCGAGGGGGACGCCGACAACTACACGGCCACGGCCGCGCCGGCCTCGACGCGCGACGTCGTGGACAGGCTCGTCGAGCAGGGACGCGGCAAGGCCGAGCAGGCGCTGGTCGAGACGCTCGACCCCGACGGCAAGGCGAGCACGATCCGCGACCTGTTCGAGAAGGACAAGGGCCGCCTCAAGGAGGCCGTCGCCGGCGCGGTCGACGAGACCCGGCGCAACCTGGCCGATCAGATCCAGGACCCCGACGGCAAGGTGCAGGGCAAGGCCGGCGAGGTCGCGAAGCGGCTCGGCAAGTACCGCGACCGCATCGCCCGGGTGCAGGACGACGTCAAGAAGGCCCGGCAGCGGCTGGAGCAGGGGACCGACGGCACGATCGAAGACAGCCGTCGCAAGCTGGAGAAGTCGCTGAGCGACGCCATCGACAAGGGGCTCGACAAGCTCGGCCTGCCCGATCCCGCCCCGGCGGCGGCCCCGCGATGAGCGAGGGCGAGCGCCAGGAGATCCGCCTGGACGTCGGCGACCGCGAGATCAACCTCATCCAGGTCCTCAAGCGGGCCGGCTGCGTGATGACCGGCGGCGAGGCCAAGAACCTCGTCGCCGAGGGCCTGATCCGCGTCAACGGCGAGCAGGAACTCCGCAAGCGCCGGCAGATGGCCCGCGGCGACGTCGTCGAGATCGACGTCGAGGACGGCCCGCGGATCATCCTCGATTGAGGAAGCTCGGCGGGCCGCCGCATCGCGCCGGCGTCCGTCAGGGCTGGCCGGCGTCGCGCATCCCTCGGGACGCCATCATGTCGAGCTGCTGCTTCTGATCCTCGGTCAGCATCTGGTCGAGCGCGCCGTCGACCTTGGCCTGCAAGGCGCTGAGCTGCTTCCGCTGCGCCGCCGTCAGGGCCAGCGCGTCCTGCGCGGTCGTCGACAGGATCTCGGCGGGACGCGAGGACGTGGAGGCGGACGGATTCGTCGTGTTCTGGCCGGCCTGATTCCAGCCGCCGTTCATGCCCATGCCGTTCATGCCCATGGTATTGCTCGTGCCGCTCGTGTTCGTGCTCGCGCCATTATTCATACCCATGCCGCCGTGTCCGCCGCCCATGCCCATCCCATTGTTCATGCCCATGCCGCCCATGCCCATCCCGCCGTTCATCCCGCCGCCGTTCATGACCATACCGCCATGTCCGCCGCCTTGCTGAGGCGGGGCGCCGGCGAAAGCGAAGATCTCGCGAGGTCCGCCGGAGCCCGAGGACGGCCCGGCATCGGGAGCGTACGCGTCGGAGGTCGGTCGGTAACGGGTGGTGCGCGACGACCGGGCCCGCGACGTCGACCGGGCGGCGGCGCCCTCCTTGGCGGCGAGGGCGGCCAGCTCGGCCTTGGTGACGACGCCGTCCTCGTCGGCGTCGGCGCGGGCGAGGACGGCGGCGAGGCGCGGGTCGGCGACCTCGGATTGGGTCAGTCGCCCATCCCCATCCTTGTCGAGGGCCTTCATCCGGGCGAAGACGTCGCGGGCGGAGGCGGTCTTCGGGAGCGAGCGGCCGCCGCCGGGCGACCCCTGGGCGAGCGTCGTCGCCGCGAGCAGGATGCAGATCGTGGTCATGGCGGCCCCTCGGGTCTTCGGCTGCGTGATGGGTAGATCGAGCGTCGTCGCGACGCCCTTCGAAGGGATCGTTCGGGATCCCGCGGAACGCGCGCGGAATCTCGTCGACGGCCGCCCCTCGCGCCCCGGGGGCCGGGCGATTTCGACGATCCTCGCGATTTCCCCCCCAACCCGTCCGGCGTGACCTAGCCTTGCCTGGGCGTGGGCTGTCAGGCCGAGGGGAATATCGAAGGGGGGATTCACCTATGGATTCGATGCCGGTTTACAAGGGCGGGCGGCGGTTGGCGTTGACCGCGGTTGCGGCGGCCGTCGCGGGGATCTCGCTGGGCGTCTGGGCGGCCCGGACGAGCCTCGCCGGGGGGGCGGACGAGCCCTCGAAGAACCGCGCGGTCTCGGAGAAGGTCTGGGTGACGGCCCGGGACGTCGAGTCGCGGTACACGCCCGAGCAGTCGCGGGCCTTCATGCGGCGGGCGATCGCGAATTCGCGGACGGCGGGGGTCGAGAAGCGGACGGGCGGGGCCTTCGGCGCGGTGATCGTCGACCGCCAGGGCGAGATCGTGGGCGAGGGGTCGAACCACGTCGTCGCCAACCACGACCCGACCTGGCACGGCGAGATGGAGGCGATCCGCAACGCCTGCGGCTCGCTCAAGGTGCTCAAGCTCGACGGCTGCGTCCTCTACACGTCGTCCGAGCCGTGCCCGATGTGCCTGGCCACCGCCTACTGGGCGGGGCTCGACGGCATCGTCTACGGCGCGGCCGTCGAGGACTCCAAGCAGTACGGCGGCTTCGACGACGCCTTCATCTACGAGCAGTTCGCCGCGCCCGTCTCCGAGCGGAAGATCCCCGAGGTGACCCTGCTGCGCGACGAGGCCGTCAAGGTCTGGAAGGAATACGCGGGCCTCAAGGACAACGTCGCCTACTGAGCGGCCGTTCCAATGGGCCGGCTGGGTCCGCGGACGACGGCCTTCCCCCCTCGCGGGGGAAGGTGGCCCGAAGGGCCGGATGAGGGGGTGACGAGCACGAAAGCCGCCGCTCCGACATCCGGCCTGCCGGTGGATTCCGAAGGGGCCTCGCGCGGGCTCCCGCTCATCCGACCCCTGCGGGGCATGCCTTCCCCCGCGAGGGGAAGGCCGATCAGCGGGGGCCTGGCCGTCGTCGGCCCGGGCCGCGGCCGGGGGGCGGTCCGCCGGGGCCGGGGCCCGGCCGCGCGGCGGCCTTCAGCTCCGCCTTCTGGGCGTCGGTGAGGATCTCGGCCAGGGCGGCGTCGACCTTCGCCTGGAGTTCGTCGATCTTGCCGCGCTGTTCGGGCGTCAGCTCCAGGGCCTGGCGCAGGGGAGGGGAGAGGACCTCGCCCGGACGCGATGGGGGCGCGCCGGGGAAGCCGTCGAAGCCCGGTCCCCCGCCCGGGGGCGGGCCGAAGTCGAAGTCGGGGGCGTCGGAGTGCTCGGCCTCGGCCAGCGCGGTCAGCTCGGCCTTCGTGACCGCGCCGTCCTTGTCGGCGTCGGCCCGGTCGAACAGGCCGAGCAGCCGCGCGTCGGAGACCTCGCCGCGGGCGAGCTTGCCGTCGCCGTCCTTGTCGAACGCCGTCATCCGCGCGACGACGTCCTGGACGTCGGCCTCCTTCGAGAGCGACGGCCCGCCCCCCGGAGGCCCCTGTGCGAGCGCGGCCGCCGCGACGATCAAAAATCGGATCATGAAATCACCTCGCAAATTCTGGATGTCGAAGACGTGCCGGTTCAGGCGTTCCGCGGCCGTGCGTCGCGGAGGGCGTGCAGGGCGTGGTCGTCGGGCGTGCGGCCGAGGATCACGTCGAAGGCCGCGGCCAGCTCGCCGGTCTTGGAGTCGGGGATGGGCTTGAACTCGGCCATGAGCAGTTCGCGGTCGAAGACGCCGATGCCGCCGAGGACGACGCCGTCGACCTTGTTCCCGGGATGGCCGGCGATGTTGATCTGCGAGGTCAGGAGCGTGCGGTCGCCCTTCTTGATCTTGAAGTGGATGTGAGGCGCGGGGCGGCCGGGGTAGGGGACCGGCTTGATCGTGCGGAACCGGTACTCGCCCGTCGCGCCGGTGGTGAACCGGCCGAAGCCCTGGAAGTTCTTGTCCTGCTTCTCGGCGTTGCGGCCGCTGTCGGCCGAGTGCAGGTAGACCTGGTTCGCGTCGCACTGCCAGATCTCGATCGTGGCGTCCTTGATCGGTCCGCCCGAGGCGTCGAGGATCCGGCCGTGGAGCTGGGTGATCTCGCCCACGGCGGGCGTGAGCGAGTCGCCCAGGACGATCAGGTCGTTGTCCTGGTCGAGCGGCAGCTTGTCGGGGTAGAACGGCCCCTCGGTCCGCGCGGGGGTGCGCGCCAGCTCCTCGGCGAAGAGCCCGCGGGTCGTGAAGAAGGCCGCGCCCATCGAGAGGGCGCCGAGGAAGGCCCGGCGGTCGGCCGGCCGGATGGGGGAGGGCATGGCGAGGCTCCTGGAAGGCCGTCGAGACGTGATGGGACGGGGATCGGCGACGCCGCGACCCTGAGGCGGCCGACGTCTCTAAGGGTAGGGGCCCTGGCGCGGGGAATGAAGCCCTTTCGCCGCCGTTTTCGGTAACAGATTGTAACGGGCCCTCGGCTCAGCCCGGGGGCGGGACGGTCGCCTCCCGCGCCAGGGCCTCGACCATCGCCGCGGCGGACTGCCGGCCGAACAGCTTCTGCGACCGTCGCATGTAGGGGTATCCCAGGCGGGTCAGCCACAGGTGGGGCTGGGAGAACGACGAGACGTCGTACCAGACCTCGTCGGTCGCGCCGTCCCACTCGACCTGGAACCGCTCCTCGCCCGAGCCGACGTGGCCCGGGAGCGTGCCGAAGGCGACCCCGAAGCGCGCGGCGGCCTCGCCGTCCTCGTCGACGACGTAGACGACCCGGCAGGCGTTGAGCCACCAGAGGCCCAGGCGGCGCGCCACGATCGCCACGACGGCCCCGGGGCGGACGACCGCGTCGGCCGGCCGGATCTCGGCCCAGCCGATGCGGAACTGGTCCCAGCGCCGGAGGGCCGCCCGGGCGCGTGCGAACGCCTCACGGCCCGCGCCGATCCGTTTGCGGGTATGATTCAGGCGGTAGTCGGCGGGGGGCACGTCGGCCGTCGCGCCGACGGGGGCGTAGGTGAAATCGAGGTCGTCCTGGCCGTCGAGGAACTTGCGGACGGTTTCGGCAGACGGTTTGCGGAACGTGAACATCGACTTCACCGGGGAAGGCCGCGATCCAAAGACTCCAGGATACCCCATGTCGCAAGCGAATCCCGAACCATCTCCGCTCGTTCTCGTCGCCGGGGCCAGCGGCTACATCGGCGGCCGGCTGATCCCGGCCCTCAAGGCCCGCGGCGCGAGGCTCCGCTGCCTCGCCCGCAAGCCCGACGCGATCCGCGCGAAATTCGGCCCCGACGTCGAGGCCGTCGCGGGCGACGCGCTCGACCGGGCCTCGCTCGACGGCCCCCTGGCCGGCGTCGACACGGCGTACTACCTCGTCCACCTGATGACCGACTCCGACGACTTCGAGGCCCAGGACCGCCGCGCCGCGAAGAACTTCGCCGAGGCCGCGAAGGCCGCCGGCGTGCGGCGGATCATCTACCTCGGCGGCCTGGGCGACGACGCCGACCCCGACCTCTCGCCGCACCTGAAGAGCCGCCACGAGGTCGGCGAGATCCTCCGGAGCACGGGCGTCGAGACGATCGAGTTCCGCGCGTCGGCGATCCTCGGCCCCGGCAGCCTGTCGTACGACATGGTCAAGTCGCTGACCGACCGCCTGCCCGTGATGATCTGCCCCAAGTGGCTCTCCACCCCCACCCAGCCCATCGCCGTCGAGGACGTGGTCGCCTACCTGGACGCGGCCCTCGACCTCCCCCCGGGCGCGAGCCGGGTCGTCGAGATCGGCGGGGCCGACGTGGTGAAGTACCGCGACCTGATCGAGGAATACGCGCGCCGGAAGGGCCTGCGCCGGGTCTTGATCTCGGTCCCCATCCTGACGCCCTGGCTCTCGGGCCTCTGGCTCGCCCTCGTCACCCCCAACAAGTTCGGCGTCGGCCGCCACCTGATCGAGGGCCTCAAGAACCCGACCGTCGTCCGCGGCGACGACGCCCGGAAGCTCTTCCCCCGGATCCACCCCGTCGGCGTCCCCGAGGCCATCCGCCGGGCCGTCGCCCAGGCCGAGGCGGCCGCGGTCAAGCCCGCCGCCTGAGGCCCGGGGGGACGCGGATCGGCGTTGCCCGGATCGCCGTCTTAATGTATTGGTGGGCCGTTCCCAGCATGGGGAAGGGGGGCGGCATGGACGACGCGAACTCGCAGAAGGGCTCGGCCCCGGCGGCCGAGCGGACGGTCTCGCCGCTGGGCGTGGCGCGGCTGGCGCTCCTGTTCGGGCTGCTGACGGGGGCGCTCGAGCTGACGCAATGGCTCGTGCGGAACGCGGTCTCGGGCGGGGTGTCGCTCGGCGACTTCCAGATGAGCCGGCACTTCTTCTGGATGATCCCGGCCTCGAACCTCGTCATCTTCGGGGGCTCGGGGGCCGTGCTGGGGCTGGTCGCCTGGCTGCGGCCGCGGTGGGCGGGGCGGGTCGCGCTCTGGGCGATGGGGTTCCTCTGCGGCCTGGCCCTGCTGCTGACGGTCCCGGGGCTCTACGCCTTCGCGGCGGTGGCCCTGGCGGCGGGCGTGGGGGCGATGACGTCCCGCCACGGCTCGACGCACCTGCCGAGGTTCCAGCGCCTGCTCGTCGTCGCGCCCCTGGTCCTGGGCGCCGTCGCCGCCAGCCTCCACGGCTGGGACCGGATCCACGCCGCCCTGGCGGAGCGTCGCCCGGCCCCGGCGCCGGCCGCCGTCAAGGAGACGCCCAACGTCCTCCTGCTGGTGCTCGACACCGTGCGCGCCGAGAGCCTCAGCCTGTACGGCTACGACCGCGACACGACCCCCAACCTCAACCGCCTGGCCTCCCGCGCCGTCCGATTCGACCAGGCGCGGTCGACGGCCCCGTGGACGCTCCCCTCGCACGCGAGCATGCTCACGGGCCGATGGCCCCACGAGCTGGACGTCGGCGAGCGCAAGCCGATGGGCCGGGCCTTCCCGACGCTGGCCGAGGCCCTCGCGGCGCACGGCTACGCGACGGCCGGGTTCATCGCCAACACGTTCTTCTGCAACGCCTGGTTCGGCCTCGGCCGCGGCTTCCAGCACTACGACGACTTCTACGAGGAGCAGACGGCGGTCTCGATGGAAGAGGCCCTGCGCTGCTCGTCGCTGGGCCGGCTGGCCGTCCGGATGCTCTCCGACCCCTTCGGCGGCGTCGAGCGGAGGCGCAAGGACGCCGGGCGGATCAACGCCGCGTTCCTGAACTGGCTCGACCGCAAGGGCGAAGACGACCGGCCGTTCTTCGCCTTCCTCAACTACTTCGACGCCCACGGCCCGTTCGTCCCCCCCGCGGACGCCGACCGCCCCTTCGGCCGACCCCCCGCGGACGCCGACGAGGAGGCCCTGATCCGCGAGTGGGACGTCCGCTCGCGCGTCGGCCTCTCCGACGAGCAGCTCGCCCTGGCGCGGGACTCGTACGACGACTGCCTCGCCTACCTCGACCGCCGAATCGGCGAGCTGTTCGACGAGCTGGAGCGGCGCGGGGCGCTCGACGACACGCTCGTCATCCTGACCTCGGACCACGGCGAGGGCCTGGGCGAGCACGACCTGATCGGCCACGGCCGCAGCCTGTACGACCAGGAGACGCGGGTGCCGCTGCTCGTCTTCCTGCCCCACGGAGCCCGCGGCGGCCAGTCGATCGGCGCGCCCGTCAGCCTCCGCGACGTCCCCGCGACGGTCCTCGACGTCCTCGGCCTGGATCCCTCCGCCTTCCCCGGCGCGTCGCTCGCGCGACGGCCGTCGGACGAGGCCGCCGTCCTGACCGAGGTCCGGATCAAGGAGGAGGTCTCCAGGAACCTCGCCCGCCCCCCCGCCTGGCGCGGGCCGATGGCGGCCCTGGTCGCCGAGGGCTTCTCGTACATCCGCAACGCCGACGGCCGCGAGGAACTCTACGAGGTCGCCGCCGACCCCGGGCAACTCCACGACCTGGCGCCCACCCCCGGGTCCGCGGCCACCCTCGAACGCATGCGCGCCCGCCTCGAAGCCCTCGCTCCCGACGAGGACGACGACTGAGCCGACCCCGCCGCCGCGCCCTCATCCAGGCTCGCGAGGCCCGATTCCGGTCCGCCCCCGAACGGATCGTGCAAATCGGCGCATCCTATCCTGGGAGGGTTCGCCGAACCCACACCTCGGCGGGCCGGGGCCGGCGGATCGACGGGATGATCGGAGACGCACGATCGCCTTTCTTGCAGAAAATCGAGCGCTGCGATTTGTGCGGAATTGCCGGTTTTTCGGGTCTTAAAATTATGCGGCTTAGTGGGTTGCGTCCGATGGGTTCATTGGTCGCGGGTGCGGACGAAGCCGATTCGAAGCCGATCCTCGATCATTCTCGATCGACCTCGATCGGACGGCGAGCGAGAGGCCCGGCCGCCGGCAGGCGTTGCAAGTCGCGCCGGCCGGCCCTATCCTCTCGCCAGGCCCGTTCCTTCCCCTCGGAGGTTTCCCGCCATGACCGCCGTTCGAGCCGCCCTCTTCCTCCTTCTCGTGGTCCTCTCCTCGTCCTGCCCGGCGTCCGACGACTGGACGCCGCTGTTCAACGGGAAGGACCTCGCCGGCTGGAAGTTCCGCAACCCCGACGCCAGGAAGCTCTGGGTCGCCTGCGACGAGGTCAAGCTCGACCCCTCGAACCCCGGCCGGCTGCTGCCTGTCGGCGAGGGCGGCGGGGCCGGCGCCGTCTTGCTGTGCGGCGAGGACGGCCGCGCGTCGGACATCATGACCGTCGAGGACTTCGGCGATTACGAGCTGCACCTGGAATTCACGGTCCCCAGGGGCAGCAACTCCGGGGTCTACAATCGCGGCCTCTTCGAGATCCAGATCTTCGACAGCTTCGGCGCGGCGAAGCCCGCGTTCCACGATTGCGGCGCGCTCTACGAGCGGGCCTCGCCGCCGGAGAACCTGGCCCGGGCCCCGGGCGCATGGCAGACCTACGACGTCACGATGAAGGGCAAGACGATCTCGCTCACATGGAACGGCAAGGTCGTCTATCGCGACATGGACGTGCGTTACGGCGAGACCGACGAGGACGCCTTCGAGCGACTCACGAACGAGAACGAGGGCAAGCCCCCGGAGCTTCGCGTGCGGCTCGAACGGAAGGACGGGAAGTACGTCGGCTTCTTCGGCGAGGGCTGCACCCGCTCCGGATTGGACGGCCCCGACCGTCCCGGGCCGATCCTGCTCCAGGGGGATCACGGGCCGGTGGCCTTTCGCGACATCCGGATCCGGCGGCTCGACTGACGGACGTCGCCCGGGGCGGGCTCGCGGGCGGTCACGCCTCGAGTCGCCGAGGGTCCGGGCCCGAGGCCCGAGGCCGGCTCGACGTTCTTCCGCCGCCGCTCCCGCCCGGCCCGCCCGTCGGCGGGAGCAAGTCGGCGGTCGAGGGGATTCGTCGTCACCCGGCTCGTCGCGTCGCGCCGTCGCGGCTTCCGTGAAGGAGTCCCCGCCGTGACGCCCCGCGAGCGCGGAACGGGACCCGGGCCGAAATCTGTCGCCGACGAGGGCTCGCGCTTTATACTGTTCCGAGCGGCTTGAGGGACCTCGCGGAGGAGGCCGTCGTCCACGACGGGGCGAATGGGCATCCGCCCGTACCAGTGCAAGACTCACCGTCATGACCGAACACCCGGGCCTCGCCCCCGACTTCCAGGCCCTCTTCGAGGCCGTCCCGACCCCGTCGCTCCTGGTCCGCCCCGACGACCGGTTCACCATCGTCGCCGTCAACGCTTCGTATCTTCGGGCGACGCGCGCGACGCGGGAGTCGCTCGTCGGTCGGGGGCTCTTCGAAGCCTTCGCCGACGATCGCGAGCATCCCGGGGCGACTGATGGGCGGGACCTCCGGGCCTCGCTCGACCGGGTCCTGGCCACGCGCGCCCCGGATCACATGGCCGTCCGGAGGCGCGACGTCCCGCGGCCCGGCGGCGGCTTCGAGGAGCGTCACTGGAGCCCGCTCAACGCGCCGGTCCTGTCGGCGGAGGGCGCCGTCGCCCACATCCTCCACCAGCTCGAGGACGTGACGGAGGTCGTCCGCCTGCGGCGAGAGGCTGGCGAGCGGGACGTCGACGCGAGCGCCGCCCCCATCGTCGACGACGACGGCCGGAACGCGGGGGTCGTCGTGACATACCACGACGCGGGCGAGGGGCGGCGTGCCGAGGAGACGACGAGCCGGAGCGAGCAGCGGTTCCGGGCCCTGGTCACGGCCTCCTCGGACGTGATGTATCGCATGAGCCCGGACTGGTCGGAGATGCAGCCGCTCGACGGCCGCGGCCTGGTCGCCAGCAGCGACGCCCCGCTCCGCGACTGGATGCAGCGGAACCTCCCCGCCTCGGAGCACGCCCTCGTCCGGGGGGCGATCCGGGAGGCCGTCTCCGCCAGGCGGATGTTCGAGCTGGAGCACCGGGTCGTGCGAGCCGACGGCTCGATCGGCTGGACGTACTCGCGCGCCGTGCCGATCCTCGACGCGGGCGGCGAGGTCGTCGAGTGGTTCGGCGTGGCGAGCGACGTGACCGCGCGCAAGCAGGCCGAGGAGGAGAACGACCGCCTCGAAGCCGAGGCCGAGCGGCAGCGGCGGATCTACGAGGCCGCCCTGTCGAACACGCCCGACCTCGTCTACGTGTTCGGGCTCGACCACCGGTTCCTCTACGCGAACGAGGCCCTCCTCCAGATGTGGGGCCGGACCCGGGAGGACGCCCTGGGCAAGAACTGCCTGGAGCTGGGGTACGAGCCGTGGCACGCCGAGATGCACGACGGCGAGATCGAGCGGGTGGCGGCCACGAGGCGGCCGATCCGCGGCGAGGTGCCCTTCGCCGGGACCAACGGCCGGCGCATCTACGACTACATCTTCGTCCCCGTCATCGGCAAGGACGGCCGGGTGGTGGCCGTGGCGGGCACCACCCGCGACGTGACCGAGCGGCGGCAGGCCGAGCAGGAGATCCGCGAGCAGGCCGAGCGGCTCCGGGAGAACGACCGCAGGAAGGACGAATTCCTCGCCATGCTCGCCCACGAGCTGAGGAACCCGCTGTCGGCCATCGGCAACGCCGTGACGCTCACGACCCGGAGCGGGCTCCAGGAGCACATCGGGTGGTCGATGGGGGTCGTCACGCGGCAGATGCGGCACCTGACGCGGCTCATCGACGACCTGCTGGACGTCTCCCGCATCAACCGGGGCAAGATCGAGCTGCGACGGGAACTCGTCGACCTGACGTCCATCCTCGCCGCCGCCGCCGCCACCGCGAAGCCGTCGATGGAAGAGAGGGGGCACACGCTCGAAGTCGCGACGAGCCACGGGGGGTTGTGGGCCGACGTGGACCCGACCCGGATCGAGCAGGTGGTCGTGAACCTCCTGAGCAACGCGGCCAAGTACAGCGAGAACGGCGGGCTCATCGCCCTGCGGGCCCGGAACGAAGGCGACGAGGTCGTCGTCTCCGTGCGGGACCGCGGCGTCGGCATCCCGCCCGAGACGCTGCCGCAGATGTTCGAGCTCTTCGCCCAGGGGGACCGCTCGCTCGCCCGCTCCGAAGGGGGCCTCGGCATCGGCCTCACGGTGGTCAAGAAGCTCGTCGAGATGCACGGCGGGACGGTCGACGCCCGCAGCGAGGGCCGCGGCAAGGGGAGCGAGTTCACGATCCGGCTCCCGAGGGCCGCGAGGCCGGTCGCCGCGGCGCCGGAGGGGACGGCCCCGGCCGAAGGCGGGAGGATTCCCTCTCGCATCCTCGTCGTCGAGGACAACGTCGACGCGGCCTGGGGGATGGCCCAGCTCCTGAAGCTCCTCGGGCACGACGTGGCCGTGGCCCACGACGGCCCCCAGGGCATCGAAAAGGCGAAGGAGCATCGGCCCGAGTTCGTGCTCCTCGACATCGGCCTGCCCGGCATGGACGGCTACGAGGTCGCCTCCCGGCTGCGGCGGGAGCCGAGCTGCAAGGACGCCGTCATCATCGCCATCTCGGGATACGGCCGGGACGAGGACCGCCGCCGGTCGAAGGAGGCCGGGTTCGACCACCACCTCATCAAGCCGCTCGACCACGACGTCCTGATCACGCTCCTCGCGGCCCCGGGCCGATAGCCGCGCGGCCCGCCCCCGAACCTCGAAGGGGTCGCGAGGCTCACCCGGATCTCGACCGTCCCCTCGTCGCCCCCCAGGAGCAGGCCGCCGCCCACGACGTCGCCGGGGGCGGGCGCGACGGGCATCAGCCCTTTCGGCTCGAAGGACCCGGGAGGGGCGGCGACGCCGTGCAGGAGGTCGGCGAGATCCCGCCGCCGCAGCCGTGGGCGGCGTCGGCCCGGCGGAGCAAGGGGTCGGCGCACCCGGCGACGCGACGGTCCCGCCCCGGATCGGCGGCCGAACCTCCACGACGGACGATGCGGGCGCGAGGGCCTCCCATCGTTCGGCGCCTCAGGTGGTCTGCGTCCTGCCGGCGAGGCTGGCGACGACGGCCAGCAGCTCCTCCGGGTCGACCGGCTTGGCGACGTGGGTCTGGAACCCGGCGAACAGGGCCCGCCTGCGGTCCTCGGGCCGCGCGAAGGCCGTGAGCGCGGCCGCCGGCAGCTCCTTGGGCGAGCGTCTCGAGCGCACCTGACGGATGAAGTCGTATCCGTCCTCGTCGGGCATCCCGACGTCGCTGACGACGACGTCGGGGCGGAACGACTCGACGAGTTCGAGGGCCTCGCGGACCGAGGCCGCCTGCGCGACCTCGGCCCGGCAGGCCGAGAGCACGCGATGGATCAGGTGCCGGGCGTCGGGCTCGTCGTCCAGGACGAGGACGCGCACGCCGTCGAGCATGTGGTCCTTGCAGAGTCCCTCGGCCCCGCCCCGCGGCTTCGGCGCGGATTCGGGCGGAGTCGGCCGCCCCGGATTCACGGCGGCGATCGGCAGGGAGACGGTGAAGGCGGATCCCCGGCCCTCGCCCGGGCTCTCGGCCTTCAGCGACCCTCCGTGCAGCTCGACCAGCTGCCTGGCGATCGCGAGGCCCAGGCCGAGGCCGCCGTACCGCCGCGTCGTGCTCGAGTCGGCCTGGCGGAAGCGGTCGAAGACGTGGGGCAGGAAATCCTCGCTCATGCCGATCCCGGTGTCGACCACCTTGATCTCGAGGTGCGAGTCGACCCGCCCCAGCGACACCCGCACCGAGCCGCCCTCGGGCGTGAATTTCACGGCGTTGGAGACCAGGTTCCAGACGACCTGCTGCAGCCGCGACGCGTCGCCGATCGCCGGGGCCGCGAGGGGATCGATCATCCTGAGCAGGTCCACCCCCCTGGCGGTCGCCGCCGGGATGGCGGCGGCGACGGCCGCCTCGACGACGTCCTGGACGCGCACCCGCTGGGCCTCGATCCGGAGGTTGCCCGAGACGATCCGCGAGACGTCGAGGATGTCCTCGATGATCCGCGCCTGGGCGACCGAGTTGCGCTCGATGACGGCCAGGCCCTCCTGGATATGCTCCTCGCCCACGCGGCCGGACTTCAGGATCTTCGCCCAGCCCAGGATGGCGCTCAGCGGCGTGCGCAGCTCGTGGCTGAGCGTGGCGAGGAAGTCGTCCTTCATGCGGTTGGCGGCCTCGGCCTCGTCCCGGGCGCCGCGCACGGCGGCCTCGGCCCGCCGCCGCTCCGTGACGTCGTCGTGGACCACGACGACGCGCACCGGGCCCGGCCTGACGAATCGGCTGACTCGCATCGTGAACCAGCGGCATCCGCCGGGCGGGTGGCACGGGTATTCGCAGGCGAAGTCGTCGCGCCGGCCCTCGATGACGTCCAGGATGCCCGCGACGGTCCCGCCGTCCTCGGCCGGCGAGCCCGGCGCCGGGAGGCAGGAGTCGAGGTAGTTCCGTCCCACCCCGGAACCGTCGCCGACGAGGCCGTTCTGCTCGCCGAACCGACGCCAGGCGGCGTTCACGAAGAGGATGACCCCCCGCTCGTCGAGCACGGCGATGTGGCCGGCGAGGGCGTCCAGCGTCTCGGCGAAGAATCGGGTCGTCTCGTCCAGCAGCTCCCGGCTCCGGCCGGCATCCCGCTCGGCCCGCCTGCGGTCGGTGACGTCCTCCATGGCCAGCAGGATCTTCCTGCCGTCCCGGTGGAGCTTCCGCGCGTTCAGGAGCATGGTCTTGAAGCCGAGGCGGCCGAAGTCGTGCTCGACGGCGAAGTCCTTGACGGAGGAATCGCCCGGCAGCACGTCCTCAAGCAGGGTCTTCAACTCCTCGATGTCCCACTGCCGATCGCCGAGGTCGTAGATGAGCCGGCCCTCCACGGACCGCGGCTCCAGGCCGAACGCCTCGTAGAAGGCGTCGTTGGCCTGGTCGACGGTCAGGTCCGCGTCGAGGATGACGAGCGGCTCGCGGACGATGGCGATGACGCTCTGGGCGAGTTCCAGGACCTCGCCGACCGAGGGGTCCTCATCATCCGGGCCTTCGGCCATGGCGTGACCACCTGCTTGAAGAGCGGGACGCGATCCCCTGGTTTGTGGAAGTCTCGATCGTTTTCAAGAAGCTTAACCTTCCTGAAGCAAATCCGGGACCGTCGTGCGGCGAAGCGAGGGCGCCGGTCGTCCCGCCGGGACGGGGAGGGAAGCAGGAAGATCGCATAGGGCCTTCCCCTGGTCGCCCGGCCCGATTACGGTGAGGGTCGAAGCCGGATCGACGTGCGATCGGAACCATGGGGAGGCGACGGGGACCATGGAGACGGCCCAGCGAGGCTTTCGCGCCGGGATGGCCCAGATCCTGGTCGAGGGGGGACGGCCCGACGCCAACCTGGGCCGGGCCGTCCGGGCCGTCGGCGAGGCCGCCTCCCGGGGATGCCGGCTGGTCGTCCTGCCCGAATGCCTGGACCTGGGCTGGACCGACCCGTCGGCGCGCGATCTGGCCCGGGCGATCCCCGGCCCCCACGCCGAGCGATTGGCCCAGGCTGCAGGTGAGCACCGCATCCACGTCGCCGCCGGGCTCGTCGAGCGCGCGGGCGACCGCCTGTACAACGCCGCCGTGCTGATCGGGCCCGAGGGCCGGATCCTGCTGCACCACCGCAAGATCAACGAGCTGGACGTCGCCCTGGGCCTCTACGCCGTCGGCGATCGGCTGGGCGTCGTCGAGACGGACCTCGGGACGATCGGCCTGGCGATCTGCGCCGACAACTTCGGCCGCTCGCTGGCGATCGGCCACGTCCTCGCCCGGATGGGGGCGCAGGTCATCCTCTCGCCCTCGGCCTGGGCGGTGGACGCCGACCACGACGAGGATCGCGAACCTTACGGGGGACTCTGGCTCGACTCCTACGCCGAGCTGGCCCGCCTCTACGACGTCGCCGTCGTCGGCGTCAGCAACGTGGGCCGGATCTCGGGCGGCCCCTGGAGCGGCCGCAAGGTCATCGGCCGCTCGCTGGCGATGGGGCCGGGCGGCGTCGTCCTGGCCCGCGGCCCGTACGGCGAGCGGGCCGAGGCGCTCGTGGACGTGGAGATTTCGCCCCGGCCCCCGATCGCCCGGGGGACCGCGATCGCCGAGGCCCTGGAGGCCCGGGGCTATCGCGGCGTCTGAGGCCGCCTCGCCCGGGGGACGCTGGTCCACGAGAAGGCCCGCGGCCGCCGCGTTCGGGTCGTTCGGTACGCGGCCGAAGTGGACGGCCGTCTGCTCCATCGGTCGATATCCATCGGGGGGACGAATCGCCCGAGCTGATCGACGGGGTCAGGCGCCTGCTGGAATGGTACCGCCTCCAGGGGAAGCGGGCGAGCGAGGTGGAGGCCCACGCCCGGCTGGCCGCCCGGGCCGGCGGAGTCGCCCGCCGCCTGGCCGTCGGGCGAGGGCGTCCGCGCTGAACATTAGGGTCCGGGGCGGCCGGCGCCGTGACCAGCGCGATGTCTCGGATGGACGCTGCGTAGGCTCTTGCAGGTTTCGCAGGCGCCGTCGCGGGCCCCATCCGCGGGGATTCGGTCCCGGCGCCCGCGGCGACCCGGCCGGGCCCGCGACCCTCGTAACCCCCGGAAACGGGACTGTCGAAGCCGACGTCCGATGTCGCGACGTGGGCTTCGTCCTCCTCTCGGAGAGCCTGCGGTCGTCGCTCGCCTGCTGCATTGCGGCGTACGAGGCGATTGAGACGGCGGGGTCGGACCGACCGGCCGGGCTCAGAGCGGCAGTCGGAGCTGCCGACCGTCGCGGGGCTCCGAGTCGACTTCAAGTGACGACAACGTCACGCCGAGCAGGCGGATCCCCTTGCCGGCGGGGAAGAGGGGCTCGAGGAGGGCGGATATGATCTCCTCGAGCACGGCCCGCGACGCGACCGGGGCGTCGACCGTGCGGCTGCGGGTGACCTGTCGGAAGTCGGCGTACTTGGCCTTGAGCGTCGCCGTCCGCCCCCGGAGCGTCGAGGCCTCGCAGTAGGACCAGACCTTGCCGACGAGCGGCTCGATCGCGGCGCGCGCCTCCTCGGCCGTGAAGAGGTCGGCGCCGAACGTCGTCTCCGCGCCGATCGACTTGCGGACGCGGTCGGCGGAGACGGGGCGGTCGTCGACGCCCCGGGCGAGCCGGAAGTAATACGGCCCCGCCTTGCCGAAGTGTTCCTGCAAGAACGACGAGGTCCGGGCCTTCAGGTCGCCGCCGTTCCGGATCCCGAGCGCCTCCATCTTCGCCCTCGTCACGGGGCCGATGCCGTGGAACTTCCCCACGGGCAAGCCCTCGACGAACGCCGGCCCTCGCCTCGGCGTGATGACGAACAGGCCGTCGGGCTTGCGTTCGTCCGACGCGATCTTCGCGAGGAACTTGTTGTACGAGACGCCGGCCGACGCGGTCAGGCCGGTCTCGGCGCGGATCCTCGCGCGGATCTCCTCGGCGATCGCGGTCGCCGAAGCGATCGCTTTCAGGTTCTCGGTGACGTCGAGATAGGCCTCGTCGAGCGAGAGGGGCTCGACGAGGGGCGTGTACTCGGCGAAGATCGCGCGGATCTGCTGCGACACCGCCCGATAGACGTCGAACCGCGGCTTCACGAAGATGAGCCCCGGGCACTTCCGTTTCGCCGTGACCGAGGGCATGGCGGACCGGACGCCGAACTTGCGCGCCTCGTAGCTCGCCGCCGCCACGACGCCGCGCTCGCGCGAGCCGCCGACCGCGACGGGCCTGCCGCGGAGCCCCGGATCGTCGCGCTGCTCGACGGACGCGTAGAAGGCGTCCATGTCGATGTGGATGATCTTCCGCCGCCGTTCAGCCCTGACCACGTTCACGCCCCTCGAACTCGACGACCAGGATCGGTCGGCCCGCCGGAGAAACGGCGCCGGCGGTGTCGAATCGTCGCGACCATGAGTTAGACTTTTTAGGAATCTACCACATGGATGTCCACCCGTGTACGAAAAATCACGACGGCCCCGTTCACGTGCACGAGTCCCACCCGACCGCGAGGCGCATCTCGACCGATGAATGATCACCTGAGCCTCGCCGAAGCCAGGCGCATCGCCCTCGCGGCCCAGGGCTTCGGCGCGCCGAGGCCGGAGCGGGCCGACGGCCGCCACCTCCAACGCACCATAGGACGGCTGGGCCTTCACCAGATCGACAGCGTCAACGTGCTCGCCCGCGCCCACTATCTGCCCGCCTTCTCGCGGCTGGGCGGCTACGATCGATCGCTCCTGGACCGCGCGGCGTGGGGCCGCCCGCGAGAACGGCGGCTGTTCGAGTACTGGGCCCACGAGGCCTCGCTCCTGCCGCTCTCGCTCCATCCCCTGCTCCGGTGGCGGATGGCGCGCGCGGATCGGGGCGAGGCCGGATATCAGGGCATTCGGGTGTTCGCCGGCGAGAGGCGGCCCGAGGCCATGCGGGTGCTCGACCGCATCAGGGAGGAAGGGCCGCTCTCGGCGTCCGACTTCGAGCGGAGCCGCACCGGCTGGTGGGAGTGGAGCGAGTCCAAGCGGATGCTCGAGTGGCTGTTCTGGGCGGGCCGCATCACCACCGCCACGCGCCGCCCCAGCTTCGAGCGGGTGTACGACCTCGCCGAGCGCGTCATCCCCGCCGAGATCTCGACGCTGCCGACGCCGGACGAGGCGGAGGCGCAACGCCGTCTCGTCGAGCTCTCCGCCCGGGCCCTGGGAGTGGCGACGTCCATCGAGCTCCGCGACTACTTCCGGCTCCGCCCCGCCGACGCGGCTCGCGCGATCGCCGCGCTCGTGGAGCAGGGGACGCTTCGGCCGGTCAGGATCCCGGGCTGGACGGCCGCCTTCCTCCACAAGGACGCCCGACGCCCGCGAAGGATCGAGGCCCGGGCGCTCCTGGCCCCCTTCGACCCGCTCGTCTGGGAGCGGGCGCGCACGGAGCGGTTGTTCGGCTTCCGATACCGCATCGAGATCTACACGCCGGCGGAGAAGCGGCGGTACGGCTACTACGTGCTGCCGTTCCTTTTGGGAGAGCGGCTCGTCGGACGCGTCGACCTGAAAGGCGATCGGGCGACGTCGAGCCTGCTCGTCCACGCCGTGCACCTCGAGCCGGACGCGCCGCCCGAGACTCGGGACGAACTCGCCCAGGAGCTGCAGGCGATTGCAGCTTGGCTCGGACTCGAACGGATCGTCGTCTCGACTGCGTGAGGATCGCTCGGACCGCCCGGCGTCCACCTTCTTCACAAGCTCCGCGATCCGCCTCAGGTACTCCTCGTACTCGACGGCCCTCGCCCTGCGGGCGGAGATGATCTCGTCGAGCAGCTTCGACATCCGCGCGTAGGACGCCGGGTCGGTGAGCTGCTTCTTGACGATCGTGCTCCGGACGTCGTTCTCGATCGTCTCGGCGATCGCGGTCGAGTTCCCCTTGAGCCCCGACAACTGCTGGGCGATCGCGTCGGCGATCCCGGTCTTCACGATGAGGTCCAAAAGCCCGATGCCGTCGAAGGGGGAGATCTTCCGCGGCTCGGACGCCTCGATGTCGGCGTCGAAGGGCTTGAAGTCGAGGACCTCGCCGCTCGCCTGGCGGACCACCTCGCGCACCTTCAGGTAATGGTCGAGTCGTCCCCGGATGCGGGCGATCTCCGCGTCCGTGTAGCCGGCGCCCGACGACTCGTCGGCGATGTTGGAGTAGGAGCGGAGCAGGAAGACCGTCGCCTTGTACAGGGCCGCCCGCTGGGGCTCGCGGTCCTTCAGGTCCGTCGGCACCTCGGTGTTGCCGCAGAAACAATGGATGTGCTCGAGGTCGCCTTTCGGTCGATCGATCGGCTCGCGGAGCAACTCGAGGGCCTCGATGGCGCCGTCGAGGCGTTCCTTGCCCTTCGTCAGGCGGTCCTGCAGCAGCACTTCCGGGTCGGAGCCGCCGGCGCTGCGGTCCAGCTCGGAGGGGTAGACGGCGATCGCCTTCTCGACCTTCTTGAACAGGTCCTTGAAGTCGAAGACGACGTCCGCCACCACGCGGTCCATCCGCGACTACGAGCTCAGCACCTGCAGCATCGTGCCCCATTTGTTCCTGAGCTCGAGCTTCTGCCAGTCGTTCAGGCCCTTCGACTTGGCCTCGAACCAGGCGTCGATCTTCGTCTGGGAGCCCAGATTCTGATCGATGTCCCGCGCCTCGTAGACGAGGTCGAGCACCACCTCGTCCTCGACCGCCTCGCTGAACTCGTAGGTGTGGATGTAGCCGCCGAAGACCTCAAGGCTCGTCTCCCGGTCCGTCTTCGAGAGCGGCGTACCGGTGAAGCCGATGCGATGAATACGGCGTCGGGCGTCATCGCCTTCATCACCTTGTGGAGCCGGCCGCTCTGGGTGCGGTGGCACTCGTCGACGAACACGAAGTCCTCGCCGACCGTGAGGCTCGGCTGCTCCTGGAGGTCCTTCAAGCACTGGTCGAACTCCTGGTCGGGCTTTTCCCCCGCTTGCCGAACTTGTGCACGAGCGAGCAGAGGAGCCGCGGCCTCGCCAGGCCGAGCTGCTTCATCAGGTCGCGCCCGCTGCCGGTGCGGTAGATCTCCTCGCCCACGGCGGCGAAGACGCCCTCGACCTGCTTGTCCAGCTCGTCGCGATCGTTCACGACCGCCACGCGGGCCTCGGGGTCGTTCTCGAGGGTCCACTTGGCCAGGAGCACCATCACGATGCTCTTGCCGCTGCCCTGCGTGTGCCAGACGATGCCGCCCTTCCTCAGGCGGACGTGCTCCTGGGCGGCCTTGACGCCGAAGTACTGGTGCACCCGCGGGACCTTCTTGACGCCGCCGTCGAACAGGACGAAGTCGTGCATCAGCTCGACGAGCCGGTCCTCGCGGCACATCTTCCGCAGGTACTTGTCCAGCTTGCATCCGCCGTCGTCGGCCTCGTCCTCCTTCCATCTCGGGAAGAACTTCTCGGGCGTCGGGACGGTGCCGTGCTGGAGGCCGGAGGTGTCGTTGCCGGCGAAGATGAACTGCATGGTGCTGAAGATCCAGGCGTGGAATTCGGGCTGCTGCGTCGCGCAAGGCCGCGAGGGGCTCGGCCTGCTCGCGGGCGGAACGCACGAGCATGGCCCGGCAATTGGCGACCTTGCCGAAGACGAACGATCGGGCCAGGCCGGCCGAAGCCCTCGGGTCGTCGGCGAGGCGGTACTGGCGGCGGCGGAGCAGGACGTTGCCCGATTCCTCGCCCTCGACGCGGGCCGGGAATCGGCCGTTGACGTCGAGGAAGGAGAACCCGATCCCGCGCTCGACGCAGGCGGCCACGAGCTCGGGGCTGGCGGACACCGGCCCGAAGCAGACCACGCCGCCGAGGTGGTGCATCGGGACCTCCAGGCAGGTCCGATGTTCGACCCGCACCGCGACGTTCTCGTGGTCCTTGGCCAGGTAGGCGCCCGGCGTCGTCACGTAGAGCGTATTGTGGTAGCTGCTCAAGGGGCGTCCTCCGGGAGTTCAACGTAATGGGTTTGGGCCGTCGCGCCGGGCTGCGAGGCGGTGGGTCGTCCCGTCACCTCGGGCAGGCAGCTCTCCAGGAGCGAGCAGCGGTCGCAGCCCTTGTGACGCGCCACCCGGGGCGTGGTCCGGGAGTCGAACAGCTCGCGGCATCGCCGCGCGGCCTCCTCGACGCGCGATCGCAGCGTGGGCGTGAACTCCACCGGCTTGCGGCGGCGCGTCTCGCCGTAGAAGAGGGAGCCGCGGGGGACGTCCAGGCCCAGCATCTCCTCCAGGCACATCGCCTGGGCGCATAACTGCACCTCGTCGGCCCCGCGGGACTTGGGGCGGCCCCGTTTGTACTCGACGGGGAACTCCCGCCGGAACTCCTCGCATTCAAAGAGATCCCGCATCGACCGTCGGGCCCAGCCAGGTTCCCAGGACGCATCCAGGTCGAGCCATGACTTCATGGCGGTCCCCTCGGACGGGGATGGGTCGACGAACTCCCACCATGACCTACAGCCGAGAGGCTGGCTTTGCCGTCAAGCTAATTGGAACGCATATCAGGTGAAGAATCCTGTCCGCATCGCGCAGCAATCTCTCATCGTCTCGACCGCAATCCTAGTCGCTCCGTCATCCCGGGAAGGCGTTGACGCCTCGAATCATGCGGTGATGGATACGCTCTTGCGGCCAGGCTAGCAATCTCTGGTTCGATATACAGGGCATCGCGGAGTTTTCTGAGATTTTCAATCTTGCGAAGTGATCAAACTCGCGGGATCGGCCGGAATGATTCGTTCCACCTCCAGGCCGAACGTGGGGTGATACTGGGGGCCGATGGCGACGAGCCAGTTCACCTGGTCGTGGATGGCCTCGATCACGCCTCCGCGGACGAGCGTCGTGAATTGCGATTGCGGTACGTCCACGATGTAGGGTTGTAGGTCGCGGAGCGTCGATCGGCAGGGCGCGCAGCGGTAGGCTTCGACCCGCTCGGCGGCGTCGCCGTACGGGACGACGATCGACGCCCGGCCCTGGTCATCGATCATGCGGAAGCGTATCTCGGTCTCGGGGAAGTCGCGGGCGAGGCGGGCTTCCATCACTTTGAGAGCGTCGGGAGTGACGTCGGCGAAGTAACGCGAGAAGTAGGTGCGGTAGGTGGAGGGATCGAAAAGGTCGAGCCGGCCCTCTTGCTCCCTGAGGAGGCTCGCGGTCGTATCGTCGCCGGGACGCAGGCCGGGGGGCGGTTCCGAGGGGGAGCGGAAGACGATCAGTCTCCCCGGGATCGGACGGCCATGCTCGTCGGCGAGCCGCCCCTCGCGGTTGCAGCGGCCGGCGGCCTGGGCCAGGGCGTCCACGCCCCCGAGGTCGCGGTAGACGACGGGGAAGTCCAGGTCGACGCCGGCCTCGACGAGAGTCGTGCTGACCACCCGGCAGGCCCCCCCGCCTCGCAAGGCCCCGGCGATCCGCGCCAGGACCTCGCGGCGATGGGCCGCGCACATCAGGGCCGACAGGTGGAACGCGCCGGGTCCCAGGAGTTCGCAGAGCGCGCGGGCGTCGTCGCGACGTTGGACGATCACGAGGACGCGTCCCCGGCCCGGCTCCCGAAGCTCTGCGGCCAGGTCCTCCCAGGTCGTCGGATCGAGGGCTCGCGAGCAGTCGACTTCGACCCTTTCCTTGACGGCGTCGAAGGCGGCCTGGACGTCGTCGACGACCTCGACCACCCCGGGGAGGTTCGGGAACGCCCGTCGGTTGCTCCTCGCCAGTTCGAGGGCCGGCTGGGTCGCGGTGCAGAACAGGGCGGAGACGCCGTAATGGTCGACGAGCCGGTTCAGGACGTCGAAGATCGGGGTCCGGAGGTGGTGCGGCAGGGCCTGGACCTCGTCGAAGACCACGACGCTCCGGGCGATGTTGTGCAGCTTCCTCGCGGCGGTCCCGCGGGCGGAGAAGAGGCTTTCGAAGAACTGGACGCTCGTCGTCACGATCACGGGCGCGTCCCAGTTCTCCGAGGCCAGACGGTTCTCGTAGGTGTCCCGCGACGGCTCGAGGTTGCTGTGATGTTCGACGAGGGCGATCCCTTCCCCCGCATCCCCGAACGCCTCGCGGTAGACCGCGGCCGTCTGGTCGATGATGCTCGTGAAGGGGATGACGACGATCACCCTGCGCAGGTCGTGGCGGATCGCGTGGTCGAGGGCGAAGGCGAGGGCCGACAGCGTCTTGCCCCCGCCGGTGGGGACGGTCAGGGAGTGTCGCCCAGGAATGCGCTCGGCGGCGCGACGGCAGGCGGCCAGCACGTCGGCCCGAAGCTTGAGGACCGCCTCGGCCCGCGCCCGGGCCGCATCGGGCAGCGCGGCCGTACGCACGTGCGCGGCCCGGGACACCGCCTCCAGCCGCCGCCCGAGCTTCTCACGAAGCTCTTTCAGGATGTCCGCCCCGGCCTTCGACGCCTGGCGCGCCTCGGCCCGCTCGCGATCCTTGAACCGCTCGGTGTCGAGGCGGTCGGCGTCGATCAGGGCCGAAAAGAGCATGCGGGTCCAGAATTCGTGCCGCAGGAGGGACTCTTGAAGGCGCTCGCGGCCGGTCCATGCCGCGAGCGCCTCCGGGCGCAGCGTCGCGGGAGCACCCGGCAAGGCGTGCCCGAGCAGGGCGGCGATCTCGGCCCCGCCGCCGCGACAGGCCTCGTCGAGGCGGGTCTTCTTCTCGGCCCTGGTCAGCCGTTCGGGCTCGAAGTTCAACTTCGGCGGCAGGCCCGAGTGGTGGCCGGCGACGAGCATCGCCAACGCCGCCTCGGCCGGGGGCAGCTCGCCCTGGCGGACGAGGCGGCCGGCGCAGCCTTCGAGAACGTGGACGGCCCCGGCGGTGGAGTGGTCGACCCGTCCCGGGCGGCCGTCGACGACCGAAGCGTCGAGGACGGCCGGGGGCCGCCGCGGAGCCGAGGAGGTAGTCCTGGAAGTCGACCGCGTACTTGCCCAGGTCGTGCCAGAGACCGGCCGTCCGCCCCCACTCGCACGAGTCGAAGGCGGACGCGTGGGCCGAGGCCAGCTCGGCCACGCATCGCAGATGCTCCATCAACGGCTGCCAATGTTCCGGGGCCATGTCCTTCAGGGTCTGGGCGTACCAGGTCGTCCTGATGGCTGACATCAGCTCTTTCCTTTGGACACGGCCGTCGAGGGATCGCGCTGGGCCCCGGCCCCGTCCGCTCGGCGAGGAAGCCGGCGCCCTCGACGAACCGCGGCAGGCGGTCGACCGGGACGTCGTCCGCGGCCAGCCCACTCCGGTGTTCGTCGCCGTACATCGCCCCGCCCCCGCTTCTCGTTCCACGACTGCACAGTAACCCGGTGGGAGATCGATCGCCGAGGGGGACGCGCCAGGATTCATCGCCCGTCGGGGCGCGAAACGGCATGGCGCCGGCGATCTCGCGAGGCAGAGGCCCGACGCGACGTCGGTCCGACGCCAGTGCGGGGGGACCAATTTCAGACGGTCGATGACAATCGGGGTTTCGGGTGTTGGGGCCGCTCCATTCGTGGCGAACCGGACGCGGAACTCCGGAACGAAGTCATGGATTTCATATTTGTATACATGATCGATCTGAATTTTCTTGGGCCGGCGTGTGCGGGTGCTTCCTTGCCAGGTCGAGGCGACCGCGTCGCAATCGGGTTCGATCCATCGATCAAGCTTCCACGCATGATCGAATCGATGTCGCGTTTCGGGACGATTCCCCGTTCGTCCCGTCCTGGACAGCGCGGGACGCCGTGCTATTATTCGTAGAACAACCAATTTCCTATACTGCCAAACGGATATTCAGCGGGCTCCATGGCTGTCGCGATCCCCGACGAACTCCTGGAACGTGTGGCCGAGAAGTTCCGGATGCTGGGCGACCGCACGCGGCTTTCGATCCTCCGCGCCCTGCTGGCCGGCGAGAAGAACGTCGGGGCCGTGGTCGTCGAGACCGGGCAGAACCAGGCGAACGTCTCGAAGCACCTGAAGATGCTGGCGGAGGCCGGGATGGTCTCCCGCCGAAAGGAAGGCCTGCAGGTGTTCTACTCGGTGGGCGACCCCCTCGTCGAGCAACTCTGCCGACTGGTCTGCGGCAACATCATCGAGGAGGCGCAGGCGGAGGTCGATCGCAACCGCAAGCTCCTCAAGACCTGGCAGAAACGGATCTAGGACCGCTCCCGCCGCGCGGTGGCGGGCGATGATCTCGCCGTTGGCGAGTTCGCGATCCAGGTCGTCGGCCTTGATTCGGTGCACGACGGACGTGCGCGCCGCCGGCTTCGCACGTCAAGGCTCGACGACCGCACCGACGTCGCGCGAGCCGGCCGGCGGGCGGCTCGCGACGCCGGATTTCTCGGCGTGGAGCAGCCAGTACGACACCGGGATCACGAACAGGGTGAAGATCGTCGACGCGAACAACCCGAAGATCAGCGACCACGCCAGCCCCGAGAAGATCGGGTCGAGCGTGATGGGGATGCTCGAGAGCATCGCCGCACCCGCCGTCAGGAGGATCGGACGCATCCGCACGACGCGGCTCTCCATGATGGCGTCGAAGAGCGGGCGGCCCTTCTCGACGGACTGGCCGATGAAATCGACCAGGATGATCGCGTCGCGGGTCACGATGCCGGCGAGCGCGATCATGCCGATCATGGCCGTGGCGGTGAAGAGCACGGGGTCGGCGCGCCCGCCGACGACCTGCCCGTTCATGGCGTTCAGCAGCCAGAAGCCCGGCATCACGCCGAGTACGGTGAGCGGGATGGCGAGCATCACGACCAGCGGGATCAGGAACGAGTTCGTCTGCATCACGAGGATCACGTAGATCATCACCATGGCCGCCGCGAACGCGAGGCCGAGGTCGCGGAACACGTCGAGGGTGATCTTCCACTCGCCCTCGCCGCTGAACCCGACTCGCACGCCGGCGGGCACGGCCCAGGGGATGCCTCCGCCGTTGCGGAGGAACGTCCGCTCGGAGAGCTTCCGCGGCTCGGCGTCGGACACCCAACCTTGATCCGTCGAGGCGCCCGTCGGCGAGGTCCCGTCGGGCCGCCGGTCGAAGGTCACGTCGAGGACGCACTCCGCCGGGGTGCGCCCCAGCGTCTCGGCGGTCACGTAGACCACGCGCTCCAGATTCTTGTGGTAGATCGTCTGGTCGACGCGGGTCTCCTCCCAGCCGCCGAGCTCCGACAGCGCCGTGAACTGGCCCGTCCGGCCCTTGACCCGCACGCTCGCCAGGTCCTGGCGGCTGGATCGGAGCGAGCGCGGCAGGCGGAGCTCGACGCGGAGCGGGTTCCGTTCGCCCGCGAGTCGCACCGTGCCGGCGTCGCCGCCGGACAGGACGAGGCGGAGGGTCCGGGCGATCTCGTCGACGGAGACCCCGTTGAGGGCGGCCTTCTCCTGGTCGGCGACGAACACGAGCTTCCGGGCGGGGGCCTCGACCGTGTCGTCCACCTCCGCGACCCCCGGCTCCGCCCCGAGCCGCCGGGCGACCGTCGCGGCCGCGGACGTGAGGTCGTCGTACGAGTGCTCCGGCCGGCCGCTCACCTCGGCCACGAGCGAGGCGAGCACGGGCGGCCCCGGAGGCAGTTCGACGACCTTGAGCCGCGCGTGGCGCCTGCCGGCGAGCGCGGTCAGGCGGTCGTGGAGCCGCAGGGCGATCGCGTGGCTCTGCGCCGCGCGGTGCTTCTTGCCGACCAGGTTCACGCGGACCTCGGCGTTGTGGGGCGTCTGCCGCAGGTAGTAGTGCCTGACCAGGCCGTTGAAGTCGATCGGGCTGGGGAGGCCGACGTAGCTGACGTAGTCGGTGACCTCGGGGACCGTCGCCACCTCGGCCTCGACCTCCCGGACCGCGGCGTTCGCGCGCTCCAGGGTGGTCCCTTCGTCGAAGTCGAGGACCAGCAGCAACTCGTTCTTGTTGTCGAAGGGCAGCATCTTCAAGGGGACCATCCGGAGCGCCGCGAGCCCTGTCGCGGCGGCCGTGAGCAGGGCGATCGACGTCAGGAACGTCAAGGCCGCCCGCCGCGAACCGATCAGGGGGGCCATCATCGGTCGGAACAGGCGGTAGAGGAACGTGCGGCGGAGCGCCTCGAGGTCCTCCTCGTCCGTGTGGGGGCGGCCCGCATGGGCGCCCGAGTTGAACTTCTTGTGGAGGACCTGGTAGGCCATCCAGGGCGTGATGGTGAACGCCACGAGCATCGACATCAGCATGGCCACCGGCACGTTCAGCGCCATCGGGGCCATGTAGGGGCCCATCATGCCGGTGATGAAGAACAGCGGCAGGAAGCTCACGATCACCGCCAGCGTCGCGCTGATCAGGGGCGGGCGGATCTCGGCGACCGCCTCGAGCACGATGTCCCGCGTCGCCCGGCCGCGCATCTCGAAATGCCGCGCGATGTTCTCGACGTCCACGATCGGGTCGTCGACCAGCAGGCCGAGCGAAAGGATCAGGGCGAACAACGTCACCCGGTTGATCGTGTAGCCGAAGAGCAGATTGACCCCGAGCGTCAGACCGAAGACCACCGGCACCGCGACGGCGACGATCATCGCCTCGCGCCAGCCGAGGCTGAGGGTCAAGAGCGCGATGACGATGACGATCGCCACCCACAGGCCCTCGACGAGCTCGTCGACCTTCTCGTCGGCGGTCAGCCCCGAGTTGCGGGTGACGACGAGCTCCATGCCCGAAGGGACGACGTCGCTCCTGAGCTCCCCGGCCGCGCGGAGGACGGACTCCGCGACGGTCACCGCGTTGGTCCCCTTCTGCTTGGCGATGGCCACCGTGACGGCGGGCCTCGCGGCGACGACGCCGGCCGTCGCGCGTCGGGACGCACCGGATCCGCCGCGTCCGGCGACCTCGACGCCCGGGAACCCCTCGGGCGCCTCGAACCCCCGCGCCGGGCCCCAGCCGTGGCGGAGGTAGCTGGTCGCCTCGTTGGGCCCGTCGCGTACGGTGGCCACGTCCTTGAGGAAGACCGGGCGGTTCTGGAAGACCCCCACGACCAGGTCGCGGATCCGCTCCGGGCGGTCGGCCGCGACGCCCCCCTCGACCCGGACGACCGCGTCGCCGCGGGTGAAGTCGCCGGCGGGACGGGTGACGTTCGCCCCCTGGATCGCCGTCTGGACCTCCAGGGGGCCGAGGGCGTACGCCTGGAGCCGCTCGGGGTCGAGGTCGACCCGCACCCTGCGGGGCTCGCCCCCGACGACGTAGGCCCGCGAGACCCCGGGCAGCGCCGACAGGCGCTGGACGACCTCCTCGCCGACCCTCCTGAGGCCGTAGCCGTCGCCCTCCTCGCCGGCGAGCGTCAGGGAGACGACCGGGACGTCGTCGATCTCGACCGGCTTGACGACCCAGCCGGAGACGCCGGGCGGGATGACGTCCTGGTTCTCGTTGATCTTCTTGAAGAGCTTGACGAGGCTCCGCTCGCGGTCCTGGCCGACGTAGAACCGGACCGTGATGACGGCCTGGTTCTCGCGCGACATGCTGTAGACGTATTCCACGCCGTCGATCTGATAGAGGATCTTCTCCAGGGGGTTCGCCGCGAGCTGTTCGACCTCGGCGGCCGAGTGGCCCGGCATGCTCACCATGACGTCGGCCAGCGGCACGACGATCTGCGGATCCTCCTCCCGGGCGGTCACCAGCAGGGCCGCCAGGCCGATCAGGACGGAGACGACGATCAGGATGATCGAGAAATTATTGTCGAGGAAGACGTGGACGATCCCGTTGAGGAAATCGTGCCGCTTCGGCCCGACGCCGTTCGGGCCGGCCCCTGAATCCCGCTCGCCCATCATCGGCCTCCCGCCGATCGACCCGGGGAATCCTTCGGGAGCACGACCTGCTCGCCCTCCTCGAGGCCCGAGAGGACCTCGAGGCCCTCGTCGAGCGTCCGCCCCAATTGCACCGCCCGGCGACTGATCGCCGCACCTTCGACGACGTCGAGCTCGTCGAGCTGCCCGACCCGGCGCACCGCCCCCGCGGGGACGATCAGGACGTCCTCGTCCTCGAGCGGGATGAAGATCCGGCCGAACATGCCGCTGTAGACGTTCGGTGGGCAAGGCCCGGTCACCTTCACCTGGAACGACCGGCTCTCGGCCTGCGCCTCGGGGACGATTTCGCTGACCACGGCCTGGCAGACGTGCTCCAGCGCGTCCAGCCGCGCGGGGACTTGCTGGCCGACCTTCAACCGGAGGGCCAGCGACTCGCGCACCGTGGCGACCATCTGCATCCGGCCGGGGTCGTACATGGTCAGCAGCATCTGGCCCGGGACGACGGTGTCGCCGGCGTTGACCTTCTTGTCGACGACCCGGCCCGACATCGGGGCGCGCACGGTCGCGTACGCCTCGACGATCCGGGTCTCCTCGACGGCCTGCCGGGCCCGATCCCACTCGGCCTTCGCCGACTTGAGGGCGGTGTTCGCCTGGTCGAGTTCGCTCTGCGTGATCGACGCCCGGGCCGCCAATCGCTGGGCGCGGCCGAATTCGGTCTCCGCCTGGTCGTACTTCGCCCTGGCCGAGGCCTCCCCCGACGTCGCCTGCTCGTTCCTGGATTTCAGGTCGGCCTTGTCCAGGACGACCAGCACGTCGCCCTGCTTCACCTCCTGCCCGGCCTTGACCTGCACCTGCTCCACCCTCGCGAGGATCTTCGAGGCGACGACCGCCTCGTAGACGGCCCGGATCGTGCCGACCGCCGACTCCTGCCGCGGCCGCCGAACTCGCTTCACGACCCCCAACCGCCGGTCGACCGGCGCGGCGGCCCCTCGGACATCGCCGCCGGATCGCGCCACCTTCACCTTCGGCTCGAAAGCCCCGGCCAGGACCATCATCAGGACGACGATCCCCACCGTGGACAGCGCCGCGAGCGCCGAGCCGAGGAGGAGCCGAACCCCTCGGCGGGGCGTCCCGGCGTCTCGCTCCGCGACCGAGGTCATGGACCACCTCCCTCGTGCCAAGCCATCCCGCGAGGTCGATCCATCTCGACCTCCAGTTCGAGCGGGCGCGGCCGTCGCGACTCGACCACCCGGCCGCCAAGGCCCCATTCCTAAATAAACTATATAGCCAATCAGTTGTTTGGTCAAGCGGAAGGTCTCCGCTCCCGCCTCGGGCCGGGGGTTCGCTCGAAGTTCGCGTCCGACCGGCCCACGGCCGCCGGACGTGTCGTCGGAATCGGGCGGGAGCCGCGATTGAGTCCATCCACTCGAAAGCCGTCGGGCGGCACCGGCGCGTCATGCGGTCGGCCACGAGCGACTGGGCGGGTTAAAGCCGCAATGTTGACCGCGCCGATAAGGATGAACGCGACGCCTGGGCCGCCCCCGGACGGATTCGACGGCAGAGGAGGCGAGATGGGTCGAATACGACACGACGGGATGGTCCTGGGCCTTGTCGCGGCTTGCCTGATCGGCGGGCGACCCGGCGCGGCCCATTCTCAGGACGTTTCACCGACTCGCCGGCCGGCCGCCGAGTCGGTCGCGATCCCGGAGGCCGCGCCCCTGGGCGACATGGCGAAGGGCCGGCGCGACGAGATCGTCCGGCCCCCCTCGCCGCCGAGCCTCCTGGAGCCGGAGGTCCGGCCGATCGACCTGAACTCGGCGCTGCGGCTGGCGGGGGCCCAGAACCCGCAGCTCTTGATCGCCCGGCAGCGGGTCGTCGAGGCGTCGGCGCTGCAGCAGCTCGCCGCGGCGCAGTTCCTGCCGTCGCTCAACGCGGGCGGGAACTACGACCTGCACACGGGCAACCTCCAGCAGTCGAACGGCAACATCCTCTCCGTGAACCGCTCGGCCCTCTACCTCGGCGCCGGCAGCGGGGCGGTGGCCGCGGGCACCGTCAACGTCCCGGGCGTGGTCCTCGAGGGGAACGTCGCGGTCGCCGTGTTCGGCTACCTCGCGTCGCGGCAGGTCGTGGCCCAGCGCGGCTTCGACGCCTGGGCCGTCCGCAACCAGGCGTTCCTGCAGACGACCCTCGCCTATTCGGAGCTGCTGCGGGCGGAGGGCCGCCGCGCGATCGCCCTGCAGGTGCGCGACGAGGCGAAGCGGGTGGCCGACCTGACCGCGTCGTACGCCAACGCCGGCCAGGGCCGCGCCGCCGACGCCCACCGGGCGCAGACCGAGCTGGAGAGCCGCGAGTACGACGTCCAGGCGGCCGAGGAGGCCGTGCTCGTCTCGTCGGCGCGGCTCTGCTTCGTGCTGAACGTCGACCCCTCGATCCGGCTGCACCCCACCGACGCGTTCGTCGTCCCGCACCCGATCGTCCCCGACCCGACGCCGGTGGCCGAGCTGATCGCGCTGGGGCTGCTCCAACGTCCCGAGCTGAAGGACCGCCAGGCGGCCATCCGCGAGTCGCTGATCATGCTCGAAGGGGCCCGCGCCCTGCCGTTCTCGCCGACCGTGCTGATCGGCTACAGCGCCGGCGGGTTCGGCGGCGGCAGCAACCTCGTGCGGCCGGTCTTCGGCGGGTTCGGCGGCCGGTCGGATTACGACGTCGTGGCCTACTGGACCCTGCGCAACCTGGGCGTCGGCAACGCGTCGCTGATCAACCTCGCGAAGGCCCGGCTGGGCGTGGCCAAATATCAGGAGATCGCGATCCTCGACCGGGTGCGGGCCGAGGTGGCGGAGGCCTACGCCAAGACCCACGCGCGTTACGCGCGGATCGGGACGTCGCAGAAGGCCGTCGCGAGCGGCGTGAAGGGGTTCCGCGAGGACCTGATCCGGATCGAGAACACGGTGGCCCCGGCCATCGAGACGGTCGACAGCCTCCGCCTGCTCGCCCGAGCCCGTTACGCGTACCTGGACGCGATCATCGACTACGACCGCGCCCAGTTCGAGCTCTACGTCGCCCTGGGCCAGCCCCCCGCCGACATGCTCGCCCACCCGGCCCCGGTCGACGGCGTGGGGCCGACCGCCGCAGCCTCCGCGGCGAACCCCGGCACCCCCGCATCGAACCCTGCCGCGCCCGCGAATGGCCCGCCCCCCGGTCCCTGACCGTCGCGAGGTTCGAGGGAGAGGCGAGGATGGAGCCGGGGAGGAGGGGCCGAAGGATGGCGAAACCAGGACGTCGACGAGAGCGGGCGATCACGCCCCTAACGCCCCTGCGATGGACCTGCGCCTCGGTCCTGCTGGCCGCACTTGTCCCCGGCTGCGCCACCTGCCGGGACGCTTCGGGGCTGCCGGCCGCGGTCGGCGGATCGGCGCCCGCGACTTCGGGCGCCGCCAGGGAGGCGGCGTCGCGAGGGGCCGGCCGTCGGGGCCGAGCCGGCACTCAACAGGTGGCCGCCTCGGCCGCGGGCCCGATCGATCGCGAGGTCGTGCCGGTCTCGAACGCCGCGCCCCCTCCGCCGGCCGATTTCGAGGCCCCCTCGATCCCGCCCAAGGATTCCGAATTCGCGATCGACCTGACGGCGGCCCTGCGGCTGGCCGAGGCCGAGAACCCGCTCATCGCCGAGGCACGGCAGCGGATCGGCGAGGCCGCCGCCGCCTTGCAGGGCGCCCAGGTCTTGCTGCTCCCGTCGCTCAACCTGGGGACGACCTACCACAACCACCTCGGGAACCTCCAGCGCTCCTCGGGGCGGATCCTCGACCTGCGGGAGCAGTCGCTCTACTTCGGCGGCGGGTCGGACGTCTTCGCCGCCAGCACCGTGGAGGTCCCGGCCGTCAGCGTCTTCAGCCCGCTGACCGACGCCATTTTTGAGCCGCTGGCCGCGCGGCAGCAGGTCGTGAGGACCCGGTTCGACGCCAGGGCGACCGCCAACAGCATCCTCCTGGAGGTCTCGCAGCAGTACTTCGAGCTGATGGCGACCGAGGCCTTCCTGCGGGTCCGACGCGAGACCGCCGAGCAGGGGACCGAGGTCGCCCGGCTGACGCGGGCCTACGCCGACGCCGGGGAAGGCCGCGACGCCGACGCCGAGCGGGCCGCGACCGAGCTTGCGTTGATCGTCGTCGAGGTCCGCCAGGCCGAGGAGGAGGCCGCCGTCGCCGCGGCCCGGCTGGCGCACCGCCTCCACCTCGACCAGTCGGTGCGGATCCGGCCGGTCGCCCCCGCCGCCGAGGTCGTCACGATCGTCGATCCGGCGCGGACGCTCCCCGAACTGCTGGAGGCCGCGCTGGCCGGACGGCCCGAGGTCGGGGCGCGATCGGCCGCGATCGACGCGGCGGAGTATCGCCACAAGCAGGAGCAGTTCCGGCCGCTCCTCCCCACGCTCTGGGTCGGCTTCAGCGCCGGCGGGTTCGGCGGCGGCGGCAGCCCCTTCGGCACCCAGCTCGGGAACTTCGGCGGACGGAGCGACTTCGACGTCTCCCTCTTCTGGACGGTCCGCAACCTGGGGATGGGCAACCTCTCGCTCCAGCGCCGTCGCGAGGCCGAGGTCGGCCAGGCCGTCGGCGAGCGGGCCCGGACGATCGCCGGCGTCCGCGCCGAGGCGGCTTCCGCCTACGCCTCGGTCGCCGCGTCGCGACGCCAGGTCGACGTGACGACCTATCAGCTCGCCAGCGCCGAGAAGGGCTTCCGGGAGGACCTGGATCGGATCCGCAGCACGGTCGGCCGGCCCATCGAGGTCGTCAACAGCCTCCAGCTGCTGAACGACGCCCGCATCGCGCGCATCCGCGCCGTGACCGATTACAACCAGGCCGAGCTTCGGCTCTTCGTCGCGCTCGGCTCCCCGCCCCCGCTGAGCGGCCCGGCCGACGCGCCCATGCCCGCCGCCCCCATCGCCTCGCCGCCGCTGCCCCCGCTCGCCGGCCTCGTCGCCCCGGGGCCGCTCCCCCTCCCGCGCCAGGTCATGCCGACGAGGCGGGAAGCCGCCCGCTGATTCGGCCTGCCGAGGTGCATGCGACGATCCGAGCTACGCCTTGAGGCGTCCCAGGAGCCGAGCGATCTCCGCGATTCGTCCCGGCCGCTGTTTCGAGATCGGCGATCCTGGCCCATGATCATATTGGGATCGCTTGCGCGGGCGAGCGTCATCGATGATCGGGCGAATGGCGACGAGTTCCGGAGACCCTCGAACGGGCGGAAAATCACGAGAGGCGCGCAAGCCGATCCAGGACTGAAAATCGATCTTACGCTTATGATGTGATTGAACTTGCGTCCGATGGCTTCGTTGGTCGCGACGACGAAGGAAGCCGAACCGAAGCCGATCGACCTGGCGGAGGTCTCGTCCGCGCATGGGGCGGGCGACGCCCCTGGGGAGGAGGGCTTACAGGTCCCTGGGGTGGGCGGCCTCGTACTGGGCGAAGTCCAGCCAGTAGATCGGGAAGGCTCTCAGGACCTGGCGGCCGAAGGGGTCGACGACCTGGAAGTCGAGCTGGTTGATGCCGTCGGTCAGGGTCGTGGAGTAGCGGAAATAGCCGTGCTCGTCGGCCACGACGGCCGGCCCGCGGAGCTTGAGGTCGGTCGCGCCGACGCCCGAGAAGACGAGGGCCCCGGGCGTCGTGCGGCCGACGACGGTCGGCGTCCGACTGTGCGTGGTCCCGCCGCTGTTGCTCGGCAGCGAGCCCCGGGCCTGGTCCTCGGGGGCGAGCTTGACCTGCAGGTTCAGCGGGATCCTGGGGCTGATCGGCGGCAGGATCCGGAGCAGGATCCGGCCGTCGTCCTGGCCGATCTGGTCGTTGTGGTTCAGGTCGTAGGCGGGATCGTAGCGCGGGCCGCCGGCCGAGCTGAGGTAGGCCGCGACGAACCCCTGGAGGACCTCCAGCGTGCCCGCCGACCCGAAGGCGGTCGTGGCGGCGACCGGGGACGCGGGAGCGACTTCCGCCGCTCGGGGGCCCTGGACGAGGCGGGTCGAGCTGGGCAGCCGCCGGGCTTCGAGGGCCTCGAGACCGAGGGCGACGCCTGGGGATCGGGCGGCCATGGAATCCTCCTTCGCCTGGAACGTGGGGCGACGCCCGACCTGGCGCGCCATAAGGGTTCGATCGGCCCGCCATCCGGCTTTCTGCAGGAATACCGAGCGTGGCGCGAGCGTCGACCTCCCCGTCAGCCGTGGTGCGGGCCTCCGCCCGCGGCAGCCTGAGAGTCCGCCTGGCGGGTCGGTCCCGCTGCCGGAGCGACCCGGACCGGCGTCCCGTCGCCGACGGCGCCCGTGTTGAGGATGGCCTGGTCCTCGGGGCTCATGCCCGAGAGGATCTGGACCCGGAGCCCGTCGTCGGCGCCGATCTCGACGCGCGTCTTGCGGGCGACGCCGTCCTTGACGACGTAGACGTCCGCCTTGCCCCCCTTCGACTCGCCCACGAGGACCGAGGCGGGGAGCGTCGAGCCCTTCGACTCCCGGTCGAGCAGGATGGAGGCGACGCCGTACATGCCGGGCCGGATCTTCCCTTCCGGGTTCGGCAGGTCGATCTCGGTGTGCATGGTCCGGGTGGTCGGATCCTCGGATTGGGCGAACCGCGAGACCGTCCCCTTGAAGACCTGGCCCGCGAGCGCGTCGAGCGTGACCTCGGCCGCGTCGCCGACGTCCGTCCAGGCGACGTCGCGGTCGGGGACCTGGGTGACGACGCGGACCTCGTCGATCCGCGCGATCGCCAGCAGCGGCGTCACCCCCCCCTCCTCCGCCGACCGGATGAACGCCCCCGGGAAGACGTTCCGCCGGGTCACCACGCCGTCGAACGGCGCCGTGATCTTCGTGTAGGCGACGAGGACCCGGGCCTTCGCGAGCTTCGAACGGGCGACGTCGACGTTGGCCCTCGCCTCCACCACGTCGGCCTGGGACTTCTTCACCCGCGCCGCCGCGGCGGCGAGCTGGGCCTCGGCGTTCAGGACCCCCTTGCGCGAGCCCAGCTCGGAGGCCCGCGCCGACTCGTAGCCTTCCTCCTCCTCGTCGGCGATCTGCTGCGGGATCGCCTGCTTGGCCACCAGGTCGCGGTACCGCGCGAACTTCTTCTCGTGGTAGGTTCGCATCGAGGCGTAGCGGTCGACCTCGGCCCTCGCCTGCTCCACGGCCGTCGCGAAGGCCGCGCGGTCCGCGGCCGCCGACTCGACGAAGGCCTCGGCCTGCACCACGGCCGCCTCGGCCTGCTCGAGGTCGGCGGCGGCCCGGTTCGCCTCCTCCACGATCTCCGGGTCGTCGATTTCCGCCAGCAGCTGGCCCGCCTTGACCGAGTCGCCGTAGTCGACGTGCAGCTTCGCCAGGTAGCCCGAGACCTTGGCGTACAGGTCGGCCTCCTGGTACGGCTGCACGGTGCCGATCTGCGAGCTGGTCCGCTGGATGCCCCCCTCCGAGAGCCGGACGACCCGGACGGCGACGGGCTCGACGCTCGCCCGGGATTCGTCCTGTGTGGGAGCCGGGCGCACCTCGCCCCGGCGGCTCGCGAAATGCCAGCTCAGGGCGGCGCCCGCAAGGCCGATCGCGGCGGTCGCGAGGATCGGCTTCCTCCAGGAACGCTTGCCGCCCCGCGACGCCTCGCCGGCCTCGACTTCGACTGTGCTCGACACGGCCCCACCCCTTCCCGTCGGATCGTTCGCTGGAATACCCTAAAGCCGGCGATGCGTCGGTCATCCCCCGGACGCGCTCAACCGTCGTCGCCGGGGCCCTCGTCGTCGTCATGCCCGCCCTCGCGGTCGCGGACGAGCAGCGCGTAGAGGCAGGGGAGGACGAACAGGGTCGCCGGCTCGCCGGCCGCGAGCCCCCCCAGGATCGCGCGCGCCAGCGGGGCGTTGGCCTCGCTCCCCCGCTCCAGGGCCAGGGCGCTGGGGATCAGCGCGAAGAAGGCGGCGACGGCCGTCATGGTCACGGGCTTCACCCGGATCGAGGCCGACTTGAAGATCGCCTGGGTCGGCGTCAGCTTCTCGGCGTGCCGCAGCTCCTGCGCGAAGTCGGTCATGAGCACCGTGTTCGCCACCTTGATCCCGACGACGAAGATGAACCCCAGCAGCGACTGGACGTTCACGGCCGTCCCCGTCAGGTAGAGCGTCGGCAGGATGCCGATCAGGCAGAGCGGCACGATGAGCATGACGGTCAGCGGCACGACCCACGACTTGTCGAGCGCGACCATCAGGAAGTAGATCAGCACCGACGCCGCGACGAGCCCGTATCCGAGGTTGCGGAAGGTGTCCTGCATCCGCGCGTACTCGCCGCTCAGCACGATCTTCGAGCCCTTCAGCAGCGAATGGCCCTTCTTCCCAGGGTCGAAGGGCACCCACGAGCCGTCCGACCGCCGCTCGCCGAAGTCCTCGAGGGCCCGGGTCACCTCGTCGGAGACGTGGCCGAGGTCGCGGCCGTATACGCCCATCGAGAGGTCGATCGTCGGCTGGATGTTGTCGTGCGTGACCTCCGTAGGCACCGTGGTCCGCCGCAACGAGACCAGGTTGCTCAGCGGGATCGCCTTGCGCTGGTCCTTGCTGGTGATCGGGATGTTCAGCAGGGTCTCGATCGACTTGATGTCCCCCTCGGGGTACTGCACGCCCACGAAGTACTGGTTGCCGCCCACCGGGTCGATCCAGAAGTTCTTCTTGTTGAACTGGATCGACGAGTTGAGCGCCGCGACCACGTTCTTCATGACGTCCGACTGCGTCAGCCCCAGGTCGGCCGCCTTGGCCCGGTCGACGTCGATGACGTACTCGGGATAGTCGAGCCGCTGGATGATCCGGGCGTCGACCACGCCGTCGACCTTCACGCAGCGGGCGCGGATCCGCTCGGCCAGTGTGCAGGCCGTCCGCTGGTCCTTGCCCGTTACGCGGATGTTGATCGGCGTCGACTTGCCCTCGTTCATGGCCCCCCGCACCAGGCCCCCCGAGTCGAACCCGAAGTCGCAGTCGGTGAATCGCGGGTCCTTGGTCACGCCGGTGCGGACGAGATGCACATACTCTTGTGCCGACTTGCCGCGATGCTCGTGGAGCTGTACCTTGACGACCGCGTCCATGGGCCCGGCGTTGGGCGTGTACGCGGCCGACCAGTCCGCGTTGACGCCGATCTCCGAGACGATCTGCTCGAGGTCGTGGTGGGGGATCGTCGCCTTGATGAACTCCTCGAGCTGGGCCACCTTCTCCTCGGTCTTCTCGATCCGCGTCCCGCTCGGGGCGCGGAGGTACATCTCGAAGGCCCCGCCGTCGACCTCGGGGTAGAACTCCCGGCGCATGATCGGCCACATCAGGATCAGCGTCGCGGCGAGGAGGCTGAAGGCCGTCCCGACGACGAGCAGGCGGCGCCGCAGGACCAGGCCCAGGAGGCGGGCGTACGCCGCGAAGGCGGCGTCCATCCCCCGCTCCCACCGCGCGAAGGCCCGCGCCACGAACCCCGGCCGCGGGCCGTCGTCGCGATCGTCCCCCTCGCCGCCCGGGGCGCCCGACTCGCGGCCGTGGCCGTGGCCGTGGCCGCTGAGCCAGGCGGCGCTGCACATCGGGACGAGGGTCCGCGAGAGGATGTAGGACGAGCACATCGCGAAGGCCACGGCGAGCGTCATCGGCATGAACAGGAACTCGCCCATGCCCGGCATCAACGCCAGCGGGGCGAGCACCAGGAAGGTGCAGAGCGTCGAGACCAGCTCCGGCAGCGCGACCTCGCTCGCCCCCAGATACGCGGCGTCCTTCGGCGTCGCCCCCAGGCCCAGGTGCCGGTGCGTGTTCTCCAGGCAGATGATCGCGCTGTCGATCATCGGCCCGATGGCCAGCGTCAGGCCGGCCAGCGTCATCACGTTGATCGTCTGGCCGGCGTAGTAGAGGAAGATGCACGCCGAGAGCACCGCGATCGGCAGCGTCATCACCGCGATGGCCGTCATCCGGATCTGGCCCAGGAACAGCAGGATCGTCAGCGAGCAGAGGATCGCGCCCAGCACCCCCTCCTGCACGAGGCTGGAGATGGCCTGCCGGACGAACACCGACTGGTCCATGACCAGCTTGAGCTGGATGCCGCCCCGGGTGAGGCGGGCGGTGAACTCGTCCAGCCTGGCGCGCACGCTGTTGACGACCGCCAGGGTGCTGGCCCCGAGCTGGCGGAAGATCGGGATGTAGACCTCGCGGCGGCCGTCGATCCGCACGACGTTCGTCTGGATGAACGAGGCGTCCTTGGTCGTCGCCACGTCCCGGAGGTACGAGACGTTGCCGACCTCGGAGCGGAGCGGGATGTCCCCCATCTCGGCGGGGTAGTCGAACATCGAGTTCGAATCGAGGGCGTAGTCGACGTCGCCGAGCTTGGCGTCCCCCGTCGGCAGGAAGACGTTATACTGGTCCATCGCGTTCATCACGTCGAGGGGCGAAAGCCGGCGGGCCTCGAGCTTCTGGCGGTCGAGGTACGCCATGACCGCCCGGATCTTGCCGCCGTACACGACCGGGGCGATCGCGCCGTTGATGCTCATGACCATGTTGCGGACCTCGTACCGCCCCACGTCGTAGAGGATCGACTCGTTCTGCGAGCCGTCCGGGCTGTCGACGGCGAGGATGCCCACGGGGGTCGTCCCCGTCGGGTCGAACGGCAGGATCACCGGCGGCAGCGTCCCCGGCGGCAGGCTCGGGACGGCCGCCGTGGCCAGCGAATTGACCTGCGTCAGCGCCCCGTTGGGGTCGACCCCGCTCCGGAAGAAGTCCCGGACGACGCTGGCCCCGACGATCGACCGCGACTCCTGCCGCAGCGTGCCGTTCGCCTGCCCGACCCAGCGTTCCATCCGATTGGTGACGTCCTTCTCGACGCTCGCCGCGGGCATCCCCGAGTAGAACGTCAGCACCTGCACCGCCGGGCTGCGGAAGACAGGCAGGATGTCGATCGGGATCAGATAGATCGAGACGCCCCCGATCATCACGAGCGTCAGGCAGAAGACCACGATCGCGTGCGGATTGCGCAGCGAGGCGCGGATCAGTCCATTCATTCGGAGGTCTCCCAGGACGGGCGAGAAGGCGCGCCGGCTCGGGCCGACCCGGCGAGGGCGGCCGCGGCGCGAGGGCGTGGAGACGACGGCGTGGACCGGCTTGAGGCCGCCTCAGCAGCGTAGGCGGTCGGGGACGTGGACCGGAGCGAGGCCGGTGCGGGCGAGGAGGCCGGAGCGATAGGTCGAGGCGGCGATCGCCCCGCCTTCACGACGTCCGGCCGACGGCGTGGTCCGGGTCGAACCCGGCGTTTCGGCGGGATCGACGCGACGTTGCAGGACGAGGGCGGGTCGCCCGGCCCTGGGAGCCGGCCAGACGCAGACGCGGACGATGAAGCGGACCTCGGACCGGGCCGCGGCGTGGCTGGCGGCGATCGGGCAGGCGACGACGCGGAGCACCAGCAGCGTCATCAGGAGCCTGCGGATTCCTGCCGATGCCCGCATGAGGTCCTCTTGAGTTAAGAGCCCCTTCCAGCCGCCGGGCGCGCCCGGCCGAACCAGGGGAACTTGACTTCGGAGCCGAGGAAGCGTGGTTTCCGCAGAGACTGCCCGTCCACCCGTGGAGGCACCAAGGCCTTTCGAAATGCGTTAACTTTCATTAATACGGACGCCACCCCGGCAGTCAAGACTTGGCGGCTACGATTTTCAGCCCAAGGGTTCGCACCGGCGGCTTGCTGGGGGCGCCCACGACCTTGCACGCGCCCCTCGCACGCCGTCTCGACCGCCCGAGAGGACGTGCCACTCACGGGCACCGTGAGATCTACAATCGAAGATGACGCCGACCGCTGAGTGTAGATACATGGCGACATCGCATTTAGAGTTTAGACCGGTTTCCTTGAAGATATGGCGCCCTATTGACGCGGAGGACGGCCGAAGACGCGGCAGGACTCTTCCGCCTACGGGCGAGGCTTCTCGTCCCGTCGGGACGACGGCTCGATCAGCTCGTGCTCCGGGCCGCTGGGCGACCGGGCGATCCGCCGTGCCGCGCCGGCCTTGCGGACGAGGCCGTCGCGGTGCGGCCCCTCGGCTTCCGGCCGTGACGACGGCGCGGCCGAGTCGCTCAAGGTGTGAGCCCTTTCGGTGCCGAGGGGCTCGGGCCGCTGGACGCCCCGCAGCTCGAGGGCTCGGCCCGGCCTTCGCCCGCGCAGAGATCCGGCCGCGGGGCCGCCGTCGCCGGCCCGTCGGCTTTTCGACGAATCCTTGAGGAAGGTGGGGCCGCCTTCCTCGGCCGGGGCCCGCCCACGCCGCCGCGATCGCCCCAGGCGGGCCAACCGCTGGAGGCGGATTCGGCAGCTGTGGTCGAGGCGATCGGCGTCCCATCGAGTCGGAGATGGGCATTCGATCCGCCTTCGGGGGCGAAAGCGCGCCCCTGGGGACACGGCGGGACGAGGGAGCCCCCAACCCGGCGCCCCGATGCAGCCGGCTCCCTGGCGGATCGTGTACTGGTACTTCATGCGGTGGAAGGCCGACGGCGCCTTCGACCGGCTCAACGAACTGCTTCGGGGCGACCTTCGGGTCGCCCACGGGCGGCAGAGGCAGCCCTCCGCAGCCATCATCGACAGCCAATCGGCCCGGACGACCGAAAAAGGGGGCCGCAGGGCTACGACGCCGGTAAGAAGGTCGACGGCCGCAAGCGGCACATCCTGGTCGACGCACTGGGGTTGATCCCGTCAGTGGAGGTCCATCCCGCCGACGTTCAGGACCGCGACGGGGCGAGGCTGGTCTTGGAGCCGTTGCGGCGCCGCTTCAGCCGGCTGCGGTTGGTCGTCGCCGACGCGATCTACAACGGCGGGATCGCCGAATGGCTCCGCGACCTGCGGCCGCGGAACAAGGTCCGGCTGGAGGTGATGACGAAGAAGCCGGGGGCGAAGACGTTCGTGGTGATCCCCTTCCGATGGCGGGTGGAACGCACCTTCGCCTGGCTCGGTCGGTCGCGCCGGCTCAGCAAGGGCTACGAGGAAACGACGGGCAGCAGCGAAGCGTTCGTGGAGCTGGCGATGATCCACCTGATGACCCGCCGGCAGGTCCGGAAACCGACTTTCGAGACACGCCGTCAGACGCGGCGTCCGCGTCCGACGGCTGACCCAGGAGGGCCAGCACGCTCTCGCGGTACGCCCGCTTGACGCTTTCGGGGACGGCGGGCGGGGCGACGATCCGGCGGCCGACGACGCTGCGGGGCATGGCGAACAAGAATCGGGCCGTGAGCCCGCGACCCCGCGAGCCTGGGATCCGGCCCAGCCCCCTGACGACCTCCGGCTGGACGGCCAGCCCGAGGGTGAGGGCGGGCCGGGCGACGTACTCCGACGGCCGGCCTTTCCGGTCGACGCGGAGGGCGTCGCCGGCGTGCCCCTTGAGGAAGACGCCGTACTTCGCCGCGTCCTTGTTCGCGGCGTAGCGGCCGGCCATGAGGTCGAAGATCTGCCCCCCTCCGGGCTGAAGACGCCCATCATGCCCCCGTTCTCGGCCAATAAGGAGCCCAGGCTCTCGGCGGTGGCGTCGTCGGCCAGCAGGCGCGGCGGGCGGGGTGGGGCCGCGGCGAGCCGGCGCGCGAGCTCGTCCGCCTGGGCGACCAAGGACTTCCGGTCGGGGCCCTTCGCCTTCGCCGCCCTCCGCTGCAGATCTTCGAGCGCCCTCTCGTCGATCGCCTTCAGGTTGCGGGCCTCGGCGATCGCCGGCGCCGACCGCGCGTCCAGGTCGCGCTCATGCTCCTCGATCGGGGCGGCGACGTCGCGGAACACCGCGGTCTTGCGGCTGGCTGAAGGCTGGGCGGTGACCGTGAAGATGTTGACGGGTTCTTCGTAGCCGCCGTTGACGCCGACGACAACCTTCCCGGCGCAGGCGGCGGCCGTGACGGACAGGACCAGCATGGCGGCCAGGTCGGGCGGCGTCTGCGTGGCCGTGGCCTCGGCCTCAATGAAATCCCGCTGCCAGCCGGCCAGGGCGTCGGTCGGAAAAGGGGGCGGGTCGACGTCGTGGAAGGGGAGGGGCGGTTCCCACGCCTCGCCGGGGCGGGCCGCGCCGAACCGCTCGGCGAGGTGGTCGAGGACGACCCGCTCGTCGGGGAACGCTTCGGGTTTCAGGCGCGTGGCCAGTGCGAGGAACGAAAGACGGCCCCCCGCGCCGAAGTCGTGATAGACGCCGGTCTCCACGTTGAAGCCGGCCGATGGCCGGGCGTCGTCGCGGTCGACGGCTCGGCATTTCAACCAGCCCCGTTCATTCGGGCTTTCGGAGACGACCCTCAGGCCGAACTCGATCGCCAGCGCGGCGAAGTGCGGCCGGGCGGCCTCCAGGACGTCTCCTTCGGCCCCGCGGCGCGACGCGGCGGCGTCGGTCGGGGCCGTTTCGCCCGGGGTCGCGCTCGCCGGGCCCGGGTCGGCCAGGGCGGCCGCGGCCAGGCGTCCCAGCTCCCCGACCGAGCCCCCGGCGTCGAGCCAGTCGCTGAAGTCGCCCTTGGGCGGCAGGTCGGGCAACAGGAGGTGGCGGCGGCCGGGGTCGTCGTTGTCGGCGAGGACGACGACCTCGCGATCCCTCAGGGCCTCGTTATACCGGTCCCGCCACCGGCCGGCCCCCATGGGATTGGTCGTGGCGAGCAGGCCGAGGCTCGCCAGGCGCGGTCGCAGTCCTTCTCGCCCTCGGGCACGTAGACCAGGCGGGAGGGGGCCGCGGCGAGGAGTTCCGGGAGGCGATAGAGGGTCGGCTCGACGCCGGCTGCATCCCAGATCCATCGATGCGGGGCGGCGGGGTCGGGACGACGCTGGCGGAAGCTCTTGCCCGGCCCTCGGACGACCTGGAAGAGAAGCCTCCCCCCGGCGTCGCGATATTCGTGGACGGTCTTCGATCCAACGCCCGTGACGTCTCGGCCGAAGTTCTCCCGCAGATCGTCCCCCGCCGATCCATAATCCACCGTCGGGAGGGTGGCGACGACGCCCGCCGCGTCACAGGCGGGCCCTGCCGAAGCCGCACGTCGCTCGAGAAGGCTCGAAGCGGCCGTCGACGTCTCGAGGGCGATAGGTACGCCCGTCCCGCCTTCGAGCCGCGGACCCGAGGGCGGCGCCGAGGTCGGCTCCCCCGTGCTCCGTCCCCGTGCGACTCCAGGCTCGCCGGGCCGGCAGCCCCCATCGGGGGATCGGCTCGCCGTCTCGGGAGCCGATTCGGCGCGGCTACACGCGTCCTCTCGTTCGGCGGCGTCGCCCTCGGCGACGAGCCGCAGCCCCGACGATTCCCGGATGATCCGGGGTCCCTTATCCACGACGGCTCCCGACGCCACTGCGTCCAGCTCGGATGTACGAAGAAGCGGAAGTTCGACGCGGAGGAGGCTACGTCGGGAGTCGCCCCTGCAGGTAGACGGCTTTCGAATCCGCTCGCCCTCGACTCCCCTAGGCCTTGGCGCCGCAGGCTGCGACTCGGGCGCCGGAGACGTCGTGCGAGGCCGGTCGTCGACTGAATCACGTGATCCAGAATCCGTCGCCCCGGCCGCGGCGCGCCCGGGCTTGCGGAGCGGACATCGGATCGATTCGTCGGACTTCCGGGCCTGGAGAGGGCCGCTTCTTCCCGCACGCCTTGAAGGAGGTTGGACGGAGCTGCGGCGTCAAGGAATCGCACCCTCCGATCGCCGGCGGGGCCGTCGAGACGCTCCGTGTCGTCGGCTCGACGAGCGGAGTCGAGGTCGCGAGCGGTTCCGCTCGACACGCCGACCTCGCTCGTCGCGCGACCCGGGCCCGTCGAGACGCCGCGGATCACACCCTTCGGGACCGCGAGGGACTTGCCGCCTCGCGATCCCGGTCCGGAAGCCGGCCCTCGACGCGGTGATGCCCGCAGGCCGTCCCTCGGAGCGGGTGAACCATCCCGGCGCGCTCGATTTCGCCGGGTCCTTCGGCGCAACCGGCGGGAACGCGGAACGAGACGAAACCGTACAAGTCGCCTGACGTCCCGATCGCGAGTCGATCGGTGGGTCGCTCTAATCTGCCGGACGCCCACCGAGGCCGTCCTCGCCCGCGTGGGAGTCCGGAGATGTTCCCGGAGCCTGGATTCGGCGCCGGCCCGGCCCGAGGACGATGCGATCGCCGCGGGCCCCGGGCCGATCGGGGAGTCCGGTCTCGCCGAGGCGGGCGACTCCGCGCAGCCTTGGAGCGTACCCGGCCCCTGGTCGCTCCTCCAGGACCCCACCGTCCGTCGACCCCTGGGGACGACCGCGACGGCACTCCAATCGCCCCGTCGCCGGAGGGCCCGAAGCCGCGACCGGTGGGGCCATGACCGGGCCGGCCCATCCTGTGAGCGGCCGACGCCGGCCGGAATTAAACGAATCGTCAGCCCTCGGTTCTTCACGCGCAACCCGAAATACCAGCGGGGAGACGGGGAGGATGCGGCCGCGTCGAAATCGCGGCCGATGGGACCCCCGCCCGGCGTCGCCGCGGGCGACCCGACTGCGGTGGATCTGCAGCCTCGCGTCATGGAGGGCCGTCGCGGCCTCGCTCGGCGTAGGTCGGCGGCTGGGAAGGAGCCAAAACGGATCGGCCCCCCAAAGCCGGACGCCCTTCGTCGCCGAGATCGAACCCCGCCGCGACCATCCGTCGTTCAGACGCCGCCCGAGACGCGGCTCGTCCGCGTCGCGATCGGGCCGCCCCTCGTCATCGAGGCGATCGACCGCGTGGTCGACGGCCGGGCGTCCGACGTCCTCGTCGAGGACGCTTCGCGGCCCGTCCCGGCGAGGGGCCGTTCCTGTTACGCGGCGGCCCTGACGGTCGGGCGGTCGCAGGCCTCGGCCGTCCTCGTCGCGGTCGAGGGCGACTTCCTGGGCGTTGCGGAGCCTGGCACGCGTGAGGATTTCGAGGAGACGATCAGGGATCGGCTCTGCGCCCTGCTCGGCGTCGCCGGGCGCGTCGCCTCGCGACGCCCGCGGCGTGGTGCCGCCGCGTGGAGAAAATCCGCCAAGCTCCTCTTGGTGCGCCGTCGACGGGCCCGCGATAGTCGTGGGCATCGACCCCGCGCTTCGCGAGGCGACCCCGAGGAGTAGCCGAGGCTGATGGCCACGACGGCGAGGGAGGCGGAGACCTGGGATGTTATGGAGGCCCGGATGGGCCGGATCGAGGAACTGCTGCGATCCCTCGTCGAGCGCGAGGCCGTCCAGGATTGGTACTCGACCGTGCAGGTCGCCAGGGGGCTCGGCAAGTCCGAGGTGACGGTCCGGGAATGGTGCCGCCGCGGTCGCGTCCGGGCTCGGAAGCAGGTGAACGGCCGCGGCAAGTTCGCAGGCTGGTCGGTCGCCCACGAGGAGCTGGTCAGGTTCGGGCGGGAGGGCCTCCTGCCGGACCTGGCCCTGGGAAGACCGTCCGGATGACGTCGCGCTGCAGGCCGGGGTGGGGGTGGGCGTAGCGGCGCTGCATGTCGGCCGTCATGTGGCCGGCCCACTCCTGGAGCATCCGCTGGTCGACGCCCCGGCTGGCGCAGGCCGAGATGAACGAGTGCCGCCAGACGCGTCAGCCCCGGATCACGGCCCACCGCGAGCCGGCCAGCGTCCTCTTGAGGTGGTCGTGGGCCTCGTCGCGCGACAACGGCGAGCCCGCCCGGCCGCGGGTCTTCCGGCCCCTCGTGCCGCTGCGGTCGACGACCGACGAATGGCAGAAGAGCCAGGGCCCGCCGGGGTGGGCGGCCAGCCACTCGCCGAGGACGCCGACCAGGAGAGGGGTGAGGGGGACTCGCCGCGTGCTGTCCCGACCCTTCACCCGCTTCTTCTCGCGGACCAGCACGGACCCCGCCGTGAATTCCACGTCGCTGGTCCGCATCCGGATCGGCTCCGACCGTCGGGCCCCCGCGTGGGCCGCCATGCAGGCCATCGCGTAGATCCAGGCGTGGTACGCCCGGGCCTTCACGATCTCCAAGGCCTCGACGATCCCGTCGGTCTTGAGATACAAGGCCTCCCACGCCCCCGCGGCCTGGCGGTCGGTCAGGCCGCCCTCGGCCAGTCGGCGCTCGATCTCCGCGCGCGTCATGAACGGCGATTTCTCGCTTGATCGAGGGAAACGGAGCCCGTCCGACGGGAAACGCCCCGCGACCAGGCCCATCCTGACGGCCCAGTTCCAGGCCGTCTTGAGCGACACGAACTCCTTGCGGATCGTCGCCGGGCTGATCGTGCGCCCGCGGTGCCGCGCCCGGGACCGGGCGTCCACGTAGCCTTGCAGGTCGGCCAGGCCCAACTTGCGGATCTGGAAAGCGTCGCCCAGCCGAGACGCGATGTGCTTGAAATGGAGCTCGATGCCGGAGACGGTCCGGGGCTCGAGCGACGCGCGATGCGTCTCGAGGGAGCGGTCCCTGAACGCGACGAGGGCCGGGCTCTCGGGTTCTCGAGGAGGAGCGGCCCGGCCGTCGCGGAGAAGGAACTCGACGACGTCCTCGCCCGGCGGGACCTCGATCAGCCCCTGCCGCAGCCGCAAGAGGAGGTAGTCGACCTGGGCCGCCTTGGCCCTCGCCTCGGCCTCCGCGACCCGTCCCAGGGTCAGCGTCCGTTGGCTCCCGCCTCACCGAAACCGCAACCGCCAGCTGCCGTTTCTGAACGGGATCCCGGCCACCTGCGTACCCCCCCGCGGGGTGTTGCCAATTTGTTGTCAAATGGATCTGGCTCGACTCGCCCGGTTCGCCGTAAGTCGTTAGTACCGAAGGTGGGACTTGAACCCACACGGGTGTTACCCCACCGGATTTTGAGTCCGGCGCGTCTGCCATTCCGCCACTTCGGCCCGGTACGATCAGCATGAGGCGGACGCGGGCGGCTGTCAACCCCCCCCGACGCGACGGGCTCGGCTCATTGAGCGAGGTGGAAGACGACGTCGGCGGAGCCGGTCGACTTGGGGAGGTTGACCACGGCGTTGTTGGAGATGTTCAGCTTGTTGACGATCAACTGCGTGCCGTAGGTGTTGTTCGAACCGCCCGCCACGGTCATCGTCGCCCCGGGGGCGTAGATCTTGCCCGAGATCGTGTTGCTCGTCCCGTTCGCGATCGAGATCGTGTGGGGGGTGTAGTCGCCGGTGGCCACGTTCAGCGGCGAGCGCTGGAAGATGGTGACGTTTTGGTAGACGCCGCTCGTCGGGGCCGTCAGCGAGATCCCCTGGCCGCCCTGGATGTCCACGTTGCCGTTGTACAGGTAGATCATGACCCCCGCGCCGGTGACGCGCACGCCGTTGCTGACGGTGAAATTGCCGCTCTTGATGTAGTAGACCCCCGGGCTCATCGTGTAGTTCATGCCGCCCGAGTTGAGCGTGAGCCCGCTGTTGTAGAGGCCCGGAGAGATGGGGAAAGGGTTGGTGGCGTTCCACCCCGAGGGGCTCTGCCGGGTGGCATAGCCCGTCGGGTCGGGCTGGGCGAGGCTCGCCTGGGGGTCGACCATGGCGGACGGGTCGCTCGCGGTCTTGATCGCCGTGCCGGCCTCGATCTTGCCCCCGCTGGAGAGCTGGTAGTTGCCGGCGACCTTGAGGGTCGGCGCCTTGACGGACCCCATGTTGTTGATGTCGCCGGCCTTGGCGTTGTTGGACTTCACCTGGATCTCGCCCGCGGCGATCACCTTGGCACCGCCGGCGACCGTGAGGCTCCCCTGGTCCCTGGAGTTGAGCAGGATGATCGAGGGGGGGGCGTTGGTCACCCTCACGGAGAGGGAGCGGCCGGCCGCGTCGACGCGGCCCTGGCCCCAGATCGCGCTGAAGAGACGAGGTTGATGCGACGCGACGACGACCTGGATGCTCAGGTCCGCGGCGCCGTAGCGGGCGGGCGGCGATGCGAGGCCCGAGGTCACCGTGGAGGCGACGCCGTCGTTCGAGTAGCCGTTCGCGGCCGCGTAGGCGAGGGCCGCGGCGTTGGCGGCGGCCATGGGGTCGCGGTCTCCGCCCGCCTGCGAGACGACGTGATACGTGCGGATCGCGGCGAAGGACGCGGCGTCGGCGGCGGCCTGGGCGTGGCGACGCTCGGCGAGCAGCAGGCCGCCGTCGATCGCCAGGGCCATGACGCCGAGCATCGGGATCAGCGAGAGGGCCGCGACGACGGCGACCGCGCCCTTCTTCGCCCAGGGTCGCGAGGACGAGATGCGGATCATGGCGAACTCCCCTTTCCGGCGGCCGCCCCGCGGGCGGCGCGGGCCGCCTCGCAACCTCAGTACGCGATGCGGGCCCGCGCCGTACTGCGGAGCGTGACGGGCGCGAGGTAGACTTCCGGGATCCACGGGTAGGTGATCGTCACGGTCGCCATGTCGGTCTGGGCGGGCGTCGTCGTCACGGTCAGGTCGTCCGGATCCACGCCGACCGCGTTGGGGCGGATCACGTTCGTCATGATCTGCGCCGGGGTCCGCATCGAGACGTCCTGCAGGGACGACCATCGCGCCGACTCGCGCGCCAGGTGGGCGATCTCCTGGTGGCGGAAGATCCCCAGGCCGACGCTCAGCCCGCCGAGCAGCAGCATCAGGAAGACCGCGTAGACGATCGCCGATTCCACCAGGACGGCGCCCTTGCGGGCCCGACGGTCGAGTGTTCGCGTCATCATGTTCAACTCCCCGACAGGGGCGCGCGCATCATCCGGACCGTCCGGGCGATCGTGGCCGAGGAGAGACCCGACAGGCTGCCGACGATGCCGTGGTATTCATAGGTCGCCGTGACCTCGACGTAGTCGAGCCCCTCCGCGTCCTGGCCCGCGGCCCACGAGACCGTAGGGGCGACGTCCAGGTCGGCGGCGGCGCCGGCCGCGGCCGCGCGGATCGCGGCGTCGAGCCCCGCCGCGCCGACGGCCGGGTCGATGGCGGCCGCCGCGCCGCTCCGCGCGCAGTCGGTGACGGCCGCGACGCAGCGGAAGGCCAGGCCGAAGTCGACGGCCCCCAGGCTGGCGAGGGTCAGGAAGGGCAGCAACACGGCCAGTTCGACCGCCGCCGCGCCCCGGCGGCTCCGTCTTCGAGATCTTCCGCGTCTCACGGCGTCCCTCCCGGCCGCCGTCCCCGCGCGAGCGGTATGCGTGGCGGCCCTGAGTGGATCCTAGGTCGCGGGCCTCGCCTTCGCCGGGACGACGGCAAAACTGGCTAGTTGAACCGGACGCGCACGCGATGCGTCGCGTCGACGCACGCGGGGGAGGCCGCCCGGCGGCGGCCGTTTTTATTGACAAGGGCCCATCCGCGACCTTGGCTTCTCTTGTGAGCCGACGCGGGACGCCGGCTGCCGACGGAGGATGCGGACGCAGGCGATTCGGATCGAATCGACGGCTTTCCGGGCTCGTGCGAGCCCCATGCCGATCGGCCCGACCCTCGCCGTGGGAGATCGAGCGATCGTCCCGCCGTCCGATCCTATCCGCCGTAACGACGCCTCCCGAAGACCGGCGAGGACGCCGACCCCCCCCTTCCTTAAGGAGACATTCGATGCGTAGCTTCCTGAACCGCCTCGTGTCGGAAGAAGACGGCGCCACGATGGTCGAGTACGCCCTGATGGTGGCCCTGATCGCCGTGGTCGTCATGGGCGCCGTGACCACGCTCGGCACGGCCCTGAGCGGCAAGTTCGACACCGTCAAGACCGCGATCGGTTGACGGCCCTGAGCGGCAAGTTCGGCGCGATCGGCCGTGTGGTCGATCGACGATTGCGGCTCGCTTTTCATCCACCTCGACGAGTCGTCGATGCGGCGGGGGGCCGCGAAAGCAGCCCTCCGATTGGATCTCCGGGGGCCAAGGACGTCTATCGACCCTTCCTTTGAATCAGTTCGAACGACGGAAGGTCGCGGGGATGAACGCCCTCAAGCGATTGGCCTTCGAAGTCGATGGGGCGACGATGATCGAGTACGCGATGACGATCGGGTTTGTGGCCGCCGCCGTGGTCCTGGGTGCGACGGAACTCGGCGTGAGTCTCGCTTCGAGCCTGCAGCGAATGGCGGAAACACTCCGGTAGGCCGGGACTCCACCTCCGCGGCCCGAGGACGACGGTCCTCTCCGGAGTCTTCGGGCCCGGCGCTCGGCCGCCTCGCCCGACGTTAACGAGGGAGCGATGATCTCGTGGACCGCTCGGAGATGCTATTCCTCTCGGCGGCGGCCGTCGCGACCGTGATCGCCGCCGCGACCGACGTCTGGAAGTTCAAGGTCCCCAACGCCCTGACCTTCCCGACGCTGGCGGCCGGTCTGGCGGCGTCCGCGTGGGTCGGAGGTTGGGGGGGGCTGGCGACGAGCGGGCTCGGGGCCCTGACCGGCTTCGGCCTGCTCGTCGCGTTTTTCGCGATGGGGGGCGTGGGAGCGGGCGACGTCAAGCTGCTGACGGCCCTCGGCGCCTGGCTCGGCCCCTGGCTGACGGTCCACGTCTTCCTCGCCTCGGCGATCGCGGCGGGGCTGTATGCGTTCGTGCTGTCGATCCTCGGCGGCGGCCTGGCCGCGACGGCCGTGGACCTGCTGTTCCTGACCCAGCGGATGCGTCGGGGCGACTTCTCATCGCAGGCGGGGCCTTCGATCGCCGTCGAGGCCGCGCGCGGCGACCGCCGGCGTCGGCTGGTGCCGTTCGCCGCGACGACCTGCCTGGGGTTCTTCGTCACGGTCTTCTGGTGGCGGCCCGGCCTCGACGAGCCCCGCGTCCTCGTCGGCTCGGCCCCCGCGGTCGCGGCCGCCTCCTCGTTTGAAGGACCCCCGCCATGAGGCCGCAGACGCTCGTCGTCGTGATGCTCGCCCTGATCAGCGGCATGGGCGCCGTCTGGGGCGTCCGCTCGACCTGGAAGAAGCCGACCGTCGTGGAGACGGTCCCCGTGGCGGCCGCCCTGGTCGACCTGCGGCGGGACGAGGCGATCGACGCGTCGATGGTCGAGCTCCGCCGGGTGGCCAAGGATCAGGCGCCCGAGGGCGCGCTCCCCTCGATCGCCGAGGCGGTCGGGCGGACGACGTTCATCCCGATGTTGAAGGGGGAGTTCGTCGTCGAGCCGAAGCTCCTGCCCAAGGGGACCCGCGCGGGGATGGCGGCGATGATCCGGCCGGGGATGCGGGCCTTCACGATCCAGACGCCCACCTTCTCGTCGAGCCTGGCCGGGTTCCTGCAGCCGGGGAACAAGGTGGACGTCCTGCTGACGATCACCCCGCCCGGATCCACCGGGGACGACGAGGCGACGACGTCCACCTTGATTCAGAACGTCGAGCTGCTGGCCGTGCACACGATGGTCGACGCGCCGGCCGACAACCGCGCCAATCCGACCGATTCGCGGTCGGTCACCCTCCTGGTGACGCCCAGGCAGGCCTCGATCCTGGACCTGGCGCAGAACAAGGGGACGCTCCACCTGTCGCTGCGCAACGCCAAGGACGACTCGGACGCGGAGGAGACGAAGGCCACGCTCGCCGACCTCGGCGTCCACAAGCCTGAGCCGTCCCCGGGGCCCGTCGCGGCGGCGCCGCCGCCGGCCCCGGATCCCGAGCCGGTCCCGGTGGTCCTCTCGATCCGCACCCTGCGCGGGACCAGGACCGGCGTCGATCAGATCACGGTCCTTCGCGGCGGCCGGGCCCGCCCGCTCCCGCCGGCCCCGGGGGACGTCTCCACGGTCGCCTCGCCCGGGCCGCGGCGGCGGCCGGGCTGACGGGCGGGGTTGCTCAAGGAATGCCGTCTTTCTCATAAGGGATTAGCCATGTCCTGCTTCATCGTCGCCGACGACGAGGCGATCGCCGCCCGGATCCGGGCCGTCCTGGCCTTCCAGAAGCGCGATTGCCCGAGGGCGAACGTCTTGCCGACCGACCAGGCGGTCGCGCGGCTGGGCCGCGAGCAGGGGGTCGAGGTGGTGGTCGCGGTGCTGCCGCCGGACCCCGCGACCGCGCTGGAGCTGTTGTCGCGGCTCGTCCCGACGGCCGGCGGCGGGCTCCTGGCCGTCGGCCCGACGTCGGACGCCCGGCTCGTCCTGCAGGCCCACCGCATCGGCGTCCGCGACTACCTGGACAAGGGCGACCTGGAGGTCGAGCTGGCCGCCTCGATCGAGCGGCTGGCCGCGGCCCCCAGGGCCGCGAAGCTCCTCGGGCGGATCGTCGCCGTGCTCGCCCCCAGCGGCGGCTCCGGCTCGAGCACGATCGCCGCCAACCTGGCCGCCGCGCTGGCGGCGGAGCACGGTTCGGCCGGGCTCTTCGACCTGAAGCTCGAGGCCGGCGACCTCGCCGCGCTCTTCGACGTCAAGCCGTCGTTCACGCTGGCGGACCTCTGCAAAACCGACGTCCCGTTCGACAAGGTGATGCTCGAACGCTCGTTCGCGCGCCACGAGTCGGGGGTCAGCCTGCTCGCCGCCCCGCGCCGCCTGGCCGACGCCGGCCTGGTCCGCCCGGAGGGCGTCGCCCGCGCGCTGGACCTGGCCCGCTCGATCTTCCCGCACGTCGTCGTCGACGTCGACCACACGTTCCGCGAGGAGCAGCTCGTCGCGCTTCGCCTGGCCGACGTCGTGCTGGTCGTCTTCCGGCTCGACTTCAACTCGCTGCGCAACGTCTGCCGGACGAGCGAGCACCTGGGCCGGATGGGCGTCGGCGGCGACCGGATCCGCCTGGTCGTCAACCGCGCCGGGCAGCCCGGCGAGGTCCCCCGGGCGAAGGCGGAGGAGGCCCTCGGCGGCAAGATCGCGCACGCGGTCCCGGAGGACGCCCGGACCGTCGCCCGCGCCAACAACAACGGCGTCCCGCTCGTGATCGAGTCGCCGTCCTCCAAGGTCGCGAGGAGCGTTGTCCAGCTCGCGCAGTCCCTCGGCGCGCCGCACGGCCCCGCCGACGCGCGGGCCGGCCGGGAAGTCCCGCGTCGGGTCTGGCGGCCGTGGCGTCGCGGCGACGCGATCCCCCCCGCGCCCCGGAACGCGCCCTAGGCTTGAGGTGGACCCCGTCGCGGCCGACGGGCCGCGGCCCACGACATCCCGGAACGGACGAACCCGATGAGCCCGACGACCAACGTGCAGGAAGACCGGCGGAGTTCCGGGCTGGCCTCGGCCGAGGAGCGGCACCTGCGGATCAAGAAGGACCTGCACCAGAAGCTGATCTCGGAGATGGACCTCTCGACGATCGGCTCGCTGAGCGAGTCCGAGATCCGCGACGAGATCCGCCGCGGCGCCGAGCAGCTCTGCCTGCGGCACGACGACCTGTTGAGCCTGACGGAGCGGGAGCAGCTGATCGAGGAGGTGCTCGACGAGACGTTCGGCATCGGCCCGCTCGAGGGCCTGATGCGCGACCCGACCGTCTCCGACATCCTGGTCAACGGCCCCAAGGTCGTCTACGTCGAACGCGGGGGGCGGCTGACCAAGACCGACGTCGTCTTCAACGACGAGAAGCACCTCGTGGAGATCGTCCGGCGGATCGTGGGCCGCGTGGGCCGCCGGATCGACGAGACCTCGCCGCTGTGCGACGCCCGCCTGGCCGACGGGTCGCGCGTCAACGCGGTGATCCCGCCCCTGGCCCTCGACGGCACCCTGCTGTCGATCCGCCGCGCCGGCAAGTCGCCGCTCCTGACCCAGGACCTGATCGAGAAGCGGGCGATCACCCAGGAGATGGTCGACTTCCTGGCCGCCTGCATCAAGGGGCGGGTCAACATGGTGATCTCGGGCGGGACCGGATCGGGCAAGACGACGCTCCTGAACGCGCTCTCGGCGTTCATCCCGGAGGACGAGCGGGTGGCGACGATCGAGGACGCGGCCGAGCTGCGGCTCCAGCAGCCGCACGTCGTCCGGATGGAGACCCGGCCGCCGAACATCGAGGGCGAGGGCGCGATCGGCACCCGCGAGCTCGTCAAGAACGCGCTGCGGATGCGGCCCGACCGGATCGTGGTCGGCGAGTGCCGGGGCTCGGAGACGCTCGACATGCTCCAGGCCATGAACACCGGCCACGACGGCTCGATGACCACGATCCACGCCAACGACACCCGCGACGCCATCGGCCGCATGGAGATGATGGTCGGCATGGCGGGCTTCGACCTGCCGATCTGGATCATCCGCCGCCAGATCGCCTCGGCGGTCCAGATCATCGTCCAGGCGGCGCGGCTCTCCGGGGGCGTACGGCGGATCATCAAGATCTCGGAGATCGTCGGCATGGAGGAGGAGGTGGTGAGCATGCACGACCTCTTCGTCTTCAAGCAGACGGGCGTCGACGGCACCCGCGCCGCGCAGGGCTACCACTACTGCACGGGGGTCAGGCCCAAGTGCCTCGAGCGGCTGGAGGAGGCGGGGCTGGGCCTCGCGCCCGAGCTGTTCGAGAGCCGGATCCTGACGTCGCGCCCGCAGGCGGAACCGCCGTCGGACGCCGAGGAGCCGCGGAACGGCGACCGGCTCTGGGGCCTGTTCGGCCGGGGCAAGGGGGAGGGGACGCCGTGAACGACACGATCGTCCTGGGGCTGGCGGGGGCGTCGGCGGTCGCCTTCGTGGTCGCGGTCTTCCAGGTCGTCTCCGACCTGTTCCTGCGCGACCGCGCGCGGGTGAACGACCGGGTCGACGTCGAGTTCCTCAAGAAGAAGGCGTCGGCGTCGGCCGCCAAGGTGAAGAAGGCGTCGCTGTTCAAGAACCTCGACCAGATGGACGCGGCGGTCCGGGCCGGCGAGGGCTCGCCGACCTGGAGGCAGGCGTTCGAGTCGATGGTGGAGCAGTCGGGGCTGGACGTCACGCCGGGACGGCTGCTGATGATCGCGGGCGTGGCCGCGGCGGTGCTCGCCGCCGTGGGGTCCGCCGTCCGCACCCATCCCCTCGACGCGGCGATCGGCCTCGTCCTGGGGGGCCTGGCGCCGCTCTTCTACGTCAAGAAGCGGCGCGACCGCCGGATGGAGCGGCTCCGCTCGCAGCTCCCCGACGCCTTCGACCTGATGGCGCGGGTGGTCCGGGCCGGGCAGAGCCTGGGCCAGGCGGTCCTCGGCGTGGCCCAGGAGTTCCCCCAGCCGATCTCCACCGAGTTCGCCTACTGCTACGAGCAGCAGAACCTCGGGCTCTCGCCGGAGGTCACGTTCCGCGAGCTGACGCGGCGGACCGGGATCGTGGAGCTGAAGATCTTCGTCCTGGCCGTCCTGGTCCAGCAGCAGACCGGCGGCAACCTCGCCGAGATGCTGACGAAGCTGGCCGCCGTGGTCCGCGACCGCTACCGGATCCGCGGGGCGATCCAGACCCTCACCGCCGAGGGCCGCATGCAGGGCTGGATCCTGGCGGCGATGCCCCCCCTGATGATCGTGATCCTGCTGTTCATGAACTACAAGTACGCGGTCGTGCTCTTCGACCACCCCAACGTGCTGGCCGTGAGCTTCGGGGCCGAAGTCCTGGGCATCCTCTGGATCCGGAAGATCGTGAACTTCGACTTTTGAGGGGCGGCCATGGATTCGGAAACGGTCATCATGCTGGGCATCTTCGCGGCGACGGTCGGGCTGGCCCTGTTCGCCGGCCTGTCCCTGTCCGGCCGCGGGCGGAAGCTCTCGGCCCGGCTCGACGAGCTGTCCGGGAAGGCCGAGCGGTCCGAGAAGCCCGAGAGCGTCGGCAAGATCGCGCGCGCGGCGCTGCCGAAGCTGGGCAAGGTGATCGTCCCCAACAACGAGGTCGAGCGCAATCGGCTGTCCACCCGCCTCGTCCAGGCGGGCCTCTACAACCGCCAGGCGATGTACGTGTTCCTGGGGGTCAAGCTGTCGATCCTGATGCTCGCCCTGGTGATGGGCGGCGTCATGACGTTGAGCGGGGCGACGCCTCCGGCGCACTCGCTGGGCGCGGCGCTGGGCCTCTTCATGGCCGGCATGATCGGCCCGGGCATGTGGCTGGACCGGCGGAAGAAGAAGCGTCAGATCAAGCTCCGCCGGGCGCTGCCCGACGCCCTGGACGTCCTGATGATCTGCCTGGAAGGGGGGCTGAGCTTCCAGAGCTCGCTCAAGCGCGTCGCCGAGGAGATCGTCTCGGCCCACGCGCTCCTGGGCTACGAGCTGAGGATCGTCGACCGCGAGGTCCAGCTCGGCCGGTCGCCCGGCGAGGCGTTGCTGCACTTCGCCCAGCGCACGGACCTCGACGAGGCCCTCTCGCTCTCGACGGTCATCGGCCAGTCGGAGCGGTTCGGCGCCAGCCTGGTCAAGAGCCTGAAGAGCCACTCCGAGACGCTCCGCGAGCGCCGCAAGCAGCAGGCCGAGGAGCTTGCGCAGAAGGCGGCGACGAAGATGCTGTTCCCGACCCTGTTCTGCATCTTCCCGGCGATCTTCGTGATCCTGCTGGCGCCGGCGGTCTTCCAGACGATGGCGGCCTTCGGGAACGCCTCGGGGCCCGCCTCGGCCGCGTCAGTCGCCCCGCGTCGCTGAGGCCCGGGCCACGGCGGGGTCGAACCGCGACGGGGGCGGGATCGCGCCCGCGAGGGACTCTCGGGCGCCGCCGCCGAACCCGCGGGCCGCCAGGGCGGCGTCGGCCGCGCGGAGGCCTTCGCGGGCCGCGACGGAGCCGGGCTTGGCGGCGGCGGCCTCGGCGTAGAGCGTCCGGGCGTCCTCGACCCGGCCCTCCATCGCCAGCACCAGGGCCAGGTTCGACCGGGCGTCGGCCCGGTCGCAGCCCGCCTTCGCGAACTCGGCCAGGGCCCCGTCGCGGTCGCCCTGGCGGGCGAGCGTCAGGCCCAGGTTGTTGTGGGCCCGCGCGTGCCGCGGGTCCTTCTGCAGGGCCTTGCGCAGGCAGCCCTCGGCGTCGGCCCAGCGACGCTGGAGATAATAGCTGTAGCCCCGGTCGCAGAGGATTTCGGGGTCGTCGGGGGCCAGCCTCGCCGCGCGCTCGAAGTGCTCGGCCGACCCCTTCAGGTCGCCGCGCTCGTCGGCCAGCACGGCCAGGCGGGCCTCGGCGTCGCCGCGGCGGGGGTCCTTGGCCAGGGCGTCGCGATAGGCGGCCTCGGCGCCGGCCAGGTCGCCGGACTGCTCCAGCGAGCGGGCCATCGCGATCTCGACGTCGGCCGCCTGCCGGTGCGAGACCTTCGCCGCCCTCCCCGAGTCCAGCAGGCTCGCCGAGGCGTGCTCGCCGCGCCGGCCCGGGCCCCCGCGGCAGCCGGCGCAGGCGACCGCCGTCAGGACCAGGCAGCCGCCGAGGATCCGCCCGTTAGGTCGGCCGAGTCGCATGATCGCTCCTCCCGTCGCCGCCGTCGCCGGCGGACCACCCCGCCTCACTGGCCGGGGACCACGCCCACCATCTGGTTCGTGACGCCGCTCGGGCTGTTCACGCCGTTCGCGTTGATCGGGATCGGCGGCCCGTACTGCTGCGTCCGGTTCAGCGCGTTGGCGCTGACGATCTGGGCGTTGACGCCCGACATCCCGAACGGCAGCGGTTGGCCGACGAGCACGCGTTCCTCGGCGACCGGGAACGACGCGGCGGCCAGGGCGTCCAGGACGGCCCGCCGCCGCGCCCCGGCCAGCTCGGGGTCGTCCGGGGTCCGCTCGACGATCAGCGGGTAGGGGCTCGCGGCGAGCTGCGCGGCGGCCTTGGCGAGCTGGTCGCGGCCCCGCTCGTTCAGCTCGGCGGATCCCGGGGCGAAGTCGTAGTCGTGCAGGGCCAGCCGGGCCTCGGCCCCGTTGGACGCCATCGTCCGGCCCATGGCGTAGACCGAGGACCCCAGCATGCGGGGCCTGAACTCCTCGGGGTAGCCCAGCAGCTTCCCCTGCGCCCGCCTCCAGTGCCACGAGCGGATCTTCTTGAAGAAGAAGTGCGGCCCCTTCCGCGCGGCGGCGACCGGGTCGAGCGGGGCCCGCTCCAGAGGGTTCTCGATCTCGTCGGGGGGGGCCTCGATCGCGACCGGGGCCGGCCGCACGAGGGGCGGCTCGACGACGGCCGGGGCCGGCCCGTAGGCCGCGGGCGCGATCGCCGGCGGCATGGGATGGGGGATGAAGACGGGGGCCTCGCCGGCCGGCTGGGCCGAGGCGACGCGCGCCGTCGCCGTCGCCAGCCCGAGGATCCAGGCGGCGGACGCCCGACGGCGCCGGAAGGTCGGGTCCATCGCGGTTCGCTCCTCCCTCACTTCGAGTATCCCACGGGTCCGATCAGGTACTTGCGCTCGACGAGCGCGGGCCGGACGAGGTGCAGCGGGTCGTCGTACATCGTCGTCGCCCGCGCGTCGACGCCGGTGCGGCCCTCGATCCGGTTCATGAGGAAGAACTCCAGGTCGTTGGGCTGGTCGACCTCGTCGCCGGGCGTCGGGGGGACCTGGCCCGGCCGCATGGGCTCGACGAGGTAGGGCGTCACCAAAACCACCAGCTCCTTCTCGATGCGGTTGCTCGTGGTGTTGCTGAAGAACGCGCCGATGTAGGGGAGGTCCCCCAGCCCGGGGATCCGCTGGGTCTGGCCGTCGAGCGCGAGCTGCATGAGCCCGGCGATGGCCAGCGTCTCCCCCTGCCGCAGCTCGACGGTGGTGTGCGAGCGCCGGATGTTCAGGCCGGGCACGGGCGACCCGCCGGGGACCAGGGTGGTGCCCAGCGAGAAGTCGATCGAGCTGACCTCGGGGTCGACGGTCAGGCGGATGGTCTCGCCGTCCTCGATGATCGGCAGGAACGCGAGCCGGACGCCGAAATCCTTGAACTCGACCTGGACGTTGCCGCCGCCGACCCCGCCCCCCAGCCCCGAGTTGACCGGCACCGGGAACTGGCCGCCGGCCAGGAAATTGGCCTGATGACCGTTGAGCGTCACCAAATTGGGCTCGGCGAGGATCTTCAGCAGGTTGTTCCGCCTCAGCGCCTGGAGGACCGCGTTGAACCGGGCGTCGGAGAACGTCCCGAAGAGGGTCGTCCCCGTCCCCAGGGTCATGTCCCGCGCGTCGGGCGGGAGGATCGGGTTGAACGTCGTCCGGCCGATCTGGCCGGGGACGAACGTGGAGCCGCCGATCTGGGTGCCGAACAGGCTGGCGAACTGGGGGATCGAGGCCAGGAAGTCGGCCCCGATCTGGCGGAAGGCCGTGCGGTTCAGCTCGGCCACCCGGACCTTCAGCAGCACCTGCTGCGAGGTCGGCACGTGGATCAGGTTGATGACCTGGACCTGGTTCGCGGCGATCTGATTGGCCGTCATCGACCCCGGCGTGGAGGGGGGCATGATGGCGCCGCCCATGCCTCCCATGCCGGCCGCCGCGGGCCCCATGCTGCCGAGCAGGCCCCCGCCGGCCCCCGCGAGTTCGCCGGAGAAACCGGGGGAGCCGCCCTGTTGCGGGGGGGCGGACGGCGAGCCGTCGGGGTTGGCGGCCTCCTCCGGGGCGTTGGGATCGCGGCCTTCCATCACGTTCAGGGCGTCGCCCACCTGCCCGAGGATCGAGACCCGCTGCACGTTGCGGATGTAGCCGTCGATCGTCGAGATGATGCGTGCGACCTGGCTGGCGTCGCGGGCCTGGCCCTCGACGACGACCTTGTCGCGCAGCGGCGACAGGGTGAGGCGGGCGTCGGGGAAGAGCCGCTGCAGCTCCACCCCCAGCGCGGCCAGGTCCGGGACGACCCGCAATTCGTATTCGAACGTCCGCCCCGACGCCGTGGCGATCGTCAGGTCGGTGGTCCCTAGACGCTTGCCCATCAGCCGGATCCGTCGGGGGCCGACCTGGAAGAAGTCGGCCACGGTCGGGTCGCCCACGGCGAGGAAGGGGACGGCCTTGTTCGGCTGGGCGATGTCCTCAGGGAACGTCAGGAACCGCCCGTGGCCGACCTTGATCTCGATCGTCCCCGACGGCGAGCCGTCCCCCGAGAGGACCGGGGCCTTCGCGTCGGCCGGGGGCGGCAGGGCGTCGACCTCGGGGACGGCCGCCTCGACCCGCGGCGGCGGGGGCAGGGCGACGACCGGGCGGGGCGGCTCCTGGGCGGCCGCGGCGAGGCCCCGGGCGAAAAGCGCGGCCGCCGCGACGAGGATCCTCGTCGCGGGCCGGAGACCCGGCGTCGCTCGGCTTTTCCTGGGGCGATCGTTCATGGGCGGGCCGCCGTGGCAAGGACGGAAGAATCGTCAAAGTCCGAACGTGGAGATCTTCGGCCCGATCGGCGGCCCGGCTTGAGCCTATTCGCCCCCGGACGGGGGTCGATCCCGCGCGGGGCGGGGCGCGTCACGGTTTCCCCGTCCCGAAAAGTCCTCCACTTGTCGATCTCGGCCGGGGGTCGTAGTCTGGGGGCGGGGAACGGCCGAAAGCGTCGGCCGTCCGGCCTCCAATCGCCGCACGTCGGGAACCGCTTTGATGATCAAGCCGCCAGGGATTCGCGGGTTCGTTCTGATGTGGGCCTGCCTCGGGGCCGCGGCGGGCGCGGGACGCGCCGGAGCGGGGGACGACGAGCCCAAGCCGGCCGGCAAGGCCCGCCTGGCCGACTATTTCGGCTTCCTGCCCCTGGAGCTGTACAAGCTCGACTACCGGATCGGCAACCTGACGCTCGCGGACGTGGACGGCGACAAGGTCGACGACGTGATCGTCGCCAACAACGCCCGGTCGCGGATCGACCTGCTGCTCTCCTCCAAGAAGGCCGCCGGGGCGGCCGACGCCCGGCCCTTCCGCAAGGAGGTCAATGACCTGGATTCCGACAAGCGGATGCGGCCGGCGAACATCCCGGTCGACCGCGAGGTCGTCAGCCTGGGCTCGGGCGACTTCAACGGCGACGGCAAGGCCGACCTGGTCTTCTACGGCACCCCGGCCGAGATCGTCATCCTCCACAACGAGGGCGCGGGCAAGTTCGGGCCGCCGAAGCGGATCAAGTGCGGGGACGCCCTGGAGAGCTCCAACGCCCTGGCCGTCGGCGACGTCGACCAGGACGGCCGCGACGACGTCGCGCTGCTGACCGAGGGCGAGCTGGTCCTCATCCGACAGACCGAACCCGGCGTGCTGTCCGAGCCCGAGCGGGCCCCGCACACCGCGGCCACCCCCAGCATGGTCAAGATCCAGGACCTGGACGGCGACGGCGCGTCCGACCTGGTGATCCTCGACGGCGAGTCCGACCACCCGATCCACGTCCGGTTCGCCACGCCCGACAAGAAGCTCGGGCCCGAGCAGCGGTTCGCGATCGCCAAGGTGCGAGCCCTGGCGTTCGGCCAGCTCGACGGCGGCAAGGGGGTCGAGGTGCTCACGGTCGAGGAGCAGTCGGGCCGGGGCAAGGTCTACAAGCTCGACGAGTCCGCGGCCGACTCCGACGACCGCTGGGGCCGCCTGGCCTTCTTCGGCCTCCCCAAGGGGAACGAGCGGGGCCGCAGCCTGGCCGTGGGCGACCTCGACGGCGACAAGAAGAAGGACGTGGTCGTCACCGACCCGGCCAACGCCCAGATGTGGGTCTACCGCCAGTCGGGCGGGACCGGCCTGAGCACCGGCGAGTCGTTCCCCGGCCTGCTGGGCGGCAAGGGGGTGATCCTGACCGACCTCGACGGCGACGGCCGCGACGAGGCCCTCGTCCTCTCGGAGCAGGAGAAGCAGATCGGCCGCAGCCGCTTCGAGGACGGCCGGCTGAGCTTCCCGACGGCCCTGGCGATCAAGGGCGAGCCCGTCGCCATGGCCCTCGCCGACGTCGAGGAGTCGGGCAAGCCCGCGGTCGTCTACGCCGCGAGGACCAAGCCGGGCGCCGACGCCTTCGAGCTGCGGGCCGTGCGTCCGGACGCCTCGGGCGGGGCCGCCGAGGTCAAGTTCGGCGCCGCCGAGGCCGTCCCCCTCGCCGGCCTCTCCGGCGCGCCCACCGCCATCCGCGCCCTCGACGTCGACCGCGACGGCGAGACCGACCTGCTGGTCTTCAGCGGCTTCGGGGCCCCGATCCTGCTCCTGGGCCAGAAGGACGAGGGCCTGAAGCCGTTCGCCGGCGGCCTCGGCCCGCTCGGCGGGGCGACCCCGGCCGGCGTGAGCCTGACGGACCTCGACGGCCCCGCCCTGGTCGTCGCCCAGAACACCTTCGGCCGCCGCGTCCAGCTCGACGACAAGGGGCAGTGGCAGATCAAGGACCAGTACAACGCCGCCCGGGGCACGGCCCAGATCCAGGGCGCCGCCGCGCTCGACGTCACCGGCGAGGGCCGCAAGGACGTCGTCCTGCTCGACCGCAGCACCAAGTCGCTCCTCTTCCTGACCCCCAAGGACGGCGTCTACCGCCAGGCCGGCAGCCTCGCCCTGGGGTCGATCAACTTCGAGGGCTTGCACGTCGGCGACTTCGACGCCGACGGCCGCGACGACCTCCTGATCGCCGGCACCGACCGCTTCGCCGTCCTCCAGACGGGGGGCCGGGGCCGCCGGCTCAAGGTCATCGCCAGCTACGAGCCCAGGACCATCGAGGGCCGGCTCGGCGACCTGATCGCCGGCGACCTCAACGCCGACGGCGTCGCCGACGTCGTCTTCACCGACGTCGTCGAGCAGGCCCTCGACGTCGCCAGCTACGACGGCACCGAGGACCTGCTCCACGCCCTGACCTTCAAGCTCTACGAGCGGAAGTCGTTCCGCGGCGGCGGCGGAGCCTCGTTCGAGCCCCGCGAGATGGCCGTCGGCGACGTCGACGGCGACGGCCGCACCGACCTCGTCCTCGTCCTCCACGACCGCGTCGTCGTCCTCCGCCAGGACGCCGGCCCCGACGACAAGAAGCCCGCCGAGACCGCCGCCGCGCCGAAGTGACGGGCGGAGGCCGCCGTGCGGCGCCGTCGCGGATCTCGCGAGGAGGCGGCGAACCATGGGGGAACGGCGTCGGGAGGTCGAGGCGTGGAGGCGGTACGCCGAGCGTGAGCGGCTCGTCTCCGCCATGAACGCCACCAAGTGGCGTGAAGTCGTCGAGGCCATGCGCGGGCTGTCCGGCGGCCCCCCGGGATTCCGCATCAAGGATATCCAGGGGCCCGAGCCGGCCCTCGCGACCTGGGATCGCGAGTGGATCTACCATCCCCGGCCCTGGGAGACGATCGAGTGGCTGGAGATCCATGCGGACCCCCGACGCGAAGCGATCGTCGAGGCGCTCAAGCGGATCGGCGCCCCGATCAGCCTCGATGAGGGGCGGATTCGAATCTGGGGGTGGCTGCGTCCTGGCGCGGCGGCGGCTTTGATCTGAATCGAGACGGCCCAGGGCCGTCGAGCCCGGCCCCCTTCTGCGGCGAAGGGCGGCGGATGGTCGAAGCGAAGCGGCCCCGCCGGCTATGGCGGGGCCGCTTCGCTTCACGTCATGGGATGGGATCGAGGCGGCGTCAGGGCTTGACCTGCTTGATCTCGACCAGCCCGACGTCGATGTACTGGCCGCCCCTGTCCTGGTGGCAGGAGACGGCGACGACGTTCTTGCCGGCCTTCAGGGCCTGGGCGGCGTCGGCGGCGAGGGGGACGAACTCGTAGCTCGAGGTCCACTTGCCGAGCTTGGCGACCGACTTGCCGTTGAGGAAGACCTCGGCCTCGTCGTCGTGGTGGATGGACAGCCAGATCTCGCCCGTCGGGGCCTCGGCGAGGTCGAAGTCCTTGCGGATGCGGATGTCGGCGGTCGCCCACTCGGTGTTCACGATCGCGCCCGGGGTGGCCTTGGTGCCGAACCCGCTGGGCCCGGACGGCCAGGCGGAGTCGTTGAACTCGGGCTGGTTCCAGCCCTCGGCTTGGGCCTCGGTCGTGTACTTCCAGGCCTGCGGCCCCGCCTGGGCCGTGGGGATCAGGACGGTCGCCTTGAGCGGCGTCGTGGCGTCGTAGAGCCCGGCGTGGGCCGCGGCGACGGCCTCGGCCGGGAGCTTGATCACGGCCCGGTCGTAGGTCATGAAGCCGTTGACCTCGACCTCGACGTCGGTCGTCTGGGTGTAGACCCCCGCGCACAGGCCCAGGCCCGAGAGCGCCTTCAGGCGGTGGATCAGGCCCAGATAGCGTTCGCCCAGGTCCTCGACGTTCTTGAAGCTGACGTAGCCCCAGTTGTCCTTCTCGGAGAAGGTGTGGCCTTCGAGCGGCAGGCCCAGGCCGCCGAACTCGCCCAGGACCGCCGCGCGCTTCTCTTCGAGCGCGGGCATGCCGGGGCCGGGGTAGTTGTGCATGTCGTTGACGTCGCCGACGCCCTTGTCGGTCCAGCCGCTGGCGTTGTCGACCAGCCGGGTCGGGTCGTACTCCTTGGTCCAGGCGACGACGCGCTCGGTGTCGTGCTGGCCCCAGCCCTCGTTGAACGGCACCCACATGACGATCGACGGGTGGTCGTGCAGGGCGTCGATCACGGCCTTCCACTCGGCGCCGAACTGTTCCTTCGAGGCGTCGTCCTTGTTGTCGCCGGCGGGCATGTCCTGCCACACGAGGAGGCCCATCTCGTCGCAGTGGCGGTACCAGCGGGCGGGTTCCACCTTCACGTGCTTGCGGATCATGTTGAAGTTGAGCTTCTTCGTCACCTCGAGGTCGTACTTGAGGGCCTCGTCGGTGGGGGCGGTGTAGAGGCCGTCGGGCCACCAGCCCTGGTCGAGCGGGCCGTACTGGAACAGGGGCTTGCCGTTGAGCATCAGCCGCAGGACGCCGGCCTCGTCCTTGCCGAGCGCGATCTTCCGCATGCCGAAGTACGAGCCGACCGCGTCGCCGCCGTCGCCCTCGACGCTCGCCTTGAGGTCGTAGAGGAAGGGCGAATCGGGGCCCCAGAGCTTCGGCTCGGGGAGGGGGATCTTGATCGCCTCCCCGGCCGGCCCGGTCGCCTCGGCGACGACCTTGTCGCCCTCGAAGACGACCACGCGCACGGCCGCGCCGGGATCGCCGCCGACGACCGCGGGGGTGACGCGGACCTCCTCGGCGTCGACGTCGGCGACGATCTTCAGGGAGTCGATCCGTCGCGCCGGGACGGCCTCCATCCAGACCGTCTGCCAGATGCCGGTGACGGCCGTGTAGAAGATGCCCTGGGGCTTGAGGACCTGCTTGCCGCGGGGCTGGCTGCCCGCGTCGGTCGGGTCCGTGACCGCGACGACGACCTCCTGGGCGGGCCTGGCGAAGTCGAGCGCGTCGGTGACGTCGAACGTGAACGGATCGAAGCCCCCCTTGTGCTCGCCGACCTTCGCGCCGTTGACGTAGACGGTCGCCGCCCAGTCGACGGCCCCGAAGTGGAGCAGGTGCCGCACGCCGTCGGCCGGCTTCTCCAGCGGGAAGGTGCGGCGGTACCAGAGCGTCTCGTCGGGCTTGACCGCCTTCTTCACGCCGCTCAGGGCCGACTCGATCGGGAAGGGGACGAGGATCCGGCCGTCGAACGCCTCGGGCCGGGCGTCGGCGGCGGGGCGGACGGCATAGTCCCAGAGGCCGTTGAGGTTCGTCCAGGCCTCGCGGACGAGCTGGGGCCGGGGGTATTCCGAGTGCACGGTGGCCGGGTCGACCTGCTCCGCCCAGCGGGTCATGAGCGAGCCCGGGGCGGGCTTCCAGGGCGGCGCGTCGTCGGCGAGGGCGGCCGCGGGGCACGCGGCCAGGAGAGCGCCGAAGAGGATGCGTCTCACTATGTCATTCCTTTCGAATCGATCTCGGGGGCGGCGGCGACCCCCGCCGTGGCGGCGGGGCGTCTCCGAGGGGTTGGAGCGGCGATTGTCGCGCGCCGCTCACTCGGTTTCCACCGTCACGGCCATCACGACGGGCGCGGTGCGGTCGTCGCCCTTGACCAGCTCGATCCGGGCGATCGGCCCGGCGCGGCCGGGGACCACCTTGACGTGCCGGAGCTGGCGGCCGCCCAGGTTGAAGGCCAGCTCCGAGCCGGGGACCTCGACCGGGCGGATGTAGTCCGAGAGGTGGACGCCGTCGAGCAGGGGGTGGTCCTCGACCTCGCCGTCGGCGTAGTGGAGCCGGACGATCATCGACACCGACTTGCTCGGCTCGCCGCCGTTGTACGCCCAGCCGCCGATCCCGCCGAGGATGTGGATGGCCCTGGCCGGCGCGTTGCAGTCCAGCTCGACGGCCCTGGGCATCTTGGGCGCGACCTCGCCGATCGGCCCGTTGAGCATGATCGCGTTGGGCGTGCGGCCCCCCTTGGGGTCGATGAGCTGGTAGGGGACGCCCTGGAACTCCTTCGGCCCCCAGTCGGCGAAGACCAGGCGTTCGACGGGCGACTCCGAGGCGTAGAACATGCCTCGGGTGGTGACGACGCCGGCCGCCTTGCGGAGGTCCAGCGGCAGGTACTTGCCGCGCTGGGTGAGGAAGGCGAGCAGGTCCTTCAGGTCGGCCTCGCTCACCTGCTTTTCGAAGCCCTCGGGCATGAGCGACTTCCTGGAGGCGGTCATCTCGTCGATGTCCTCGCGGAGGACGACGTGGGTCTTGGCGTCGGCGTCGAGCAGCTCGACGGCCGTCTTGGACTCGGACGCCATCAGGCCGTTGATGACGCGGCCGTCGGCGGTGGCGAGCGTGTACTGGACGAAGTTGCCCTCGACGCTCCGGCTGGGGTCGACGATGTGGACCAGCAGCTCGGACCGCGGGTGCGAGGCCATGCCGCTGAGGTCGGGGCCGACGTTCCCCCCCTCGCCGGAGTGCTTGTGGCACTTGACGCACTGATCGACGAAGACCTTCTTGCCGTGCGCCGGGTCGCCCCCTTCGAGGACGACCTTCGAGAGCTTCTCGACGACCGCCTGACGGTCGGCGTCGGGCAGCGCGCCGCCGCGGGCGATGAGCCGCGCGGCCTTCTCGGCGAGGGCCTTGTCGGGATGGGCGGCCAGCGCCTGCTTCTGGTCGAGCGAGAAGCCGTCCCAGCCGACCTTGCCGGAGTCGACGGCGTCGAGCAGGTCGGCGGTCCAGTCGCCGCGGCCGAGCAGGGCGCGGAGGGCGAGGGTGCGGGTCGCGGGGGTCATCCGCGGCAGGCCGTCGAGCAGGGCCGGGCCGGCGCCGCGGGCGCGGCCCTTCGCCAGCGCCTCGACCAGCCCGGCGGCCAGCGCGGGGGGCGTCCGGGGGGCGATCGCCGCGACCAGCCCGGCGGCGACGGCGTCGTCCTCGGGCCGCAGCTCGACGACCTCGCGGGCGGCCTCGATGCGGTCGCGCTCGGGCTTCGAGTCGTCGCCCACCCGGGCCAGCAGGGCCTTGGCGACGTCCTCGGACGCGCGCTTCATGGCCTCGCTCCCCCATCGCGAGCCGAGGAAGACGAGCCGGCCCCGGCCCTCCGAGGGGAGCCGGTCGAGCAGGCCGGCGAGCGCCTGCTCCGCGGCCGCGTCGAGCGTCGGCTTGCGGTCGGCGGGCCAGCCCCTGGCCTCGCCGACGACGACGCGCTCGGCGACCGCACGGCCGAAGGGGGTCGCGGCCACGTCGCCGAAGGCCGCGAGGACGCCGCCGATCGCGTCGACCGGGCCCCCCCGCGCGTGGTGCTCGGCGACCCGCTCGACGACCCGGAGCATGGCGGGCGACGGCACGCCCTCGGCCCCGGTCGCGGCCAGGGCCTTCAGGAAGGGCTCGGCGTGGGCCGCCGCGGCGCTCACGGCGGCGTCGGTCAGCCAGCGGTCGCCCGCGCCCAGGCCCGCGACCAGGGCCTTGGCGATCGCCGCGCCGGCCGCCGGGTCGGTCGGGACGTCGGCCAGGGTCAGCAGGGCGGCCAGCCGGACCTGCACGTCGGGGTCGGCGAGCGAGCCGGCCGCGACCACCGCCGCGACCGTCTCGGCGTCGCGCGGCAGGACCTGCAAGGCGTTCCGGCGCACTCCGGCCGAGGGGTGCTTGAGGGCCGCGACGGCCGCCCCCCGCGCCTTGGCGTCGCCGTCGATCGCCTTCAGGCCGCGGAGCGTCCAGAGCGCGTGGATCGCGCCGGGGTTGAGGCCGATCGCGTCGACCTTGGGGTCGGCCGCCAGGGCGAGCAGGGCGGGGACGACGTCGGCCTTGCCGCGCTCGACCAGGAGCCGCTGGGCGTGCAGCCGCCAGAGCTGATTGTCGCTCCCCAGCGCCGCCACGAGGCCGTCGGCGTCGGCCGGGTCGAGCGGCTTCCACGAGGGCTGGGGCGCGTCTTTCCAGACGATCCGGTGGATCCGGCCGTGGGTCTTGTCGCGCAGCGGGGTCTCGTAGGCGGCCCCCTTGCCGGTCTGGAAGCCCTGGGGCGTGGGGTTGTGCTGGACGATGTAGTTGTACCAGTCGACGACCCAGACGTGGCCGTCGGGGCCGACCTCGGCGATGATCGGCGCGGTCCACTCGTCGTCGCTGGAGACGAGGTTCCAGCCGTTGTACGAGGCGAAGTCGCTCCCCTTGGGCTGGAGCGTGAACGCGGCCAGCAGGTGCCCGGTCGGCTCGGCGACGAACGCCGTCTTGTTCCAGTACGGGGCCGGATACGCCCGCGCCGTGTAGAGCGCGTGGCCGGCGGCGGCGGTGAAGCCGCCGTGGTGGTCCACCTGGCGGACCTTGTCGGTCTCGGGGTAGATGTTGTTGGTCGCGGAGATCATCCGCAGGACGCTCGGGGACGAGCCCCGGACCGACTCGTAGTAGCGGTTGGGGACCCCCAGGAAGACGCTCGGGCAACCGTTGGCCGTCGAGCCGAAGATCAGCCCTTCCTCGCTCAAGCCCAGGCCCCACGAGTTGTTCGAGGTGCTGCGGAGGAACTCCAGCTTGGAGCCGTCGGGCTTGAACCGGTAGATCCCCTGGCCGAACGCGAGCCTCTCGCCGCCGACGGTCCCCTTGAAGGCCGAGTAGCCGACGATGCCGTAGATCCAGCCGTCGAGGCCGTAGCGGAGGTTGCTGGGGCCGGCGTGGGTGTCGGCCGTGCCCCAGCCGGTGAACAGAACCTTCTTCACGTCGGCCTTGCCGTCGCCGTCCGTGTCCTTGAGGAACAGGGTGTCGGGCGCCTGGTGGACGATCACGCCGCCGTCGTGATGGCAGAGGCTCGTCGGGATGTTGAGCCCCTCGGCGAAGATGGTGAAGGTCTCGGCCCGGCCGTCGCCGTCGCGGTCCTCGCAGACCTTGATGCGGTCGCGGCCCTCGGCGCCCCGGCCCTGCTTGGTGTTGGGGTAGTCGAAGCTCTCGGCGATCCAGAGCCGGCCTTTGTGGTCCCAGGCCATGCAGATCGGCCTGGCGATCTCGGGCTCGGCGGCGAACAGGCGGGGCTCGAAGCCCTTGGGGACGATCAGGTGCTTGAGCGACTCGGCCGGGCCGAGCGGGGCGGGCATCTTGCGGTAGGGCTCGCCCTGCACGCCCCACTTCTCCGACGGCAGGTAGTTGGGGATGTCCGAGCCGGCGTCGACGACCTCGGCCGGCTTCAGCCCCGGCGCGACGGTCGGCCGCGAGTCGAACACCGGCCTGCCGGCCGCCCAGCGGATGCCGCGCTCCAGGAGCGCCTGGAACCCGGGCTGCTCCCAGGTCCGCGAATCGTGGCCGTAGGCCGTGTAGAAGACGCGGCCCTTCCCCTGGGTGCGGACCCAGGTCCAGGGCTCTTGCTGGCGGACCTGGAGGACGGTGCGGCCCTCGGCGTTGTGCTTCTCGTGGACGTAGGTCTCGTCCCATGTCTTGAACGGGACGAGCCCCTTGGTGATCGGGTGCTCGGGGGCGACGACGGCGGTCTCGAACACGCCCGTCTCGTGGCTCTTGAACTGGCCGCCGATCAGGGCGACGCACGCGGGCGAGTTCCGGAAGCAGAAGGAGGCGCAGTGGATCGGCACGAATCCGCCGCCCCCCTCGACGTAGTCCACGAGCGCCTTGGCCTGCGCCGGGGCGATCTCGTCGATGTTGGCGTAGAGGATCAGGGCGTCGTAGCCCTTGAGCGTCTCCGGGTTCAACGCGGCGGCGACGTCCTCGGTGTACGCGACGTCGATCCCGCGGAGGGCCAGCACGGGCGCGATCTGAGCCTCGCGGTCGGCCGGGTCGTGGTGCCCGCGGTCGCCCAGAAAGAGGACGCGGATCGGCGGCGAGTCGGCCCGCGCGTCCGCGATCGGGGCTGTGAGGAGGGCGGACGCCAGGCCCGTCGCGAAGAGGAGGAGACGCATCATCATGGGAGTCGCTCTCGGATGCGGATCGTGATGTCGTGTGAGACGCCGTCGAGAAGAGAGGGGCGTCGCAGCACGAGCCGGCGTCCCGAGGTCCGATTCTAGCGGAACCGTCGGCGGTGAGGGAACAGGCGGGGCGAAAGGGCGCCGAGCGGCCCTCGCGCAGCGGGAGGGCCGCCCGCCCTGATCGGCTCTCGTAGGGCTTAATCGCCCGCGTCGCGGGACACGTCGCCGAGGTCCTTCGTCTCGCCGCTCGGGACGATCAGGCCCTCGACCAGGGTCACGTTCCTGGGGTGTTGCGGGTTGGGCCGCAGGCTCCAGACGGTGAAGGTGTAGCTCCGCCCGGGGACGATCCTCGGGATGCGGAATCGGCCGTCCCCGGCCGTCGTGGCGACCACCGCGCCCCCGCCGGCGTCGGACGGCTTCGACGACTGGGGGTTGCCGTGCATGATCTGCCAGCCGGCCACCGGGAGCCCGGCGGCGTCGATTAGCCGGCCTGTCACCTCGCCCTGCGGCTCCAGCTTCAGGACCACCGGGCCGACCTCGTCGGGCCCGACCACGAGGGACCCGGCGAGGTTCTTCTCGGCATGGTAGGCCGTGACGGTGCGGGGGGCGTTCGGGACGAGCGTCGCTACCACGAAATCGGCCGACGGCTGCGGCTCGGGCCCTCGGTCGAAGATGTAATCCTCGTCCCCCAGGACGACCGCCCCGGCCAGCGGCGAGCCGTCCGGGCCGACCACCCGGCCCGGCACCGACCGGCCGCGGTCGAGCAGGATCTCGCAGGTGATCTCCGCATCGCCCGGCTTCGGGTCGACGCCCGCGACGCCGTGGTACTCGTACGGCTTGAAGATGTCGGTCAGCGTGTCGACGAGGCCCGACTCCACGCTCTGCCACTTCAGCCCCGGGATCGTCTCCACGCCCGTCCCCCGCCGGTAGGGCATGCCCTCGTCGTCGTACAGGAAGCTCTTGCCTCGCGCCCGCACGGCGATCGCCCCCGGGCCCGGCGACGCGACCAGCTCGAAGTTCCCGTCGTCGTCGGTCCATGGGCCGATTGGCAGGCTGCTCGACATGGCCCGGGGGTTTGGCGTGCAGTAGGGGTTCCCGGCCAGGACGAAGTAGACGGCGATCGAGCGGACGCCCTGGCCGGTCTGCTTGTCGACGACCCGCCCCTTGACCCGGACCCCGCGACGGAGGGCGAGGTCGACGATGGTGGGCTTGCCGGCTTCGAACCGACCGATCGGCTTCGTCGCCGAGAGGTAGGGCGGCGTGGCACCCCCTCCGGCGATGATCTCCTCGATGTCGCCGTTGAACCTGCCGGGTTTGGCCGGAAGGCCCACGAGCCGGTAGCGGCCCTGGGGGTCGGTGGTCGTCTGGAAATCGGGGTCCACCGACGTGGACCATCGGGAGGAGCCGACGGTCGCCCCGGCCACGGGCCGTCCCGTCTCCAGGTCGGTCACCGTCCCGACGACCTCCCGTCCCGGAGGCGCGACGTACTCGAAGGTCGCGCCGTAATAGGTCTCTTTCGGGCCGTCCTTCCGGCCCGGGACGAATAGGACTTCGACGGCCGGCATCTCGCGGGTGGCAACCCGGATCTGCGCCGTCTCGATCCCCGTTCCGGCGACCCGGAGCGAGGCGATCCGCCCGCGGCCGACGCCCCGAATAGTGAACCGGCCGTCCTGGTCGGCGACCGCGGAGGGGAGGAAGGGGACGTCGATCGACCACGAACGCTCCGTTTCGCCCGGCCTGGGCTCGCTGGTCCTCGGCCTGAAGCCGTCGATCAGCCGGTCCACGTCGCCGCTGGGGTTCCAGGAGATCGAGGCGACCGTCACCGCGGCCCCGGCGACCGGGCGGCCCCGGGCGTCGATAACGCGGCCCCGGATGGGGACGTCGTCGCGGACCAGCGGGACGACCTCGTCTTCGCCCGCCGGAGTCCTGTCGACGAAGGTGGGGCCGTAGCCCTCGGCCGCCACGATCACTCGGCTCCGCACGTACGCGTCCGACCGGCCTCGGGGGTAGCGGAACAAGCCGTCGGGGCCCGTCGTCCCGACGAGCGTGAGCGTCGGGCCCGGGCGCTTCGGGCCGGCGAACGTCATGGACTCGTCCAGGTACACCCTGGCCCCCGCGACGGGCTTGCCGTCCGGGTCGAGGAGGCGGGCTTCGATCGCGTCCGGCTCGGTCTTGGATGGCGCGGGAGGAGTCGGCTCCTGGGCCTGCACAACCGGCCGGGGGATTCCGGGGCCGTCGGCCCCGCCGGCCGCCGGGCGGAGGGTCAGGAACGAGGCGGCCACGACGGCCGTCGCCGTGAGGGCCCGCGCGGCGATCCGCCAGCGGGCGGGGCAGGTCGGCTCGACGCGGAATTCTCCGTCCAGCAGCATGGCGATCCTCCGCTTGACCTGGGATGGACGCTCGAACAAGGCGACGGAACCCCCCGCCGCGAGCCACGACCGGTCCGGCGAAGTCCTGGACCAGGCGAACAGGATCTCCGCGTAGCCCAACCGCCCCCCGACGGCCGACGCCGCCGCCGCGTCGGCCAGCGCCTCCTGGTCGTCCCGGATGAGGCGGCGGAGCCACCAGTAGATCGGGTGGGCGAAGAGGATCGGCAGCAGGAGCCGCGAGGCCGCGATCAGGCGAAGGTCGCCGTTGCGGATGTGCCCCCACTCGTGCGCCAGGGCGGCTTCGAGGCGGGCGGTCGGCTCGTCGAGGAACCGCGACGGCAGGATGATCGTCGGCCGCAAGACGCCGATCGCCACCGGTTGTCCCAGCGCGTCGTGGACGAGCAGCGCGGGGGTCGGGGCGTCCCCCACCAGCCAGGAGAGCACGGCCTCCGCCGCCGGGGTCGCCCGGCGGGAGCGACGCCTCAGCACGGACACCCGCCACGATCCCACCGCCAGCCAGGCCAGCATCGCGCCGGAGCCGACGACGAATGCTCGCACAGCGATCAGGGCCCGGTCCGGGGCGGTCGTCGCCGTCCGCACGACGCCGGCGACGGGCCGTTCGGGCGCCGTCGGGACAGGGGGGGCGATCCCGTCCGGCCGCCCGGCGTCGAGGGCCGGCCGCGACGACTCCGAAGCCCCCGGGAGCGGTCCGGCGGACCGGGCCGGGGCGACCGACGCGGCGGGTGGAATCGTCGTCCTCTCCGGCGTCGACGTGAGGAGCCCCGCGAGGCCGACCCTGGGCCAGTGCGGCACGAAGCCGAGGGCGAGGAGCGCGAGCAGGCCCCCGAGGGCGGCGCGGCCGACGGCGATCCGTCGCGCCGGCTGCCGCAGGCCAAGGAGGATCGGGACGACCGCGAGCAGGACGCACGTCGCCAGGGCGTAATAGTCCAGGAGCCGGTACCCGAGCGATGCGGCCGCGGGGGTCATCACGCACCCCCCTTCGCGTCGCGGTCCCGTGCCAGCGCCTTGGCCTCGGCGATCATCGCCTCGATCTCCTCCAGCTCGGCGACGGTCGGCTTTCGCGACTGGAGCGCGCGGGCGACGTATTCGCCCATCGCGCCGTCGAAGACCTGGTCGAGGAAGCCCCCGGCCAACTTGCGGAAGACGCCGTCGCGCCGGACCTTGGCGAAGTAGGCGTACGCCTTGCCCGCGGGCTCGTGGCCCACGAACCCCTTCTGCTCCATCGTCTGCAGCAGGCTGAGCACCGTGGTGTAGGCCAGCTCCCCGTCACGGGGCTGCATCTCGCGATGCACCTCGCGGACGGTCGCGGGCCCCCGGCGCCAAAGGACCTTCAGCGCCTCCAGTTCCCGAGGCGTGGGCGCGACGTCGGCCATGACGGTCTCCTACGGGACGAATAGTAGATACTTTCGGTATCGTACTGGACGACCCGTAGGATGCAAGACGCGGCCCCGATTTGTTCGAAGGCGTTCGGGCGTCTTCCCCTTCTCCCGCCGGGAGAAGGTGCCGCGCAGCGGCGGATGAGGGTCGGCGGAGTTCGACGGGGCTGGAGGGCGCGGGTCTCTTCTGAAGCGCCGCGACCCTCATCCGGCCGTCCCGGCCGCCTTCTCCCGGGGGGAGAAGGAGAGAGGATCGGACGCCGACGGCCTCGGGGCGGGCGCCTTCGAAACGTCAACAGGCCGACCCGGGCGCGCCATGCATGGTGCGCCCGAGGCCGGCCTGGTCGTTACGGATTTGTTTCGGTCGGAGGTCCCCGGGGGGATCAGCCGATGAATTCGGAGAGCATCCGGTCGAGGGCCAGCTCGAGCCGTTCGGGGGTGTCGTAGGTCCCCTCGGCGATCTGGCGGCGGATCTCCTCGACCCGCTCGTGCCGGATCTCGGGCAGGCGGCTGATGCCGTCGAGCATCTGGCCGAGCGGCGAGATTTCGACCTGGTCGCGAGGCGCGCCGGCGTGAACCGTGCTGCCGGCGTCGACGTTGAACGGGGCCAGTCGCGGGAAAATGGGTTGAGGGCCTTGCGCGCCCCCTGCGCCGAAGATTTCCATCGTTCGCCTCCAGTTGGGTGCCGTGGCCGAAGGCCTGGCCTTCAGCGGATCCGGGTGCCGTTCGATTCGGACGGCTGAGATTCATCTCGTCAGAGCGAGCCGACTGACGGTCAGCCGGGATTCTCAGCTCCGGTCTTCGTCCACCGCGTTGACGTCCGAGGTTGAACGTCGATGGTGTTAGTATCGGACCTCCGGCCCCGCCGGTTGAGTCAAAACCGGAAAAAACCTCCCGTCGGGAACCCGGCCTAGCGCCGGAGCCGGCCGGACTGGGCCGGGGCCTTGAGGCCCTCGGCCAGCTGTTGCGACGTCTGGCCCAGGCCCTGGGTGAGGGCCTGGACGCGCTGCTGGAGCTTCTGCATCTCCTGCTGCTGTTCGGGCGTGGCGGGGCGGGCGAGCAGGACGTCGAAGGTCTTGGCGGCGTCGTGCAGCTCCTGGGCCCCCTTGCTGAAGACCTGGGCCGTGTCGTAGACGGCCTGCACCCGCAGGTCCTCGTTGGACGGCTTGTAGAAGGGGCTGAGGACGAACGGGTTGGTGTAGATCTTCTGGACGAGCTTGTCGCCCCAGTCGGTGGCGTCGCGGACGTTGGAGATCGACCGCTCGATGTCGGCGCGGCCGTTGGTGACGATCTGCACCCCCTGGGTCGTCAGCAGGTCGGCCTGGTAGGCGACCCGGTTGGCCCGCGCCGCGAGCATGTCGACCTGCTCGATGGTGCGGTCGATCTTGGGCCGGTGGACGGACAGGACGTCCTTGACCGAGCCGACGGCGTCCCTGGCCGAGCCGATGGTCAGCCGCAGGTTCTCGCGGTTGTCGCTGAGGATCAGCTCGACCAGGCGGGTGATGACGTCGAACCGGGTGACGGCCGCCTCGATCCGGGGCGAGGTCGCGCCGATCCGCTTGGCCAGGTCCTCGACGCGGCCGACGGTGTTCTCGATGGCCGGCCGGAGCGAGTCGCTCATCTCCTTGACGTTGCCCGAGGCGTCCTCGAACGAGGCCAGGATCTGCCGCAGGCGGGGGCCGACGGCGTCGACCGTCTGGCGGATCTCGCCGATGGTGTGGCTGAGGTGGTTGCGCTCCTGCGGCCCCAGCCCGACCTGCTCGATGATCGGGTCGAAGAACGACGACTCGACCCCGGTGATCTTCTGGCCGGCCACGAGCGTGACGTCGGACGCGCCCGACGAGACGATGTTGACGTGGCTCATGCCGGTGAGCCCCGGCGCGATCGTGACCTTGACGTCCTGCCGGAGCTTCTTGAGCAGGCTCGCCGGCAGCGACAGCCGAACCCGCGCCCGCAGCGCGCCCTCGACCTCGACCAGCGACAGATCGACGACGTTGCCGGCGTCGAGCCCGGCGATCCGGACCGGGCTGCCGACCCGGATCCCCTGGCCGTCGCGGAAGACGACGTCGAACGTCGCCTGGCGGGCGAGGAACCCGGGGCCGTCGCTCGCCAGCCCCGCCAGCGCGACCACGCCGCCGAGCGCGGCGAGCACCACCAGGCCGATCCAGACTTCCCGCATCGATGTACGTGGACGCATGGGGCTCCCTCCCGGTCGAGGCCCCCTTCGCGGGCGGGCCCGGATCCTCTGTCACGGGGTCGGCGGTTGCAGAAGCGAGGGCCCGTAGACCGGGACCGCGTGGTACACGAAGAGGAACCAGGTCATGTTCAGCAGCAGGATCGCCGCCATCGCCAGGCACGACGCCCGCACGACCGAGCTCATGGTCGCGACGGCCTCGTCGCCGGCGTCGGCCTCGGGCTCCAGGTCCCGAAGGCCCTCGGCGCAGGCGAAGGCGGAGGTGACCAGCCCGAACAGGACGCCCTTGACCAGCACGCCGACGACGTCGCGATACCAGAGCATCCGGACGAGCATCAGGAAGTACATGTCCGTCGAGAGGCCCATCAGGGCCTCCGACGACTTCCAGCCCACGACCGTGCCGACCACGCAGCCCCAGAGCGAGAGCAGGGGGGTCGCCGCGACCGCCGCCAGCATCCGCGCCGCGGCCGTCCGCCCGAAGGGGAGGTCCGCCGGGCCCCGGCGCAGCCGCCGCAGCTCGGGGACGATCCGGCCGGGGAGCAGGCCGGCGAGGGTCAGGCCGGTCATCATCGAGGCCAGGTTGCGCAGCAGGCCGACGCCCACCACGGCCCCGGTGCCGTCGACGAACGTGCTGCCGAAGTACGCCTGCATCGACAGGAACGAGCCCATCGCCACGTGGACCAGGGCCACCAGCGGGAAGCCCGCCCAGAGCATCCACGACAGCTCGTGCGTCGTGGCCGCGCGGAGCGTCGTCTCGTCGTCGTCGCGTCCCCGCACGATCGCGGCCCCCGCCGACAGCGTCAGCAGGGCCGTCGCGCCCAGGTAGCTCAGGGTCCCGGTGGCCGTCCGGCCGACCCACCCGATCGGGGCCAGCCAGCCCGGCGACTCCGAGACGTGCCCGCCCGCGCTCATCGCCATGAGGCCCTCACTTCCGGATGGTCCGGCGGATCTGCGTCGTCGGCTGGTGCTGGGGCGTCGGCGCCGGGACGGCCGCCGGCGGCTTGCCGCCCAGCCATTCCCGCCAGCGCTCGACGGCCGCGCGGCGCTCGGGCTCCTCCTCCCAGGGGAGATAGCCGAAGTCCTGGCCGGTCCGCTGCTTCAACTCCTCGTGCGCCGCCAGGCGGACCACCGGGTCGGGGTCGTCGAGGCGGCCGACCAGGGCGGGGACGACCTGCGCGCCGGGCCGCCGGTCGCCCAGGCTGAGCGCCCGGGCGCGGACCATGGGCGCGGGATGCTGGATCTTGCGGAAGTTCCGCGGGGTCGTCATGCCGCATCCCTGCGCCGCGACCAGGATCAGGACCAGCGTTGCCGCCCCGAGCGATCGTCTCATCCTGTGGCACTGCTCTTCCGTGAACAGCGGTCCCGGGGGCCGTCGCCTCGACGCGGTCGCGCGTCGCGATCGTCCCGGATCGTGGCGGACTTTAGTCGAAGTCCGGGGGGGCGGCAATCCCAATCGGCCCCCGCGCCCGGCCGCTCAATCGTCCAGGTCCAGGCCCGGGAGCGTCCCCCGCGCCAGCAGGGCGGAGCGGAAGGCTTCGAAGATCGCGCGGTGGCCGCGGACGCTGGGGTGCTTGTCCCAGGGGGAGACGCGGAACTCCTCGGCGGCCAGGTCGCGGAACGCGTCGCCGAGGTCCAGGACGTCCAGCCGGTGGTGGCGGATCGCCGCGTGCATGATCCTGTCCAGGACGGCGTTGTCCAGCTTCTCGTCGGCCCGGGGGATGACGACCACCGTCAGCGGGACGCCGGTCCGCCGCGCGTACTCGGCCCAGCCCTTGTACGCCTCTTCGAGCAGGGGCTCGGCCTCGTGGCGGATCTTGAGGCGGAAGGCGTCGACCGTGTCGGAGGGGGACGCGCCCGCCCGCGCGAGCGCCTCGGTCACGAAGTGCAGGGCGGGGGGGATGGGCGTCGGCGGGTCGGCCCGCACCACGGTCTCCAGGTGCGCGGCCTCCAGGGCCGGGTCGAGGACGGTGGCGTCGCAGAGGATCCAGTCGGGCTCGGATCCCTCGCCCTCCTCGATCATCCGCGCCAGCCGCCGCGAGGGGGAGTCGCCCGAGACGGCGAGGTTCACGACCTCGATCCGGCGGCCCGTGGCGAAGGATTCGTTCAGCCAGCGTTCGAGCAGGCGGGGATAGGCGTCGTCGTCGCCGACGCCGTGGCCCATCGTGTTCGAGGACCCGAAGACCACGACGCGGAAGACCCCCTCGGGCTTGGGCGAGGCGACCTCGGGCGTCCGGTAGCCCCGGGAGTTGGTCCGGAAGGGGACGCCGTTCCAGACGAGGTCGAGGTTCGGCCGCATCCGCCAGCGGAGGTAGGTCGGGATCGGCTCGACGATCCCGGCGGCGCCGAAGGGGATCCAGCCCGGGGGGGGCTCCGCGACGGCCTCGGCGGCCGGCCCGCGGTTGGCGTCGATGAGCGCCTCGTAGTAGCCCCGCGTCTCCACGCCGCGGAGTTCGCGGCCGATCCGGGTCTTCCCCCGGGCCACGCGGAGCCAGTCGTTCTCGGGCCCGAACGCCGAGGCCGCCAGCACGGCCAGGCAAGACAGGAACGAGAGGGCCCCGCCCCGGGTCGCGGGCTTCGAGGGCGTCTGGCCGTGGGCGCGCGTGTTCATGACGGGGCATCCTGATCGGCGAAGCCGGGCCGCCCGTCGGGGCCCGGGGGCCCGCGAGGTCGGCGCGGCGGGGTCGCCGGGGCCGGGGACGTGACGCGGATGGCCGCGAGGCCGCGCGTGGCGTCGAGATACCGGAAAACACCTTTTGCGGCAAGGCGGGCCGTCGCGGCGGGAATCCCCGCGACCTCCGTCTTGTGTCGCCCCGCGATATGGGAAACAATGCGGTTCAAGGCGTTACGGCGACGATCGCGACCCTCCCTCCCCCCGGATCGACGTCACGCCCGGGCGCGGAATGACGTGGCACCGCCCGGCGAGAGGTCGGCGTACCGAGAGGCCCCCGAGTCATGCATCCCACCAACGCTCCGTCGTCCCATGCGGCCCCGACGGCGGGCGCCGCCCCCGAACCCGCCGCGCTCTCGTCCGAGGACGCGGTGCTGGCCGCCGTCCTGGTCAAGAACGGCGTCCTGACCGACGACCAGATCCAGGAGGCCCGCCGCTTCGGGGAGGAGCACCGCCGCGACCTCAAGCAGGCCATCCTGGAGATGAACCTCATCTCCCCCGAGCGGCTCAACCAGCTCGCCTTCGAGCGGCTGCGGGCCCTGGCCCAGACCGACGAGCCCGAGGCCCCCGCCCCGGCGGCCCCGGAAGGGCCCGGCACGACGGCCATCCTCATCCTCCCCGACCGCAACCAGGTCCAGCGCGACGTCCGCAAGGAGCTTCAGGACCTGACCCAGACGGTCCCCGTCCCGGCGCTGGTCGGCCAGATCCTCGAGCGCGCCATCGACTGCCGCGCCACCGACATCCACTTCGACTCGCTCGACAACGGCCTGCGCGTCCGCTACCGCATCGACGGCCAGCTCCAGGACATCCTCTTCATCGAGTCGGCCGTCGCCGCCGCGGCGCTCAGCCGCGTCAAGGTCATGTCCAACCTCAACATCGTGGAGCGCCGGCACTCGCAGGACGGCCGCATCACGATCATGTACAACAGCAAGCCCCGCGACCTCCGCGTGGCCACCTTCCCGACGATCTACGGCGAGAAGATCGTCATCCGCATCCACGAGGTGCTCACCGACGTCGTCGGCTTCCACCACTTGGGCATGAACAAGTCCCAGGCCGAGGTCATGGACCGCCTCATCGTCCAGCCCTACGGCGCGGTGCTGGTCGCCGGCCCGGTCGGCGCCGGCAAGACCTCGACGCTCTACAACTGCCTCGAGCGGATCAACTCGCCGCTCCGCAACGTCATGACGATCGAGGACCCGATCGAGCACCGGATGCCCGGCGTCAACCAGACCCAGGTCGGCTCCAACCCCGGCGAGATGACCTTCAGCGAGGGCCTCCGCGCCCTCCTGCGGCAGGACCCCGACATCGTCATGATCGGCGAGATCCGCGATGAGGAGACCGCCCGCATCGGCATCCGCGCGGCGCTCACCGGCGTCTTGGTCTTCAGCACCCTCCACGGCTCGGACGCCCCCAGCACGATCAGCAATCTTTACAATTTCGGCATCCCCGGCTATCAGCTTTCCAGCAGCCTTTTGGCCATCGTCTCGCAGCGCCTGGTCCGCAAGATCTGCCCCAACTGCCGGGTCTGCTACACCCCCGACGAGAAGCTCCTGCTCTCCCTGGAACTCGACCCCGACGAGCACGCCGGGGCCCAGCTCTACCGCGGCACCGGCTGCCCCGCCTGCTTCCAGACCGGGTACATCGGCCGCACCGGGGTCTTCGAGATCATGATGATCGGCGAGGAGTTGCGCGACCTGATCTTCCAGCAGATCCCCCGGGACGTCCTGCGGCGTGTAGCGGTCGATCTGGGAATGCGAACTTTGAAGCAGTCCGCGGTCGATAAGATTCTGGAAGGGGTCACCACGGTGGAGGAGGTCTACCGCGTGGTGTCCTTCTGAATCGATCCGACGGATCGACGACGAGGTCCGGGCGAACCGACAGGAGGTCGGCAATGCACGCGCAAAGTCTCCGCAGGCAGATCACCACCGCAAGCTTGATCGCGGCCTCGGCGCTGGCCGCGCCTCGGGCCGCGACGGCCGACGACACGGGCCTCCTGGGCCGGCTCTTCCGCCTGGGCGGGACCTCGAACGCGGCGAAGTCCAAGCCGACCCCGGCCCCCCTGCCGTACGGCTCGGGCGGCGAGAAGGCCGGCGTCGGCCGCAACCACGAGCACGACCACGCCCGCGAGCCGGGCGACGCCTTCATCCCCCCCGCCGCCGCCCGGGGCCCCGCGCCGACGCCGACGGCCGGCCCGATCGGCGAGGGGCCGTCGACCCCCGCCGTCTCCGAGCACGGCCCGGCCGCGCCCCCCATCACCCCCCGGTCGCGGGTGAGCAACGCCGCGACCGACGCCGACCCGCTCCTGACCCGCATGGCCCTGGGGCGGTCGAACGACGGCAGCCAGTTCGGCATGTTCCTGCAGGTCTACGCCGACGGGACCGTGATCGATTCCGAGGGCGTCCACCGGCTCGCCCCGGCCGACCTCAAGCCGATCGCCGACCTGGTGGCCTCGGGCGAGCTGGGACGGAACCGGGGCCACTGCGGCAGCCCGTCGAGCGATTACATCGAGGAAGTGCACGTCGTCGTCTTCGAACGTCGGCTCGGCCGGCTCACCGCCCAGCCGTTCTCCTACTCCGGCAACCCCCAGGGCTGCGACCCCTCGGTGCGGCAGCTCCACACCCTGGTCGAGGGCCTGCAGGCCCGGCTCAGCGGCCAGCCCGCCGCCGCCGCCGTGACCCCGCCGGCCGCCGAGGGCGACCACGCCGCCGGGCCCGCGATCGCGCCGCCGTCGGCCGCGTCGGCCTTCAGCCCGTCGTCGGCCGCGGCGCGTCCGGCCGCAGTTCCCGGCCGTGGGGCGATCCCGCCGTCGGCCGTCGGGACCGGCCGCGTCCTGCCGCCGCTCTCCCCCGCGACCTCCCCGGCGTCGGCGAACGCCCCGACCGGCGTGGTCATCCCCCTGACCCCGGCCGGGTCGCCCTGACGCCGCCGCCCCCCATCCCGGCCCCGGGGCGCCGCGTCGCGAGGCGTCCCGCCCCCGGGCCGGATCCGCCCCCGGGACCGTCGCGGCGCGACCGCGTCGGACTGGCGTTCGGCCCGCCCGTCGCCTACAATGGAGAACGATTCTTGATGGGCGAAGGGCGCGAAGACCCCCGGAAGGCTCGCAGCTTGGACGGAAGGACGCGGCCGTGTCGAAGACCCAGACCGACGACTTGACCCCGCTCGACGTCCCGGAATCCCCCGAAGACAAGTTCCGCGAATTCCTGGAGATCCGGGGCGAGAAGCTGACCGACCCCCGGCGCACGCTCGTTCGGCACATCTACAGCAGCCACAAGCACTTCGACGCCGACGAGCTGGTACGCGACCTCCACGACGCCGGCCACGCCATCAGCCGGTCGACCGTCTACCGGACCCTCCGCCTGCTGGTCGAGGCCGGGCTCCTGCGCGAGCTGCGGCTGACCAACCGCTCGGCCTACGAGCACGACTACGGCTACCCCGCGCACGACCACCTGCACTGCACCGTGTGCAACCGCGTGGTCGAGTTCCGCAACGAGGAGATCCTCAAGCTCCGCGACGAGGTCAGCCGCGCCCACGGCTTCCGCGCCACCGGCCACCGCTTCCTCATCACCGGCGTCTGCTCGAAGTGCGACCGCTCCCACAGCCCCCGCCGCCGCCTCGACCTGATCTGAGCGGGAGCGGAACAGCCGGCGCGCATCGTCATGAAGGGCCTGTCGTCCGACTTCGGCCCTTCGCGGCTCTGGCCCCGAAGTCCGACGTCCATTCATTGAGATCGGCGCACGCAATCGCTGATGTCGGCCCATGTTCTATTAAGGTATTGCTACGCGCAGAACAGGCCATCGCGGAGTACGCAAGTTGATCCGACGGCAAGAAAACGGTGAGTCGGAATCGGCCGTCGGAAGTCGAAAAACCGACATCAAAGCTATTCCGTAAAACGATTTAGGTCCGATGGGTCCGTTCGTCGGTGGGGCGGACGAACCCAGATCGGACCCAATCGTCTCGCCCTCTTCGAGGGCCGACTCACTCCAGGTAGCCGAGGTCCGCGAGCCGCCGTTCGAGGATCGCCTGCTCCTCGTCGGTGTATTCGAAGGCGGGCTGGTGGGGGCCGCCGATCGGCTGCTTCGTCGGCTCGTCGAGGCGTTCGGTGGGCCTGGGGCGACCGACGCCGATGGGCGAGCCTTCCATGTGGGGCGGGACCGGCAGGCCGAGCAGGTTCAGGACCGTCGGAGCCGCGTCGATCAGCTGGGCGTTCAGGTTTCGGCCGGGCGCGAGCCCCGCGCCGGCGATGGCCACGACCCCTTCGGGGCGGTGGGTGCCGGTGAGGTTCGGGTCGGCGTGGACCCAGTCGCCGGGCCCGGTCCCGGCCAGCTTGGTGCGGACCCAGAAGGGGGCGTCGGGCAGGGCGATGAGGTCGGGGTAGCCTTCCCGGGCCGGGTCGATCCCGTAGGCGTCGGCCGTGGCGATGATGCGCGGGAAGAGGCGACGGCCCGTCTCCGGGTGCAGGGCCTCGGCGAGGGCCCCGGCGGCGGCGTCGCGGGCCTCGTCGACCTCGCGGGGGGTGAACAGCGGGGCGGCGTGGCGGGTGGTCCCGCGCCGCGCGGGGGAGTTCACGTAGATCATCGCCGCCGTGTCCTGGTGCGGGGCGAAGGCCAGCGTCCGCGACCAGTCGAACGGGAACGACGCGGCGACCGACTGGTCGAACGAGGCCGACCGCGCCGTCGGGTCGCCGCGCTTGGCCTTCCAGACGCGGAGGTGGTCGACGGCCTGCCGGCCGCGGCGGACCAGCTTGCGGGCGATCCCCGCCCCCTGGGCGACCCCGGCGTCGAGCAGGATCCGGTTGACGTCCACCCGGCCCTCGCACGGGCCGAAGCCGTGGTCGCTGACGACCATCACGGCCGCCCCCCGCGCCGCGGCCAGCTCGCAGAGCGTGCCGATGGCGCGGTCGAGGCCGCGGATCACCTCCGCGGCGGCGGCGTTCCATTCGGGCGAGTCGATCCCGGTCGCGTCCACGTTCAGGTACCGCCAGGCGCGGTGCTGGAACGGGTCCAGGTTCTGGAACTGGACCATGAGCGCCGACCAGCTCGGGAACATCCGGTCGGCGAGCAGGCCCCCCCGGGCGCGGCCCTGGAAGCTCTCGACGGTGAGCCGGGCGTTGGCCTGCAGCTCCTCCAGCGACTGGGGCGCGCGCTTCCAGAAGTAGCGGAGCGTATAGTCGGGGACCTCGGCCTTGAGCCGGGCGGCGAACCCGGGCGAGCCCTGCAGCGCGGCGTCGAGGTGGGGCGCGTCCATGCCCGAGACGACGACGCCATCGATCGCGGGCGGCGGGAAGAGGCCGGGGACGTTGAGGCAGGCGGCCTGCCGGCCGGCGTCGCTCAGGATCCGCCAGAGGTTGGGGACGCGGACGCGGCCGGAGTGGTTGACCTTCATGCGGTCGGAGGCGGCGTCGTAGTAGCGGTGGTCGAAGACGCCGTGCCGGGCCGGGGTGCAGCCGGTGGCCATCGAGGTCCACGCGGCCGTCGTCACCGGCGGCTCGACCGACGTCAGGACGCCGTGCGCCGCGCCCTTCAGGAGGGCGTCGAGGTTGGGCGCGACGCCCCGGGCCCGCATCGGGTCGAGGACGTTCCAGGTGGCGCCGTCGAGGCCGAGGATCAGAACACGATCGAGGGATGCCGCCATGCGCCTTGGCCCTTGGTGTCATGGATCATGGGGATGGGGGAACCGTTGACGGCCTGGTCGACGCGCAGCTCGCGCTGGGCCGGGGCCGTCGCGGCCACCGACTCGGCCCCGGTCTCCACGCCGAATTCGGAGTGGTAGTAGCCCGCCGCCTGCTGGCGCTCGCCCTTGGAGCGGTAGAGCCGGCCCAGCCGCCGGCGGATCTTCAGGCCGAACGGCGTCGCGGCCTCGGCCTCGGCGAGGAAGCGGCGGTAGCCGGCGATCAGGTCGCGGGCGCGGTCCTGGAAGTCGGCCGGGGCGGGGGCCTTGATCCCCATGGCCATGACCGAGTGCGGGAACGACCGGAAGCCCTGCGAGCCGACGATCCGGGCGTCGTAGGGCCGCATCATCCGCTTCAGGCAGCTCGGGGTCATCCGCCAGTAGTCGTCGGGGTAGGCGTGGATCCGGAAGTTCAGGGGCGAGGTGATGACGAAGACGCCCCCCGGCTTGAGGATCCGGAAGACCTCGTCGAAGGCGCGGCGGACCTCGAAGACGTGTTCGAAGGTCTCCAGGCAGAGCACCGCGCCGGCGGAGGCGTCGGGCATGGCCACGGCCGAGACGTCCTCGATCCGGTCGACCCCCGGCCCGGGCCGCATGTCGCAGCCGATGAAGGGCTTGCCCGCGAACATGCCCCGAAGATTGGCGTAGCCTTCCTGACCCTCGACCTGGTACGAGCCGAACTCCACGATCGGCGCCGGGCAGTCGAAGGTCTCGGCCACAAGGCGGCAGAACGCCTTGTTGTGGTCTCGCATCGTCGTTGCTCCTCCATGAGCCAGGTGGTCGGCGGACCGAGGGGGTCGTGCGGGCGGTCTCGGACGCCCCCGGAAATCGGCGGGATCTTAGGCCCAACGCCGGGATCGGTCAACGGCAAGTCCGCGGGCCGGGGCCCAGCGGATCTCGCACTGGCCAGGGCGGGCGGTTTCGATTAGGGTGAAGGTTCCTCTCGCGACGACCCCAGGAGGACCGCAGCTCGGTCGCGTCGTATGGACCCGCTCGGCATCGGCCCCGCCGCCGCGCCGCGGTCGGCCCCCGGAGCCTGGTTGAGGGATTTGACCGGTGTCCTATCGCAGCTTCAAGCACCTGCTCGGCGAGACCAGCCTGGAGCGCAAATGCCGCTTCATCTTCGGGCTGGGCATCTTCCTGCTCGTCGTGGTCAGCTTCCTGCTCTACGGCCTGAAGACCGAGAGCCTGGTCAAGAGCCAGACGACCCAGCAGGCGCGGATGCTCGTCAACCCGACGCTCAAGGACATCCACTACAAGAAGCTGGGCAACTACTTCTTCGAGCGGATCATCGACGTCCTCTGGGGCGACCTGAAGCCGCTCGACGACATGCCCGACGTCAAGGCGACGGTCATCCGGCCCTACGCCGACAAGGACCCGGCCAAGCAGCCCCAGGACGACTTCGAACGCGCCGCGATGGCGCGGTTCCTGAAGGCGTCGGTCGACGAGGAGGCGTTCGTCAAGACGGGCAAGCCCCGGCCCAACTTCTACACCTTCGCCGACGGCACCAGGATGTGGGACGAGCGGATCACGCCCGACCAGCAGCAGTACCAGTACATCCAGGCCGTGACCTTCAAGCCCAGCTGCCTGATGGACTGCCACAGCAGCGAGGATGCGGGCGGCGAGGGCTTCGAGGGGGGGGGGACGGTCCACATCGACAACCACCACCTCTGGAAGCTCGCGGCCGACGGCAGGCACAACGTCCGCGTCAAGGCCGGCGACCTCGCCGGGGCCGTCGTCGTCCGGGTGCCGATGAAGCAGACCCGGCTGGCGATCAACAACAACCGCGCCGTGCTGATCGCCGCGGCGCTGGTGACGGCCGTGCTGGCGATGGTCTCGTCGTACATGATCGTCCGCTACGTGATCGTCAAGCCGGTCAAGCACCTGCGCGACGTCTCCGACGCCATCGCCGCCGGCCGGCTCAACATCCGCAGCCAGATCCAGACCGGCGACGAGTTCGAGGACCTCTCCCACGCCTTCAACCGCATGCTCCACAACCTCGTGGCCATGCAGCAGGAGCTGCGCGACGTCAACGGCGACCTCGACCACAAGGTCGACGAGCTGGCCCAGGCCAACATGGCGCTCTACGAGATGAACCGCATCAAGAGCGACTTCCTGGCCACGATGAGCCACGAGCTGCGCACGCCCCTGAACTCGATCATCGGCTTCTCGGAGGTCCTGGGGGGCAACGAGAACCTCAACGATCGCCAGCGGCGGTACGTGGGGAACATCCAGACGTCGGGCAAGATGCTCCTGGGGATGATCAACGACATCCTCGACCTGGCGAAGATCGAGAGCGGCAAGATGGAGGTCCGCAGCGAGGACTTCTCGATCCGCGACGTCTGCGAGGCCCTGACGAACCTGACCCGGCCGATGGCCGACCGCAAGGACGTGGCGCTGGAATGCCGGCTCGACGAGGCCATCCCGCTGCTGCGGCAGGACCCCGGCAAGATCCGCCAGATCCTCTACAACCTGCTCTCGAACGCGATCAAGTTCACGCCCGAGGGGGGCCGCGTGACGCTGCGGGCGCGGACCGACGGCCGGTTCGTGGTGCTGGAGGTCGAGGACACCGGCATCGGCATCGCCGAGGAGGAGCGCGAGGTGGTCTTCGAGAAGTTCCGCCAGGCGAAGGCGCCCGGCCAGGCCGACGACGTGCTGACCCGCGAGCACCAGGGGACCGGCCTGGGCCTGTCGATCGTCCGCGAGCTGGCCCGGCTCCTGGGCGGCGAGGTCCACCTGCGCAGCCAGCTCGGGCGGGGGAGCACGTTCACGGTCCGGATCCCGCTCCAGCTCGCCGGCAACCACCGCTTCGACGTCAACCTCACCGACGAGCGGGTCGACCTCTCCAAGGCCCGCCGGATCGAGCCCCAGCCTTCGTTCCCCCACCTCCCCCTGTCGCGTCCCCAGGCGGGCGGGGGCCTCGGCCCCGACCCGCTCCGGGGCCTCGGCAAGAACGCCCCGGTCGTCTGACCGCCCCGATCCCGTTGTGATTCCGCCCCGTCGACACCACGATGTGAGCACCATGAATCGCCTCCCGCACCTGCTCTCGCACCGCAACCGGCGAGGCCGCCGGAACCTGGGGCTGCTCGCGACGGCCGTCGCGCTCGGCCTGGCGGCGGCCTTCGGGCTCGCGGCCCTCCTCCAACCCCCGGTCCGGGACCTCTCCTACGGCCGCTTCCGCAAGACGCTGGTCGACGGCGGCGTGGCCTCGGCCCGGGTCGGCCCGACCGCGATCGAAGGCCGCCTGGCCGCGCCCGCGGCCGGCGCCCCGGGGCCCCGCTACCGGGTCTCCCGGCTGGGCATGGAGCACGACGAGGACCTGATCCGCCTGCTGGAGGCGCACGTCCCCGGCGGCGACTACGACGCCGAGTCGGCCCCCTCGGCCGCGTGGTCGACGGCCCTGCCGACGGCCATGTTCCTGATGATGATCGCCGTCCTCTCGCTGGTCGTCGCGCGATCGGGGGGGATGGGCTCGGCGCTGGCGTTCAGCAAGAGCCGGCCGCGGGTCTACGGCGCCGACGAGCGCCGGATCACCTTCGAGAACGTCGCCGGCCACGACGAGGTCGTCGCCGAGCTGCGCGAGGTCGTCGACTTCCTCCGCACGCCCGGCAGGTTCCACTCGCTGGGCGGGCGGATCCCCAAGGGCGTCCTGCTCGTCGGCGCGCCCGGCACGGGCAAGACCCTGCTGGCCCGCGCCGTGGCGGGCGAGGCCGGCGTCCCGTACTTCTCGCTCTCGGGCTCGGACTTCGTCGAGCTGTTCGTCGGCGTGGGCGCCGCCAGGGTCCGCAGCCTCTTCGCCAGGGCCCAGGCCGAGGCCCCGTCCCTGATCTTCATCGACGAGCTCGACGCCATCGGCAAGGCCCGAGGCGCGGGGGGCTCGGGGGGCCACGACGAGCGCGACCAGACCCTGAACCAGCTCCTCGTCGAGATGGACGGCTTCGACGCCGACCGGGGCGTGATCCTGCTGGCCGCCACGAACCGCCCCGAGACCCTCGACCCCGCGCTGGTGCGCCCCGGCCGCTTCGACCGCCAGGTGGTCGTCGACCGGCCCGACCTCGTCGGCCGCGAGCAGATCCTCGCGGTCCACTCGCGCGTCGTCCCCCTGGCCGACGGCCTGAACCTCCGCCAGATCGCCGCGATGACCCCCGGATTCGTGGGCGCCGACCTGGCGAACCTCGTCAACGAGGCCGCGCTGCTGGCGGCGAGGCGGGGCAAGGAGCAGGTCGGCCAGCCCGAGTTCGAGGACGGCATCGAGCGCCTGATCGCCGGCCCCGAGAAGCGCCAGCGGCTGCTCCTCCCCGACGAGAAGCGGCGGATCGCCTACCACGAGGCGGGCCACGCCTTGGTCGCGCGCAGCCTCCCCCAGACCGACCCGGTCCACAAGGTCTCGATCGTGGGCCGGGGGGCCGCGGCCCTGGGCTACACGCTCTACCGCCCCGAGGACGACCGCTTCCTGCACACCCGCACGGCCCTGCAGAACGCGATCTGCTGCCTGCTGGGGGGCACCCTCGCCGAGGAGATCGCGCTCGGGGAGACGTCCGACGGCTGCACCAGCGACCTGAGCCGGGCGACCGAGATCGCCTCGCGGATGGTGCTGGACTTCGGCATGAGCCCCGTCCTGGGCCGCCTCCGCTACACGGCCGAGCGCGACGCGCCCCGCCCCGGCGGCCCGGCCCCCGACCGCGCCTACAGCGAGCAGACCGCCCGCGAGATCGACCTGGAGGTCCGCCGGATCGTCGACGAGGCCCTGGCCAAGGCCCGGCGCATCCTGGAGGAGCGTCGCGAGGCCCTCGACCGCGTGGCCGCCCGCCTCATCGAGCGCGAGTCCATCAACGCCGTCGAGCTGGACGAACTGCTGGCCGCCTGACCGCTTACGCGAAACCGGGCCGTCCTGTAGAATCGACCCGTCGACGGCGGCGTGCGTCGCCGCGGCAATCTGGGCTGGGAGCGCATCCTATGGCAGGGCAGGGCGACGGGCCTCCCGTGATCGGCGTCGATCTGGGCGGGACGAAAATCATGGCGGGCGTGGTCGCCCCCGACAACCGGATCCTCGGGCGGGGCAAGCGCAACACGCCGGCCAAGGAAGGGGGCCCGGCCATCCTGAAGACCATGCTGGAGTGCATCGACGAGGCCCTCGCCGAGGCCGGCGTGGCGCGGGGCGACGTCGTCGCGGCGGGGATCGGCTCGCCCGGCCCGCTCGACGTCGACGCCGGCGTGATCCTCTTCAGCGCCAACCTGAGCGTCAAGAACTACCCGATCGGCCCCGAGCTGTCGGCCGCCCTGGGCGTGCCGGTGCGGCTCCAGAACGACGTCCGGGTCGGCGGCTACGGCGAGTTCATGCTGGGCGCCGGCCGGGGCTACACCGACCTGATCACCGCGTTCGTCGGCACCGGCATCGGCGGCTGCCTGATCCTCAACGGCCGGATCGTCGCCGGCTCGACCAACAACGCCGGCGAGATCGGCCACGTCGTCGTCAAGGCCGGCGGCCCCCGCTGCGGCTGCGGCTCGAAGGGCTGCATGGAGGCCTTCGCAAGCAAGACGGCCATGGCCAACCGGCTCGTCAAGGCCGCCAAGAAGCGCGACTGCCCGCTGGGCGAGAAGATCCTCCGCAAGGGACGCCTCAAGAGCGGCGACCTGGCGCAGGCCGTCCGCGACAAGGACGAGGTCGCCGTCCGCGAAGTCGAGCGCGCGGCGTTCTACCTCGGAGTGGGCCTGGGCGGGCTGGTCAACGTCTTCGGGCCCCAGGTCGTGGTGATCGGCGGCGGCGTGACCCAGGCCCTGGGCCAGCCGTACCTCGACATGGTCGCCGATTCCGCCCGCCAGCAGATCATCACCGACCCGGACAAGACGATCAAGTTCGTCCAGGCCACCCTCGGCGACGACGCCGGCGTCCTCGGCGCGTCGCTCTTCGCCCGCGAGATGATGGCCCAGGGCTGACGGCCGACCTCACGGCTTCGGCGCGGCGGGGGCGGCCTTCGACGCCGCGTCGCGGTCGAGGCCGCGGAGCCAGCCGAGGATGTCGCGCTGCTGGTCGGCGGCGAGCATCGCGTTCATCGCCGGCATCTTGCGCAGGCCCTTCTGGACCACCTCGTTATAGAAGCCCGCGTGGGTCAGCACGGCCCGGTCGGCGAGCGCCGGGCCGAGTTCGGTCCCGAGCGCCGCGGGCCCGTGGCAGCTCGCGCAGACGATCAGGTAGAGCTGGCCTCCCCGCGCGGCGTCGGCCCCGCTCGCGCCCTCGGAAGGGTCGCCGGGGATCTCGCGCGTCGGCAGGTCGGCGAGCGCGACCCGGCCGGGGGGCGGGACGGGCGACTTGTCGCCGAAGTGGCGAGTCAGATACTCCTCGACCGGCGCGCGGTCGGACTCGGGGAGCATGGCGCCCCAGGTCAGCATCTTGTCGACCTCCGCCTTCCATTGCGCGGCGGTCAGGCGCTGGCTGGAGAACATGCCTTCCTCGTGGCAGATCAGGCAGTTGTCGGTTAGGGCTCGCTTCGCCATGACGTCGCGATAGGCGGCCTCCTCGTCGTCCTCGTCGCCGCCGGGGGCGGCCGGGGCGTCGAGCTTCGCCTGGGCCGTGACCGAGGCCGAGGCGTCGCGGGCCGCCGCCTCCGCCCGCCGCACCTGGTCGAGGATCGCGCGGCGGCTCTGCTGGAGGCGATATCCGAACGTGAGGCCCGCCGCCGCGATCGCCGCGAGCGTCAGGGCGATCAGGATGGTTCTCATAAGTTGGTGCTCACGAGACGGTGCAGGGGACGCGGTCGTAGCCGTTCCACAGATAGCCGCTCTTGTTCCACGGGCTGACCTCGGGCTGGACCTCCCCCTTGGAGTCGGTGGCTCGGGCCTGGAGCACGTACTCGCCTGCGGCCGGCGGCGTCCAGGCGAGCTTGAACCGCCGCCAGCTCCCCTGGCGGGGCCCGTCGAGCAGCTCGGCCTCGCGCCAGGTCGGGTCCTGGACGGTCGCGACCTCGACCTTCACGACGTGGCCCTCGCCGGTCCAGGCGACGCCGCGGACCTCCTGCGGCCCTCGCGCCAGCGCGGCCCCGGCTCCCGGCCAGGTGATCAGCGACTTGACGTTCATCCACTCGACGGGGACCAGGTCGGCCGGATCCGGGGCGACGCCGGGGGGGATCGGCTTGCGCGGGATGCGGTAGCCGGTCTTCATGTAGAAGCTCGACGCCTCCTCGGCCGCGACCACGATCCGGCGGATCCACTTGGTCCAGCAGTCGCCGCCCCATCCGGGGACGACGACCCGCGCGGGGCCGCCGTGGAGGACCGGCAGCGGCTCGCCGTTCATCTTCAGGGCGACGAGCGTGTCCTCGGCTTTCGCGCGGGCGACGGGGATGCTCCGGATGAAGGCCGGCGATTTGGGCGTGGGCGGGACGTCGCCGCCGACGAAGTGGACGTGGGCCGCCTCCGGCCTCACGCCGGCCCGCTCCAGGAGGGCCGCCAGCGGCACGCCGGCCCATTCGGCGTGGCCGACGGCCCCGCGCTCCCAGACCAGCCCCGGCATCCGGGGCCGGAACAGGCCCCGGCCGTTGCCGGCGCACTGGAGCACGGCCGGGATCGTCGTCGACGCCATCGCCTCCAGGTCGGCCAGGCTCAGCTTGAGCGGCCTCTCCACCAGGCCCTCGACGACGACCTCCCAGGGCCGCAGGCCGATCGCCGGCGCGCCGTGATGGCTGCGGACGAAGAACTCGGGGACGGGCGTCAGGAACGAGTCGAGCGCGGCCGACGGCGATTCCAGGTTCAGCGGCCGTTCCGTGCGCACGATCATGCGCCGGTCCACGCCGGCCGACGCCTCGTCGGCCCGCGCCGACGGCGAGGCCGCGCGCCCGAGCCCGCCGGCCAGGCCCCCCGCGCCGAGCATCCCGCCCCAGACCGTCCCGAGGAACCCGCGACGGTCCGACGCGGCCCCCGCGCGGCCGTCGCGATCGCGATGATCGTCCAATTCCGCAGCCATCGTCCTTCGCCCCCCGGCCCCGCGAACCCCGGCCTTCGGGGCTGCGTCCAGATTATGCAGATGTGCCCGCTGCGCGTCCAGGACCCTCGCCCCCGCGCGTGGCCTCGAAGCCTCGCCGGTGCCCGGATCGACGCCGTCCCAGGGGCTCGAGGTGGGTGATTCGCCCGCATTCTCGGTTCAATCCGCAGAACCCCTCTCCGGGCGCCTTCGTAACAAGATTAGGAGGGGTAAGCTCGGTATTTGGTTTGCTCTATAATAGTGATGTCGAGAACGGGCCGACCCAGGAAGGCCGTTCAAGGACGTCACATCCAGCCCGCAAGTCGGCTCGCACTCGCACGGTCCCGTCCCCCGGCGTTCGATCTGAGGTGGCCACCGACTCCATTCCACGGGTTGCGAACGATGAAAAAAATCCGTCGCAAGCGCCAGCAAGCCTTGTTCGCCCGTCTCGGCCGTCATCTGGAGATCTGCCTCGACTCGCTGAAGCCCCGCAGGATGCGGACGCGCTCGGCGCGATACGCCGCGGCCCTCGCCGAGGGCCTGGGCCTGATCGAACGCCCCAAGGGCTGCTCCTGGTGCCGCCGCCGCCAGCGGCTCCAGCGCCACCACTGGGATTACGAGGAGCCGTTGAACGTCACGTTCCTCTGCCCGGACTGCCACGCCATCGCCGACGGCATGGTCCTGAATCAGCATCAGGCGATCGCCTGAGCATCCGGATCGAATCGACGGGCCCCGTCCGGGGGCTCACGCGCTCTTCGCGGCGGGCTCTTCGGGCGGGCGGTTCCAGGGGAGCTTGACCTGGAAGACGGAGCCCTGGCCGGGCGTCGAGTCCCAGGTCAGTGAGCCGCCCGCGCGCTCAACGAACCGGGCGGCGCGGGAGAGGCCGAGGCCGAGGCCCCGGCCGGCCTGGCGGCCGCAGAAGAACGGGTCGAAGAGGTGGGCGGCCTCGGCGTCGCCCACCCCCTTGCCCGAGTCGGCGACCCGGACGCGCAGCTCGCGGCCCTGGCGGTCGGCCCGCACCCGGATCGTCCCGCCGCCGGCGGCGGGGCCGGCGCCGGCCTGGATGGCGTTGCGGATCAGGACCTCGGCGACGTGTCGGAGGCCTTCGGGGTCGGTCCAGAGCTGCTGCCCGGCCTCCTCGAATTCGCCGGTCAGGCGGATGCCCCGGGCCGCGCACTCGGCCTGGAACTCGGCGAGGCAGGCTTGCAGGACGTCGGCCGGCCGGCAGAGGCGGGGGCGGGGCTCGGAAGGCCGGGCGACGAACATCAGGTCGCGGAGGATGCGGTGCGTCCGCTGGGCCTGGCTGAGGATGATCGCCAGCGACCGCGCGGCCTCCGGGGTCGCCGCCTGGGCCATCAGGAGCTGCGCGCGGCCGACGATGACGGCCAGGGGATTGTTCAGCTCGTGGCCGGCCCCGGCGGCGAACTCGGCGAGCGCGTCGAGTTTGGCGGCCTGGACGCGGCGGCGCTCGGACCGGGAGGCCTCGCGGCTGCCTTCGACCGCGGCGCGGAGGCGGCGTTCGAGCAGGGCGCGGTCGGCGACGTGGGAGGCCCACGCCTTCCAGGCGTCGACGATCCGGGTCGGCCCCAGCCGCTCGCGGAGCGCGTCGACGTCGGCGTCGAGCCAGAGCTGGACCTCGCCCGCGACGCCGCCGGCCGCCTCCAGCGGGATCGTCCACGACGCCCCCCGTCGCGGCGCCTCCGCGTCGTCGGCGTCGGGCGAGGCCTCGATCGGGAGGCCAGGCCCGGGATCGGGCTCGGTCGTCGACGGCCCGCGCCAGACGACCCGGGCGGCGTTGACCTCGGGCTCGCCGCACCACGCCCGGCCGGCGCGGACGCTCCAGCCCTCGGGCGTCTCGTCGGGCTCGGAGTCGGCGATCGCCTCGATCAGCCGGCGCTGGGTCGCGTTCTCGCGGGCGAGGTCGACGAGCTGGAGCCGCAGGCGGGCGTTCTCGCGGGTCGCCCGTTCTTCGTGGGGGGAGGCGTCGTCGGACGCGAACGCCGTCCCGCAGCGGGACTGGACCTCGGCGACGAGGATCCGGAGGCGGGGCTCGGTGGGCATCGCCTCGCGGCCTTCGGGGGCGTCGAGCGCCCAGGGGGTGGACTCGGCCCAGCGGACGGCCTCGCGGACGAGGGCCAGGCGGGCGGGCTCGCGGGCGGCGGCGATCAGGTCGGCGTCGTCCTCGCCGTGGAGCCAGGCCGCGTCGACGACCAGGGGCTCGCACCCCCAGCGCTCGGCGAGCCGACGGCCGACGTCGCGCAGGTCGCCGCCCAGCTCGATCGCCTCGCGACGTCGTCGCGCGTCGCGGTCGGGCTCGGCCATCCAGCGGGCCAGGCATTCGGGGTCGACGGCCGCGAGGGCCCAACGCCCCAGGCCGTGCAAGAGCCCCGCGCGGACGAGGCCGGCGGGGTCGGGGTCGCCGTGCTCGCGGGCCAGCGTGCGGCAGGCGAAGCTCGCGGCGACGGCGTGCCGCCAGAGCTTCTGGACCGCCTCGGCGGCCGGCCCGGCGGCGAGCGACGCGGGCCACCAGGGGGAATCGGCCAGGGCCCGGAGGACGCCCCCGCGCCCCTTCGCCCGCTCGGCGACGAGCCAGCCCGGGTCGAGGTCCGGCAGCATGCGCGGGATCCCGCCCGGGGCCGCCTCGTCGTCGCCGTCGGCGGGGACGGACGCGAGCGAGGCCATGACCACGCGGGCCGTCCGCGGACGGACCGGCAGCCGCGCCAGCCCGTTCAGGCGGCCGATCAACGGCTCTCCCGGCGGTTTTCGTCCCGTTTGGAACCGCACGACGATCGGGCTCCTTCCCGACCCCTCCCCGCCCGTCGCCCCCCATGGATGGGGGTATGGACGGCGAACGTCCCGCGCTCAGGCGTTGGGGCTGGTCTCCATATCCAAGTGTCGGCAGATCCGGGCGATCAGTTCATCGATATCCAGCGGCTTGTGCAGGAAATCGTCCGCGCCCGACGCCTTCAGCTCGGCGATCTTGTCTTCCTCGACCATCCCCGAGATGCAGATGATCTTGATGTCGGAGATGCTCGGGTCGCGGCGGATCAGCTCGCAGACCGCCTGGCCGTTGATGTCCGGCAGCATCACGTCGAGGATGATCAGGTCGGGATGGTACTCCTTGGCGAGCATCCCCGCCCCGAAGCCGTTGTTCACCGCTTTGTGCTCGAACCGGCCGTCCGTCGAGAGCACCTCGGCGATCAGGTCGACCACCCCCTGGTCGTCGTCGACGATCAGGATGCGCCGCCGCCCGCTCTCCAGGGCGTCGGTGGGGATCCCGTTGTCCTTCATGAAGCGGAAGAGCGCCTCGCGCGGGATCCGCCGGAACCGCGAGCCGGGGACGCGGAACCCTTTGAGCTGGCCCGAGTCGAAGCAGCGGATGATGGTCTGCTGACTGACCTTGCAGATCTTGGCAGCCTCGCCCGTCGTGTAAACGGTCTTCATGGTTGGTTGAGTCCCGATGATCCCATCGAGGTCGAGTCGGAACCGCAACGCGCCTCTCAGGCGACCCTCCTGCGAATCCGAGCCCGCCCCGTTCGGCCTCCCTGCGACACGTCCTTGCCACGATCACGAAATCGCCGCGGCGAACCCATGGGTCAAGGGTCCATGGAAAGCTTAGGCGTTAAAATCTGCGGAGCCTATAAATCTTACCGAAATTACCAATTTAGCCAATTGTAAAAAAACACCCAGCCTTGTCAATTGGGCAGGGCCCCAAGTCTCACGGTCTTCATCATCTTGCATTATTGCAACAATGCATGCGTTGTTCCAGTGTTTTCCATCTTCTCCCTTGCCGTTTTGAAGAAGATGAGTAGGGAGCGGCGAGCCTGCGAGGTTGCGTTTCGGAAGCTCGGCAAGGCACGTCGTCCCGCACAACAGATACCGAATGCGCGTTCCTGTCAATCTCGGTTGTCGTTAACGGTCGACAGGGGGAGGGGGACGCTCAGGGTTTGCGAGGGGAGACAGGGTCGAGAGGTTTCCGAGCTCGGGGTAGTCTCAGCGGGGCGATTCGTCCAGGGTGGTCGCGGAGTTGCGGCGGCGGAGGTGGACGAGCAGGGTGGCGAGGTCGGCCGGGCTGAGGCCGCTGATCCGTCCCGCCTGGCCGAGCGACCGCGGCTGGACCCGCGCGAGCTTCTCGCGGGCCTCGGCGCGGAGCTGGGGGATGGCGGCGTAGTCCAGGTCGGTGGGGATCGTCTTGTCCTCGAGACGGCGAAACCGCTCGATCTGCTCCACCTGGCGGCCGACGTAGCCGTCGTACTTGGCCTCGATCGTCACCTGAGCGACGGCGTCGGCCGCGTAGCTGGCCGCGGCGAGGTCGGGGTCGAGCGCGACGAGGTCGTCCCAGGTCGTCTCGTGGCGGCGGAGGACCTGGAACAGGGCGACGCCCCCGCGACGGGTGGTCGTCAGCCGCTCGCGGAGCCCCTCGACGGCGTCGCGGCGGGCCTCGAACCGCGTCCACCGGGCGTCGTCGACCAGGCCGACGGCGCGGCCCCGCTCGGTGAGGCGGAGGTCGGCGTTGTCGTGGCGGAGGAGCAGGCGGTACTCGGCGCGGCTGGTGAACATCCGATAGGGCTCGTCGACCCCCCGCGTGACCAGGTCGTCGATCAAAACGCCGATGTAGGCCGAGGAGCGGTCCAGCACGAACGGCGGCTCGCCCTTCACGGCGAGCGCGGCGTTGATCCCGGCCACGATCCCCTGCGCGGCGGCCTCCTCGTAGCCGGTCGTGCCGTTGATCTGGCCGGCGAAGAAGAGGCCCGCGACGGCCTTGGCCTCCAGCGTGGGGCCGAGCTGCTCGGGCGGCGCGTAGTCGTACTCGACGGCGTACCCGTAGCGCATGATCTCGGCGTGTTCGAGTCCCGGGATTAGAGGGATCACGGCCTCCTGGACGTCGCGCGGCAGGCTCGTGGAGATGCCGTTGCAGTAGTATTCCAGCGTGTCGCGGCCCTCGGGTTCCAGGAAGATCTGGTGCGACTCGCGGTCGGCGAAGCGGACGACCTTGTCCTCGATCGACGGGCAGTAGCGGGGGCCCGTCGACTGGATCTGGCCCGAGTACATCGGCGCGCGGTGGAGGTTGGCCCGGATGACCTCGTGGACGGCCGGGGTGGTGGCCGTGATGTGGCAGGGGATCTGGGGCTTCTCGATGCGGTCGGTCAGGAACGAGAAGGCGACGGGCTCGGCGTCGCCGGGCTGGACTTCGAGCCGGTCGAAGTCGATGGTCCGGCCGTTGAGCCGGGGCGGCGTGCCCGTCTTGAACCGTCGCAGCTCGAAGCCGAGTCCGCGGAGGCTCGCCGAGAGCCCGACCGCCGCCGCGTCGCCCCCGCGGCCGCCGGGGGTCTTGACCTCGCCGGTGTGCATCAGGGCCTGGAGGAACGTGCCGGTCGTCAGCACGACGGCCCGCGCCATGTACACGGCCCCGCCGCGGCAGCGGATGCCGGCGATCCGGCCCTCCTCGACCTCAAGGGCTTCCACCATCTCCTGGCGGAGGGTCAGGCCGGTCTGGCGCTCGACGGTCAGCTTGGCGAGCTGCTGATACGCCTTCTTGTCGCACTGGGCGCGGGGGCTGTGCATGGCCGGCCCCTTGCCCCGGTTGAGGAGCCGGAACTGGATCCCGGCGGCGTCGGCGAGCCGGCCCATCGCGCCGCCGAGGGCGTCGACCTCGCGGACGATCTGGCCCTTGGCGACGCCGCCGATCGCCGGGTTGCAGCTCATCTGGCCGACGGCGTCGCAGTTCATCGTCAGCAGGGCCGTGCGCAGGCCCATGCGGGCGGGAGCCAGCGCGGCCTCGACGCCGGCGTGTCCGGCGCCCACGACGACGACGTCGAACTGGTAGGGATCGCGGCGGACGGCCATGGGGGCGGTTCTCGGGGCGGAGGACGGTCGACGTGACGTGGGGTACTGAACGAATTCATCTTAGCCGAGCAGGCCCGACGAACTCCAGTCCGGCGCCATCCACCGTCGAGCGCGTGTGCACCCTTCCATCCGACCCCGGTCGGCCGTCGTCGCGGGCCGTCTACGTCTTCCAGACGCCCGAGTACTTCTTGCGGTACTTCGCGTCCGACTCCGTCGCGATCAGCCCCAGGGCCGTTTCACGGATCGACTCGTCCTTCACCCGGTCGTACAGCTTCCGCAAGCCCTGGACGACGTCGAAGCGGATGAGGGTCACGTTCTTCTCCGCGGCGCAGGCCTCGAACCGGCCCGCCAGCCCCTCGACCAGCCGCCGCTTCTGCGCCTCGCCGGCGAGCCCGATCTTCCAGAGGGCGAGCAGGCAGTGCCTAGCCGTGACGAATCGCTCATCCCGCGTGACCGCGAGCAGGGCGTCGAAGTCGCCGAGGATCCTGGCTTCGGGGTCGCTCCTGGAGAGGTTGCAGAGGAGCTGGGCGGCGATCGACCTGACGTGGTTGTCCTTGTGCCCCAGGGCCTCAATGAGGTCGTCCCAGACCTCGTAGGCCCAGTCGACCGGGCCGTCCGTCTCCTGGAGGAGGGACTGATACGCGCGGCCCTGCGTGGCGCGGTCGTCGGAGAAGACGCCCGACAACCGCGTGCTGACGACTTCGCTCATCGGTCACCCTCGGAGATTTCAGGGACTTGGTCGCTCGATCCATCGTCCGCCTTCGCGACAGCCTGGATGATGACCGGCGCCGCGATCCTGTCAACCGGGCCTCTCGTCGCACGACGGCTCGACCGGCGTCGGAATGCGGCTCCGGCCCGGTCGTGGCCCCGTCCTTTCGAGCGCGGCTTGCGGGGGCCGGCGGCGAGCGGCTAAGTTGGAGGCTGTCGGGACCACCGTCGACATCCGGGACGAGCGAGAATCCAGCCATGGCCGAGACGCGCAAGGGCGAAGTGACGTTCAAGGGGAACCCGATCGAGCTGGTCGGGCCCAAGCTCAAGGCCGGCGACGCCGCGCCCGACTTCAAGGCGGTGGGCGCCGGGCTGGCGTTCATCTCGCTCGCCGACACGGCCGGCAAGGCGCGGCTGTTCAACGTCGTCCCGTCGCTCGACACCCCGGTCTGCAACAAGCAGACGAAGCACTTCGCCGAGGTGCTGAAGGACCTGGGCGACAAGGTCGCCGCCTACACCGTCAGCACCGACCTGCCGTTCGCCCAGGCCCGGTTCTGCACCGAGGCCGCGATCGACAACGTGAAGAACCTCTCCGACGCCCACGACCACAGCTTCGGCGAGCACTACGGCGTGCTCATCGACGGCCTCCCCGTGCCGCTCCTGGCCCGCTCGGTCTTCGTCGTCGACGCCTCGAACAAGATCACCTACGTCGAGATCGTCCCCGAGATCGCCCAGGAGCCCGACTACGAGCCGGCCCTCGCCGCCCTCAAGGCCGCCGCGGGCGTCTGACGCTCGATCGAGCGAGGCGCCCGGGCATCGGGATCCTAACGGCCTTCCCCCCTCGCGGGGGAAGGTGGCCCGAAGGGCCGGATGAGGAGGTGACGAGTCGACAGACCGTCGCCGTCCCCTCGCCTTCTCCCGGCGGGAGAAAATGGACTCGGTCCGAATCCCGTCGCCCACTCTGAACGCTCCCCCTCATCCGGCCTTCGGCCACCTTCCCCCGCGAAGGGGGGAAGGCCGTGATGGTCCGGCCCCGGATTCCAGCGGCCTTCAGGAGCCCGGCCTTGTCACCCGACACCGAAGATCGCGACGGGCCCGCGCCCGAGATCGAGGCCGAGGCCCCGTACGAGACGCCGACGGCCGAGCCCGAGATCGAGCCGGCCCCGGCGTCGGACTACGTCGAGACCGAGCGCGCGATCGCCGTCGAGGAGGAGGCCGGGCCCGCCGAGCCGGAGGCCGGACCCGCGGCCGAACCTCCGCCCTTCGCCGCGTTCGCGGAGGAGGTCCGCGAGGCGTTCGCCCGCCTGGGGGACCAGGTCCACCAGAAGCTGGCGGGGCTGCAGGCGCAGTTCGACCGCGAGGTCCGCGCCGAGGCCAACCGCGAGCGGATCGTCGACCGGCTCCACGCCGAGCTGCAGGAGTACAAGCAGGACCTGGTGCTGAAGGTCCAGCGGCCGATCTTCGTCGACCTGATCCAGCTCCACGACGACGTCGGCAAGATGGCCCACGCCGTCGCCCCGGAGGCCGAGGCCTTCCGCGGCACGCTCGAATCGATCCAGACGGCCCTCGAAGACGTCCTCTACCGCCAGGGCGTCGAGCCCTTCCGCGCCGAGGGCGACGCCTTCGACCCCCGCCGCCAGCGCGCCGTGACGACCGTCCCCACCGCCGACCCGGCGCTCGCCAAGACCATCGCCGCCCGCATCCGCCCCGGCTTCCAGTCCGGCGACAAGGTCATCCGCCCCGAGGTCGTCTCGGTCTACACGCTGCAAGCCTGACGGGCCGGCCGTCAGCCCCAGGTCTTCGCCGCGACCGCCCTGGCGAAGCGGTTCCCCAGCTTTTCGAGGTCGCCCGGCTTGCGGACGACCTTCCCGAAGCCGCCCCGGGGGGATTCGCCCGCCCCGGGGCCGGCGTGCACGGCCTGGTCGGCGAGGTCGAAGACGCCGTAGACGACCTGGGCCGTCGAGCCCCCGCGAACAGCTCGACCTCGCGCCGGACGTCGAACGCGGTGAGCGCGGCGTTCAGGTAGACCGACGTCTCGATCAGGGCGTCGCGGTATCCGGGACGGTCCTTCGCCGAGGGCCCGCAGACCCGCTCGATCGCCTTGGACGCCCCCCGCACGGCGATCAGGATCCGGTCGACGAGCGAACGGAGCGCGTGGGTGAGGCCCAGGTCCGGGTAGTCCTGCGGCGCGAGGTACAGGTCGACCGCCGCCGTCACCGCGCCGCAGCCTCTGTGGCCCAGCACGAGCAGCAGGGCGAGGCTCCCTCCCAGGTTGCGGACGGCGTAGTCGATGCTCCCCAGGCGTTCGGTCCCCAGGACGTTGCCGGCGACCCGGATCACGAACAGGTCGTTGGGCGACTGGTCGAAGATCTGCTCGATCGGCGCGCGGGCGTCGGAGCAGCCGAGGACCAGCGCGTAAGGGACGTGCAGCGGCCCGTCCGCGACGCCGGAGAAGCCGATGCGCAAGGTGTCGATCTCGATGATCACGGGCTTCGACGCCCCGTCCCGCCCCTCCTCGATCTCCTTGCGGACCTGGATGACGTTGCGGTGGAAGCGGTGATGCCCTTCCTGCAGCAGGGAGCATCGCCGCCTTCGCGTCGATCGCCGGCCAGGGGGCGGTCTACGCGTAGGGGGTCGTACCGATAGATGACGTCCAAGAGGCTTCCTCGACGGATGACGGGGGGCGGGACCGGGCGCCGCGGCGGGGCGGCGGGATGAGGCCCGCTCAACGGCGCGCCCTCACGGCCGCGGCTCGGCACCCAGCTTCCCTCGCCATTCGGCGGCCTTCTCCGGCCGGCCCCAGGCGGTGTAGAGCCGCACGATCCGGTCGCCGGCCTCGGCCGCCAGCGGGCGGTCCTTCGCGACGAGCCCCGCCTCGCGCGCCTTCAGGCCCTCGTAGCCCTGGACCAGGAGCGGCTCGGCGTCGGCGAACCCGCCCCGGCCGAGGAGCGAGGCGCCCAGCAGGGACTGGGCCTGGAACCGCGTCGGCGATTCGGGCGCGGCCTTCTCGAGGACGGGGAGGGCCTGGCGCAGGACGGATTCCGCCTCGGCCCACTTCTCCCGCCGGACGAGGCTCGCGCCGTACGCCGCAAGCTCGACGGCGTACGAGGACGACTCGACCCCGGACCGGTCCTTCACGGCGTCGCGCCACTTCCGCCGCCAGGCGTCGGCGTCGTCGGGCCGGCCCGATCGCTCGAGGGCGTCGGCCAGGCCGGCGATGACGTCGCCCGCGTTCTGGAACTTGAGCCCCCGCTTCTCGAAGCCCGCCGCGGCCTCCTCGCGGAGGGGCAGGGCCCGGGCCGGCTGGCCCGCGGCCTCGTGGGCGGTCGCCAGCCGGTCGAGGATGACGAGCACTTCGGGATGGTCCGGGCCCACCTTGGCCTTGCGGGCCTGGAGGATCTCCTCGAGGATCGGTATGGCCTGGTCCGGCCTCCCCGCCGCCACGTGGGCCGAGGCGATGGCGGTCCGGCTCTGGAGGATCGCGGGGTCGTCGGGCCCGAGCCTGGCCTTGCGCCCCGCCAGGGCCTCTTCGAGCAGCGGCAGCCCCAGGTCCGGCCTGCCGAGGTCGACCTGGACCAGGCCGAGGCTGGTCATGCCGAGATAGATCAGGGGGTGGCCCGGGCTGAGGTTCGCCTTCATGAGCCCCAGGGCCTCTTCCAGCACCGCGCGGGCCTTTTCCGGCTGGCGGGCGGCCCGGTAGACCAGCCCCATGTTGTTCAAGGTGGTCAGGGTGTTGGGGTGGGTCGGGCCGACCTTGGCGCGGATCAGCCTGAGCGTCTCCTCGCGGAGCGGCAGGGCCCGCTCCACGTCGCCGACGGCCCGGTAGCCCTCCGCGAGGTTGTTCATGCTGGTCACGGTGGCGATGTGCTCGGGCCCGAACTTCTCGCGCCGCAGCCGCAGGGTCTCCTCCATCAGGGGCAGGGCCTTGTCCATCCTGGAGTCGAGCCGATAGGCGTCGGCCAGGTTGTTCATCGTGGTCAGGACGACCGGGTCGTCGTGGCGGATCGCGATCCCCTTGAGCCTGAGCGCCTCCTCGTGGAGGGCGATGGCCTCGGGGATCCGCCCCGCCTGCTGGTGGAAGGCGGCGAGGTTGTTGATGCGGTAGAGCGTGAACGGCTCCTTCTCGCCCAGGTGGATCCGGCTGAGCTTCAGGGCCTCTTCCATGAGCGGCAGGGCCGCGCCCGGCTTGCCGTCGGCCCGATACGCCTCGGCGAGCAGGGTCATGGTCTCGAGCGTGTCGCGGTGGACGGGCCCCAGCAAGGCCTCGCGCGTGGCCATCGCCTTCTGGAAGAGCGGGATCGCGTGCTGCGGCCGGCCCAGGTGGACCAGCGAGACGGCCAGACGGTTCTGCAGCGCGGCGACCGACGACGCCTCGCCCAGCGACTCGCCCCCGATCTGGTCGGCCGCCTCGACGAGCCGATCGGCCAGCACCGCCCGCAGGGGCTTGTCGCCCTGCTCCTCGCGGGGGTTGACGTCGTTGAAGACCGCCGCCAGGACCTCGATGCCCTTCTCGGTCTGGCGCAGGAGCTTCTGGGCCTGCTCGTTGGCCTTGCGCTCGCCCTCGGCCTGCTCGGCCTGCTTCGCGCGGGCGCGGTCGGCGCGGATCATGCCCCAGGTCGTGCCGACGACGCCGCCGGCCAGGAGCAGGAACATGATCGACGCGGCCAGGACGACGCCCCGGTTGCGGCTGACGAACTTGCGGAGGCGGTAGCCGGCCGAAGGCGGGCAGGCCTCGACCGACTCGTCCGCCAGGTAGCGCTGGAGGTCGCGCGAGAGGCCGCTGGCGGTCTCGTAGCGGCGCGCGCGGTCCTTCTCCAGGCACTTCATGACGATCCAGTCCAGCTCGCCCCGCATCAGCCGGGTCAGTCGCGCGGGCGGCGTCTTCCGCCGGGCGGCGAGGCTGGGGAGCGCCTCGCTGTCGCTCAGCCGGGCGCTGGGGCGGGGGGGCACCTCCTCCTGGATGAGGCGGAGCATCTCGTGCCAGGCGGCCTCGCGGAAGCGCCGGCCCTCCAGCGGCGTCGTGCCGGTCAGCACCTCGTAGAGGACCACGCCGAGGGCGTAGACGTCCGACCGGGCGTCGACGTCCAGGTTGTTGATCTCGGCCTGCTCCGGGCTCATGTACAGGGGCGTGCCCAGGAGCGCCCCGTGGGCGGTGTGCAGGGTCTTCTCGGTGAGCGGGTCCTGCATGGCCTTGGCCAGGCCGAAGTCGATCACCTTGGGGGTCGGCGCGCCGTCGTAGAGGCAGACCAGGATGTTCCCCGGCTTGATGTCGCGGTGGATCACCCCCTTCGTGTGGGCGTGCTGGACGGCCTGGCAGACCGGCACGAAGAGGGCGAGCCGCTCGTCGACGCTCAGCCGGGCCTCGTCGCAGTACTGGGTGAAGGGGACGCCCTTGACGTACTCCATGACGAAGAAGGGCCGGCCGTTCTCGGTCACGCCGCCGTCCAGGACCGCGGCGATGTTGGGGTGCTCCATCAGGGCCAGGGCCTGGCGCTCGGCCTCGAACCGCGCCAGGACGGTCCGCGAGTCCATGCCCGGCTTGACGAGCTTCAGGGCCACCACGCGGCGCACCGGCTCGGTCTGCTCGGCCTTCCAGACCGAGCCCATGCCGCCGACGCCGATCTCCTCGATCAGCTTGTAGCGGCCGGCGATCACCGAGCCCTCGGCCGGCCCCGGGGCGGCGGCCCCGGCGGCGGGCTCGGCCCGGCCGAACGCCTCGGTCGGCCGGTCGAGGATGCCCAGGCTCCGCTCGTGGGCCTCGACCAGCACGCCCACGCGCCGACGCTGGTCGGCGTCGTCGGCGGCGGCGTCGAGGAAGGCCCGACGCTCGGGGGCGGACGCCTTCTCCAGGGCGGCCGCGAACAGGGATTCGTCCGTCATCGTCGCGGCTCCGCGCCCCGCTCGGGGGCCTTGAGGGGGGCTCTCGCAGCGGATCGATTCGACCCGATCCGGCTCACGTGTACCAGTGGTAGACGGTGTCGGTGGAGTCGCCCTCGGCGCTGTTGTAGCCGACGAACACGTCGAGGTCGGAGCCCAGCCAGATGCTCTTGTGGCGGACGTACGCGTCGGCCCCGGCCCCGCCGTTCAGGATGTCGGCGACGTTGACCCCGCCGTAGGCCCAGAAGCCGCCGTCGAGGTAGTCGTCGCCGTTGTTGCCGTAAAGGTAATCCTGGCCTCCGTCGCCGTACAGGCGGTCGTCGCCCAGGCCGCCCGAGATGACGTCGTCGCCGCCGTCGCCGTGGAGGGCGTCGGCGCCGGATCCCCCGGTGATCGCGTCGGCCCCGTCGGATCCGCGGTGGAGCAGGCCGCCGTTGTCGCCGTAGACGACGTCCTTGTCGTCGCCGCCGTCGAGCTGGTCGGCGCCGCCGCCCCCGTAGATCAGGTCGTCGCCCGCCTCGCCGAAGATGGCGTCGCGGCCGGCCCCGCCGTAGATCGAGTCGTTGCCCGGCCCGCCCCAGATCCGGTCGCCGTCGGGGTCGCCGTCGGCGAAGTAGTTGAACGGGTTGATCTGGTCGTTGCCGCCGTCGCCGTAGAGCAGGTTGTGGCCCGCGCCCCCGACGATGACGTCGTCGCCCGCGCCGCCGCGGATGTAGTCGTCGCCCTCGCCGCCGTCGAGGTATTCGTTGCCGGAGCCGCCGATGAGCGTGTCCGCGCCCTGGCCGCCGTAGAGGGAGCCCCCGCCCGGCCCGGACTTCAGCGAGTCGTTGCCGGCCCCGCCGTCGATGGAGAAGCGGGCGGTCGAGTCGTTGGTGATCTGGTCGTTCCCGCCGCGGCCGAGCGCCTGGAAGGGCGCGGGGAGGTCGTACGGGGAGAAGTGGACGCCGGCGAGGCTGAGGGTCACGTCGGCGGTGGAGAGCTGGACGCCGTTGGACCACTTCTCCAGGTGCACCTTGATGCTCCGGCCCGGCACGTAGTCGGAGATCTGGACGTGGTCGTCGTAGTCCGAGCCGTCGATCAGGACGTACGAGACGGGGGGGCTGACGCGCCTGTCGGTCACGATCCCGGCGCCGAGGGTGGAGTCGAAGGTCATGAGCTGCCGGCCTTCCAGGGCCAGCACGTCCGGTCGGTACGACCTGCGGGGCGACTTCTTCACGGGGCGTCTCCTGGCTGTGATCGCTGGGGTTGGCGACGATCGCGAAGGCCCGTGGCCACGGCGGTCACGGTCGATCACGGTCGTCGCACCCCCATGCGACGCAGGAGCCCGGGACGCGTCAGGCCCGTTCGGATTTTCCCCCGGGGTCGTCGCCGGCCATGGCGGCGTACAGCCAGGCGCGGGCGTAGCGCCAGGAGCGGTCGGCGGTGGAGAGCGAGACGCCCAGGCAGGCCGCCGCCTGCTCCAGGGTCAGGCCGCCGAAGAAGCGCAGCTCGACCAGCTTGGCCTTGGTCGCGTCGTGCGCGGCGAACGCCTCGAGGGCCTCGTGCAGGGCGAGGATCTGCTGCGGGGCGCCGCCGGCGCCGAGGTCGTCGAGGTCCGCCTGCTCGCGACGCCGCCCGCCGCCGTGCTTCTCCCGCCCCTTGCGGCGGGCGTTCTCGACCAAAATGCGGCGCATGGCCTCGGCGGCGGCGGCGAAGAAGTGCCCGCGGCCGTCCCATCGCCGGTCGCCGTCGGGGCCGACGAGGCGCAGGTACGCCTCGTTCACCAGCGCGGTGGCCTGGAGGGTCTGACCGGGCTTTTCGCGGGCCAGGCGCTGGGCGGCCAGCCTGCGCAACTCGTCGTAGACCAGCGGCAGGAGCTGCTCGGACCCCTGGGGGTCGCCCCCCTCGATGGCCGCGAGGGCGCGTGAGACGTCGTCCATGGGCGTGGGGCTCGGGGGCAACGCGGGATCCGCCTGAAGGCTCGAGACGCTCGGCCGGGCGTCGCGCCCTCGCGCGAGCCCGGACCGAGCGTCCGATTCCGTCGGGATTGTACCACGAGGTCTCGTCGGCTCAGCGCGTCTCCTCGGCCGGGTCGATGCGGTAGACGGCGTCGGCGAGCTTGACGACGACCGATTCGCTGAACGTCAGGTACTGGTTCCAGTCGGCGGACTGGGCGCGGGCCAGGTTGAAGTAGTCGTCGCTGAACTGGCGGACGACCTTCGCGGCGGCCGCGTCCTCGGGCTTGACCGTCGAGTCGACCCAGCGGCCCTCCTTGAAGTAGAACGTCTTGGGGCCGACCTGGCGGACGGTCTCGGCGCGGGCCTGATCCCAACCCTGGCCCTGCGCGTCCTTACGCCCGACGGCCCGCCCCAGGAGCACGGGCGCCGCGGCGGGCTGGCCCGGCTTGGCGGTGGCCTGGGCCTCGCCCATCATGCCGCTCATGCCGCCGTAGCCCACGCCCCCGCCCATCATGCGGGCACGGCCGGCCTCGGACGCCGGCGCGGCGCCCGCCCCCATCATGCCCATCATGCCCGCCATGCCGCCCGACTTCGCGTCGAAGCCCTCGCGCCGGGCGGCGTCGGCCAGGATGGCGCCGTCGGCCTGCTCGGCGTTCCGGTAGTAGTTCTTCAGGCCGCGCTGGTTGACGCCCGACGCGCCGCTCAGGGACTCCAGCTGATTCAGGGCCACGCTGGCCTTCGAGGCGTTCTCGGTCATCGCGTGCAGCGGCGTCCGTTCGTCGGCGAGGAACGAGGTGTAGGGGGTCATGACCCCGTACTGGGTGCTCAGCCGCACCAGCTCGTCGATCAGCTCCTTGTTCTGGCCGTTGAGGTCGATCTGGTCGATGAGGTCGCCGATCCGGCGCACGACCCAGATCCGCTCGACGAAGCGGTAGGCGTTCCCCCGGTCGCTCTCGGCCAGCTCGGCGGGGAACTCGAACGAACGCGAGTCGCCGCCGACCTTGCCCGCGACCTTCAGGTTCGTCCGCCCCGAGCGCCGGTAGCGGCCGGCCCAGACGACCTGGCCGCCGTCGAAGAGGTCGGGGACCTCGCGGGGGTAGGCCCTGTTGACGTCGGAGTCGGCGAACTCGATCCGGACGCCGGTCAGCACGGGGCTGGTCATCTTCGAGGAGAACCGGGCGACGTGGGCCTCGATGTCCTCGTCGGGCTTCACGTACTCGCTCGCCCCGCTGTTGCCGGCGCTCAGGCGGTCGAGGAGCCGGGCGTTGACGTCGTAGCCGACGCCGAAGCTGAACACCCGCGCCTTGCGGAGGTTGGCCCGCTTGCAGGCGTCGGCGATCTTGAACTCGTTGGTCTCGCCCGCCGTGGGCAGGCCGTCGGTCAGGAACAGCACGTAGCTCGGCCGCGAGTCGTCGCGGATCAGCTCGAGCGCCGACCGCAGGGCCGCGTCGATGTTCGTGCTCCCCCCCTCGCGGATGTTGTCGACGAACCGACCGGCGTCGGAGCGGGCCTCGGGGCTGTAGCGTTGCAGCTCGGGCTTGTAGGTCTCGACCCGGTCGTCGTACGCCACGATGTTGAACAGGTCGTCCTCGCGGAGGTTGTCGAGCACCGACCGCAGGGCCTTCCGCGCCTGGTCGATCTTCTTGCCGGCCATCGAGCCCGAGCGGTCGAGCACGAACACGACCGTCTTGGGGAGGGGCTTCGACTCGGCCGCCTTGACCTCGGGGCTCGCCAGGACGAGGAAGTAGCCGTCGTCGCCGGCGCTCGGGCGATAGCTCAGGACCGACGCCCCCAGCGCGCCCTCGGCGAGCGTGTAGACCACCCGGAAGTCGTTCGCCGGCGTGGCGTTCGACCGCTCCAGGGCCACGCGGACCTCGTGGTCGCCGGCGCGGTCGATGCGGGCCTCGTCGCTGGGGCAGAAGACCGACTTGATCGAGTCCTTGCTGGCGATCGCCACCCGGACGTTCAGCCGCTGGATCGGCTTCGACGCGTATTTCTGCGTCGAGAGCGGGTACGAGAACTCGACGACGTCGCGGTCGCGGCGGCAGAGCTGGGTGTAACGCATCAGCACCTTGCGCTCGGCGCCGGCGGGGATCGGGAAGACGCTCGTGCGGTAGAGCCCCCGGCCCATGTATTCCAGGAGCGCCGGGTCGCGCTTGCCCCGGACGATCTCCTCGTAGATCCGCCGGGCCTCGTCCTTGCCCATCAGGCGGCCGGGCAGCTCCTTGCCGTCGACCATCAGCACCAGGTTCTCGACCACCGCGTCCTCGGGGATCGGGAAGAAGTACTCGGCCTCCAGTTCGGTCGACCCGGGGTTGTAGAAGGTCTGCGCGACCTGCACCTCGGCCGCCTGGTCGCGGAGCTTCGCGTCGACGGCCAGCTCGCGGACCTCGAAGGTCCGCTGGATCGGGATCGTCGGCCGGCGGTCGATGATCCACCCCTGGGCGCGGGCCTCCGCCCCCATCCCCGCGGCGAGCAGCCAGGCCGCCGCCACCATCCGCACCGATGCGACGTTCCGTCCCGCAATCATGACCGTCTCCCCGGGCGACGCCCGTCGGACAGGAATCCTGAGGTCCTCCGACCCTTAGACGTCCGGGCGACGGATTTCTGAGGAGGCTCGCCGAGGAAATCGAAAAATCGGCCGCCGGGCCGTCATCCGGCCATCGGCTCCGCTTCGGTCCGTTCGCTTCGTTCGTCGGCCGGTCATGATCATCGTAAATCTTTATAAATTAACGATTTACGGAGTTATTTTGGCCTCCGGGGTTGGCTTCGCTCGTCGAAATTTTTCTGGAAAACATCCCTCCACGGCACCCTCGATCGTCCTCTTCCGCGGGCTCGATGCGCACCGAGCCTTCGTAAGGAACATTGGGACGCGATCGCCGATCGCGTGCGCCGAATTCGGGGGCGTGGGGGCGAATTCCCGCCTACCGGGGCTGCCGCCTCGCGGTCAATCGTCCCCCAGCCTCCGCAGCAGCTTGGGGGGCGCCAGCCATTCGAGGACGTGGCGTTCGCCGTCGGAGGACGGTCGCCGCAGGCAGGCGACGCCCCCCTTCTTGAATTCGAAGCGCAGGGCCCTGGGGTCGTCGAGCAGCAGCAGGCTCAGCAGCTCGTCGAGGGTCGGATTGTGGCCGACGATCATCAAGGGGGCCTCGGGCTGGAGTCCCAGCCATTCGGCCACGTCGCGGGCCGTCGACTCGGCGCGGAGGACCGCGGCGATCTCGACGTCGGCCGCCATCCTGAGGCCGTGGGCGAGGATCTCGGCCGTCCGCCGGGCCCGGGGCAGGGGGCTGGAGGCGATCCGGTCGACCGGCAGCTCAAGCGCGGCGAGGCCGGCGGCGACCTCGCGCATCCGCTTCTCGCCCCTGGGCGTCAGCGGCCTCTCGTCGTCCGGGATCCCCGGCGTCCCCCGATCGACGGCGATCCCGTGGCGGACGATGTACAGTTCCCACATGCTGTGCTCGATCGGTTTCTCTTGAGGGTTCAGGAGCGGCGCCATTCGGCGGCGCCGAAAAAATCGAGGAAAGCGGACGGCCAGGGTCGGCGCCGCCCGCCCCACGGTCCGACGTCCCGGTCGCCGGCCCGCTCAGTCGAGAATGACGCCTGCAAAGCGCGGGCCGCCAGAGGGCGCGGCGGCAGTTCCTCTCGTCGGTCGGGACCCCGTGGGCCGACGAGTCGTCCTCGGGAGGGGGGTGCCACTCCGCCTCGCGCCGGCCGCCGGGGCTCGGCGCGGCCCCTGGGAGGCGTCCCGATGCGGTCGCCGACGATCACGAGGCGGCCGCCGGGCCGCCAGGGATTTCGGGCCGGATCCCGACCCTCAGGGATCGCTTCGCGAGGTCCGAGCCCACGACGGCGTCGATCTCCGACAACGGCCGCCACGACGAGACGAGCGAATCGAAAGGGTACTGCGGGCTCCTCGCCAGGAACTGGAGGGCGTCTTGCAGGTGCCGGGGCGCGTAATTGTGGACGCCCCGGACCGTGACGCAGCCCCGGACGATCCGCTCCGGGACGACCGAGATCGGGCGGGTCGGGAAGACGGAGCCGACCAGGACCAGCGTCGCGCCCACGCCCAGCAGCGGCAGGGCGTCCTCGATCGCCTCGGGCGAGCCCGAGAGTTCGACGACGACGTCCACTCCCCGCCCCCCGGTCGCCGCCGCGACCGCCTCGGCGAGCCCGGACGGGGCGGCCGTCCTCGTCGCGCCGAAGGCGGCGGCCGCGGCGAGGCGCTCGTCGCTCGGGTCGCAGACGATCACGTCGGCCGCCCCGAGCACGCGGGACCAGGCGGCCGCCGTCACCCCCAGCATCCCCGCCCCGACGACCAGGACCGATCGCCCCTCGATCGGGCCGGCGGCCTCCAGGGCGGCGGCGACCGTGGCCGTCGCGCAGCTCGCCGGGCAGGCGGCGGCGTCGGAGAGCCCGTCGGGGATCCGGAAGATCGCCGTCCCCGGCACGAGCAGGCAATGGTCGGCCAGGCCCCCGGAGAGTTCGCGGCCGGGCCTCAGCGGCTCGTGGCCGTACTTGAAGCCGGACTCGCACTTCTGGGGGAGCCCGCGGCGGCACGGCAGGCACGCGCCGCAGCTGGCGACCACCGCCCAGGTGACGCGTTCTCCCGCGGCCATGGGCCGGCCTGCGGCGTCGTCGCGGCCGGCCTCGGGCCCGAAGGCGGCGATCCGGCCCAGGATCTCGTGGCCGAGGACCGAGGGCGTCGGCGTCGGCCGCCGGCCGTGGATGCTGTGCAGGTCGCTGCCGCAGAGGGTGCAGGCGACGACCTCGACGAGGATCTCGCCCCCGACCGGGTCGGGCCGCGGCCAGCTCGTCAGCTCGATCGGGCGCCCGACGCCTCGAAAGACCGCCGCGATCGCCCTCACGCCCCGACCTCCGCAGGGACGAGCCCGGCCGATCGGGACGCGAAATAGATCCAGGCGACCCCCAGGCCGAGCGACGCCAGGACGCCCATGCTCCACCAGGTCGCGACGAAGAAGGGGAGCGGGTCGCCGGCCACCGGCAGCCAGCCCCGGAACAGCACGAGCGCGGCGTAGGCGAGGTAGCCCGCGGCGTCCGCCACGTACATCAGGAAGCCGAGGTTGCCCCGCTCGCGGGTCATCGCGATCAGGCGTTCGAACATCGTCGTATGGATGGCGACGTAGGGCAGGTAGAGGCCCAGGCCCAACATCACCATGAACGGGAACGACCCCACCCATCCCCCTCGGAGCCCGACCAGGGCCGCGACGATCAGGGCGCACCCCGCGAGGCCGACCGCGATCGACGCGAAGAAGGCCCGGCGGTTGTCGACGATCAGGACGCTCAGCCCGTTGGCGACCAGGACGCCGAGCGCCACGAGGGCCTCGGAGTTGGAGAAGGTCGCGGGCGCGGCGGGCGAGCCGAGGGCCTTCCAGATCTCCGGGGCGAAGTCGGCGCGCACGCCCCGGGCGACGGTCACCAGCAGATAGGCGGCGACGATGGCCGCGATCCCCACGAAATGCCGGCGGAGCATCGCGGCCCGATCCGCCCCGTCCATGGGGGTGCGCTCGCTGCGGTGCTCGAGGTCTTCGGGGTCGGGGGAAGGCACCTTCGACAGCATCCAGGCGAACAGGCAGGCCGGCCCCAGGAAGAGGAGCCCCGCCGCCGCCGGCATCCAGCGTTCCGAGAGCCCCCGGCCCAGCAGCCAGGCGCCGACCGACTTGCAGGCCCCGTCGGCCATGATGAAGCTCGCGCAGAGCCCGGCCGTCAGGGCCTCGGTGTGCCGCCGGCCCTCCAGGAACCCGAGGATGAGGCCGAAGACCATGCCCAGGGACAGGCCGTTGAGGAACAGGCCGGCGACGTGGATCGGCGACGGCGCGGCGGCGAAGAGGACCAGCGACAGCTCGGCCGAGGCGATCAGCAGGACGATCCCGAGCGTCCGGGCCCCGGGCGAGACCTCCGCGATCACCCGGATCCCCACGAACTTGGCGAGCATGTAGCCGAGCACCTGCGCGACGACCAAGACGCTCTTCTCGGCGACCCCCCACACCGTCGAGTCGGCGAACACGGCGGCCGTCCACGGCTTGCGGAAGGCGTACGTGCAGAAGTACGCGCCGAAGGCCGCGACCACCGCCCAGGCCGACGCGGCCAGGCGAGGACGGCCGCGCATGAACGGGGATACGGATCGACTCGCGGGTCGGTTCATGCAAGAATCTCGCGTCGGCTGCGTTCGGGACGGCCCAGGTCGGCCCTACGTAAGTAACCCATCGGCGTTAAGGAACGATGTAGGCGGATGGAAATGGACGACCCGCGCATCGCGACGGCCGATGAGATCGTCCGGATCTTCGCGGAACGGGGGGGCTCGGCCTACGGCCGCGAGGCCGTCACGCAGCGCGAGCACGCCCTCCAGGCGGCCTACCTCGCGAGGGAGGCCGGCGCGGCCCCTTCGCTGGTCGTGGCGGCCCTGCTGCACGACGTCGGGCACCTGCTCCACGACCTCCCGGACGACGCCCCCGACCTCGGCGTGGACGATCGCCACGAGGAGCTGGCCGCCCGATGGCTGGCCGCCCGGTTCGGGCCCGACGTCGTCGAGCCGGCCCGGCTCCACGTGGAGGCCAAGCGCTTCCTGTGCGCGACCGAGCCGGGCTATCGCGACGCCCTCAGCGAGCCGTCGAAGGTCAGCCTGCGATTGCAGGGCGGCCCGATGTCGCCCGAGGAGGCGGAGCGGTTCCGGGCCTCGCCCCACGCCGAGGCGGCCGTGATTCTCAGGCGGTGCGACGACTCGGCCAAGACGCCCGACCTCGTCGTGCCCGGCGTCGAGGACTACCTTCCCTGGATCGAGCGGGCCCTGGGCGGATCATGAGCGATCGATCGGACGTCGGCATCGTGGGCGCGGGGGTCGTCGGGCTGGCGCACGCCTACGCGGCGGCCCGCCGCGGGCGTCGGGTGACCGTCTTCGAGCGGAGCCCGGCCGCCTCCGGCGCCTCGATCCGGAACTTCGGCATGGTCTGGCCGATCGGCCAGCCGGCCGGCGAGTGCCGGGCGATCGCCCTGCGCAGCCGGGAGATCTGGCTCGAAATCGCCGAGGAGGCCGGGATCTGGGTCGACCGGTGCGGCTCGATCCACCTCGCCCACCGCGACGACGAGTGGGACGTGCTCCGCGAGTTCGCCGGGACGGCCCCGGACCTGGGCTGCGACTGCCGCCTGCTCTCGCCGGGCGAGGTCGCCGGGCGCACCGACTTCGCCAACCCGGACGGCCTGCTGGGAGGCCTGTTCAGCCCCGCCGAACTCTGCGTCAACCCCCGCAGGGCCATCCGCGAACTGCCCGCCTGGCTCGGAAGCCGGTACGGCGTCCGGTTCGAGTTCGATACGACCATCGCCGAGGTCGGGCCCGGCTGGGTCCGCGCCCCGGGCGGGCCGGGTCGGGACTTCGAACGCGTCGTCGTCTGCGGCGGGGCCGATTTCGGGCGCCTGTTCCCGGGCCTGGCCGCGACCTCGGGCCTCCGTCGTTGCAAGCTGCAGATGCTCAAGGTCGGCCGCCCCCGGGCCGGGAGGCTCGGGCCGCACCTGGCGAGCGGCCTGACGCTGCGGCACTACGCCAATTTCGAGGCGTGCCCGAGCCTCCCCCGGCTCAAGGAGCGGATCGCCGCCGAGACCCCCGAGCTGGACGAGTTCGGCATCCACGTGATGGCCGCCCAGGACGACGAGGGCGCGCTCATCCTCGGCGATTCGCACGAATACGACGCCGCCATCGAGCCCTTCGACAAGGCGGCGATCGACGACCTGATCCTGAGGGAGCTGCGGCGGGTGATCCGGCTGCCGAGCTGGGAGGTCGCCGAGCGCTGGCACGGGATCTACGCCAAGCACCCCACCCGGCCGATCTTCGAGGCCGAGCCGACGCCGGGCGTCTTCATCCGCACGGGGACGGGGGGGTCGGGGATGACGACGGCCTTCGGCCTGGCCGATCGCGACTGGGAGGGGTGGTCATGAGCGCTCGACTCGCGGCCGTGATCTTCGACTGGGCCGGCACGACCGTGGACCACGGCAGCCGGGCCCCGGCCCGGGTCTTCGTCGAGATCTTCGCCCGGTGCGGGGTCGCGATCGACGAGGGCGAGGCGCGGGGGCCGATGGGCAAGGCCAAGCGCGACCACATCGCCTCGATCCTCGCCCTCCCCCGGGTCGCGGCCGCCTGGCGCGAGCGCCGGGGGGCCGGACCCGGCGAGGCCGACGTCGATCGCCTCTACGCCGACTTCCTGCCCCTCCAGCTCGCGTCGCTCGCGGGATACGCCGACGTGATCCCCGGCGTCCCCGAGGTCGTCGCCGAGTGCCGCCGCCGGGGCCTGAGGATCGGCGGGACGACCGGCTACACCCGCCCCCTGATGGACGTCCTGGAGCCGATCGCCCGCGACGGCGGGTATCGGCCCGATGCCTCGGTGTGCGCCGACGACGTGGCCCAGGGCCGCCCCGCGCCCTGGATGCTCTACCGCGCCGCCGAGCGGCTGGGCGTGTACCCCATGGCCGCGGTCGCGGCCGTGGACGACACGCCCGTCGGCGTCGAGGCCGCGCGCAACGCGGGGGCCTGGGCCGTGGGCGTCAGCCGGACGGGGAACGGCCTCGGCCTCTCGCGCGAGGAGGTCGACCGCCTCGACCCGCGCGAACGGGACCGCCGCCTGGCGGTCGTGAAGGCCGACCTGGAACGGGCCGGGGCCCACTTCGTCGTCGAGAGCGTCGCCGACCTGCTCCCCGTGCTCGACGAGATCGACGGGCGGCCGGCCGGAGGGGGCGGCGTCTCGCCCCGAGGTCGGGGCGACGACGCGTCTTGAATCGGCCCGCCTTCGCGCCGAGTTCGCCGATCCCCCGCGGCTTCTTCGCGAACGCCGCCTCGTCGCATGGCGAGGCCGAGAATGATCCGTAAGCATTGCATGAGGATCGGCATATCTTCTTGGTCGGAGGGGGGGCGTCGATCATACTTCGCTACGTGCGACGCGCCGGCCCGGGACGAGGTCCCGCCGCGGGTCGATCGCACGCCTCGGCGGGCCCTCGGCCCGGGGGGGCGCGGCCCGTTCGCGAGCAAGATCCATTTGCGGCCTCACGCTCGATCGCAGTCCGGGGGATCCCGTCATGCAGCGCGACCTTGAGAGGCGCCAGGGCCAGCCCCTCAGGCGCTACGACTGCCTGGTCATCAGCGACCTGCACCTGGGCAGCGACGTCTGCCAGGCCAAGCCGCTCGCGGAATTCCTCGGGTGGGCGGCGGAGAATTCCCGCGAGCTGGTCATCAACGGCGACATCTTCGACGACCTGAACTTCAGCCGGCTCTCCAAGAGCCATTTCGCCTGCCTCAAGGCGATCCGCCGCCACTCCGACCGCGACGACTTCCGCGTGTCGTGGATCCGCGGCAATCACGACGGCCCCGCCGACGTCGTCGCCCACATCGTGGGCGTCGACGTGCTCGACGAGTATTACTTCGAGAACGAGCGGCTCCGCCTCCTGATCCTGCACGGCGACCAGTTCGACCGGTTCGTCGAGAATTACGGCCTGCTGACGGAGGCGGCGTGCCGGGTGTACTATTACATCCAGAAGTGGGCGCCGCACCACGCGTCCCGGTACATCCGGCGGGTCTCCAAGAAGTTCCAGCGCAGCAGCGAGATGATCCGCGACGGCGCCGTCGCCTATGCGGCGTCCAAGGGCTGCCGATACGTCGTCTGCGGCCACACCCACCTGGCGGGCGTCGAGGAGGTCCGCGGCGTGCTCTACGCCAACAGCGGGACCTGGACCGAGCACCTGCCCTGTCCCTTCGTCTCGGTCCGGGGGGACGAGGTCCGCCTGGAATACTGGCCCCCGGCCGAGGCCGAGGGCGAGGCCGACGACGCCTCGGCCGGCTTCGACCGCGAGGAGGAGTCGGCCATGGCCTGCCCCTCGGCCGCCGAGCCGCAGCATCTCGCGCCTTTTCGGATCCTCGACCGATTCCTCCAGCTGTTCCCACTCGGGCATTCCCAGAAGGCAGGTTCCCCGCTATGAGCACGGCGACCGTACACCACGCTTACAACGACGTCGTCGCGACGCACTACGACCTCGACCCGCAGGGGGTGATCGGCAGGTCGCTCGACCGGGGCATCCGGCAGATGCGGCAGGAGGGGCTCCTCGAGGCGGGCTCCGAGCTGCACGTCCTCGACGTCGGGATGGGGACCGGCCTCTTCCTGGGCAAGCTCGTCGAGCAGTCCGAGGCCCGGATCGTCCCCTTCGGCGTCGACCTCGCGGACAACATGCTGGAGGTCGCCCGCCGGCGTCTGCCCGGGCTGACCGCCGTCGCCGGCGATGCGTCCGACCTCGACGCCCACTTCCCGGGGAAGCAGTTCGACTGCATCTGCACCCACTTCGTCACGGGCTTCGTCGGCATGAAGACGCTCGCGCCCCAGATCGCCTCCCGGCTGAAGCCGGGCGGGTGGTGGTCCCTCGTCGGCGGCACGAAGGCGGCCTACAAGGCGCTCCAGGCGAAGGGGGATTCGCGGATCCTCCGGATGCTCTCCGGCGCCGGCGATCGCAGGATGGACGACACGGTCCTGAACCCGGCGGACCTGGCCGAGGTCGCCCGGATCATGGAGGCGCACGGCCTCGACGTCCGCCGCGGCGAGACCTTCGAGCCGCCGCTGGCCTTCGAGGACTTCGACGCCTTCATGGAGTTCGGCCACCGCGGGGGCTGGCTCACGCCCCTGATCGAGGAGATGGGCCTGCACAAGGCCGGCCCGCTCAAGCGCTGGCTCATCAACCGCCTGGCCTTCCCCGTCGAGGACGCGCACAACATCGTCGTCGCCCTCGGCCGCAAGCGTTGAGGCCGGCGGGCGGCCGGCCCCGCCCCGCCGCGGATCTCGGGGCGGGGCGGCGGCGTCTCAACGGCGCCAGTCCTTTCGGCGGAAGCAGAGGTATTCGAGGCAGATGGGGACCTCGAAGAGGAGCAGGATGAGGTTCAGCTCGCGCCCCGGCGGGAACCGCCTGTTGAACTCGGTCATGTCGGCCGCCTCGACCCAGACCCGGTGGCTCCAGCTCTGGAGCTTGTAGAAGGCCGGGATCACGGCGAGGAAGGCCGGGATCGACCAGGCCGGCAGCGCCGGCACGGCCAGGACGCACGCGAGGAAGAGGGCCAGGAAGGCGGCCGTCGCGACGGCCGCCCGGAAAGAGGCGTTGGACGCCACGGCCGCCAGGTAGGCGAGCGCCAGCCCCGCCGCGGGGGCCCACCACGCCTGCAGGCCCGCGAGCCGAGCCCCCTGCGTGACGGCCGAATAGATGCAGAACCAGATCCCGAAGAGCGCGATCAGGTGGACGACGTTGATCCCGAACTGGGAGTGTCGCCCGAGGTGCCGGGTGTAGAGCCCGGCGAAGTCGATGTGCGTCAGGCTCAGACGCGGGGCGGTTTCCGTGCTCATGGTCTCCTCTTCGTGGTCGGGAACGGGGGGATGAGTCGGCCGAGGCCGGCGGCGAGGACGCCGAGGAAGGGCCGCTTCAGGACGTTGACGATCGTCCCGCAGAGTTCCCGGACGTCCTCGGGGTCGGAGTCGAGGGGCGGGGTGATCTTGAGGGTCTCCGGCTCGCACTGGCAGATCCCCGCCAGGACGGGGAAGCGGCGATGCCGGAGCATGGCGAGCGCGTAGAGCGGGCCCAGGCGCCTGCGGAGCCGCCTCCGCAGCGGGCCCGTCGCGTCGAGCTCGATCCCGACGAGCAGCCCGAAGACCCGGACCTCGCGGACCCCGGCGTCCGCCCCGAGCCCCTCCCGGAGCCGGCGGGCGATCTCCTCGCCCGCGTCGGCGACGCGCCGCGGCAGGTCGAGCGACTCGCCCAGGCGGAGGACGTTCAGGACGGTCCGCGAGCCCAGGTCGTAGCCGAACCGCCGCCGGACCACCCCCGGGGTCGTCGAGCCGAGGGCCGCGAGCTCGGCCGCGAGCGAGTCGGAGTAGAGGGTCAGGGCGGTCGGGAACATCATGTCCGACGCCGCCTTGCCCAGCAGCAGGAGGTCGGGCTCCAGGCCCATGGCCGCGGAGCGCACGAACGGCCCGGTCCGGTACATGCCCGTCTGGACCTCGTCGACCACGAGGAGGTAACCCCGGTCGCGCCGTCGCGCGTCGAGGTGCCGGACCAGGTCCTCCGGGACGGCCCGCACGCCGCCGACGGACTGGATCAGCTCCAGCTGCACGGCGGCGAAGTCGTGCCGGTCGAGCAGGGCGTCGACCTGCGCGCGGGCGTCGGCCGCGAACGGGTCGACGTAGTGGACCTCGGGGTGGAGGGGGCCGATGCGTTCCTTGTACGACGGGTTCGCGGTCGCGGCGAGCGAGAGGAGCGTCTTGCCCCCGAAGCCGGCCTTGAGGGCGAGGACGTGCCGCCTCGGGCCGCGCGCGATCAGCGCGAGCTTGAGGGCGTTCTCGACGGCGCCGGCCCCGCTGACCGCGGGGAGCACGTTCCCCAGGCCGGTGAGCGCGCGCAGGCGGTCGCGAAGCTCGGACTCGACCTCCTCGGCCGACGACGGCAGCGCCTCGATCTCTTCGAGATACCTCGGGGGGTTGTGCCCGCGCACGCTGCACGCGACGCCGCCGACGGCGTCGTACACGCGGCGGCCGTCGACCGCGACGAAGGGGCCGTCGGCCTCGACGGCCTTGGTTTCGAACCTCGCGGCCCGGATGAGCCGGAGCAGCGTGGGGTTGTAATACCGCCCGAACGCGTCGGCGCGGCGGCCGAGGTCGTCGCGGACGGCCCTCAGGTCGCCGGCGTGCTGGGCCAGGAACTCGGGGTCGCGACGGGCCAGGACGTTCATGAACTGGAGGGCCGAGATCGTGTTCGGCTGGAACGTCGTCGAGTGGAAGGTCCCCTTGCCGAGGCGGTTCCAGGGGGCGAAGAGCGTCCTCCGGGCCGTGAACGCGCCGAAGGGGACCGCCCGGTCGGTGAACGTCTCGTCGAACACGACGACGTCCGGCGCGACCTCGTGCAGCCAGCCGCGGGGCCCGCCGCGCAGCGCGTCCAGGTCGTCCCGGCCGACGCAGACGATCACGGCCGGCGCGTGGCGGCGGATCGCCTCGCGGATCGCGTCCGCACGCCCCGCGGGGAGGTCCCCGGCCAGCACGACCAGGTCGATCGGGGCCGCGAGGTCCGCGTCGCCCAGGTCCCCCCGGGTCGCGCGGAGGCCCGGCAGGAACTCCACGCGATCCCCCCCGGGGAGGTCCTCGGCGGCGAAGGCCGCGAGGCGGTCCTCGGGGTCGACGATCCACCCGTCCGCCCGCGCCGCCGGCGCGGGGCGGTTGTAGCGCACGAGCTTGATCGCGCCGCCGAGCGCCTCGTCGAGGCTGTTGGCCAGGAACGACTGGCACTCGCCCACGTGCCAGGTCTCGCGGACGAGGCCGTCCAGGCAGTAGCAGGCCTGGGCGACGTGCGGATTGAGGTAGCACCGGAGGAAGTTCGGCTCGCGGTCGCGGAGGATCCGGGCGATCGTCTCCAGCGGCGACGACGAGGGGCGGGCGGTCTCGCGCGGCGGGATCGGCGCGGGCGCCCCGAGGGTCGGCGAAGTCGGTTGCATGCGGGCCTCAGTGGCTGTGCTTGCCGGGGTTCGTCCGGACGCGGGGCAGGGTCCGCGCGAGGTACTCGCCGAACGCGTCCCGGTGGCGGCGGAACATGAAAAGGTCGGCGGAGACGCGGTCCTCGTCCCGGAAGGGCGAGCTCGGCATGCCGTCGCGGTGGATGTATCGCAGCTGGATCTTGCGCAGGGGGAGCTGGGCCCGGGTCTCCCAGAACGTCGCGAACTCCTCGGGCGTGAAGAAGAGCTCGGTGTGCCAGGCGACGTGGCGGCTCCCCGCGTGCATGAGGAAGGACGAGACCGGGTTCTCCTCCAGCCGGTCCCAGAGCCGGCCCAGGGCGTCGCGCGGGAGTTCGAGGGCGGCCCCGGCCCCGACCCCTTCGCCGGGCTCGTCGTAGTAGCGGGAGATCGTGACCTTGGGGCTGGCGGAGTGGGCCTGACGGACCTCGACGTTGGTGGCGTCGCGGTCCCGGAGGGCCTCGAGGATCTCGCCCGCCGAGGGCCGGACGCGGGTCTCGCGGCGGACGAAGTACCGCGCCTTCGGCCTGGTCCGCAGGTAGAGCCGGAGGACGACCACGGGCGAGTTCATGTCGTAGACGTTGCGCCGGAACGCCTCGTCGTCGCGGCCGGCCGAGACGATCCCGTCGCGGATCGGGTCGAAGAAGACGACGCGGTCGATCGTGTCGGCGACCGTGGCGTAGTCGACCGACGACCCGTGGATCGGCACGAAGAAGGCCGTGCCGAGGGCGACGTACGAGTAGTTCGGGATGACGTACAGGTCCTCGCCGCGCTCGGAGAGGCGGTCGAGGGCGTCGCGGATCGTGGCCCCGGAGTCGGCCTTCAGGCGGCCGGGCCGGAGGTGGACCGTCCGTCGGAGCAGGCCGGTGGAGACGATCGTCCTGCCGGGGTGGCGATGCCCGAAATGGTTGACGCCGTTGTTGTATCCCACGACCCGGACGTGCTGGATGTTCCGGCGGTGGCAGAGGGCGATCAGCTCGCGCATCGAGCGCGGCCGCAGGGTGTGGACGTGCCAGGGCCGCAGCCGCGGCGACCATCGCGCGAGGCCGGTCAACGCCGCGCCCGCCGCCCGGCCCGCGCCCAGCCAGGCCAGGGGCCTCGACAGGGCCCTCGCGAGCCGGCCGCCGAGGGAGGCGGGCGGGCGGCGCTCGAGCATGACGCGCCAGGGGACGTTCTCGCCCAGGATCGTGTAGGTCCGCCGGCCGTGGGCCCGGGCCCGCTCCGCCTCGATCGCGGCGAACAGGTCGGCCCGATCCACGAAGCAGGAGCGGAGGCGGCGCGGCGCCAGGGGGGCGAACGGGGCGAGCCGCGTCAGGAGCCGGTCCGCGTCGGAGTTGGGGCCCACGACGTGCCCCGTGCGGATGAGCGACACGTTCGCGCCCAGGCCGCTCGCCTGGAGCTGCGCCAGGACGAGCCGCTCGGCCTCCTCGGCCTCGGGGTCGCCGAGGTGGACCGCGAAGGAGCCGACCACGGCGACGAACCGGACCGGCCATTGCCGCGCCGATTCCAGCAGGGCCTTGATCGCGTCGCGCTCGGGCTCCGAGGGGCGTGCGGAGAGGAACAGGATCAGGCTGGCCCGCCGTTCCCGCCAGTCCCAGTCGTCGGAGGCCGGGGCCCGGCCGTCGGCACCCGAGGGCGAGCCGCCGGCCCCCCCGTCGGGGAAGACGACGACCTCGTCCCCCCCGGCCCGGCCGAGGTCGTCCGCGTAATCGGCCGCGCCGGACCCGGGGCGGCCGGCGACGACGACGAGGTCGCCCCGGGGCCCGCGTCGGTCGCCGGACGCCGCCCGCGCGGCCCGGCCGGGGCCGGCGTCAACGGGGGCCGGCGGCGTGGTCGAACCGGAAGAGGGGCTGCCCATAGCGGACCTTATCGTCAGGGGAGACCAGGGGCGTCGCCGAGGGCGTCGCCGAGGTGATGAGGACGACCGTCGAGCCGAGCCCGAAGGTCCCGATCCATTCGCCCCGCCCCACGGGGGCCGGGGAATCCCATCGGTGCGAGTCGATCCGACGTCGTCTCGGGCGGAACGTGGGCGCGAGCGGCGACGTCACGTCCCCGACGCCCCAGCCCGCGACCATGACGACGGCGCACGAGCCCTCGGGGCCGGAGAGCCGGAAGATCATCCGCTCGTTCAGGGTGTACACGGGGAACTCGGGCCGCTGGAAGGGGGGATGGACCAGCAGCCGCGAGCCGGGGACGTGCGTCATCGCGTCGACCCGCCCGTCCATCGGGCTGAAGACCCGGTGGCAGTCGATCGGCGATAGGAAGACGATCGCGAACCGCCCCCCCTCGAACGCGCCGAGGTCGTCGCACGCGAGCAGCGAGGCCGCCGAATAGGCGATCCCCTTGACGGTCAGGATCCGCCCCCGCTCGACGCGGCCGACGTCCTGGACCGTGCCGTCGCAGGGGGAGAGCCACTCCGGCGTCCCGGCGGGGACGGGCCGGCGCTCGGGCCTCAGGCCCCGGGTGAACAGGGCGTTGAACGAGCGATACTCGTCGAGGGGCCGTTCCGCCTCGCCCTCGTCCAGGCCCGGCGGGTAGAGCCGCGCGTAGGCGTCCCGGAAGAGCCGCAGCCGGAGCCGTCGCGAGGGGATCGGCAGCCGGGACATCCGGACCGCGGCGACGGCCAGGGCCAGGCGCGGCAGCCCCCCGTGGATCCGGCGGGCCTGCCGGAACTGCTCGCGACGGATCGACCATCGGGAAGGGCCTGGGGGCGGCGGGCCGACGTCGCTCATAGCTCGGCCGTCACCTTGGCCGCCACCCGCAAGGCGTTGGCCATGATCGTGAGCCCGGGGCCCACCCCCAGCGAGGTCGGCATGAAGCTGCCGTCCACCACGAACACGGACGGGTCGGAGTGCATCCGGCAGTCCGGGTCGAGCACCGCGTGCGCGGGATCGGCCCCGAACCGCAGGGTGCCGCACTGGTGCGCGACGTGGTCGTGGGCCGAGTAGCCGCGCGAGATGCAGTAGACCGCCCCCGCCCTCTTGAGGATCCGCGCGACGGCGGGGGCCATGCGCCGCCGCCGCATGCGGTCGTATCGGGAGTAGCGGTGCGTCAGCCGGAGCCCGCCGTCCGGGCCCAGGGTCACCCGGTTGGCCGGGTCCGGCAGGTCCTCGATCATCCCCGCCATCGGCAAGACCCGCTCGCGCAGGAACTGGCGGACGGGCGCGGGGAGGAACGGGGCGACCTTCGCCGTCATCAGCGGCCCCGGCACGGGGAGCGACTGCACGATCCCCATCTTGTGGCGATGCCTCTTGGTCCCGAAATAGTAGTCGGTGAAGCCGAGCTGCTTGACGAACGAGGAGCCCGCGTCGGTCGCCTGCGGGAAGACCCCGGCGACGATCGCGGCGATGTGGAGCATGTAGTTCCGGCCGATCAGCGGGTGGACCGCCCCGGAGCGCTCCAGGAGCAGCGGCGAGCCGATGGCCCCGGCGGCCAGCGCGTAGCGGCGGGCCCGGTAATGCAGGCGACGCCCCGTGGTCCGGTCGATCACGGCGAGCAGGGTCGAGCCGGTGCCGGGCTCCTTGACCAGGCGCTCCGCCTCGACCTGGGTCCGGACCTGGAGCGAGTGCCCCCGGGCGACCGCCGACTCCAGCAGCGCGACCGAGGAGCCGCGCGCGCCGGTGGGGCAGACGTATCCCGCGCAGACGCCGCAGCGGAGGCAGCGCGAGCCGTCGATGGCGAGCGGCAGGCGGAACGGCCTCAGCCCGCGTCTGCGATTGGCGGCCACGATCCGCTCGTTGAGGGGGTGCAGCGGCAGCGGCTCGCCGCCGAAGCCTCCGGCCGGCTTGCCCAGCGGGCCGAAGTCGTCGTCCGCGCAGCCGGCGACCCCGTAGAGGCGCTCCGCCTCGTCGTAATACGGCTCGAGGTCGCCGTAGGAGATGGGCCAATCCCAGATCGCCCGGGGGATCCGCCGGCCGTAGTAGCGACCCGGCTGGAAATCCTGGTCGCTGGGACGCAGGAGCGCCCCGCCGTAGACGCTCGTGCCCCCCCCGAGGATGCCGCCCATGTAGAGGCGTCGGGGCGTGCCGTTGACGTCCACCTCGCGGTCGTCGAAGGGCCCCTTGTCCATCAGGGTGGCCTTCTCGTCCTGCGCCCCCGCCCCGGCGAACCGGCGGTCGCCCCGCTCGAGCAACAGGACGGACTTCCCGGCCCGGGCGCACGCGTAAGCGAACGCACCCCCACCGGCCCCGCCTCCCACGACGATCACGTCGAAATCGTATTGCAAACGGGAGCCCCCGGGCGCGTACGAAGCGGCGGCGGCCGATCTCGACCACGGCCCGCCGCGATCGGCGCCCAAGCATCGTCGTCGCAGGGCGCGGCGGATTCAATACGCCCTACGACTATTTACGGAAGCCCAACGTTATCTTCACACGGAGCCGAAAACGCCGGCCGCGGCGGCGCCCGGCTCGCCGCGCCGGCGGGGTCCTCGGTCGCGTCCGAGCCCCGGCGGGCTGGAGGCGGGAAGGTCGCGCACGTCGAGCCTGAGGCCATCCCCGCCCGAGGGCCCGGCATCCGGCGTCGAGCCGGGGGGATGGAGCGATATTCCGATCGACGCGTCCGTTTCCGCCTCCGCACGATGCGCTTTCGGGGGGGCCTGCCGGTGGAAATCCCTCCCGCGATCCCCCCATAATGGACGGCGCCCGGCGGCGCGACGCAAGGCTTTACAGCCCCCTATCAGTCCGTATACCATAAAATACGACAAATCTCAGGCGACGCGTCCCGTCGCGGCGACCGTCCCGCGTGACGAATCCGAACCCCAGGCTGAAACGAGGTCCCGGTATGGCCCAAGCCATCGCAAATCCCGAGGAGATCCGCCGCTTCGCCGCGCGGTTGAAGCAGTTCAACAACGACCTCTTGAACCAGCTCACCGTGATCCACGGGCAGGTTTCCGGCCTGGGCCAGACCTGGCGGGACCGCGAGCACGACAAGTTCGTCGAGGAGTTCGACCAGACGCTGACGGTCGTCAAGCGGTTCGTCGACACCACGAATCAGCACATCCCGTTCCTGCTCCGCAAGGCCGAACGGCTCGAAGAGTATCTCCAGCAGCGTTGAGGTCGGGCCGAAGGGGGCCGCCGGCCGCCGGCCGGAGGCCCCTCCCCGCCATCTCGCGGGCGTCGGCCGCCCGGCGTCCCGGACCCCAGACCCGCCCAGCAGGACCCAGCACCATGAGCCAGGACGCCCGAGTCTTGTCGGTCCAAGCCCTGAGGGACTTCAAGGGCTCGATGATCAAGTTCGTCGAGGAGGCGCGCGGCGCCCTCTCCGGGGTCGACATGGAGTTGCGCCGGATGCGCGACTTCCTGGAGCGCGACCAGCTCGGCTACTGGCAGATGCAGATCAAGAAGCGGTCGGAAGCGGTCATGAACGCCCGCTCCGAGCTGGCCAAGCGGCAGATCGCCGCCAAGGGCAACAGCTCGATCTCCGACACCGAGCAGAAGGAGAACCTCCGGATCGCCATGCAAAAGCTGCGGGTGGCCGAGGAGAAGCTGGCGCTCGTCAAGAAGCTGATCCCGGTGCTGCACCACGAGATCGCCGAGTACAAGTCGTGCGCCTCGCCCCTGGGCGACCACCTCTCCGGCGGCTTCGAGCGGTCGCTGGGGACCCTGGAGAAGATGGTCCGCTCCCTGGAAGACTACCTGGCGCTGCAGGCCCCGACCACCGCCCGCGACGCCCCCCTGGGCAGCTCCGCCCGGTCGGCCGAGGGCGTGAGCGCCGCCGGCCCGCGGCCCCCGCGGCCGAGGCCGCCGGAGCCGCCCCGGCCGAGTCCGCCCCCGCCCAGCCGGCCGAGGCCGCCGCCGACCGCTGAGGCCGATTCCGTCCCCGTCCCCGTCCCGAACCCGTCTGAACGCACCCCTGGGTCGATCGATCGACCCGGACCGACCGCCGCCGCGGCCGGGAGGAGGCCTCCGCCATGAGCAGCCATTCCGCCCGCATCCAGCACGCGCTGAGGGACCTGCGCGAAAAATGGGCCGTGACCACCGACGCCTGGGCCGACCAGGTCGCCCGGGATTACGAGAAGAACCACATCGCGCCCGTCGAGGGCCTGGTCAAGCGGACCATGGTCGGCATGGACAAGCTCTCGGAATCCCTGACGAAGATCCGCAAGGCCCTTGAGGAGAACGGCTGACCGGCTCCGGCACGGCCCCGCACCCCGCGACCCGCATCGCTCGATCCTGCTCACCCTGACTATCGGATATCGCGAAAATGCCCGAGTCACCGCTGGTCCAGAAAGAAGTCGCCGCGCTGACCGACCTGGAGGGCCTGATCGCCCAACGGGCCAAGGTCGAGACCGAGGTCGAGCAGAACTTCAAGCGCCGCCGCGACCGCGAGGAGCAGGAGCACCGCCAGGCCGCGCAGGAGCTCGCGGCCCGGTACAAGGCCGAGAGCGAGGCCCTCCAGTCCGAGTACGACAAGGTCCGCGCCGCCATCGTGCGCAAGGCCCAGGCCGACACCCAGGCGACCGAGGCCGAGTACGCCCAGGTCAAGCAGAAGATCGAGGCCCAGTTCAAGTCCGAGCGGGCCAAGTCGAAGAAGGCCAGCGACGAGTCGCGCTGGCAGTCGCTGGCGATGTACGAGGCCGCCCGCGACAACACCATCAAGCGCCGGAAGTCGCTGGACGACGCCCTGGCGGCGTCGCGCCGCGACCTGGAGCACCTGCAAGACGTCTCCGAGCCCGTGCTGGGCCGCTCCGCCCGGCTCGCCGGGGCCGAGATCGCCGTCGAGCCGACGACGACCGTCAAGCCCCCGCCCCCCGCCGAGGCCCCCACCGAGGACGGCGCCGAGCTGCTCGCCCCCCCCGAGCCCAAGGGCGACCCGACCAAGCTCGACCTGCTCCAGGAGGTCGTCCGCAAGATCGACGAGGAGCTGCTCGCCCTCGAGTCGCTCAAGCTCCCCAACTTCCTGAAGATCTCGAACTTCATCTGGCCCTTCCTGCTCCTGGGCGCGGCGGCGGGCGCCGGCGGGTGGTTCGCGACCGGCAACCCGACCGTGGCGGGCGTCGCGGCGGTCGCGGTCGCGGCGGCCTCCGGCGCGGCGGCCTTCGTGATGCTCAGGAAGGCCGCCCAGCCGGCCGTCTCGCGGCACTACTACCCGCTGAAGGCCTACCTGGAGGAGGGCGCCCGGCTCCAGGAAGAGGCCAAGGATTGGATCAAGACCGACACCGAGGCCCGCCAGAAGCAGGCCGACGAGCGCCGCGAGGAGAACTACCGGACCGCCGAGGAGAAGATGATGGTCCGCGTCGCCGAGGCCGAGGCCCGCATGGGCAAGGCGCTCGGCGAGGCCGACGTCGCGTATCCCGCCCGCCTCGCCGAGATCAAGCGGAAGCGCGACGACGACCTCAAGAAGGCCGAGGGCCACTACCCCCCCAAGATCCAGGCCCGCAAGGAGAAGCACGAGCAGGAGACCAAGGCGGTCCAGGACCGGATCCGCAAGGAGAAGGAGGCCACCAAGGCCGCCTACGACGCCGCCTGGGCCGACCTGATCAAGACCTGGACCGACGGCCTGGCCCGCGTCGGCGCGATCGCCGACGACGTCAACGCCGAGTCCGCCCGGCGGTTCCTCGCCTGGGACGGCCTCAAGGAGGTCGACGGCTGGCAGCCCCCCGACGAGGTTCCCCCCGCCTTGCCCTTCGGCCGCTTCAAGTTCGACCTCGGCGAGTTCCCCCACGGCCGGCCGACCGACGAACGCCTGAAGGCCGCCGGCCCCACCGAGTTCGACCTGCCGGCCTTCGTCCCGTTCCCGACCCAGAGCTCCGTCCTCATCAAGACCGGCGACCAGGGCCGGGCCGAGGCCAACCGGCTCCTCCAGAGCCTGATGCTCCGGTTCCTGACCTCGATCCCCCCCGGCAAGGTCCGGTTCACCATCTTCGACCCCGTCGGCCTGGGCGAGAACTTCGCCGCCTTCATGCACCTGGCCGACTACCAGGAACTGCTCGTCACCAGCCGGATCTGGACCGAGGCCCGCGACTTCGACCAGCGCCTGGAGGACCTCTCCGCCCACATGGAGAACGTCATCCAGAAGTACCTGCGCAACGAGTTCGAGTCGATCGAGGCGTACAACGTGCACGCCGGCGAGGTCGCCGAGCCGTTCCGGGTTTTGGTCGTCGCCAACTTCCCCAGCAACTTCAACGAGACCGCCGCGCGGCGGCTGCTGAGCATCGTCGCCAGCGGCGCCCGCTGCGGCGTCTACGCCCTGATCTCGGTCGACCCGAAGCTCCCCATGCCCGCCGGGCTCCAGCTCAAGGACCTGGAGGCGAGCTGCATCAACCTGAGCTGGCGCGACGGCAAGATGGGCTGGCGCGACGACCACTTCGGCCGCTTCCCGCTGACGCTCGACACGCTCCCCGAGTCGACCTACTACAGCAAGCTCATGCACTTCATGGGCGACGCGTCCAAGAACGCCAACAAGGTCGAGGTCCCGTTCGACTTCATCGCCCCGACCCGGGACAAGTTCTGGACCTGGGACAGCGGCAAGATCATGGAGGTCCCCCTCGGCCGCGCCGGGGCCACCAAGTACCAGCCGCTGCTGCTGGGCCGCGGCACCTCGCAGCACGCGCTCGTCGCCGGCAAGACGGGCTCCGGCAAGTCGACCCTGCTGCACGCCCTGATCGTCAACGCGGCCCTGCGGTACAGCCCGGACCAGCTCGAGCTGTACCTGATCGACTTCAAGAAGGGCGTCGAGTTCAAGGTCTACGCCGAGAAGGAGCTGCCGCACGCCAAGGTCATCGCCGTCGAGTCCGAGCGCGAGTTCGGCCTGAGCGTGCTCCAGCGGCTCGACGCCGAGCTGAAGTACCGCGGCGACCTCTACCGCGACCACGGCGCCCAGGACCTGAAGGGCTTCCGCGAGGCCAAGCCCGACATGGTCATGCCCCGCATCCTGCTCGTCGTCGACGAGTTCCAGGAGTTCTTCGTCGAGGACGACAAGATCGCGCAGGAGGTGTCGCTGCTGCTCGACCGCCTGGTCCGTCAGGGTCGTGCGTTCGGCGTCCACGTGATCCTGGGCTCGCAGACGCTCGGCGGCGCCTACTCGGTCGGCCGGGCGACCCTGGGCCAGATGGCCATCCGCATCGCCCTGCAATGCTCCGAGGCCGACGCCCACCTGATCTTGAGCGAGGACAACAGCGCCGCCCGGCTGCTGACCCGCCCCGGCGAGGCGATCTACAACGACGCCAACGGCATGCCCGAGGGCAACAACCTGTTCCAGGTCGTCTGGCTCTCCGACAAGCGCCGCATCGAGTACCTGCAGGACATGCTCGACCTGGCCAAGGCCCAGAATCGGCCCCCGGCCACGCCGATCGTCTTCGAAGGCAACCTGCCGGCCGACATCCACAAGAACCCGCTGCTCAACAAGCTCCTCGAGGTCGCCGAGTGGCCCGCCGAGTCGCCGCGCTACGAGCAGGCCTGGCTCGGCGACGCGATCGCGATCAAGGACCCGACGGTCGCCGTGTTCCGCCCCCAGTCGGGCTCGAACCTGCTGATCATCGGCCAGAACGGCGAGGCCGCCCTGGCGATGATGCTGATGGCCGGCGTCGCCATCGCCGCCCAGCACCCGCCCAAGAAGCGGACGGGCGTGAAGTTCTACATGCTCGACGGCTCGCCGGTCGACTCGTGGCTCGCCGGCAAGCTCGGCCAGCTCAAGGACTGGCTGCCCCACAACGTGACCAACGTCACCCAGCGCAACCTGGCGGCCTCGATCAACGAGATCGCCTGCGAGATCGACCGCCGCCGCGACCACGCGGGCGACGCCGACGACCAGGCGCCGGTCTACCTGGTCATCTACGACCTCCAGCGGTTCCGCGAGCTTCGCAAGTCGGACGACGACTTCGGCTTCTCCTCCAGCAGCAGCTTCGGCGAGGAGAAGGCCCCGTCGCCCGGCAAGCAGTTCGGCGACATCCTCCGCGAGGGCCCGAGCTTCGGCGTCCACACGATCGTCTGGATCGACAGCGTCAACAACATGAACCGGATGTTCGACCGCAACGCCCTCCGCGAGTTCGAACTCCGCATCCTCTTCCAGATGAGCGCCAACGACTCCAGCACGGTCATCGACTCGCCGGCCGCCGGCAAGCTCGGCGAGAACCGGGCCCTCTTCTACAGCGAGGAGGAGAACCGGGTCGAGAAGTTCCGCCCCTACAGCCTCCCCGACCCCGAGTGGGCCGCCGAGGTCAAGGCGAAGTTCGCCGCCCGCCCGGCCCCCTTCGAGCCCGAGGCCCCGCCCGAGCCCGAGAAGAAGGAGCCGCCCGAGCCGACGCTCCCCAAGGAGAACGGCTTCCACAGCCGCTACGACGACGACGCCCCCCCGCCGTTCCCCCGCTTCGAAGACATCGAGGCGCCGCCGCTCCCCCGCTACGAAGACCCCGTCGAGGCTCCCGCGGACGAGTCCAAGCCCGACGACCTCTGAGCCCCGACGCCCTTCCCCTCGGCCGGCGCCGGCGGGAAGGACGTTTTTCTTGCCGATCCGCCGATCGCGGATCCCGATCGGCCGAGGCGGCGGAAGGTCGCGGCCATGTCCTGCACGACGCGCCTGCTCTATTACCGCCCCGAGGCCCCGAAACGCCTGACGCCCGCGGCGCTGGCCGCGTTCGCCCGCGAGTTCGCGGCGTCGACGGTCTCGAAGCCCGAATACGGCATCGGTTTCCAGGTCGGGTTCGGCAAGGCGATCGACCAGGACGATCGGCCGACTTCGTGGGACGAGCCCGGATCTTGGGTCGTACAAGAGTTCGAGTACGACGCCGAGGAAGACGAATTCTCGGACCTGGCCCGCATGGCCGACGCCCTCGACGGCCTGCCCGACCGTCCGATCTATCGGGCCACGCTCCTGCTGGGGAACCTCGTCCGCCCCATGTACGAAAGCCTCTGGCGCGAGCCGTCGGCGGAGAACGAGACGCAACTCGGCTTCAACTACGGCTGGTCGCTCGAAGCGGGCCCGATCGAGTGTTTCGACCCGGCCCTCGGGCCCTTCCCGGTCGGCTGGCTGGCGTTGAACCTGGACGGGCAAGGCGATCCCTACCCCTGGACGTATCGCGAATTGATCGCCCGCGCCGAAGGGACCCCCGGCTACGCCGCCGCGCTGGACGTCTGCCGCCGCTCCTGGCCGGTGGACGGCCCGCGTAAGCCGGGCCGGAAGGTCGTCGATCAGCGCCGGCTCATGAAGGACCTTTGGCCCTACGATGACGTCCATCGACCGTCGGACTGGTCCTGGGGCCTCCAGGTCCACTGCTAACCCCTGGGCCGAGGAGCCCGCATCGTGGGGCTCGACGACCTCCTGATCCATCGCCGCTGGTGGACGTACGCGCCGCGGACCGCGACGTGGATCGAGCACGCGACCCACGGGTTCAACCCGTTCGAGGGGACGGCCTGGGTCGTCTTCGCAGGCCTGGTGCTGGCGCGGTTCGTCCGGCGGGGACGGTCGCGGGTCGAGGTCGTCTATGCGCTCGCGTTCTTCACGTTCGGGCTGACCGATTTTCGAGAGGCCTACGCGCTCGACTCCTGGCTGATCGGGATCAAGGCGCTGAACCTCGTCGCGCTCTTCGGCCTACGGGCCCACGTCATCCGGCGGTGTCATCCGGAAGGCCGGCTGTACTGAGGGTCGCCTTCCGCGTCACGATCGCCCGGCCGGGTCCGGCGCCGCCGGTGAGGAAGAGGACGGTCGGCGAATCGCCGTGGTGGCGGAGCAGGGGGCGGAGGGCCTCGGGCTTGAGGTCGGTCGTCCGGTGCTTCACGGAGACGGGGCCGAGGCGGTCGACGTCGATCAGGCGTCGCAGCTTCTTGAGGTCCAGGGGATGGACGCCCAGGATCTCGAACGCCTCCAGCCAGGGGGTGGCGAGCGGGGCGTCGGACGTCAAATAGGGCAAGTCGGCGGCGATGCGCCCCAGGCCGTGGTCGCGGGCGAACGAGTCAACGAGTCCCGCGCGCGAGAGGGCCGGGTCGGGGTCGTAGAGCCATCGCGAGGTCGGGGCGACGACCGGGTATTCGCTCCAGGGCTCGTCGCCCATGCGGTCGGTCCAGGTGACGCCCTCGGGGAGCTTCGTCGCGCGACGGCGACAGGAGACGGCGGCGCCGAACCAGACGACGGCCTCCTTGGCCTCGCCCCCCAGGCTGACGATCTCGACCTCGCACGCCTCGTCCTCGGCGAACCGGGCGAAGTCGCTCGCCGGGCCGAGCTTGATCGCGCCGCCGGGCGCCCGGCGCATCAGGGCGTGGAGGAACGCCGGGCCGGGGACGTAGCCCTCGGCGTCGACGGCCCGGCCCCGGCCCGAGGTGCGGCGGTCGGGGTCGATGTGGGCCCAGGCCCCGCCGGGGATCGGGAACGCCTCGGCCGTCGCCCGGCAGGGGAGGACGCGGCCGCCCCGGTCGTAGACGTCGGCGTTCCAGGCGACGCGCCGGCCCATCCCCTGGTCGCGGTCGACGGCCAGGACCTGCGAGCGCCCCGCCAGCGCGATCGCGTCGCCGCCGATCCCCGAGCAGAAGTCGACGACCACGTCGGCCTCGAACCGTCGGGCCTTGTGGACGGCGACCGCCTCGGCCGTCGCCTGTTCGAGGCCGACCGGGTCGAGCCACATCCGCTCCCCGCGCGAGAACTTCGCCGGGGCCTTGCGGCGGGCCTCCGCCAGCCGGATCGCCGCGGCGACGACCTCGGGCGCGGAGCCCTTCCGCCACCGGGTCAGGTCGGCCGGGCCGGGCGTCTTCACGGCCTGCACCTCGACGAGCAGGGCGCGGCCGGCGTCGGTGGAGAGGACCTGGAATTCGGCGTCGGACTCGTCCGGGGCGCGGACGCGGCGATCCTGGGTCGAGCGTCGGGCGTCGTTTTCGTAAGATGTCATGGTGAAATCGTGAGAATCCCGGACGTCGATCCGTCGCCCCTCGGAGTTGATCGTTGAGCCTTCGCGAACCCTCGCCATTGTACCCGCCGGTCCCGCCGATCGCCCGCGAGCCGCTGCGGATCGGCGGCGTCGCGGTCCCCTCGCGGTTCTTCCTCGCGCCCCTGGCCGGCTACACGAGCCTGGCCTTCCGCCTGGCCGTCCGCTCGCTGGGGGGCCTCGGGCTGGCGACGACCGACCTGGTCAACGCCCGCTCGCTCATCGAAAAACGCCGCCGCGCCCTGGAACTCGCCGAGACGAGCGAAGCCGACAGGCCGCTCTCGATCCAGATCTACGGCCAGGTCGAGGCCGAGATGGAGCAGGCGGCGCGGTACGTCGCGACGCACGGGGCGACGATCGTCGACATCAACATGGGTTGCCCCGTCCGCAAGGTCGTGAAGACCGGCGGCGGCTCGGCGCTCATGTGCCAGACGCAGCTCGCGACGGACCTCGTCTCGGCGGTGGTGAAGGCCGCGGGCGTGCCCGTGACGGTCAAGATGCGGCTGGGCTGGGACTCGCAGACGCTCTCGGCGCCGGCCCTGGCGCGGGCCTTCGAGCAGGTCGGCGTCGCGGCGGTGATCGTCCACGGCCGGACGCGCGCCCAGGGGTTCTCCGGGGCGGTCAACCGCGAGGGGATCCGCGCGGTGGTCGAGGCCGTCGACTCGATGCCGATCGTGGCCAACGGCGACGTCCGCTCGATCGCCGACGCGGCCTCGATGATCGCCGACACCGGCTGCGCGGCCGTCTCGATCGGCCGCGGGGCGCTGGCGAACCCGTTCTTCTTCCGCCAGCTCGACTGCTGGACCCGCACCGGCGAACCCGGCCCCGACCCGACCTTCGAGGAGCGGCTCGACTTCATGAGCACGCACTTCCACGGCCTGCTCGAACGCCGTGGCGAGCACTACGCCTGCCTGCAGTTCCGCAAGATCCTCAAGTGGTACTACCACTTCACCCGGATGCCCCGGAAGTTCTACCTCGAGCTGATCAACCTCCGCTCCTCGGCGATTTTCGACGAGGTCGCCGCCGCCGTCCGGAACGAGGGACCCAGCTCGCCCCTCCCCGGCCACTTCGAGGCCCACGTCCCGGTGCCGTCGGGGCCGATCGAGGTGTGGTGAGAAGCTGACCGATCGGAGGTCTGCATGAGTGATCAAGAGGCCCTGCTGGCGCGCTGGAAGGCCCTGGCCGGGGACCATTCGAGGCGGCCGTGGACGCCCGACCATCTGGCCGGGTTCTTCCAGAACTTCCGGCCCCACGGCGTGGGGCTTGCCGAGGTCTTCGAAGGGGTCGAGGGGGCCGACGAGATCACGCCTCGCCTCCTGGAGATCTATCGTGCGACGGCGGAAGGCTGGCGGGACGACGGCGGCTACGACGCGTATTTCAACGTGAAATCCCCAGTCCCGCTGGCGGCCCCGCGCGCCGTCGAGCTGGTCCTCGGCCATCTGGAGAAGGTCCGGGCCATGGCCGAGGTGCTCGGCCGCGACGACCTGGTCGCGAGCCTCGATCCCGCGCCGGCGGTCGACGTCGTCGTCGGCGAGACGCCATGGCCGCCCGGCCCCGACGACGTCGAGTCGACGATCTACGAGGTCGTCGGCGACTACATGGCCCTTCTGACGCCGCGCGAGAGCCCGGCCCTCGGGATGGAAGAAGGGCTCTGGACGATCGCCGGCGATTACAACCTGCGGCACTACGTCCTCTGGCCGCTGTATCGCGGGGTCGGGACGATCGAGGAGCCGTTCCAGCCCTACTTCGAGCTCTGGCGGCATGGCGCGGGCTACCGTTTCACGCCCGAGGGGGCCGTGCACGTCTACACGCCCGCAGGGGCCGCGTCGCCCTGAGGCCGGTTTTCTTTCCGACGGGCGCCCCCTAAGATGGGGGAATACGATCGATCGGCAGGACCGCCCGCCCCGTCGCGGGCGGGGTCCCCTCTCTGTCCCGTTCGGCGACGATCACCCGACATCGGAAAGGACGTGCGCATGGCCACCGCGACCCAGCCTCGCCGCAGCAAGCCCGCCGCCTCGTACCAGACGAAAATGCTGATCGACGGCCAGTTCCGCGACGGCGTGGAGGGCAAGACCTTCGCGACGATCAACCCGGCGACCGAGAAGGAGATCGCCCAGGTCGCCGAGGGGACCGCCGCCGACATCGACCTGGCGGTCAAGGCGGCGCGGAAGGCGTTCGACGTCGGCCCCTGGTCGAAGATGGACGCCCGCGACCGCGGCCGGCTGATGTACAAGCTCGCCGACCTGATCGAGGCCAACATCGACGACCTCGCGGCCCTGGAGAGCCTCGACAACGGCAAGCCGCTGAAGGAGGCGCGCCACGGCGACCTGCCGCTGGTGGTCGACTGCCTCCGCTACTACGCCGGCTGGGCCGACAAGCTCACCGGCGACACGATCCCCATCCGCGGCAACTATTTCTGCTACAGCAAGCGGGAGCCCGTCGGGGTGGTCGGCCAGATCATCCCCTGGAACTTCCCGATGCTGATGGTCGCCTGGAAGTGGGGCCCCGCGCTGGCGGCGGGCTGCACCGTCGTCATGAAGCCGGCCGAGCAGACCCCGCTGACCGCCCTGCGCATGGGCGAGCTGGCGATGGAGGCGGGCTTCCCCGCCGGCGTGATCAACATCGTCCCCGGCTTCGGCGAGCCCGCCGGCGCGCCGCTGGTGGCGCACAAGGGGGTCGACAAGATCGCCTTCACCGGCTCGACCGAGGTCGGCAAGATCATCATGAGGAACGCGGCGCAGACCCTGAAGCGGGTGACGCTGGAGCTGGGGGGCAAGAGCCCCAACATCGTCTTCGCCGACGCCGACCTCGACGCGGCCGTGGACGGGGCCATGCTCGGCCTCTTCCTCAACCAGGGCCAGTGCTGCTGCGCCGGCAGCCGCCTGCTGGTTCAGGACAAGATCTACGACCAGATGGTCGACAAGCTCGCCGCGGCGACCGAGAAGCGGAAGGTCGGCGACCCGTTCGCGGCCGACACCGACCAGGGCCCGCAGATCGACCAGACCCAGTTCGACAAGATCCTCGGCTACATCGAGAAGGGCAAGGAGCAGGGGGCCCGCTGCGTGGCCGGCGGCGAGCGCTCGGGGACCGAGGGCTACTTCATCAAGCCCACCGTCTTCGCCGACGTGAAGGACGAGATGGACATCGCGGTCGAGGAGATCTTCGGCCCGGTCATGCAGGTGCTGAAGTTCAAGGACGTCGACGAGGTGGTCCACCGCGCCAACACGACCGACTACGGCCTGGCCGCCGCCGTCTGGTCGCGCGACATCGCCAAGGCCCACTCCATCGCCGACCGCCTGCGGGCCGGCACCGTCTGGATCAACTGCTACGACGTCTTCGACGCCGCCGCCCCGTTCGGCGGCTTCAAGTCCAGCGGCATCGGCCGCGAGCTGGGCGCCAAGGCCCTCGACAACTACACCGAGCACAAGACGGTCACCGTGTCGCTGAAGTGAAGCCGCGGCTCCGGGGGCCCGCCGCGCGGGATCGAACGATGAGGGGCGTCGGCCGTTCGCGGGCCGGCGCCCCTTCGTCGTTCAATTCGCGGACGCCAGCGCGGGGTAGTCGGTGTAGCCGTGGTCGTCGCCGCCGTAGAAGGTGTGGACGTCCCAGGGGGCCAGCTCGGCCCCGACGCGGAGACGCTCGACGAGGTCGGGGTTGGAGATGAACGGCCGGCCGAAGACCACGAGGTCGACGCGCCCGGCCGCCAGCGCCGTCGCGGCCGTCGCCCCGGTGAAGCCGCCGACCCCCAGGATCGGGCCGCGGTAGAGCGGGCGGAGCAGGTCGATGGGGTTGAACGGCGGGGCGGTGCCGCGGCCGTAGCCGCTGTCGTAGCCGACGTGCAGGTAGGCCAGGCCCAGCGGATCGAGCCGCCGGACGAGGTGCGTGTAGGTCGCGGCCGGGTCGTCGTCGAAGGTGTCGTTGACGGTGAAGCCGGGGGCGATCTTGATCCCGACCCGGTCCGCGCCCCGCACGTCGCAGAGGGCCTCGATCACCTCCAGCGTGAACCGCGACCGCCCCTCGACCGAGCCGCCGTAGGCGTCGGCGCGGCGGTTCGAGCCGGTGACCTGGAACTGGTTGGGGAGGTAGCCGGTCGCCGCGTGCAGCTCCACGCCGTCGAAGCCCGCCGCGATCGACAGCTCGGCCGCCCGGCGGTACTCGGCGACGACGGCCGGGATCTCGTCGGCCTCCAGCGCCCGGGGCGTCTCGAAGGGGGCCTTGCCCTCGAACGTGTGGATCGAGCCGGCGACGGCGACGGCCGACGGGGCAACCGGCAGGGCGCGGCCGGGGAGCAGCGACGAGTGCGACACCCGGCCGGCGTGCATGAGCTGGACGAAGATCCGGCCGCCGGCGGCGTGGACGGCGTCGGTCACCTTCCGCCATCCCGCCGCCTGCTCGTCGTTGTGAAGGCCGGGAGGGTGGGTGTAGCCGCGCCCCATCGGGCTCGGGTGCGTCCCCTCGGTGATGATGAGGCCGGCGGAGGCCCGCTGCGCGTAGTACCGGACCATCCGCTCCGAGGGGACGCAGCCCTCGTCGGCGCGGATGCGGGTCATCGGCGACATCACGATGCGGTTGGGCAGCTCCAGCGGCCCGATCCGCACCGGCGTGAACAGGTCCGTCGAAGCGCCCATCCGTCGTCCTCCCCGAGATTCGATCGGCCGGCGCCGGCGGAACGACGCCCGCGCCTGAGGGCGGACCGTCGGTGATCGCCGACGCGAACGTCCCCGCCCCGATCGCCGGGGCCCGTCGAGCTTCGCGGCGACGGCCCGCGCGGCCCTTCATTCCGCGCCAAGAAGCCGGCGGCGATAGAGGGTTCAGGCCTGGAGGGGGCGGAGGGGCGACGATCCGCGGGGCGATCCCCGGGCGAGGGGCGATCCCTCCCGCCCGGGGCGATGCGCTCAGGAGCCCAGCCAGCTCGGCAGCTCGCCCTGGGCGGGGAGCTTGATGAGGCGGACGCTGAGGATGTCGGGGTGCTTGGCGACGGCGTCCAGGTCGTCCTGGGTGGGGATGCCGTCGAGGTTGACGACGCCGATGGCCTCGCCGCCGGGCCGCTCGCGGCCGACGTTCATCTGGGCGATGTTCACGCCGCGGTCGCCCAGGGTCGTGCCCAGGAAGCCGATCAGGCCGGGGCGGTCGTTGTGCGTGAAGGTCAGCAGCGGGCCGTCGAAGTGGGCGTCGAGCTGGAACGAGCCCAGCCGGACCAGCCGCAGGAACTCCTTGCCGAACAGGGTGCCGGCCGCGACGTAGGTCTTGCGGTCGGTCGTCACCTCGGCCTGGATCAGCGTGCCGAAGTCGCCGGGGGCGTCGACGATCTTCTCCTCGATGATCAGCCCGCGCTCGCGGGCGAACGGCAGCGCGTTGACGAGGTTGACCGACTGCGCGAGCGAGGCCTCCATCAGGCCGGCGGCGAAGCAGGCGGTCAGGAGCTTGGTGTTCTTGAGGGCGGCGTCGCCGCGGTAGGTGAGCACGGCCTTGGTGATCGCGCCGCGGTCCATCTGGGCGTGCAGCAGGCCCAGCCTCCAGGCGAGGTCCAGGTGCCCGCGCAGGTCCTGCATCTCGGCCCGGTCGAGGGTCGGCGTGTTGACCGAGAACCGGACCTGGCCCCGGATCAGGTAGTCGCACAGGAGCCTGGCGGCCTCGACGGCGACGTTGACCTGGGCCTCCTCGGTCGAGGCGCCGAGGTGGGGGGTGACGACCGTCTTGGGGTGGGCGATGATCGGGTCGTCGGCCGGCGGCGGCTCGGGGTCGAAGACGTCGATCGCCGCGCCGGCGACCTTGCCGGCGTTCAGGGCCTCGAGCAACGCGGCGTCGTCGATCAGGCCGCCGCGGGCGCAGTTGATGATCCGGACGGTGGGCCGCATCGAGGCGATGGCCGCGGCCGAGACGACGTGGCGGGTCTCGGGGGTCAGCGGCGTGTGCAGGGTGATGTAGTCGCACTGCGGCCAGAGGTCGTCGAGCTTGTGGACGAACTCGACGCCGTGCTCCTGGGCCTTCTCGGCCGAGAGCAGCGGGTCGTAGCCCAGGACCTTCATCTCGAAGCCCAGCGCCCGCTGGGCGACGGCCAGGCCGACGCGGCCGAGGCCGACGACGCCCAGGGTCTTGCCCTCGAGCTGGACGCCGGTGAGGCTGTTGCGGTCCCACTTGCCGGCCTTGAGGCTGGCGTCGGCCCGGGCGGTGTTGCGCGACAGGGCGAGCATCAGGGCCATGGTCTGCTCGGCCGTGGAGATCGTGTTGCCGCCCGGCGTGTTCATGACGACGATGCCCTGGCGGGTGGCCGCCGGCACGTCGATGTTGTCGACCCCGACCCCGGCCCGGACGATCGCCTTGAGCCGCGTCTGGCCCTCGAGGACCTCGGCCGTGAGCTGGGTGCCGGAGCGGATGGCGATCCCGTCGGCGTCCTTGAGGGCCTCCTTGAGCGCCTTCGGGTCCTTCGCCAGCTTCGAGTCGACGACGACCTCGACGTCCTTCTCGGCGCGCAGCAGCGCCAGGCCTTCTTCGGAGAGCTTGTCGGTCACGAGCACGCGGTACGCCACGCTGGTCACTCCGGGGGGTCGATTGGAGGCCGATGGAAATGGGAAAGCCGGGGGGGCGGGCTCCCCGGCGGGCGTTCGAGGCGCCCCGCCGGGAATCCCGCCCCGCCGACGTCGTGGGTTGGATTCGGTCGCGATCTCGGCCGGCACGTCACGCCAGGGCGGCGGCGCCCTTGCCGATGAGGACCTGCTGCGCGGCGGTGACGGCCTTGCCGGGCTCGACGTCGAATCCGAGTTCGGCCAGGGTCATCTCCAGGGCGGCGAGGGCGGCGATCACGTCCAGCTCGTCGGTGTAGCCCATGTGGCCGATCCGGACGATCTTGCCCTTGAGCTTCGCCTGGCCGCCGACGGTGGTCACGCCGAAGCGCTCGGCCATCTTGCCGCGGATCTGCGAGTCCTTCATCCCCTCGGGGACGCGGAAGGCGGTCAGGCCCTCGGCGGGCCGGGCGCTGAAGAGTTCCAGCCCGAGCGCCTGGACGCCCGCCTGGCAGGCCTCGCTCATGACGCGGTGCCGCTTCCAGACGCCTTCCATGCCCTCGGCCCGGATCCGCTTGAGGGCGGCCCGCAGGGCCAGGATCAGCGTGTGGGCCGGCGTGTAGGGGGTGTCGAACTCCTTGGCCTTGCTCCGCGCGGCCTTGAGGTTGAAGTAGAAGCTGCGCGCGTCGAAGGCCTCGATCTTGGCCCAGGCCTTGGGGCTGACGGAGATGAACGCAAGGCCGGGGGGGAGCATGAGGGCCTTCTGCGAGCCGACGCAGAGGACGTCGATCCCCCACTCGTCGGTCCGGCATTCCATGGCGCCCACGCCCGAGATGCCGTCGACGATGAAGACGGCGTCGGACTCGGCGACGACCCGGCCGATGGCCTCGACGGGGTGGCCGGTGCCGGTGGAGGTCTCGGACAGGGTGCCCAGGACGGCGACGGCGTCGGGGTGCTGCTTGAGGGCCTCGGCCACTTGGTCGGGGTCGACGGGCTTGCCCCACTCGGTGTCGAGCATCACGGCGTTCAGGCCGAACGCCTTGCAGAGCGAGCCCCAGCGGGCGGCGAAGTGGCCGGCGTTGAGCACGATGGCCTTGCCGCCGGGGGGGACGACGTTGACGACCGCCGCCTCCATCGCGCCGGTGCCGGACGACGTCAGGATCATCACGTCGTTCTGGGTCTGGAAGACCTCCTTGAGGCCCTCGGACACCTCGACGATGACCTGCTTGGCCTCGTCGGATCGGTGGTGGATGACCGGCCTGGCCAGCTCGAGCAGCACGTCCTCGGGGACCATCGCGGGGCCCGGGGTCATCAATCGCGGCTTTCGCATCGACTCTTCATCCTCTACGGTTGCGGCCGGTGGGGAGGGGCCTGGCGGCCCCGGATCGACCAGGTACTCATTCTAGTAAGGCGAGGACGTCCCCGGTAAGGGGACTTCCCGGCGGCGTGGCCGCCGTGCCACACGCCGGCTCAGCCCGCGTCGGGGGCCGGCGGGGGGTCGCCGCCGCCGTGGTAGACGGCCTCGGCGTCGAAGACGGGCTCGCCGACGACCTCGAGGCGGCCGTCGGCGGCGACGCGGCGGAAGAAGCAGCTGCGGTAGCCCTCGTGGCAGGCCCCGCCGACCTGGCGGGCCTTGACGAGGACGACGTCGGCGTCGCAGTCGACGTGGATCGACTCCACCTCCTGGACGTGGCCCGAGGTCTCCCCCTTGAGCCACCCCCGCCGCCGCGAGCGCGAGTAGAAGTGGGCCAGGCCGGTCTCCAGGGTCTTGACGAGGGCCGACTCGTCCATCCAGGCCATCATCAGGACCTCGCCGGTGGCGGCGTCCTGGACGATGGCGGGGACCAGGCCGTCGGCGTTCCAGGCGATCGTGCGGAGGAAGGCGGGGGTCGCGGCGGGGGGCATCAGTCTCGTCCCATCGATTCCAGGAGTCGCCTGGCGCGGCGGTCGACCCCGCGGAGCCCGAAGGCCGGGGCGAGCCGGACCGCCTCGTGCAGGAAGGGCCGGGCGTGGGCGGGGGAGCCGGCGTCGAGCAGGGTCTCGGCGGCGTCGAGGGCGAGCCGGGCCCCGTCGAACGAGCCGTCGAGGATCGCCCTGTACGCCTCGACCGCCTCGTCGGGGCGGCCGGTGCGGGCGAAGATCTCCGCCCGCCAGACGTCGAGCCCCCGCTTCTGGTTCGCGGCGGCCAGCGGCTTGACCTGGTCGATGCGGTCGAGGGCCTCCTCGGGGCGGCCCTCCTGCATCGCCCGGCGGACGAGGCACGCCCCCAGGTCGGCGGCGTCGGCGCGGGCGAGGGCGTCGGGGCGGCGGAGCAGCTCGTCGGCCAGGGGGGCGGCCAGGGCGTCGTCGTGGAGGCCCTTCGCCGAGAGGAAGGCCTCGCCCAGCTGGTGGTCGTCGAGGTCGCCGGGGGTCAGGGCCCGCAGCTCCCAGGGGCTGGCGCAGCTCAGGTCGGCGTGGTCGACCGAGGCCGGGTCGACCGGGTCGAGGCCGAGGCGGCGGCGGAGCCGGTCGAAGGGGTAGCCCTGGTACAGGCCCATCGAGCTGGGCCGCGCCCCGAGCTGCTCGCGGAGGCGGACGACGGCGGCGAGCTTGGCCCCCGCCTGGTCGTCGCCGGCGTGGGCGTCGTGCGCGGCGGCCAGCGGCGAGAGGCCGTCGAGCCCCTGGCGGGGGCGGTGGATCCAGCGGTCCTCGTAGTAGTCCTCGACGACCTCGCGGGTCCAGCGGTCGGCGTCGCCGCGGTCGCGGCCCTCGGGGAGGCGGACGGTCCAGACGGCGGCGTCGAGGAAGGGCAGCGGCAGGGGGGCGGCGGCCCGCTCGACCTCCTCGTCCGGGTCGCCGATCAGGAGCCTCAGGCGCTCCTCGGCCTGCTCCAGGCCGTCGACGCGGGGGCTGGAGAGCCGGAGCATGCCGGGCCCGACGTACACCGTGGCCAGCACCTGCGGCAGCTCGGAGGCCGCCACGCCCTCGCGGTCGGCGGCGGGGAAGGGCCGGTCGAGCCACTCCAGCACCTCGAGGTCCGCCAGCTTGGAGTCCGGGCGGGTGGGGTCCTGGGGCGTGGGGATGCGGCGGATCTCGGGGAAGAGGGCGAGCAGCTCGTCGACGTCGACCTGCTCGTCGTCGCGGGGGAGGCTGCAGGCGTAGCGGAGGTCGTCGGCGAGGACCTCGGCGCCGCCCCCCTGGCGGAGGACCTCGGCCAGGGTCCAGGCCTCGACGGCGCCCTCGGCGTCGTGCGAGGCCTCCAGGGCCACGACCCGGTCCAGGCACTCGACGGCCTCGCCGTCGCGGCCCCGCCAGGCCAGGCAGAGGGCGCGGTTGAACCAGGCCTCGACGTCGTCGGGGGCCTCCTCGGTCAGCCGCTCGAACACGGCGGCCGCGGCGTCCAGCTCGTCGGCCCCGCCGGCCCGCATGCGCAGGTCCCAGCGCGCCCGCTGGTCGGGCGTCCGGGGCTGGCGGAAGCGGTAGGCCTTGCGCGCCGCCAGGGGCAGCTCGTGGGCGCTCTCCAGGGTCGCCAGGGCCTTGCGCGCGGCGGTCGAGCCGGGCTCCGCCCGCAGGGCCCGCTGCCAGGCGCCCCAGGCCGCCAGCGGGCGCTGGGACATGAGGTGGTTCCAGCCTTCGTGGACGAGGGCCAGGGCCGCTTCGCTTTCGTTCCGGGTCGTGGAGGCCATCCGCGGTGTCCTGGACTGGGTGGGCGGTTCCGGGCGGGGCGCTGCGCCGTCGGGGAGGAGGACGAGTCTCGGATCGAGTCCGTTCGTTCGAAGTCGGGAGGCGTCGCGAGGCGTCCGGGTCAGCGGCCGGGGAAGATGATCCGCGGCTTCTCGGCCGGGGCGGCCGGCGCGGCGGCCGGGCCCGAGCCGGGGGTCCAGATGCCGCCGCCGCCCCTGCCCCCGCCGCCGGCCTGGGCGCCGGGGGTCCAGATGCCGCCCCCCGCCGGGGCGCCGCCGACCGCCTGCACGCGGGGGCCGAAGCGCGCCAGCAGGCCGTACAGCACCGTCGGGTCGGCGACGTACTTCGTCGGGTCTTCGGGCGAGGGCGCCAGCTCGATCAGGCCCAGGTCGATCAGGTGCGAGAGCACCTGCTGCATCCCCTGGGCGTTCCCCTCGTACCGCGACAGCACCGCGGCCACCTCGGGCACCCAGCTCTCGGGGCCGTCGAGCATCGTGCGGATCCGGACGTCCAGCATGTCCCACGACGGGGCCGTCGCGCCGCGCCGCGCCGCCGGCTCGGTCTCGCGGCCCTTGCGGACCCAGCCCAGGGCGGCCTCGCGGTCGCCGGAGAGGGCCGCGTCGATCGCCAGGTCGGAGAAGACCTGGATCGTCGGGAAGCCCTCGCGCTCCAGCAGCCTGCGCCGCGAGGCGATCTCGCGGGCGGACCGCACGACCACCTCGGTCAGGCCCCACTGGTGGGCCCGCTCGCGGAGGTCCACCAGGCGTTCGTCGTCGAGCCCGTGGGGGTCGACCTTCGCCAGGCGGCCGACGTGGACCCGCTCCAGCTCCACGTCGATCGGGTCGATGGCCGGCTCGGCCGGCACGCCCAGGCGGGCCCGCAGCGCGTCCCAGTCGATCAGGCCCTGCCAGTTGCCGTGGGCCTCCAGCAGCGTCAGGGCGGCCCGCAGGGGGACCTCGAACTTGCCGCCGCGGCCCGCCTCGACGGGCGTCTTGCCGCCCAGGAAGACCATGGGGGTCTCGACCCAGCGCTTCTGGACCCGCTCGGCGCCCAGCCGCCCCACGAGGGAGCGCTGCTCTTGCGGCGGCGTCCCGGCCGGCGGCTGGCAGGCGAGGTCGAGGACCAGGGACTGGCGGGAGACGCGGCCGAGGATCTTGGTCCGGGGGTGCGCCGGGGGGATCGTGTGGCCGGCGATCGCGGCGAGCCGGTCGATCAGGTCGTTGAGCCGGCCGTCGTCGAAGGTCTCCAGCTTGACGGCGTCGGCCGCCACCACGATCGAGCCCGCGACCAGGGGCAGGTCGCCCGGCTCGGCCTTGGCGCCGTCGGCGATCCGGGGGCGGTCGAGCAGCGCGAACTCGAGCTCGTCGCCCGGCTCGGCCTCGGCGTCGACGCGCTCGACGCAGGCCTTCTCGGCGCGGAGGCGGGCGAGCAGGCCCTCGCGGTCGCGGAGCGGCCAGCTCAGCTCGACCTCCTCGACGGGGTCGTCGCCGACGTTGGGGTCGACGAGCTGGGCGAGGGCCTCGAGGTCGACGACGTCGGTCGTGGCCGGGGCCCCGGCGATCCCCCGCCGGATCGCCGCGGCGGCGGCGGGGTGGTCGGCCAGCCGCAGGCGGCAGAGGCCCTGGTTCACGTCGGCCGCGCGGCCGACGGCCGGGTCGCCCGAGAGCAGTTCGAACGCCGCCGAGGCCCGCTCCAGCAGGCCGAGGCCGGCCCAGTCGGCGGCCTCCTGGAACCGCCGCCGCGCGTCGTCGCCGGCGGCCGCGGGGCAGGGGAGGAGGTCGTAGGGGTTCTTCAGCCAGGGCGAGGTCGACGGGTTGGCGCACAGGGTCGCCGTCAGCTCCTCGCGCATCGCCTCGGCCCGCTCCGAGCCCCGCTCGGCCGGGCCGCCGTCGGCCAGGCCCAGGTGCTCGAGCGCCGCCGGGACGTAGCCGGCGCGGAACAGGGTGGCGCCGAGCGACGTGGCCAGGTCGGCCGGCGCGGGCTCGTGCTCGTCGGCCGACCGCTCCAGCAGCTTCTGGAACAGGTCGACGGCCCCCCGGACGTCGCCCGCGGCCTGGAGCAGGCGGAGCTTGACGTTCAGCGCGCCGAGGTGGGCGGGCTGCTTCTTCAGCAGGGCGTCGACGATCTCGCGGGCCTCCGACGACCGCCCCAGCATCGCCAGCAGGATCGCCTTCCGGAGGATCAGCCAGGGGGTGTCGGGTAACTTCGCGAGCCCCTCGTTGAGGGCGGCCAGGGACGCCTCGCTCTGCCCGTTCCGCTCCAGGCGCATCGCGCGGTCGACGTACGTTTCCGCCTTATGGCAGCACCATTTGAACTTCTGACCGCTGCCGCAGGGGCAAAGGGAGTACGGGTCGACCGCCGCCATCGTCGTCGTTTCCTTGGGGAGGGGGACTGCGCGAGCACTGGGGCCACACTAGCAAAACCGCGCCGCCGGCGTCTATGCTGATGCCGACGCGCCCGAGCCCCGCGCGGCGCAGGCTCGGGGCGTCCTTCGATCCCGGTCCGGAGCGGTCCCGACATGCCTTCCCAAGCAGCACCGACGCGGCCCTCGGCGGGCCGCGCGAAGCCCCCGCGGACCCTCGCGCGGCGGCTCGCCGCGGCGACCGCGGCCCTCCTCGTGGCGGTCGCGGCCGCGGCCCCGAAACCGGCCTTCGCCTGGGGCCGCAACGCCCACCGGGCGGCGGCCCGGCTGGCCGAGAGCCGCCTCACCCCCGAGGCCCGCGCGCTGGTCCGCGAGCTGCTGGACGAGGGCGAGTCGCTCGCCGACGCCTCGACCTGGGCCGACGAGAACAGCCGCGACATCCCCGGCAGCGCGTCGTGGCATTTCGTCAACGTGCCGATCACGGCCGAGCGCTACTCGCCGCAGTATTGCCGCGACGGCTGCGTCGTCTCGCGGCTGGCGGAGTTCCGGCGGATCCTCGCCGACCCGACGGCCCCCAAGCCGCGGCGGCGGATGGCCCTCCGCTACGTCGTCCACCTCGTCGAGGACGTCCACCAGCCGATGCACGTCGGCGACCGCCGAGACCGCGGGGGCAACACCGTCCAGCTCTCGTACTTCCGCGACGAGTTCACCAACCTGCACCAGGTCTGGGACTCGGGCATCCTCCGCGTCGGCTTCCGCAACGAGCGCGAGCTGGCCGACGCCCTGTTCGACGTGGCCCGCCGGCCCGAGGCCCGCAACTGGCTCGGCGGCGACGCCGAGGACTGGGCCGACGAGAGCCTGAAGGCGGCCAAGAAGGCCTACCTCATGCCCGGCACCAACGAGTTCATCCGCCCCGGGGCGCGGCTCGGCCGCGAGTACCAGGACGCCCAACTCCCCGTCGCCGTCGAGCGCCTGGCCCGGGCCGGGATGCGGCTCTCCGACGTCCTCAACGCCGACCTCGCGCCCCCGAAGAAGAAGGCGCCGGCCCCGAACGCCGTCCCCGCGCCCCACTTCAACCGCGACCGCCGGCCCAGCCGCGGCGCCGCGCCGGCTCAGCCCTCGCCGCGCTGATCGGCCTTCGGCTCGGGCTTGCCGGCCGCCTTCGGGTCGGCCTCGGCGGGCTTGGGGGCCGCGTCGTCCTCGTCCTTCTTCGGCTCATCGGCCCCGTGCTCCGGGGGCCGACGGCCGAAGATCTGCTCATGATTCGGGAATCCATACTTCCTGACGATCGGGCCGCTCATGGGTGTGCTCCGCGAGGAGGACGAGGCGTCGGGGTGGCGATCCCGACCATAACGGCCTTCCCCCCCGGCGGGGGAAGGTGGCCCGAAGGGCCGGATGAGGGGGAAGACGAGCAGGGATGCTGTCGACGTTCGAGATCCGAGATCTCGGCAGGCCTCGCGATCGTCTCAGCGGGATTCGATCCCGTCCAGCCTCCGAGTGCAAGCGAGGATCGAATCGACGACCGCCCCGACGTCCGCGAGCCCGTCGTCGTTCGACACTCGGAATACGCACGGATTCCGGGATTCGAGCCAGGCCTGCCGGGCGAGGTCGTACTCGGCACGGCCGATATGGCTGTCCCCGTCCAGCTCGACGACGAGGCGGCGAGCCGATTCGTAGAAGTCGACGACGAGAGCGCCGAAGGGGACCTGCCGCCGAAACTTCAGGCCGGACGTTCGGAGGCTTCGGAGCGCCTGCCAGAGCGACCTCTCGGGCATGGTCATGTCGCGACGCAAGCGGCGGGCGCGATCCAGGGGGTCGGCGGGGGTGGAATGCTCGAATTTCGGGTCCATCGCTCGCCTTGGCTCGGGACGAAGAGCGGGACGTGAACTCCGGCGGCCGACTTGCTCGTCTTCCCCCTCATCCGGCCCTTCGGGCCACCTTCCCCCGCCGGGGGGGGAAGGGGCTTCACGGGTCTCAGGCGCCGGCCTTGGCCTGGCCCTCGGCGAAGGCCTGGTCGAAGAGGCGGCCGGGGGTGGCGAAGATCATCTTCTCCTTGACGAAGCGGGCGGCCTCGGCGGCGCCGTACTCGCGGTCCATGCCGGGGTCTTCCCACTCGACGGAGAGCGGGCCCTCATAGCCGATCTCGTTGAGCGCCCGCGCGATGGCGTTGAAGTCGACCTGGCCGCGGCCCGGCGAGCGGAAGTCCCAGCCCCGGCGGGGGTCGCCGAAGTTGATGTGCGAGCCCAGGATCCCCGACTTGCCGTCGAGCGTCAGCGCCGCGTCCTTGACGTGGACGTGGTAGATGCGGTCGGGGAAGGCGCGGATGAAGGCGACCGGGTCGACGAACTGCCAGATCAGGTGGCTGGGGTCGAAGTTGAAGCCGAACTCGGGGCGTCGGTCCAGCGCCTTCAGCGCGGTCTCGGCCGAGTGCAGGTCGAAGGCGATCTCGGTCGGGTGGACCTCCAGCGCGAACTTCAGGCCGAGCTTCTTGAACTCGTCGAGGATCGGGTTGAAGCGGTCGGCCAGGTCCTTGTACCCGGCCTCGATCATGGCGTCGGAGACGGGCGGGAACGAGTAGAGGAGGTGCCAGATCGACGAGCCGGTGAAGCCGTTGACGACCTTCACGCCGAGCTTGGCGGCGGCGCGGGCGGTGTCGATCATCTCCTTCGCGGCCCGCTCCTTGACCCCCTCGGGCTTGCCGTCGCCCCAGACGTGGGGCGGCAGGATCAGCTTGTGCCGCTCGTCGATGACGTCGCAGATCGCCTGGCCGACGAGGTGGTTCGAGATCGCCCACGTCTTGAGACCGTACTTGCCCAGCAGGTCGTGCCGGCCCTGGCAGTACTTGTCGTCCTCGAGCGCCTTCTGGACGTTGAAGTGGTCGCCCCAGCAGGGCAGCTCGATCCCCTCGTACCCCCACTTGCTGGCCTTTTCGCAGATCGACTCGATCGGAAGGTCGGCCCACTGGCCGGTGAAGAGCGTCAAGGGGCGCGACATCTGATGGTCTCCCTGCATGGGGAAGGACGAGCGACGGAGGTTCGGGGCACGACCCGGCTTCGACGGCGGCGGCGCGCCAGGTTCGCGGAAGCGGAAAAGGCAAAATAGCGCCCCCCGGGGGCGTTGTCAACAATTTGACGGCCCGCGCGGGCCGGGGGATAATGGCCCTCGCGGCGTTCCCCGCCCTACCCGACGACCCCGCGCGACGTCCCATGGCTCCAACCGCCGTCCTGTTCGATTTCGACGGCGTGATCGCCGACGCCGAGAACTACCACGTCGCCGCCTGGCAGCGCACCCTGGTGCGGATGGGCTGGGAGGTCGCCGACGAGGTCGCCGCCCGCGCGGTCGAGCAGGACGACCACGCCTTCGCCGCCGAGCTGTTCGCCGACCGCGGCGTGGTCGAGGCCGACCTCGACGGCTGGGTCCGCAAGAAGCAGGAGCTGACCGTGCGGATGATCCGGCTCCACCCCCGGGCGTACCCGGGCGTCGCCGAGTTGTTCCGCGCCCTCGCCGGCCGTACGCGGATCGCCGTCGTCTCGACCACCTGGCGCGAGAACGTCGAGGCCCTGCTGGAGGCCGCGGGCCTCGCCGACGCCGTCGAGCTGATCGTCGCCAAGGAGGACGTGAAGGCCCTCAAGCCCGCGCCCGACGCCTACGTCCGCGCCCTGAAGCGGCTGAGGGTGGCCGCGTCGCGGGCCGTGGCGGTCGAGGACTCGCCCCGGGGCCTCGCCGCCGCCGAGGCCGCCGGCCTCCGCCGGCTGGCCGTCGGCCATCGCCGCGAGGCCGGCGACTGGGTCGGCGACGCGGATTTCGTCCCGGCGTTCGAGCCCCTCGCCGACGTCCTCGCCCAGCTCGGCTTCCCCGATCGGAACCCCGCATGACCCCCTCCAACGGACATCCCAAGGATCCTTCCCGGCGGCCGAACGGGCCCGGCGGCCCGCAGCGCCGGCCCCGCCCCGGCCCCGGCGGCCCCGGCCCCCGCGAGCACCGCCCCGGCCCGATCGGCCTCCGCCGCGTCGAGGGCGAGCTGTTCGAGCTGGTCCACCCCGCGTGCGTCGAGGAGACCGACCTCGACTACCAGGAAGGCCTGGAGATCTGGAAGGCCGGCGAGCCCGAGGAGGCCCGCGACGCCCTCCGCTTCGCCCTCGAAGGCTGCCCTGACAACCTCTGGGTCCACGTCGCCCTCGGCGACCTGGCGCTCAAGGAGTTCCGCGACCCCCGCCTGGCCCAGGGACATTACGGCTACGCCTTCGAGCTCGCCCAGCGCGCCCTCCCCCCCGACTTCGCCGGCCGGCTGCCGCGCGAGCGCGAGGCCAACCGCCCCTTCTTCGACGCCCTCCAGGGCCTCATCGCCTGCCTGCGCGCCGTCGGCGAGGGCCGCGAGGCCGACAAGCTCCAGAAGCTGCTCGAAAAGCTCCGCTGATCGCGGCCCGTCGGAAATCGGTCGTCGGGCGGATCGATGGTGGCGAGGGCCCCCGGGCCGGTCTACAATCGGGCGCGGCCATTCCTCATGGATCTCGACCGACGACCCCTTCCGGCGGAGCCCCACCATGCGCGAGCGGAACCGACGTCACTTCCTCCACGACACGGCGGCCCTGGCGGCGGCGATCGCGGCCCTGCCCGCGGGCCGGGCCCTGGCCGAGCCCGAGGACGCCCCCGCGCCCGACACGGCCAAGCGCAGCGCGAATGAGACGATCCGCGTGGCGGTCGTGGGCGTCAAGGGCCGGGGGATGGACCACGTCGACGGCTTCAGCCGCCAGCCCAACGTCAAGGTCGCGGCGATCTGCGACATCGACGAGAACGTCATCGGCCCGGCGAAGCAGCACCTGGAGAAGCTCGACCCCAAGTCGCCGCCGAAGTACTACCAGGACATCCGCAAGCTGCTCGAAGACAAGGATATCGACGTCGTCTCGATCGCCACGCCCAACCACTGGCACGCGCTCGCGGCCATCTGGGCCTGCCAGGCCGGCAAGGACGTCTACGTCGAGAAGCCGGTCAGCCACAACGTGACCGAAGGCCGGCGGATCGTCGACGCCGCCCGGCACTACAAGCGAATCGTCCAGACGGGCACCCAGTGCCGCAGCCACAAGGCCGTGATCGACGCGGTCGCTTTCCTCCGCTCGGGCAAGCTCGGCAAGGTCTACATGGCCAAGGGCCTCTGCTACAAGCCCCGAGGCTCGATCGGCCACAAGCCCGACGGGCCGGTCCCGGCCGGCGTCGACTTCAACGTCTGGCTCGGCCCCGCCCCCGAGCGGCCGTTCAACCCCAACCGGTTCCACTACAACTGGCACTGGTTCTGGGACACCGGCAACGGCGACCTGGGCAACCAGGGCATCCACCAGATGGACCTCGCCCGCTGGGGGATCGCCAAGAACGAGTTCCCCAAGACCGTCATGTCCTCCGGCGGCCGGTTCGGCTACGAGGACGACGGCGAGACCCCCAACACCCTCTCGACGTTCTTCGAGTTCGACGACGTCGAGCTCCAGTTCGAGGTCCGCGGCCTGATCACGAACCCCGAGCAAGAGGTCAAGATCGGCAACATCTTCTACGGCACCGAGGGCATCCTGACGATCGACGGCTACAACACCTTCCGCACCTACTTCGGGCCCAAGCTCGAGCCCGGCGAGTCGGGCAAGGGGGGCGGCGACCACTACGCTAACTTCCTCCAGGCCGTCCGCGCCCGCGACCCCAAGATCCTCAACGCCGACATCGAGGAAGGCCACCTGTCGAGCGCGTATTGCCACCTGGGCAACATCGCCTATCGCCTGGGCCGCAAGCTCCACATCAACCCCGCCTCCGAATCGTTCGTCGACGACTCCGAGGCCGACGCCATGCTCACCCGCCCCTACCGCGCCCCCTTCGTCGTCCCGGCGAAGATCGGCTGAGCGGGTCGGCCTTTTGAATCGGTCGGGGAGGGAAGGTCGTCGGCGTCCACGCCGGATCACGACGTCCTTCGCCCCGGCCGGGAAGGCGGCCCGTGGCGGCGGGAGACAGGCCGCAGGATTTCGCCGCTTCGCCGGATCGCCTCGGGGCTCGTCACGTCCCGCAGAAGGTGCGATAGCCGCACTCGTCGGGCGGCGGGGCCTGATACCGCGATACGTCGCCCCGGGGTTCATAGGGCGACGCCAACGCGGAAAGCAGGTCGTGAAGCGGGGACAGATCGTCGCGGTCCTCGGCGGCGGCCAGCGCCTCCTCCACCTGGTGGTTCCGCGGGATGACGGCCGGGTTGGAGGCCCGCATCAGGGCGACGGCCGCGTCGGGGGGCTGGCCGTCCCGGCCCAGCCGTTCCCGCCACCGGCCATGCCATGCCAGGAATTCCGGGTCGCCTTCCGATGGCCGCTCCGGCGACAGGTCGCGGAATGTGTTCACGAAATCGGCCCGGGATTTGTGCATCCAGGCCAGCAGCGCGGCGACCAGATCGGCGTCGCCCGGCTCGCCGGTCCGGAGCCCCAGCTTCCTCCGCATCCCGGCCAGCCAGTAGCCCTCGAACGCGGCCGGGAACCCTGCGAGCACCTCGGTGGCGGCCGCGATCGCCTTCGCCTCGTCGGGGTCCAGCAGCGGCAGCAAGGTCTCGGCGAGCCGGGCCAGGTTCCACAACGCGATGTCCGGCTGCCTGCCGTAGGCGTACCGGCCGGCACGATCGATCGAGCTGAACACCGTGTCCGGGTCGTACGCGTTCATGAACGCGCAGGGGCCGTAGTCGATCGTCTCCCCGGAGACCGCCATGTTGTCGGTGTTCATCACGCCGTGGATGAACCCGACCAGCTGCCAGCGGGCGATGAGGGCGGCCTGGCGGTCGGCGACGGCCCGCAAAAACTCCAGGTACTTCCCGGGGACGCCGGCCAGGGCCGGGTCGTGGCGGTCGATCGCGTAGTCGGCCAGGGCACGCAGGGTGGGCTCGTCCCCCAGGGCCGCCGCGTACTCGAACGTCCCGACGCGGATGTGGCTGGCGGCCACGCGGGTCAAGATCGCCCCACGGCGGGCCGTTTCGCGATAGACCGGCTCGCCGGTGGCGACCACCGCGAGGCTGCGGGTGGTGGGGACGCCGAGGGCCGCCATGGCCTCGCTGACGATGTACTCGCGGAGCATGGGCCCGAGCGCAGCGCGGCCGTCGCCGCCCCGGGAGAACCGCGTCCGCCCCGAGCCCTTGAACTGGACGTCGACGAGGCCGCCGGCGGGCGTGCGGTGCTCGCCCAGCAGGATCGCGCGGCCGTCGCCCAGCATGGTGAAATGGCCGTACTGGTGGCCGGCGTAGGCCTGCGCGATCGGCCGAGAGCCGGCCGGCAGCTCCTGCCCGGCGAACAGGGCGGCGGCCCCCTCCGGCGCCGCGGCGTCGAGGTCGAGGCCGAGCTCGCCCGCCAGCCGGTGGTTGAGAATCGAGGCCCGCGGCTCGCGCACCCGGGCCGGCGTCGCCGGGACGGAAAGGGCGTCCGGCAGCCGCGCGTAGGTGTTGTCGAACCGCCACCCGAAATCGTCGGCGTCCGCGCCCGATACGGCCCCGGTGACCATCCTCGCTCCTCTTCCCGTGACGCGCCCGCTCTCGGGGCGGGCGACTGCTGATGCAAGGCCGTTACGGGCGCTGTCGTGCAACTTCGGGGCCGCGGGATGGGCGAGGGGGCGGCGCTCGCCCGTCCCGCGGCCCCAGGCGGCCGCCGGTGGCCGGTTCGAATCACCCCCGCCGGGCGACGTCGCGCAGGGGCGGCAGCTCGTCGAGGGCCTCGCGGGAGAGGGCGTCGACGAAGCGGCGGAGGGACAGCTCGAGGTGCTCGGCCGTCTCGCCGTGCTGCTCGATGACGTCGTTCTGGTCCCAGCGGTCCTCGGGCTTGCGGTACAGCTCGGGCCGGCGCGGCTCTTCGGGGTCGTCGACCAGGGGGACGATCATGTGCCAGACGTGGGTGCGGATGGCGTATTCCTCGACGTCCATGCCCATGCAGGCGTAGTCGCGGATCTTGGTCTGGTCGCCGCGGACGAGGGGGAGCAGGTCGCGGCCGTGGATCGGCGGCGCGTCTTCGGGGGGGTGGACGCCGAAGAAGCCCAGCAGGGTGGGCAGCAGGTCGACCGTCTGCACGATCGCCTGGTGGCGGATGCCGCCGTGCTTCGCGCCCGGCATGCGGATGATCAGCGGGGTGTGGATCAGCTCCTCGTAGAGCCAGGGGCGGAAGCGGCGGACGAAGCCGTGCTCGCCGAGGGGCTCGCCCTGGTCGCTCGTGAAGATGATCAGCGTGTCCTTGTCGCGGCCGGACTTCTCCAGGGCGTCGAACAGCTCGCCGAGCCAGCGGTCGACCATGGTGACGGCGCCGGCGTAGGTGCGCCGCAGGCGGTACAGCTCGGCCTCGCCGAGCACGTCGCCCACCGCGCCGGCGGGGACGTCGATCAGGACCGCGACGTCCTCGATGTCGATCTCGGGCTCGTCGTCGGTCGAGTCGTCGACGAGGTCGCCTTCCTCGTCGGCCTCGAACTCGTCGGGCTCGATCGTGGCGTACTGGTCGCGATACGGGTCGGGGAGGTCCCAGGGGCCGTGGGGGCTGAACAGGTCGAGCCAGAGCAGGAAGGGCTCCTTGTCGCCCTCGCGACGGCCGACCCAGTCGATCGCGGCCTTCACCGTGCGGGCGACGCCCGTGTTCTCCTCATCGTCGGTCTTGAGGACCTTGCGGTTGCGCAGGAACTGCTCCCAGCGGGTCCGCCAGCGCCCGGCGGTCTCGGGGTCGTCCTCGTCCTCGGGGAGCCGCAGGCCGGGCTCGTCCTCCAGGCGGACGCCGCGGGCGCGGGGGTCGTCGGCGGGGATGTAGGGGTCGTAGCCCTGGCCCCGGATCCAGATCACGTCGTCGAACCCGCGGCCGTAGCCCATGCCGGTCTCGCGGAGGAAGGGCGAGTCCGAGATCAACGCCGTGCGCACGCCCCGGCCGCTGAGGAAGTCGGGCAGGATCCGCTCGTCGTTCCGCAACGGCGTCCAGCCCAGGTCGGGGTCGGTGAAGCCGTAGCGGCCCGTCCACCAGCTCCGGCGCGTGGGGAGCGTGGTGAGGTTCTCCGGGAAATGGTGGTCGAACACCACCCCCTGCGAGGCCAGGCGGTCGAGGTTCGGCGTCTCGATCCAGGCGTTGCCGTAGGCGCCGAGGAATCCCAGATGCACGCTGTTGCAGGCGACGACGATGGCGTTCATGGGCACCATTGTAATGACGGCCCCCGCCGCCGCCTACGGCGTCCCCGCGCGGCGCAGCACGACCAGCGACGGCCCGCGGTGCACCACGGCGAAGCCCTGGTCGACGAACATTTTCGGTTCCAGCCCCGGGACCTTCCAGAAGACCCAGCGAAACTCCGGCGCGAGCCTCGGATAGCCCCGGGGCTCGTTGGCCGTGAGGACGTGGCTGTACAGGCTCTTGCGCGACGAGAGCGGGGCCGCGAACTCGTACGAGGCCAGCACGGCGTCGTCCGGGCCGACCTGGCGGGCCCAGGCCCAGTAGGGCTCGACGTCGGCCGCGTCGACCGGCGGCGGGATCCGGTCCATCCGCTTCATGACCTCGCGCAGGCCGAACGCCGAATAGCCCGCCGCCAGCAGCCAGACCGCCACGAGGACCGCCCGCCCGCCGCGCCGGCCTCGCAGCAGCACGGCCAGGCGGGCGTAGCCGATCAGGCCGGCGGCGAGCGTCGTCGCGACCGACGGGGCCGCGTAGCGGACGTGGTGCCACGACGCCTGACCCAGCATCCGCATCGCCCACTGGCCGTTGCACAGGCTCCAGACCCAGGGGGCCGCCAGGACCGCCGCGCCGGGGACGACGAGCGCCAGCAAGGCCCAGGGGCCGAGGCCGTCGCGCACCACCCAGAACATCGTGTCGAGCGCCTGCCCCAGCGTCGGCTTGGGGCCCAAGAGCTGGTCGACGTACGCCTGCGGCGCGCGGGTCCCGACCATCAGCTTGAGGTAGACGAAGTAGACCAGGACCCAGCCCAGGCCGACGTCGAACAGCGCCAGCCGCCAGCGGGCCTTCTTCGCCACGTCCTCGTCCTCGCGCGGGGGGAGGAACGCCAGCGACATGACGACGACGGCGAACTCCTGGCGGCACGCCAGCATCCCCGCCACGCCCGCCGCCGTCAGCCCGGCCCGCCGGCTCCGCACCCCCTGGAAGGCCCAGAGCGCGAACGGGATCCCCGCCTGGATCTCGCGGAAGTCGTTCCAGGCCATCGGCCAGAGCAGGGGGGTGAGGGGCACGAGCGCGACGGCCGAGAGCGCGACGCGGTCCGACCCCGACTCCGACCTCGCCAGCGTGTACGCCGCCGGGATCAGCCACCAGAAGACGATGTTGGCGAAGATCAAAAGCGTCCGCGGGTCGGGGAAGGCGAGGTGGAACGGGACCATCGCCAGCCGGATCGGCCCCAGGTGGTTCGACTTCCAGGCCGAGGGCCCCTCCGTCGAGACCGACCCGATGGGCCGGACGGTGATCAGGCCGTCCCCCTTCGTCACCGTCCAGATCGACTGGTTGAAGTACGCCAGGTCCCACGACCACCCGGTGCGAAGGTCGTGATACCGCCGCAAAGCCTGGGTCGTGGTCGTCGCCGTGAGCGTCGCCGTCAAGGCCGCCACGATCAGCCAGGCCCCGGTCCTCTCGTCGATCCGCATCGCGTCGTCGTGCCTCCGGGTCGAGCCGACGCCGCGGGAACCGCCCCGGCCTCGATCGCGATATTATAGGGCCGCCTCGCGGGGTATGATGCGCCCCTCGGGCCGGCGACCGGGCGGGACGACGATCGTGGGGGACGCGTCATGCGAGAGCGGCGGATTCGCGTGGGATTCCTGGCGGCCTTCGGGCTGCTGGCGACGGCGGCGCTGGCCCTGGGGCGGGGTGGGGCGAAGGAGGAGGGGGCTCCGCTCTGGGAGGTCCTGGCGAGGCTCCGGCAGGGGCGGTTCGTCGACCTGACGCACGCGTTCGGGCCCGGCGCGCCGCACTGGGGGGGCGCGCCGGACGAGGCCGTCGAGACGCTGTACGACTTCGAGCCGGGCGGCGGCTCGATGGGCAAGGGCCTGCTCATGCACCGCTACAGCCTGGTCGGCCAGTGGGGCACGCACGTCGACCCGCCGGCCCACTTCGTCAAGGGCCTGCGCACCGTCGACCAGATCGACGTCCGCGAGATGCTGCTGCCGCTGGTCGTGCTCGACCTCCACGAGGCCGTCGCGAAGGACCCCGACGCCACGCCGACCCTGGACGACGTCCGCGGCTGGGAACGCCGCCACGGGCCGATCCCCGCCGGCTCGTTCGTCGCGCTGCGGACCGACTGGTCGAAACGCTGGCCCGACCCCGCCGCCATGCGCAACCTCGACGCGCAGGGCGTCTCCCACACCCCCGGCTGGGGCCGCGAGGTTCTGCGGTACCTCTTCGAAGACTGCAAGGCCGCGGCGATCGGCCACGAGACCCTGGACACCGACCCCGGCTCGGCCGGGAGCCGGGGCGACTACGCCCTGGAGGCCTACGTCCTGGGCCGGGACAAGTATCAGATCGAGGCGCTCGCGAACCTCGATCAGGTGCCGGAATCGGGCGCGATCGTCGTCGCCGCCTTCCCCAAGCCGCGCGGGGGCTCGGGCTTCCCGGCCCGCGTGTTCGCGATCGCGCCGTAACGTCCCGGGCGCCGGCCTTGTCAGCTCACCGCGGTCATTTGCAGATCGAGTCGGCGCCAGCCGAGGCCGTACCAGGCGTACCGCGCCTCCCAGGCCCACGAGCAGGCCTTCGGGCCGGGGGACGGGTTGGTCCGCGTGGAGTACGAGCAGACGATGAGGCCGGGCGCGATCGCTCGGCAATCGACGGCGTAGACCGTCTTGCCCGGCCCGTACTCGCCCGCGAGCGAGGCCCGCACGGCCCCTACGCCGACCGTGGCGGTGAGGTACTGGAGAACGCCCGCAAGGACGACCGCCGCGACGGCCGCGCGCAGGACCCGGCGGGACGGGCGTAGGGTGCGACGGGCCTTGCGGGGCCGCGGCGGAAGGTCGGGATTCATGATGGCGAGCCTCCTTCGAATCGGCGATGTCGTCAGCCGTTCGACCAGTCGTCCGGGTCGCGGGGCTTGCCCGTTTGCCGCGACGGCCGGACGCCGAACCACTGGACGAGCCCGCAGCGATCGCACATCAGGGTGGTTGCCTGCCTGTTCGCCCAGTCGAGATTCATGAACGTCATGCCGGGGGTGTTCATCAGGGTCCGGCCCTCGACGAAGCGGTCCGATTCGCAGTGCGGGCAGCAGACCGTCCGCCCGCCCGCCAGGTACGAGGCCGGCCCCCGGCTCGTCAGATCGGTCATCCCCCGCATCAGGCCCTTCCAGAGTCCCATCGTACGATCCCCCAACGAACGAAAGCGGCTGTCGGCGGCGTTCGGTCCGCCTTCGCACGCGCCGCGTCGGGCGGTCGCGTGGATCCGATTCCCCCATTCTATTCGCATCCGTCGGTCGGAGATTCGGGGAATCGCCGTCAATCCTCGCGCGCGGCCTCCGCCGTGACCGGCGGCAGGTCGAGGACGCCGCTCGCGGCGGGGGAGCGACGCGCGACGGTCGCCCCCGGGATGGGCGTCGTCTCGGGGCGGACGGTCACGTCGCGAGGGGTCTCGTCGCGGTCCCAGAGGCGGCTGCGCACGCGGCTGATGAGCGAAGGTCTCCCGGTCATCGACGTCACCGCGAAGGGCGCGGGCGAGTCGAACGAGGCGGCGCACTCCGAGGTGCAAGGGCGGTGCAGGCAGCGCGAGCCCACGGCCGTGCAGCCGCTGAGGGTGGCGATCGCGAGGGCGACGGACAGGTTCCGGATCGTGGCGCGCATGGGATCCCCTCCTGGCCCGCGCCGGGGCGTGGGCCTTGATATCGTGAAGCCGCCGAAAACGGCGGCGCGTCCTGTGGGTTCCGCGAATCGAGGTGCGGGTCTCGAAGTGATGCAGGAGGGATAACGCAAGCCCGGCGCCGAACGCCGCGTCGGGCCGATTCGACGTCCCGAAACGGTTGGTTTCGCGAGGTCTGGGCGGACCTGGAGGCCGATCGCGGCCCCCTTGCCGGATCGCCCGTCCCGAACTCAGGCCTCGTAAAGCTCCAGCGGCAGGCCGTCGGGGTCGGCGAAGAAGGTGAAGCGCTTGCCCGTGTGCTCGTCGACGCGCACGGGCTCGACGATCACGCCGCGGGCCTCCAGGTCGCGGACGGCCTCGTCGAGGTCGGGGGTCTCGAAGGCCAGGTGGCGCAGGCCCCGGGCCTCGGGGTAGCTCGGCCGCGGCGGCGGGCTCGGGAAGGAGAAGAGCTCGATCTGGGCGCCGTCGGGGAGGGCCAGGTCGAGCTTGTACGAGTCGCGCTCGCGGCGGTGGACCTCGCGGACGACGGCCAGGCCGAGGGTCTCGACGTAGAACCGCCGCGAGCGGTCGTAGTCCGAGCAGATGATCGCCGCGTGGTGGATTCGCCCCAGCCGCATGGCCGTCCTCCGGGGTGTTTACATTCTGTTACGGACCGAGCTTCTCGAATCCCACATAATCCGACCAGGAGCGTTGGAGGGGAAGAGGCGACGCCCGCGAAGGTCGACCATCCGAGGGGGGAATCATGCCGACGGCCATCCTGCGAATCCTCATGTCCACCGGCGCCTGCGCGGCCGTCGGGCTCGCCATCCTGGGGGCGACGTTCCCGGCGCCCGAGTTCGATCCCGAGGCCCTGGGGCGATCCCAGGAGCCGGGCCCGCCCGACGGGTTCGGCCCGCCCCCCGGCGGCCCGGGGGGCTTCGGCCCCGGCGGGTTCATGGCGGGCATGCTCCTCGAAGAGGCGGACGCCGACCGGGACGGCCGGCTCTCGCCCGAGGAGGCCGGCAAGGCCGCCGCGAAGTTCGTCGCCGAGGCCGACAAGAAGGGCTCGCTCGACGCCCAGGCGCTGGGACGCGCCCTGAACCGGCGGATGTCGGGCCCCCCCGGGATGCCGGCCCCGGACGACCCGGACTTCGGCCCCGGCACGTTCTTCGGCCCCATGCTGCTGGAGGCGGCCGACGCCGACAAGGACGGCCGCCTGACCCCGAAAGAAGCCGGCGCGGCCGCCGTGCGTTTCGTCCGCCAGGGCGACGCCGACAAGAAGGGCTCCCTCGACGCCGAGGCCCTCGCGGCGGCCGTGAACTCCAGCCTCCCCGGCCCGCCGGGCTTCGGCCCCGGGGGTCCGGGCGGTCGCGGCGGTCCCATGGGCGGGCCCGGCGGGCCGATGGGCGGCGGCGAGCGCAAGCTGGTCAAGAAGTACGACAAGGACGGCGACGGCCGCCTGAACGGCGACGAGCGCCAGGCCGCCGTCGCGGGCGAGAAGTCGCAGCCGGGCGGACGCGGCGGCCCCGGCGGCCGTCGCGGGCCGGGCTTCGGGCCTCCGGGCTTCGGCGGCGGCGAGCAGGGGCCGGCGAGCCCGGGCGCGAAGGTCGCCAAGTCCGAGGTCGTTACCTTCCCCGGCAAGCCGCTGTACGACCCGGGCGTGCTCCGCACCCTCTTCCTCGACTTCGAGGACGACGCCTGGGAGTCGCAGATGGCCGCCTTCTACAAGTCGGACGTCGAGGTCCCCGCCACCCTCACGGTCGACGGCGGCGTGATCCCGGGCGTGGGGGTCCACTTCCGCGGCCAGTCGTCGTACTTCAGCGTCCCCGAGGGCCGCAAGCGGTCGCTCAACGTCTCGGTCGACTTCACCGACCCGGACCGGCGGCTGGAGGGCTACAAGACGCTCAACCTCCTCAACGCCCACGAGGACGCGACGTTCCTTCACACCGTGCTCTACTCGACGATCGCCCGCCGCTACATCCCCGCCCCCAAGGCGAACTTCGTCCGGGTGGTCATCAACGGCGAGAACTGGGGCGTGTACGCCAACGTCCAGCAGTTCGACAAGAAATTCCTGGCCGAGAACTACGGGACCGAGGAAGGGGCCCGCTGGAAGGTCCCCGGGAACCCCGGTGCCGACGGCGGCCTCGGCTACCACGGCGAGGACCTCGCCCCCTACAAGCAGCGCTACGAGCTGAAGTCGTCCAAGAAGGGGGAGGACGTCGCCTGGACGGCGCTGGTCGCCCTCTGCCGGACGCTCGACGAGACGCCGACCGACCGGCTGGAGAAGGCCCTCGAGCCGATCCTCGACGTCGACGGCGTGCTGCGGTTCCTCGCCCTGGACAACGCCCTGATCAACGGCGACGGCTACTGGACCCGCGCCAGCGACTACAGCATCTACCTCGACCCGAAGGGGAAGTTCCACGTCGTCCCCCACGACATGAACGAGGCCTTCCAGCCGGCGATGATGTTCGGCGGCCCGGGCGGGCCGGGGGGCTTCGGCCGTCGCGGCGGCGGGCGGGGCGGTCCTCAGGGGGGCGGTCCCGGATTCGGACCTGGCGGCGGTCCCGGCGGCCCCCCGGGCCGTGGCCCCGGCGGCGGCCCTCCGGGCGGTGGTCCTGATTTCGCCGGCGGGCCTCCTCCGGGGGGCGGGCCGGGCTTCGGCCCCGGCGGCCCGGGTGGGCCTGGCGGCCCTCCGGGAGGCGGTCCCGGTCGTCCGGGAGGTCCCGGCGGGCCGGGCGGCGGGAACGTCGAACTCGACCCGTTGATCGGGCTCGACGCCGCCGGCGGCACGCGCACGCCCTTGCGGAGCAAGCTGCTGGCGGTCCCCGAGCTGAAGGCGAAGTATCTCGGCTACGTGAAGGCGATCGCCGAGAAGGATCTCGACTGGAAGACGCTCGGGCCGGTCGTGCAGAAGTTCAAGGACCTCATCGACGTCGAGATCGAGGCCGACGCGAAGAAGCTCTCGACCTACGCCGCGTACCAGGCCGCCACGTCCTCCCAGCCCGGGGCCGAGGGCCCCGCGGCCAAGGGGCCGCAGCGAGGCCGGGGGCCGGGCGGCGGCGGGATGAACCTCCGGGCCTTCGCCGACGCCCGCCGGAAGTTCCTGCTGGGCCTGCCGGCCGTGCAGAAGGCGGAGTACCGGTAAAGCCCGGGCGAAGTCCGCGAAATGACGGCGTTTCGGGACGCGGTCCGCATAACATTGAGATCAAGGTTTGCAGGAGTCGAACCGCCGCGACGGCGGCGGAGGGGTTTGCGATGCCGTCCTGGATGAGCGAGTCGTTGTCGAACAACCAGGGGCTGCCGGGGGCCGTGATGGCCTGGCGGATCGCCTCGGCGCTGGTGCTGGGAGGGGTGGTCGCGGGCATCTACCGCTGGGCCCGCCGCGAGCAGTACGCGCAGGCGACGTTCCTGACCACGCTCGTCCTGCTCTCGGTGACGATCGCCATCGCCACCCAGGTCATCGGCGACAGCGTGGCGCGGGCCTTCAGCCTGGTCGGCGCGCTGTCGGTCGCCCGCTTCCGGACGGTGGTCAAGGACACGCAGGACACCGCGTTCGTCATCCTGGCGGTGGTCGTCGGGATGGCGGCGGGGGCCAACAACCTGACGGTGGCCCTGGTGGGCCTGGGCGTGACGGGGCTCGCCGCCCCGCTGCTCTGGCCGCCCCGGAAAAACTCGGGCTGGGCGGGCGTGGAGGTCGACATGAAGATCCGCCTCGCCGCCGGCCAGAACGTCCGCGCCGCGGCCGACCAGCTGCTCGCGGCCTTCGCCGTCCGAGCGACGCTGCTCTCGGTCGAGACGGCCCGCCAGGGGGCCTCGATCGACCTGACGTACCGCGTCCGCCTGCGGCCCGAGTCGTCGCCCGTCCAGGCGGCGGCCGAGCTGAACCAGACGCCGGGCGTCGAGGGCGTGGAGCTCCGCCGCTCGGATCGATCCTCCGACTGACCGCCGGCCCGGACGGGGCGAGGCCCGGAAACATGATCGACGCCACGACCGACACGCGAGCCGACGACGACGCCGCGGCGAGCCCGTCGATCCTCCTGATCGACGACGACCTGGAGCTGTGCGACCTGCTGCGCGAGTTCTTCGCCCAGGAGGGGATGCGGCTGGAGACGGCCAACGACGGCCGCCGCGGCCTGGGCGCGGCCCTCGACTCCGACCGCGACCTGGTCCTGCTCGACGTGATGATGCCCGGCCTGGACGGCTTCGAGCTGCTGCGGCTGCTGCGGCGGCGGAGCCAGGTCCCGGTCATCATGCTGACGGCGCGCTCCGCCAAGGCCGACCGGCTGGCGGGCCTGGGGGCGGGGGCCGACGACTACGTCCCCAAGCCGTTCGACCCCGACGAGCTGCTGGCCCGCGTCCGCGCCGTGCTCCGCCGCGTCGGCCGCGCGCCCCAGCCCGTCGCCCCGCTCGACGCCGAGGGGATCCGCCTGATCCCCACGGCGCGCGAGGTCCGCGTCGGCGGCGAGGTCGTGGCGACCACCACGTTCGAGTACGAGATCCTCGAATACCTCGTCCGGGCCGCCGGGCGGATCGTCTCGCGCGACGAGCTGACCGCGGCCCTGTACCACCGCCGCAGCACCCCCTTCGACCGCGCCATCGACGTCCACGTCAGCCGGCTCCGCAAGAAGCTCGGCCCGCTGGGGGCGGCCGTCCGGACCGTCCGGGGCGCGGGCTACCTGTTCCGTTCCGACCCCGAGGACCAGGCGCCGCGATGAGGTCGATCTACTCCAAGATCCTGGCCTGGGCGGCGGCGACGGTCGCCCTCTCGTCGATCGGGTTCGTCGCCACCTTCTGGTACCTCTCCGAGTCGCGGTCGGCGGAGACCCGGTTCTTCCACGGCATCATCAGGCTCCAGCGCGACGGTGCCGCGCGGGCCTTCCGCGACGGCGGCCCCGAGGGCCTGCGGGCCTACCTCGCCGAGATGGGGGCCTCGTTCGAGGGCGAGCACTTCCTCGTCGACGCCCGCGGCCGCGACCTGGTCGACGGCCGCGACCGCGGCGACGTCCTCGCGCGGGGCCGCGGGCCCCACGGCGGCGGGGACTCGCCGGGCCGCAGGCCGCCCCCCTCGGCGGCGGGCCCCCCGTGCTCGTCAGCCCCCCCACGGCCGACGGCCTGCGGTTCGTGGCGTTGCCCCGCATGCGGTTCCCCTGGTTCCAGACCCTGCCGTACTACGCCTGGATCCTGCTGCTCGTCCTGGCCCTGATCTACGCCCTGGCCGTCCACCTGGTGCGGCCCCTGCGGCGGCTGCGGCGGGCCGTGGACGAGTTCGGCAAGGGCGAGCTGACGACCCGGATCGGCTCGACCCGCCGCGACGAGATCGGCGAGCTGGCCCGCTCGTTCGACCTGATGGCGCACCGGATCGAGTCGTTGATGGCGGCCGAGCGGCGGCTGATCCAGGACGTCTCCCACGAGCTGCGCTCGCCCCTGACCCGGCTGGGCCTGGCCGTCCGGCTGGGCCGCGCCGGCGACCGCGAGACGGCGATGGAGCGGATCAAGAAGGAGGCCGACCGGCTCTCGACCCTGGTCGACGAGCTGCTCCGGCTCAACTCGGCCGAGGAGGACCCCCACGCCCGCCGCCGCGACGAGGTCCGGCTCGACGACCTGCTCGACGACCTGGTCGACGCCTGCGCCGTCGAGGCCGAGGCCAAGGGCTGCCGGCTGGACCTCTGGATCGACGCCCCGGTCGCCGTCGCGGGCGACCCCGAGCTGATCCGCCGGGCCGTCGAGAACGTCCTGCGCAACGCGGTCCGCCACGCGCCCGAGGGGTCGGCCGTCGACGTCTCGCTGCGCTCGGACGCGGCCGGGGCGACGATCGCCGTCCGCGACCACGGCGAGGGGGTCCCGGAGGCCCACCTGGCCGACATCTTCAAGCCCTTCTTCCGCATCGAGGACGATCGCAGCCGGGCCAGCGGCGGCGTCGGCCTGGGCCTGGCCATCGCCCGCCGCGCCGTGGACCTCCACGGCGGATCCATCGCCGCCGCCGACGCCCGGCCCGGCCTGCTCGTCACCATCCGCCTGCCCCTCCGCCCGGCCGCCTGAGCCCTCGCCCGCGGGCCCGGCCCATGATCGGAATGTATAGATGACAGCGAATGCCGGGGTGGTCCCTTGCATTCTCCTAGGATCTTCGGTGTAATGAAGCCCTCCGGGACGGCGGGGCGCGCCCCCGCACGGTCCCGCTTTCCCTCATCCGGCCTCGACCGGCCCCCGGCCGGCGCGGCCGCCTCGCCCGCGCCCTCGAACCTCTACACTCCAAAATCGTGATCTCCAACGGAGGTGTCTCATGGCACGTTGCCGTGCCTCGCTGCGCCGAGCGTTCACCCTGATCGAGCTCCTCGTCGTCATCGCGATCATCGCGGTCCTGATCGCCCTGCTCCTCCCGGCCGTGCAGTCGGCGCGCGAAGCGGCTCGCCGCATCCAGTGCACGAACAACCTGAAGCAGCTCGGCCTCGCCCTGCAGAACTACCACGACGCCCTGGGCTCGTTCCCGCCGGGCGCCCGCTACGTCGGCTGGGGCACGTGGTACCACTACTCCCTGTCGTTCATGGAACAGGGGGGCATCTACAACGCGTTCAACTTCATGGGGTCGAACGTCACGGTCCCCCAGATGGGGTACCTCAGCCCCGAGAATTCCACGGCGACGACGGCCCGGATCAACTCGATGCAGTGCCCCAGCGACGAGCCGGTCGCCCCGCTCAGCGGCGTCCCCTCGGGCAACTACGTGGCGAACTTCGGCAACACCGGCACCGGCCTGTTCCAGATCAAGGACGCGACCTACTGCTGCGCCACCTACAACGGCCTGATCTTCCTGGGCGCGCCGTTCTCGTGGATCAAGATCGGCACGGCCCCGGCCCAGTCGTTCGCCTCGACCTACAACATCTCCAGCATCAGCGACGGCACCAGCAACACGATGCTGCTGTCGGAGACGGTCCAGGGCAAGGTCAACGGGACGAAGACCGACCTTCGCGGCTTCATCCAGTACGGCTCCTCGTGCGGCTATGCGACCTACCTCGGGCCCAACTCGAAGCAGCCCGACATGCTGAACGACGCCAACTACTGCGCCTATCCCTTCAGCAACAACCCGCCGTGCAAGTTCCGCAACACGGCGGCGCCGGCCTATACCGGCGACACGACCCCGGCGATCAACGGCGACACCTACGGGGCCCGCAGCCGGCACCCGGGGGGCGTCAACACGGTGCTCGCCGACGGCAGCGTCCGGTACGTCAAGGACTCGGTCAACATCGAGTCGTGGCGGGCCCTCAGCACGACCCAGGGCGGCGAGATCATCAGCTCCGACGCCCTCTGACCGCCCCGTCATCCATCCCCACCGAGAGGAGAACGCCCCGCATGCGCAAGTTCCTGCTGCTCGCCCTGATGGCCTCGCTGACCTGGACCGTCGCCGGCTGCGGCGATTCGACCCCGGCGCCCGCCGGCGACGAGGGCCCCAAGGCCCCCGGCGTGCCGACCGACGGCCCCGAGGTGCCCAAGGCCCCCAAGGCCAAGAAGGGCTGACCGGCCGCGAAGCGCCGGACGATCGACGAGACGGGGCCCGCGCCGAGGCCGGTGCGGGCCCCGTCTCGCGTTTCGAAGGCGGCGGGCCGGCGTCGGGCCTCCCGCGCCCGGTCGCCGCGTCGTCTCGACGGTGGGCTCGGCCGGCGGCTAGGATGGACTCGGCGTCCGGATCGGGCGTGTGGGCGGGCCCCCGGGGCGCGGCCGTCGATCCGGGCTTTCGCGGCCGACTTGTGAAGGACGTCTCATGCGTTTCCCATCCCCCACGCGCCTGGCGCGGCTCCGATCTTCGCGGCTCGCCGGGGCGCTGGGGCTGCTCCTGGCCTCGGCCGCCGCCACGGCGCCGGCCCAGGACCCCAAGCCGCCGGCGGCCCGGCCCGAGGACAAGCCCGACGACCCCAAGGCCGTCGCGCTGCTGGGCGAGGTCGCCAAGGCCTACCAGGCGCTCGCGTCCTATCGCGACGAGGGCCGCTTCGTCGTCTCGATGACCGTGGGCGGCAAGGCCCAGAAGCAGGAGTCGCCGCTGCGGCTGACCCTCGTCCGGCCCAACAAGCTGAGCCTCGACGCCGGGCCGGTCAAGCTCGTCAGCGACGGCGAGACCCTGACCACCGTCGTCGAGCCCCTCAAGAAGTACATCGCGACCCCCGCCCCCAAGGCCGTCACGCTCGAGGTCTTCCGCGAGGGCCCCGTCGGCGCGGTGCTGTTCGGCGGGCCCTCGGGCGTGCCGATGTACATCCTCGCGAACATGCTGACCGCGCCCGACCCGGCCAAGTCCGTCGAGCAGCTCGGCGGCTCGCTGCAACTGGCCGGCGACGACGCGGCCCCGACGATCCTGATCGACCAGCAGGAAGGCCCCGACCTCCGGCTGACGATCGACGCGAAGACCAGGCTCTTCAAGGACATCGACCTGGTCATCGACCCCAAGACCCTGGAGCGAAGCGCCCAGCAGGGGAACCCGGTCAAGGTCGAGAAGCTCGGCTGGTCCTCTGGCGCGGTCGCGACCGAGCCCGCCGACGCCGCCGCGTTCGCCTTCAAGGCCCCCGAGGGCTTCACCAAGGTCGACTCGTTCCAGGAGCCCGGCGCCGGGCCGGCCGGCCGTCCCAAGATGGCCGTGGAGTCGAAGATCGGCCAGCCCGCGCCCGACTTCGTCCTCACGCTCCTCGACGGCCCCGACAAGACGAAGAACGTGACCAAGGCCGACCTCGCCGGCAAGGTCGTCGTCATCGACTTCTGGGCCACCTGGTGCGGCCCCTGCCTGGTCGAGCTGCCCGAGATCCAGAAGCTCGTCGAGGAGCTGGCCAAGGACAAGAAGGAAGTCCTCGTCGTCGCCCTCAGCCAGGACCACCAACCTTCCGAGCTGGCGGAGGTCCGCAAGCTCGTCGAGAAGACCCTGGCCGAGAAGAAGATCGACCTGGCCGGCAAGCCGGTCGCCGCCATCGGCCTGGACCCCAGCGGCTCCGTCGGCGAGCTGTTCCAGGTCGAGGCCCTGCCCACCCTCGTCGTCCTCGACGCCAAGGGCGTCGTCCAGGCCGCCCACGTCGGCTTCAGCCCCGACATCCGCGAGAAGCTCGCCGCCGAGATCGACGCCCTCCTCGCCGGCAAGCCCCTCCCCAAGGCGGACGACGAGCCCAAGGAGGCCGCCGCGAAGAAGGAGTGACTTTGCGGCCGGCCGCCGCGCAGCGGCGGATGAGGGTCGTCGGAGTTCGCGAGGAGCTTGGCTTCGAAGGCGTCCCCGAAATCCCGCAACCCTCTTCCGGCCCTTCGGGCCACCTTCTCCCGGCGGGAGAAGGACGATCATCCTCGGCTCGTTTCCGGGAGTTCTCCACCGCCCATGAAGATCAGCGTCGTCGGCATGGGGCGCGTGGGGGGGGCGACGGCCTTCGCGCTGGTGGCCCGGGGGATCCCGCACGAGCTGGTGCTGGTGGGGCGGACGAAGGAGCGGACGGTGGGCGACGCGTTCGACCTGCTGCACGCCTCGGCCCTGGTGCGGCCGATGCGGGTCGTCGCCGGCGACGCGGCCGACACCGCCGCCAGCGACGTCGTGATCCTGGCCGTCAGCGCGGCGGCGGACGACGTCGCGGGCGGCCGGGCGGCGCACGCCGAGGCCAACGCGCGGCTCCTCCGCGAGATCGTCCCGCCGTTGGCCGAGGCCTCGCCGTCGGCCGTCTTCCTCGTCATGACCAACCCGGTCGACGTTTGCACGTACGTGACCTTGAAGGCCTCGGGACTGCCGCCGGGCCGGGTGCTGGGGACGGGCACCCTGCTCGACACCATGCGGTTCCGCAGCCTGCTGAGCCGCGAGACGGGCATCAACGCCCAGGACGTCCGCGCCTACATCCTCGGCGAGCACGGCGAGACCCAGTTCCCGGCGCTCTCGGTCGCCAGCGCCGGGGGCGTGCGGTTCGAGCCCCGCGACTCAACGGTCCGGGCCTTCGCCGAGGAGGCCCGGCAGGGGGGGCACCTGGTCGCCCGCTCCAAGGGCTACACGAACTACGCCGTCGCCCTGGCCGCGACCTCGATCTGCGAGGCCGTCGCCGACGACGCCCGGACGGTCCTCCCCGTCAGCACGCTCGTCGACGGCTACAAGGGGCTGGGCGACGTCTGCCTGAGCCTCCCCTGCGTCGTCGGCCGCCAAGGCGTCGAGCGGATCCTGGCCATCGACCTGGACGACGACGAGACGGCCCTGCTGCACCAGAGCGCCGCCGCCATCCGCGCGGGCATCGACCGCGTCGAGGCCGCCGGGCTCAACCCTTCGGCTCGAGGTTGACCAGGTCGCGGACGGCGATGAGCCGGGCCTTCAGCTCGGCGTTGTAGCGCGACTGGCCGCGGACGCCGACGCGGCGGGCGGTGAGCGGCTGGGGGTCGAGGCCGGCGGGGACGTCGAGGTAGGCGACCACGGTCCCCTCGCGGCCGATCAGGGCGAACAGCTTGCGGCCGTCGAGCATCTTCGCCGAGGGCTGGATGAAGCCCACGGCGTCGTACGCCCGGCTCCGCTCGCGCTCGGCGTCGGCCAGCTTGCGCTCGATCCTGGCGAAGTCCGAGTCCAGCTCGCGGGTGCGCGAGGCCGCCTCGACGAACCCCTGCGCGGCCTTCGACGCCCGCTCGTAGCGCGCGACCTGCGCCAGCCGGGCTTCGAGCGTCCGCCGCTTCTCGGGGTCGCCGTCGGCCTGCTTCATCCGGGCCTCGTAGGCCTCGCGGATCGCCCCCAGCCGCCACTTCTCGACCGGCTGCCCGGTGGTCTCGGCCAGCAGCATGCCGTCGGCCCGCCTCAGCTCGGGGTCGTCGCCGGCCGTCGTGAACGACGTCTGGACCTCGGCCGGCGGGGAAGGGGGGGAGGTCGCCGCGTCCCAGGCGACGCCGTCGGCCGCGACGAAGAACGCCCGGCCCGGCGGCGGCGCGATCGCCCGCCAGCGCTGCGGGGACTTGCTCCCCGACTCCAGCGCCGGGCGGTCCGCCAGCCGCACGCGGTCGCCGGGCTTCAGCGAACCCCGAGGCGGCCCCGGCAGCTTCGCCCGCGGGTTCCCCGACCGGACGGCCGTGGTCGACCGGACCTTGGCGATGCGCGGGACGGACCCGTCCTCGCCCTCGGCCATCTTCAAGGCCGACTCCTCGACCCAGCAGAGGACCGAGGCCGGCGGCTCGATCGCCAGCCAGCCGTGCCGGGGGTTCTCCGACGGCCGCACCCGCACGGCGTCGCCCCGCTTCAGGGCGGCCACGACGTACCCCGATTCCCCGGCCTCGTCGAGGACCTCCAGCCGCTCGGCCGTAACCCGGGCCTCGACCGCGTCCGACTGCCCCAGCACCGCAAGGACGAGGAGATGTGCGAGGATCAAGGCAAACCTCCTCTGACGTCGAACGTCCTTCTCCCCTCGTGGGAGAAGGTGAAAGGCCGGATGAGGGGCTCCCCACCCGACGCCGACCCTCCCCTTTTCACGACGCCGCGCCGGCCCCGAAATCCGAGGCCCGCAGCGTCTCGACCGACGGATTCTGCGAGGCCGCGGCCCATCGGGTCCGTTTGGGTCCGTCGTCTGCGCAACAATTGCGGCGAGTCTCGACGTAAAGCCATCGCTGAAAGGAATTTAAAATTTGATCGCGGCTCGAAAAATTGGGTTCGTTAGTGCGATTTCGAATAGGAAAACAGCCGTCCGTCGCCCCCCATTCAGGCTTCCCGATGCAGCCCCTCATTTCGAGACAATGGTCCACGATCGCCGATCGCGGACGGTCCGCCTCGGAACAACGAGAACCCGCCTCCGAGCCCGCGTTGGGATTTCGAACCCCCAGGCGGCCCTCATCCGGCTTGGTATCCCAGGCGGGCGAAACGGTCAACGCGAATCGGCCGGCTTGCGGGGATGCAGGGCGACGCCGGGGATCGTGGCGACTTCGAACGGGCGGGTCTGGAAGTGGAACGCCTCGACGTTCTCGATAGGGACCGCGAATTCCCAGGAGAGCTGGGCGAAATTCCTGGCGTACCCTCCTCCGAAAAGGATTCCCGGATGGGAAAGGCCGTCCTGATCGACGGCGATGAGCCGGATGGGGATCTCGAACGAGAAATCGTGGGTGATCGAGGCCGCGGTCCCGGCCCTCGTCGCGATGGCGTCGCTGGCGATCACGGTGTGGCCCTCCTGGCCGGCGATGGTCCCTTGCATCCCCCACTTCCGGAGCGTCTTCCAGGGCCCTCGCGTCTCCCGGAATCTCACGGGGACGACGGCGGGGACCTCCGGAAACCACTGGATGAGCCGCTTCAGCTCGGGAACGACCTTGCCCTGACGCTCGACCCGCCATCCCAGGGTGGAGCTGTTCGCAAGATACATCAGGAGGTCCTCGCCGTCGGATGGGCGATCGACGACCTTGAGGAGGATCTCGCGACGTCCTTCGTTGGTCCTCTCGGCCGAGTCGACGGGCGCGGCCTCTCCCGCCGCCGCCATCGGCTCGCACGGGGCCGTTTTCAACGGCGTCCCGTCCGGCCGCCACCAGGTGTCGGGGCCCGAAGGATAGGTCGAGACCGCCACGACTTGCACGACCGTCCCGTCGGCGAGCTTCCTCGTGAATCGCGGGTCGGGCGCGTCCTCGGCCTTCGCGGCGATCGCCGCATGCTCGGATCGGGGTGAGCCCTCCTGGAGCGGGCCTGCGACGGCCACCACGGCCGCGCCGGCACCGGCGACGAGGATCAGGGCGAGGGGCTTCAACTTGTCCCACATCATGGTTCGAATCGCTCCTTCGGCGAGCCGGGCGACGGCCGCGGGGACGACCCCCGAGGCGATCGCGCCGGCCCGGATGGTGGGGGGGATGAAGACCCGAGGGACGCCGGCGCGGCATTCCCGGGCGAGATGGGCCGCGGCGATCGCCGACAGCGGCGCCAGCCCGCGGCGGGCGAGGCGGCCCCTGAGGCGGAGCCGGCCCCGGGCGAGGCGGCTCTTGAGCGTCGCGGTCGGCCAGCCCAGGGAGCGGCCCGCCTGCTCGTACGTCAGGCCCTCGAAGTGGCACAATTCGATCGGGCGTCGGTACTTCGCGGGGAGCTGATCCAGCTCGGCGGCCACCGCGTCGCAGGCCTCCCGGCGCTCGGCGGCGACCGCGGGATCGTCGCCGGACGTCGGGTCGACGGTCGCCGCGGGCCGCCGCGCCGCTTCCTGGCGAAGGCGGCCGGAGACCCGCCGGGCGACGCCGTAAAGCCATCGCCCGAGGGAGCCTCGCTCGTCGACGCGCACCGACCCGGCCTTGCGGACGAGGACCAGGAACGTCGCCTGGAACGCGTCCTCCGCGTCGGCTCGGTCTCGCAGGCCCCGCCGGCAGACCCCCCAGACCAGCGCCGCGTGACGGTCCACCAGCGCGCCGAAGGCGGCTTCGGCCGCCGCCGGGTCCGAAGACCCGTCGCGCGACCGGAACCGTTCCAGCAACTGGCCGTCCGTCATTCCCGTCGCGGTCCCGCCGTGGAAGAGGGCCCGAAGCCCCGCCGGCGATGAAGTGGATCTCGTCATGAGCCGCCCGCCTGCACCTGGATGTCCCGACGCCCTCGTCCCTACCATGCGAGGGAACGCCCGATCGGCCCCGGATTTCTCCCGAGATTCGATCCAGGTCAGGCTATCGAGGTCCGGACGGTCGGGATACAGGCGACGTCACGCCTTCGCGCCGGGGCCGTCGAAGCGGGGAAGCTCGTGATCGAGGCCGGTGAGGGTCCGGACCATGCGGTCGCGGAGGGGGCCGATCCGGGTCAGCACGGGGATCAGCAGGTTCCGCAGCAGCCGGACGGGGGTCGATTCGGCCGCCACCATGCGCGACATGATCTCAACCTGGCGCACCACGCGGGCGTCGACCGGACGCCGCAGGGCGTCATAGTCGGCGAGGCGGCCGGTCCGGACGAGTTCGGAGAAGACCCAGGCGTCCTCGATCCCGAGGTTCATGCCCCGGGCCCCCATGGGCGAGTGGACGTGGGCGGCGTCGCCGGCGAAGTAGACGCCGCCGGCCGCCAGGGTCGCGTCGATCCGGTGCGCGATGTGGAAGCTCGACTCCCAGACCGGGGGCCCCGTCGCCTCGGTCCCGAGTTCGGCCAGTCGCGAGAGCGGATCCGGGCGGTTGCCCAGCACCCGCCAGATCGGCCCGCCGGGCTCGACGGCGTGCGCATCGTCGACGACCGGGAGCAGGAAGAGGAACCCGCCGGCGGCGCCGAGCGCGACGTGGGCGCGGTCGTCCGCCAGGTCCGTCCGCAAGGGGGCGTCGGCCAGGTACCACGGCTCGGCGAACGAGGACCCGTCGAAGGCGATCCCGAGCTGCCGCCGCGCGATGCTGTGCGCGCCGTCGGCCGCCAGGAGCCACGAACAGGCGAAGACCTCCGGGGTGCCGCCGGACGCCGGCTCCAGCACCGCCTCCACCTCCTCGGCCGCGGAGCGGCAGGCCGTCAGCTTCGTCCCGCGCTCGACCCGGCCGCCGAGCGCCGTCAGGGCCTCGGCCAGCAGCCGCTCGGTGGTCGCCTGCGAGAGCGCGAGCATGAACGGGTAGCGGGGATGCAGGTCGGGGAACGAGATCGTCGCGACCACCCGGCCCTTCCGGTGCAGCTGGGCCCCGTGGATCCGCCGGCCCAGCTCCAGCATCCGCCGGGTGACGCCGGAAGGCTCCAGGATTTCGAGGGTCCTCGGATTGACCGCCAGCGCCTTCGACTCCAGCGCCCGCTCGGCGCGCTGGTCCACGACCCGAGCGGTCACGCCCTGCCGCGCCAGGAACAGCGCCGCACCCAGGCCCACCGGCCCGGCGCCGACGATCAACGGCCGTTTCGTCTCGCTCATCGCACGCTCGGGACCCAGCGACGGGCCCCGCCCCCTTCGACCGGGAATCGCCCCGAGCGGCCGCGACGGACGAGGCCGCCGCCGAACGCGCCGTGAGACCGGTCGGGAAGGATCGGCTTGAAAACGGCGCGCCGTACGGCCGCGATCCTCGCCCGGGGGCGGGACGGACTTGCTCGTTCGTCGCCGCGAGGCTCTGCTGAGAGGGAGGCCCCGAGGGAGACGCCCCATGACGACTCGACAAGCCCGCCTCGCGCTCGCGTCCCTGGCCCTCGGCCTCGTTCGCCCGGCCGCGGCCCAGGACGACGCGTTCGCCGGCGTCCGGGCCGGCGAGGAACGCCGCGTCGCGGGCGTCGCGCTGTGCTGGTGTCCGCCCGGGCGGTTCCTCATGGGCAGCCCGCCCGACGAGCCCGAGCGCCGGCCCGGCGAGGATCGGGTCGAGGTCCGGCTCGCCAGGGGGTTCTGGATCGGCAAGTACGAGGCGACGCAGGGCGACTGGAAGCGGGTGGTCGGCGACCTGCCGGGCCCGCTCACGGCGGAGCTGCCCGGGGGGGACGCCTACCCGGTCGGGAACGTCAACTTCGCCGAGGCCGAGGATTTCTGCCGCCGGCTGACCCTGAAGGCGACGGCGACGGAAGAATTGCCCGCCGGCTGGGAATTCCGCCTGCCGACCGAGGCCCAGTGGGAGTACGCCTGCCGCGCCGGGACGACCACCGCCACCGCGTTCGGCGACTCGCTCGGGCGGGCCCAGGCGAACTTCCAGGGCCGGCCCTACAACGGAGCGGCCGACGACGGCCCCTCGCTAGGGCGGGCCTCCGAGGTCGGCCGCTATCCGGCCAACTCCTGGGGGATCCACGACATGCACGGCAATACCTTCGAGTGGTGCCGCGACTGGTACCACCCGAAGCTGCCGGGCGGCGACGACCCCGACCTGTCTTCGGCGCCGGCGAGTTCGCGCGTCCGGCGGGGCGGCGTCTGGACCGACGACGGCTGGCCGTGCCGCTCGGCCTTCCGCCTGCGGTTCGAGCCGGAACGGCGGTACGACCACATCGGGTTCCGGGTCGTGGCGGCGCGTCGGTAGGGCGGGCCTCCTCGCCGGCGATCTTTCGCGACCGGCCGCGTCGATGCCTCTTGATCGCCGGCCGCCCGGTACGCTATGCTTGCGTTTTCTTCTCGCGCGGAGGGGATTCCGCGCGGCGAAGGCGAACCACCGTCAGAACAAGAGTGACGAGAGAGGTCGGGGGGCGGGCGATCCCGAGTCCCGTACTCGCAGAGCGCGGGCCGTCGTCCGCTCAGGAGCTTCGGAAAGACCATGTACGCTGTTTTTGAAGACGGTTCCCACCAGTATCGCGTTCAGGAAGGCGACTTCATCCAGGTGGACCGCCGCCAGGGTCCGGCCGGCACCGACGTCGTTTTCAGCAAGGTCCTGCTGTTCGCCGGCGACGGCGAGCCGACCTTCGGGGCCCCCACCATCGAAGGGGCCAGCGTCAACGCGAAGATCGCCAGCCACTTCCGCGCCAAGAAGATCATCATCCAGAAGTTCCGCCGCCGCAAGAACATGCGTCGTCGCCGCGGCCACCGTCAGTACTATACGACGGTCCAGATCACGAGCTTCGCGACCGCTTCCTGAGCGACGGCTCGTTTCCTGATTCGACACCTTTTCTACATCTTCCGCCCGCGCCCGGCGCACCCGCCGAGCGAGGGCGTTTTTTTTCGCGCCCACCCCCCGGGGCGCGGGCATTCTAGAAGCCGAGTCGTGAGCGCAGAGAACCGCCGCCGTGAGGAAATCGTCGAGGAAGCCATTTCTCGGGAGCACCCGCATCCCGTTTCTTCGCGACCATCCCGCCGCGCCGGCCCAGGCCGATTCGTCGGGATCGCTTCGACATCATCGAGGCGCGACTCAAGTTCGTGTATCTCGGGAACCGACGTAATGGCGGCCGGAATGTACATCTGGACTGGTGGACAGCGATCGATTAAAATGGTGCGCTCAGGTCGCACCTGATCGATCCTGGGCCCGACGTCCCAGGGGGAGTGCGAGCCGATGGCGAATGCAGGAAGGCGGGAGGGGACGACCTCCGTGGAACAGCAACAGCCCGAGGGATCGACGGCGAAGGCGAAGGATCAGGCCAAGGGTCGCTCGGGGATGGCGGTGCCGCGCGTCTTCAGCACGGAAGGGGTCAGCCCGTTCGACCTCGTCGAGTGGGACCTGCGTTCGGCGGCGATCAAGGACGAGCGTGGGAAGGCGATCTTCGAGCAGCTCGACTGCGAGATCCCCAAGGCGTGGAGCCAGCTCGCCACCAACGTCGTGGTGAGCAAGTACTTCTACGGCGACGTCTCCGGCGGCAACGGCTCGCCGGCCGAGGGCAAGCGCGAGTTCTCCGTCCGTCAGCTGGTCGACCGCGTCACGCGGACGATCGCCGACTGGGGCCGCGAGGACGGCTACTTCGCGTCCGTCGAGGACTCGGAGCGGTTCTACGACGAGCTGTCCGCCCTCTGCCTGAACCAGTACGGCTCGTTCAACTCGCCGGTCTGGTTCAACGTCGGCCTGTTCCACTCCTACGGCATCGCCGGCCCGGCCAACAACTGGCGCTGGGACGAGGACACGCGGACGGTCGTGGCGGCGTCGAACGCGTATGAGACGCCCCAGTCGTCGGCCTGCTTCATCCAGAGCGTCTCCGACGACATGGACGGCATCATGCGGCTCGCGCACAGCGAGGCCATGCTGTTCAAGTTCGGCTCGGGGACCGGCACCGACCTGTCGACGCTCCGCTCCAGCCGCGAGAAGCTCGCCGGCGGCGGCAAGCCGTCGGGCCCCGTGAGCTTCATGCGGGTGTACGACGCCGTCGCCAGCGTCGTGAAGTCGGGCGGCAAGACCCGCCGCGCCGCCAAGATGCAGACCCTCAAGATCTGGCACCCGGACGTCCTCGAGTTCATCGAGTGCAAGATCAACGAGGAGGCCAAGGCCCAGGCCCTCATCAAGCAGGGGTACGAGGCCAACTTCAACGGCGAGGCCTACAGCTCGGTCCTCTTCCAGAACGCCAACCTCTCGGTCCGCTGCTCCGACGCCTTCCTCGAGGCGGCCGAGGCCGACGGCGAGTGGACGACCAAGGCCGTGCTCACCGGCCGGCCGATGGACACGTACAAGGCCAAGATGCTCCTCGACCGCATCGCCGAGGGGACCTGGCTCTGCGGCGACCCCGGCGTCCAGTATGAGGACACGATCCAGCGCTGGCACACCTGCCCCAACACGGCGCCGATCAACTCGTCGAACCCCTGCAGCGAGTACATGTTCGTCGACGACTCGGCGTGCAACCTGGCCTCGCTGAACCTGGCCCGGTTCGTCTCCGACGACGGCTCGTTCGACGTCGAGCGGTTCCGCGCGGCCGTGCGGATCTTCATCACGGCCCAGGAGATCCTCGTCGACCACGCCAGCTACCCGACGCAGAAGATCGCCGCCAACAGCCACAAGTTCCGCCCCCTGGGGCTGGGCTTCGCGAACCTGGGCAGCATGCTGATGTCGTCGGGCCTGCCGTACGACTCCGACGCCGGCCGCTCGGTCGCCGCGGCGATCACGGCCGTCATGCACGGCCAAGCCTATCTGACGAGCGCCGAGCACGCCGGCCGGGTCGGGCCGTTCGACGGCTTCGCGATCAACCGCGAGCCGATGCTCAAGGTCATGGAGATGCACCGCGACGCCGCCTACGCCATCGACGCCTCGGCGCCCGAGGCCGTCCGGCTGGCCGCGCACGCGATCTGGGACGAGTGCCTGGAGGTCGGCCGGGCCAACGGCTACCGCAACAGCCAGGTGACGGTGCTGGCGCCCACGGGCACCATCGCCTTCATGATGGACTGCGACACCACCGGCATCGAGCCCGACATCGCCCTGGTCAAGTACAAGCAGCTCGCCGGCGGCGGCATGCTCAAGATCGTCAACCGGACGGTCCCCGCGGCGCTCCGCAAGCTCGGCTACGACGAGCCCGAGGTCCGCGGCATCCTCGACTACATCGACGCCAAAGACACGATCGAGGGCGCCCCCGGCCTGAAGGACGAGCACCTGCCCGTCTTCGACTGCGCCTTCGCCCCGCCGCAGGGCGGCCGCAGCATCCACTACCTGGGCCACCTGCGGATGATGTCGGCCGTCCAGCCGTTCCTCTCGGGCGCCATCTCCAAGACGTGCAACCTCCCCAACGAGGCGACCGTCGAGGACATCCGCGAGACGTACCTGGAAGGCTGGCGGCTGGGCCTCAAGGCCCTGGCCATCTACCGCGACGGCTCCAAGGGGAGCCAGCCGGTCTCGACCAAGTCGGAGACCGGCGCGGCCGCCGACAAGGCGGCCTCCGAGGCCGCCGCGGCCGCGGTCGCCGCCGTCGCCGCGGCCGTCGAGGCGGCCGCGCAGCCCGCGGCGGTCTCGGTCGAGTCGCTGAAGCCCGTGCAGACGCCGGTGACGACCACGATCGTCTCCAAGCCCCGTCGCGAGCGGCTGCCGCACACGCGGCGGAGCATCACCCACAAGTTCGACATCCAGGGGCACGAGGGCTACATCAACGTCGGCTTCTACCCCGACGGCCGCCCCGGCGAGCTGTTCATCACGATGGCGAAGGAAGGGTCCACCATCGGCGGCCTGATGGACGTCCTGGGGACGTCGATCTCGATCGGCCTGCAGTACGGCGTGCCGCTCGAGGTCTTCGTCAACAAGTTCGCCCACAGCCGGTTCGAGCCCGCCGGGTTCACCAAGAACCCGGACATCCCGATCGCCAAGAGCATCGCCGACTACATCTTCCGGTGGCTCGGCATGGAGTTCATCGAGGGCTACCGCGAGGCCAACTCGCCCAACCGCGGCGCCGAGGAGCCCGCGCCCAAGGCGTCGGCCGAGCTGACCGCGACCCCGGTCCTCAAGGTCAACGGCCATCGCTCCGCGACGATCGCCGACCTGGAGCACGCCGAGGCCGTGCTGGGGACCGCCCCCCCCAAGCAGCCGTCGAGCCAGCCCCAGGCCATCGAGCCTACCGCCGCCCTGCACGTCCAGGACCGCCAGTTCGCCTCCTTCCAGAGCGACGCCCCGGCCTGCGACAACTGCGGCGCCCTGACCGTCCGCTGCGGCACCTGCTACCGCTGCTTCAACTGCGGCAACAGCATGGGCTGCTCGTGACCTGATCCCGATCGACCGACGAATGAACCAGGGCCGCCGCCTCACCTCGAGGCGGCGGCCCTGGTCGTTTTCGAACCGCATGATTGACAAATGTCATAGGGGGCCCTATCCTGGCGCGGTCGCCTCGGCTCCCGGGCGACGTCCCTCGCGGGGGTCGGGCCATGAATCGTCCACTCGCCCCGAAGACCGCCCCAGGCCTGAGGCAGTTCCTGCCCATGTCGTTCGGGCCCATGGCCCGGCTGCGGACCGACCCGCTGGGCTTCCTGCTCGACGGCCGGCGGCGGTTCGGCGACGTCTTCCGGTTCCAGGTCGGTCCGTTCGTGATCCACCTGCTGGCGCACCCCGATCACGTCAAACGCGTGCTGGTCGACGAGCAGGCGAACTACGAGCGGGGGTGGGCCTATAACATCCCCCGGCTCGCGGCCGGCGAGGGCCTGGTCACGACCGACGGCCCGGCCTGGCGACGCCTGCGACGGATGATCCAGCCGGCCTTCCACCGCCAGAAGATCGAGGCCATGGCCGTCGCGATGACCGACGCGACCGAGGTCCTGCGACGGCGCTGGCGGGCCCGTCCATCGGGCGAGGGCCCGCTCGACGTCGCCGCCGAGTTCATCGACCTGACCCTCCGCATCGTCGGCCGGACGCTGCTGGGCGTCGACCTCGGCGGCGCGGCCGACCGCATCGGGCCGGCGATCGCGACCGCGATGGAGTACGTCCAGTATCGGATCGACAACATGCTGGCGCCGCCGCTCGTCTTCCCCACGCGGAGGAACCTGCGGTTCCGCAGGGCGATGGGCCGGCTGGACGCCCTCGTCTTCGAGATCATCGCAGGCCGCCGCCGCGAGCCGTGCCGCGACGCCGACGACCTGCTCGCGCGGCTGCTGGCCGCGCGCGACGAAGAGACGGGCGAGGGCCTCACCGACCGCGAGATCCGCGACCAGCTCCTCACCTTCATCGTGGCCGGCCACGAGACGACGGCCGCCGCGCTCGCCTGGACGTTCCACCTGCTGGGACGGAACCCCGAGGCCGCGGGTCGCCTCCACGCCGAGGTCGCCGACGTGCTGCAGGGCCGCACGCCCGCCGCCGCCGACCTGCCGCGGCTGGGATACGCGCGCCGGGTGGTCGAGGAATCGCTGCGGATCTACCCGACGGTCTTCGGCGTGCTCCGGTCCGCCGGCCGCGCCGACGCGATCGGCGGCTGCCGCATCCCGGCCCGGTCGCAGGTCCTGCTGAGCCCCTACGTGACCCAGCGCCATCCCGACTTCTGGCCCGACCCCGAGGCGTTCGACCCCGATCGGTTCCTGCCCGAACGCGCCGCGGCCCGGCCCCGGTTCGCCTGGTTCCCGTTCCTGGGGGGCCCGCACCAGTGCATCGGCCAGGAGTTCGCGATGATGGAGGCCGTGCTGGTCGTGGCCATGATCGCCCAGGAGTTCCGCCTGCACCCCGCGCCGGGCGTCGCGGTCGAGCCGAAGGCGGTGCTGAGCCTGCGACCCCGCGACGGGCTCCCGATGACGATCCAACCGGCCTGAACCGGGGTCAGCGGGCCTGGGCGTCCTCGACGACGCGCGTCCTGGCCGCGTGGGGGAAGTGGGGGGCGGGGACGGCCGGCGTCTCGTCGGCCTTGCGGCCCAGGCCGGCGTCGACGACGCTCTTCGCCAGGCCGAAGCACCAGCGGACCGAACTCTTCCCGAGCATCAGGGCCACTCCGAGGATCGTGGCGATGATGGACGTGGCCGGCAGGACGGTTTCCGGGCCGAAGTAGGCGAATAAGGGCGTCATCACGCATCGTCCTTTATGGTGAAGATGAATTCGTTTTCACGGCGGGGGAAGGGCGTCCCGCTTGTTCGAGGTGAGGGCCGGGATTACAACCGAACGTCGCGATCGCCGCAAGGCGAATCCGCGTCCCCGCCCGGGCCTCGGTCGCCCGGGCCGGGCCCCACTCGCACGAGGAATCGCCCGCCATGCCGCACCGCACGACGCCCCGCATCGGAGTCCTCGCCCTGGTCGGACTGGCCCTCGCGGGGGCGTCGCCGGCGGCCCCGGCGACCGCCGAGGAGCCCGCCGCCCCGCTCGTCCTGGACGTCTGGCCCGGGCCGCCGCCCGGCGAGGTCGGCAAGCTGGAGCCCGAGAAGTACCTCGACGAGAAGCCGGTGAAGCGGCTGGCGAACGTGTCGCACCCGACGTTGACGGTCTATCGCCCCGCGCCCGACAAGGACACCGGCGCGTCGGTGGTGATCTGCCCCGGCGGCGGCTACTTCATCCTGGCCATGGACCTGGAAGGGGAGGAGGTCGCGGCCTGGCTGAACTCGATCGGCGTGACCGGGATCGTGCTCAAGTACCGCGTGCCGAGGCGCGAGGGGACGCCCGACGCCGAGAAGCCGATCCAGCCCCTGATGGACGTCCAGCGCGCGGTGAAGCTCGTCCGCAGCAAGGCCGCCGAATGGCGCCTCGACCCGGCCCGCGTCGGCGTTTTGGGCTTCTCGGCCGGAGGCCACCTCTCGGCCGCGGCGTCGACCCGGTTCGAGGAGCCCGTCTACCCCCAGAAGGACGACGTCGACAAGCTGAGCGCCCGGCCCGACTTCGCCGTGCTGATCTATCCCGGCGGCATGGAGGACAAGAACGAGGTCGACAACCCGCTGCTCCGCGTCTCGGCCAGGACCCCGCCGATGTTCCTCGCCCACGCCGGCGACGACGGCGTCAGCCCCATGAACAGCGTCGCGATGTACTCGGCCCTCAAGCAGGCCGGCGTCCCCGCCGAACTCCACATCTACGCGACCGGCGGCCACGGCTTCGGCCTCCGCCCCAGCGACAAGCCGTGCTCGACCTGGCCGAAGCGCTGCGAGGAGTGGCTGCGGACGATGAAGCTGCTCACGCCGAAGCCGTGACGTGAGGCGTCGACGGGCCGTCGCGGATCGTCCTCCTCCCACGGAGGGGAGAAGGGATATCGACATCAATTCAACTGGATGTCGTCGTCAGCGGGTGAAGGTCAGGGCCGGGCCCTTGCCGCCGTCGGCGGGGCTGAACTTGAAGGAGTTGGGCTGGATCTCGGTGACCTTGCCGGCGAGGGGGGGGCCCTCCTGCTGGAAGAGGCCGAGGGTGTCGTCCTTGTAGCCGGCCATGCCGGTGAGAGTCTGCTTCTGGCCCTTGGCGTCGACTTCCCAGGTGAAGACGGCGTCCTCCTCGATGGTCAGCGAGATCGTCAGGTCGGCGGCGGGCTTGGCCTTCCACGTCCCCATCAGGGTCGCCGGCGGGGGCGGCGGGGGCTCGAATTCGGGCTCCGCCTTGGCGTCGCCCGCGGTCGTCGTCGCCTGCACGACCGTCCCGGCGGGCGCCTGGGCCGGCGTCGGATCCGGCGCCTGCGGGGGCGAGGCCGGCGCCTGGGCCGCGGCCGGCGCGCCGCGGCCGCGGCGACGGCGGTCGGGGCCGGCTCGATCGCCTTCTTGAGGGCCTTGGCGAACGAGGCCGAGAGGGTGTCGTTCGGGGCCTGCTTGACGACCTCGTCGAACTGCATCGCGGACGCCGCCTTGTGGCCCTGCACCATGTAGTGGTAGGCCAGCAGGAAGTGGGGCGCGGCGTCGGCGGGCTTGCCCTTGACCACGGCCTCCAGCGCCCGGACCTGGTCGGTGTAAGTCGACACGTTGGCGTAGAGTCCGACGAGGGTCTCCCAGTTCCAGCCGGGGCCGGCCGAGAGCGCGGCGTACAGGACCGACGCCGCCTCGTCGTAGCGACCGAGGGCGAAGAGGGTCAGCGCGCGGAACTCGTGGATCACGGGCACGTCGGGCGTCTTGGTCAGGACCTGGTCGACGAGGGCGAGCGCCTGGTTGTAGTCGCCCGACTTGAACGCGTCGCGGGCGGCCGAGAAGATCTGCTCGTTCGTCGTGGCGACGTCGGGCGCGGGGGGCTCGGCGGCGAGGTTGATCGGCCGCGAATAGTCGTACACCGGCGCGGCCTGCTGCACCTGCACGGGCTGGGCCGCGACGAGGGCCGTGTTGTAGGGGTTGGCGTAGTCGCTGTAGATCGCCGTGCCGGCGACGGAGCCCAGGCCCCAGGTGTCGTAGGCGCCCACGCTCCACGTCGGGAAGTAGTCGTAGACGCCCATCGTGGACATCATCGGCGCGCCGATGACCGTGGGCTGGAACCAGCTGTTGGTCATGGCCCCCAGGCCGAACGAGGTCAGCGCGCCGGCGCCGAAGCCGGTCCAGAAGCCGTTGCCGCCCCAGCCGCCGCGATACCAGTTGCCGCCCCAGGCCCCGGGGCCATAGCCGCCGCCGCCGTTCCAGCCGCCGCCGTTCCAACCGCCGCCGCCGTTCCAGCCGCCGCCGCCCCAGCCGCCGCCGCCCCAGCCGCCGCCGCCTCCGCCGCCCCACCAGTTGTTGGAGTTGTTGACGACGTTCGTGTTGTTGATGTTGTTGATATTATTAATATTGTTGACGTTCGAGCCGCCGCCCCACCCGGGACGGTTCCAGCCGCCGAGGTTGTCGTTCCATCCGGGGCGGTTCACGCCGCCGTTGTTCCAGCCCGGCCGATTGCCGCCGTTCCAGCCGGGCCTCTGGACGCCGCCGCCGTTCCACCCGGGGCGGTTGACGCCGCTCCAGTTCGGTCGATTGTTGCCGTTCCATCCCGGGCGCTGGACGCCGCCGCCATTCCAGCCGGGGCGGTTCACGCCGCCGCCGTTCCAGCCAGGCCGCTGGACGCCGCCGCCGTTCCAGCCCGGCCGATTCCCCGCCCATCCGGGGCGGTTGCCGCCGATGCCGCCAGGTCCCGGCCCCGGCCGGCCGGGAATCCCGCCGCCGATGCCGCCGCCGGGACGGTTTCCGCCCCACGGCGGGGGTGTGCCGCCGCCGCCGATGCCGCCTGGGGGCCGCATGCCGCCGCCCCAACCGGGCCGATTGCCGCCGATCCCGCCACCCGGCCGCCCAGGAATGCCGCCGCCGATCCCGCCGCCGGGCCTTCCCGGAAACCCGCCGACGCCCCCGCCGGGTCGACCGGGCAGTCCGCCGACGCCTCCACCAGGACGGCCGGGCAGTCCGCCGACGCCCCCGCCGGGAGGCCTCATACCGCCGATCCCGCCTCCAGGACGCCCCGGCAAGCCGCCGCCGCCGCCTCCGGGCCGACCGGGGATCCCTCCACCGCCGCCGCCGCCGGGCCGGCCGGGAAGTCCGCCCACTCCGCCGCCGGGACGACCGGGCAAGCCGCCGACGCCGCCGCCCGCGCCGGGCGGACGCATGCCGCCGATCCCGCCGCCGGGGCGGTTAGGCATGCCGCCGCCCACCCCGCCGCCCGGTCTCCCCGGGAGGCCGCCGCCGCCGGGGCGGTTAGGCATGCCGCCGATGCCGCCGCCGGGAGGCCGATTGGGCATCCCACCCACTCCGCCGCCGGGCCGGTTGGGCATCCCGCCGCCGACGCCCCCGCCGGGGCGGTTGGGCATGGCGGGGCGGGTCATGTTGCCGGGCCGGTTCGCGGCGCCGAAGTTGGGCCGGGTCTGGGGCGTGGCGGGACGGTTCATGGGCATGGCCGGTCGGGTCATGCCGCCGCCGGGACGGGCCGCGCCGCCCCCCGGACGGGCCATGCCCCCGCCGCCGCCTGGCCGGGCCATGCCGCCCCCGCCCCGCATGCCCCCGCGCTGGGCGAAGGCGAGGTCGGCGGCGCCGAGGACGACGCCGAGACACGCGACCGAGGAGATCAGAGGATGCCTGAACATGACCGGGCCTCGCGCAGCACGGGGAGAAGGTCCGCGATCCGTGCGGGCGTTGGGGTCGGGATGTCCATGCGCGGCCGGCGGGCCGCGTCCCGGGGGGATCGAGAACGAGGTGCGGGCGTTACTTCACTTCGCCCTGGTCGCGTCGGCGGCCGGCGCCGGCGCGGGGGCCTTGCGGACCATGACGACGTCGAGGACGTCCTCGGCGACGAGGCCGCCCAGGATCCGGTCGACGGCGTCGGTCTTGACCGAATCCTTGTTGAGGATCGTGTGCACCTGGGTCGCCGACGTCGGCAGCCCGTTGCGCAGGACGCCCTGGGCCTTGACGACCCACTGGTTCTCCTCGGTGCGGGTCCAGACGCCTTCGCCGTGGCCCCCCTCGGAGTCGAACAGCCAGGACTTGATCTGGCCCGACTGGGGGTCCCAGCCGATGAACATGGTCCCGGAGGACTTCTTCTGGCCGTCGAGCTCGGCGGCGTAGGTCCGCACGAGGTAGCTGCGGTTGTCGGCCCACTTGATCTCGGCGGTCACCTTGTCGTGCTGGCCCTCGTTGACCCACTCGCCGACCATCCACTCCAGGTCCTTGAGCCGCTCGTAGGGCTCGACGTCCTCGGCGGCGGCGGGGTACTCGCGGATCTCGGCGATCGTCCACTTGCCGCCCTTCTGGACGAGCAGGCCGCTGTACCGGGTGTAGTCGGCGGCGTCGCCGGCGGGCGTCGCCAGCCGCGACCGGCCCTCGATCCGCGCCACGTCGGGGGTGAGGAAGCGGAGCGCCTCGATCTGCGCGTCCAGCTTCAGGCCGGCGGCGACGGCGAAGGATTCGGCGTAGAGCCGGGCGATCTGCTCCTTGCCCTTGATCTCCAGGCCGTCGGGGTCGACGATCACGGCGTCGTCGGCGTAGAGGGCGGCCAGGGCCTGGGCGTCGCCGGCCTCGTAGGCCTTGACGAACTCGCCGACCTGGACGGCCACGGCCTTCTCGGCCGGGGTCGTGGGCTGGAAGGCGGCCGTCGTCGCCGCCGCGGGGGCGGTCGTGGTCGCGGCCGGCGGCGTCGCCGGCGCGGTCTTCGGGGCCGGGGCGGCCGCGGGGGCCTGTGCGGGCGCGGGCGCCGGGGCCTGCCAGCGCGCGCCGGCGGCCGTCACCAGTCCGACGGCCGCGAAGGTGGCCGCGATGGTCTTCGTGAGCTGCGTTCGCATGGTCGTTCTCGCTGCAAGCGGGTGCGCGACCGGCCTGTCCCGGGGGACTCGGGGACGGGACGCGACGATCGCTGGGTCCTGTCAGTAATAGTACCCGCATGGGCGCAGGTCCAGGGTCGAGCCCCCTGCAAAGCGAAAAAGCGGGGAAAACGAAGCGACCCGGTCGCGGCCTCGCGGGTCGCGCCGGGTCGATAGGGGTGTCGGGGGGGCGGATCGGCCCGCGTCTCACCTCAGGAAGGGGGAGTCGCCGGCGGTGATGCTGCGCACCTGCGGGATCTGGGATGCGGTCGGCAGCTGGTCGATGGGCAGCAGGCCGGTGACGGCCAGGATCGTCGCGTCGGTCGCGTTGATCTGCATGCCGAGGTTGCGGAGCGAGTCGACGAGCGCGGCGAAGTCGCCGTCGACGGTCCCGCTGATCATCACGCTCACGGCCCCGTCGACGATCTTGATATAAGACGGCGGCGCGACGGTCGAGGCGCCGGTGTGGAACTGGTAGACGACGTCCAGCACGCGGCCGACGTTCGCGGGGAGGGTCGTCGCGGCGGCCGCGGAGGCCGGGTCGGTCGGAGTCGTCATGGCGTCCGTCGTCTCGGGGGAGGGCGTCGGGGCCGCCGACGCGTCGGGCGTCGGCGGGGCGACTCCTACACTACGTCCCCCCCTCAGAAAAAAGAACCCGTCGACGTCGGATTCGTGGTCACCGAGGGGACCGTCACGCCGGGCGTCGTGAGGGTCCCGGAGCCCGCCCGCAGGAAGTTGGTGCTGAACCGCGAGGTCGAGCTGGGCACGGTCACGCCGGGCGTCGTCACGCCGCCGGAGCCCGATCCGCCGATCGTGGTGGTGTTGCCCGTCGTGGTGCCGGGGCTGGCGACCACCGCGCCGCCGTTGGTCCCGGCGCGCAGGAACGTGGACTGGAAGCGATTGATCGTCGACGGCGTGGTGACGCCGGAGCCGAGCCCGGTCGCGGCGCCCGTGGTGTTGCCGGTCGGGGTGGCCGTCGCGGCACCCGCCCTCAGGAAGGGCCGCTGGAGGAAGGCGAGCGAGCCGTCGAACGACGAGGCCGGCGTGGTCGTGGTGACCGTCCCCGTCCCGGTGGTGGTCGTGGTCGTGCCGCCGACCGTGCCGGTCCCGGTCGCGCCCGTCGACGTGGCGGTCGCGCCCGCCCTCAGGAAGGGCCGCTGGAGGAAGGCGAGCGAGCCGTCGAACGACGAGGCCGGCGTGGTCGTGGTCCCGGTCGCGTCGGTCGTCGTGGTCGCCGCCGTGTTCGCGGCGGTCGCGGCGGCGTCGGTGGCGATCGTGCCGGCCCTCAGGGCGGTCCCGAAGGCGGCCAGGGGGTTCATCACGGCCGGGGTGAGGCGGGTCTCGAGGGTCTCGAGGACGAGGCGTCGCTTCAGGGTCGAGGTGCGCGTGCGATTCATCGGTGTAGCTCCATGGCGACCGCAGCCGGCGGGCCGCGGAGGATCGACTTGAATAGGGCCGTTCGCGGGGCCGTCGGGTACTGGCGTCGGCCCTGATCGCGGACTACGCTTGACTTTCGCTGAAACACTCTCGCGAAACGTGCGCCGAACGATCAGATATTGATGCGAAGTTCCGTCGATCGGGCCCGGGGGGGTCGTCTCGGGTCGATCGGCGGGGCGAGATACGAAACGGTGGGGCGATGAGCGAACGGCGGAGCTTCGTGCTGATCGATGCAAGCCATGACGTGTGGGTCGAGGATTTCACGCTCGACGGCGCGGACCTGGGGCCGCCGGCTTTGGGGGGATGCGGCGTGACCAAGCGCCGGCTCCGGGGCGGGCGTCGCGACGGCGTGGACCTGATCCGGGTCGACAACGGCGCGCTGGCGTTCCAGATCGTGCCGACGCGGGGCATGGGCCTGTGGAAGGCGGCCTGCGGCGGCGACCGCGCGGGCTGGGACTCGCCGACCCGCGACGGCCCGGTCCACCCGGCGTTCGTCCAGCCCCACGACCTGGGCGGGATCGGCTGGCTCGAAGGCTTCGACGAGCTGATGGTGCGGTGCGGCCTGATGAACAACGGCGCGCCCTACCGCGAGGGCGACGCGGCCTATCCCCTGCACGGCCGGATCGGCAACATCCCGGCCTGGTACGTCGCCGTGCACGTCGACCTGGAGCCGCCGTACGCGATCACGGTCGAGGGCCGCGTCTCCGAGTCGTTCCTGTTCGGCGGCGGCGTCGAGCTGGCGACGACCTACACGACGACGCCGGGCTCGAACGCGGTGACGGTCCGCGACGAGTTCGCGAACGTGAAGGACCAGGCGGTCGAGATGCAGGTCCTCTACCACTGGAACTTCGGCCCGCCCCACCTGGAGGAGGGCTCGCGGTTCGTCGCGCCGTTGAAGACGGTCGTCCCCCGCAACCCCCGCGCCGTCGCGGGCCTGGCGGCCTACGACGCCTACGGGCCGCCCGAGCCCGGGTTCGTCGAGCAGGTCTACTTCTGCGACCTGCACGCCGAGGGGGGCCGCACGGCCGCGATGCTCCGCAACCGCGGCGGCGACAAGGCCGTGGTGCTCCGCTACGGGGTCGACGGCCTGCCGTGCTTCAGCCTCTGGAAGAACACCGGCGGCCTGCGCGACGGCTACGTCACCGGCCTGGAGCCGGGCGTGAACTTCCCCAACCCCCGCCCGTTCGAGAAGGCCCGCGGCCGCGTGACGTCGCTCCCCGTCGGCGGCCGTCACGTCACCGAGACGACCCTCGAAATCGTCGCCGGCCGCGACGCCGTCGCCCGCGTCGAGGCCGAGATCGCCCGCATCCAGGCCCAGGGCGAGCCCGTCGTCCACCCCGGGCCCTGCGAGCCCTTCGCGGCCGAGGGCTGAGCCCCGCCCTCCCGTCGCGGCGCTTCTTCCGGACGGGAGGCGGGGCGGCGGCCTCGGATCGTCAGGCCCGGCGGCGGGCCGCGGCGGCCAGCAGGCCGGCGGCGCCCACGGCGAGCAGCGCGGCGGAGTGCGGCTCCGGGACCACGGTCAGGGTCCGGTTGCTGCCGATGGCGACGAGGATGTCGTTGCTCGGGTCGCGGTCGCCGTCGTCGGCGTACACGTTGAAGGGGATGGGGCCCGCGAGGACGTTCCCGACCGCGAACGGGATCGAGAGGCCCTGGCCGTCGAAGACGAGCGGGGCCCGGCCGTAGAGCCTGCCGTAGTTGGGGCCGACCAGCTCCCACTCCATCGAGAGGCCCGTGACGTCCGCCGAGACCACCTCGCCCCCGCCGTCGCGGACGATGTTGGTCAGCTCGCCGCCGATGAACGCGACGTTGGGGCTGATCGTGAACGGCCCGTAGATCATCGGGTAAACGCCCTGCAGCACGCCCGTCGCGTTCACGAACGGCACCGTGGTCGCCCCCGGGTCGTTGAGCGACGCCGCCAGCTCGAACGTCAGGTCGCCGACCGCCTGGAAGGGGATGGGCGGCGAGTCGAACGGCCTCGGATTGAACGGCGTGCCCGCCACCAGCGAGAACTCGAAGTCGGCGATGATGTGCGACGTGAAGATCAGCGGCTCGGCCCGGACGAGCGCGGGCGACGCCAGGGTCGCGAGCGCACAGAGAAGCAAGATCCGGCGCATGGAATTCCACCCCGTGATGTCACATAAGATCGAATCGGTTTGAGGAAGTGCCGCCGTGTGAGGCTAGCGGCGTTCCGAATCGATTGCAAGGGTTGAATTCGGAAATGGCGCGGCGGCCCGGGACTCGGCCTCAGCGGGTCGCCGGGTCGCCGGCGCGGAGGAGGCGCAGGGCGTTGGCGACGACGAGGAGCGTGGTGCCGACGTCGGCGAGGATGGCCATCCACATGTTGGCGATCCCGAACAGGGCCAGGACCAGGACGACGGCCTTGACGCCGATGGCCAGGGCGATGTTCTGGTGGATCATCCGCAGCGTGGCGCGGCCGTGGCGGACGAGCCAGGGGAGCTGGCGGAGGTCGTCGGCCATCAGGACGACGTCGGCCGTCTCCAGGGCGGCGCCGCTGGAGACGCCCCCCAGCGCGATGCTGACGCGGGCGGCGGCCAGGGCCGGGGCGTCGTTGACGCCGTCGCCGACCATGCCGGTCGGGCCGTGCGCGGCCGTGTACTCGTCGATGGCGAGGACCTTGTCGGCCGGCAGCAGCTCGGAGCGCTGGTCGCCGACGCCCAGCTCGCGGGCCATGGCGGCGGCGGCGCGGGGGTTGTCGCCGGTGAGCATGACGGTCCGCAGGCCCAGGGCGTGCAGCTCGGCCACGACGGCGGCGGCCTCGGGGCGGGGGCGGTCGGCCAGGCGGATCCAGCCCAGCGGGCCGGTCGCGGCGGTCACGGCGACCTCGGTCCCGGGCCGGCCCTCGGCCTCGCCCATCTCGGCGTGGAACTCGGGGCGGCAGAGCCCCGCCTCGTCGATGTAGCGGTGGCTCCCCAGGTGGTACTCCACGGCGTCGATCCGGCCCTGCGCCCCCTTGCCGGGGATCGCCGTGTAGTCGTCGGCGCGGGGCACGTCGATCCGCAGGTCGCGGGCGTGCCGCGCGATCGCCTTGCCCAGGACGTGCCCGCCCCGGTCCCCCAGCGCCGCGGCGATCCGCAGGACGTCGGCCTGGTCCCCCTGTCCCGAGGCGAAGACCTCGACGACGTCGGGCCGGCCCAGGGTCAGGGTCCCGGTCTTGTCGAACGCCAGGGCGCGGAGCCGGCCCACCGCCTCCAGGAACTCGCCCCCCTTGATCAGCACCCCGCGCCGCGCCGCGGCGGCCAGGCCGCTGACCACCGCCACGGGCGTGGCGATCACCAGGGCGCAGGGGCAGGCGATCACCAGGACCACGAGCGCCTTGGCGAACCAGGCGAGGAAGGTGGCCCACACCGGCCCCCCCGCCGCCCAGGCGTACGCCGGCGGGAGCAGGGCGGTCAGCAGGGCGATGACCACGACCAGGGGCGTGTACCAGCGGGCGAACTGCGAGATCCGCCGCTCCACCGGCGCCCGCCCGGCCTGCGCCGCGCGGACCTGGTCGACGATCCGGCTGATGAGGGCCTCGCCGATCGGGCCCGAGGCCTCGATCTCGATCGTCCCCTCGCCGTTGACCGTGCCGGCGTAGACCGGGTCGCCGGGCCCGCGCTCGACGGGCGTCGACTCGCCGGTGATCGCCTTCTGGTCGACCCCCGAACGGCCCTTGAGGATGACGCCGTCGATGGGGATCTGGTCGCCCGAGCGGACCAAGATCCGGTCGCCGCCGTCGATCCGGTCGACGGCGATCGTCTCGACGCCGGCGGCGACGATCCGCTCGGCGGTCGGCGGCGCGACCTCCAGCAGCCGGCGGATGGCGCGGCGGGCGCGGGCGACGCTCAGGGCCTCGAGCGATTCCGAGACGCCGAAGAGGAAGGCCACGGTCGCCGCCTCGTCCCACTGGCCGAGCGCCACGGCCCCGAAGATCGCCAGCGTCATCAGGACGTCGATGTCGAGCCGGAGCCCGCGCAGCGACCGCCAGGCGCGCGGGAAGAGCCAGACGCCCCCGGCGGCGATCGCCAGGGCGCAGGAGGCCGTCGACGCCCGCTCGGCGGCGCCGTCGGAAAGCCCCGCCTTCGCGCCGAAATAGTGCAGCAGCATGCCCGCGGCGAGCGCCAGGCCCGACGCCGCGGTCGACGCCTGCAGCCCCCGCCGCGACCACCACGGGGGGGGGGCCTCGGCCTCGGGCGCGCCGACCGGGACGGTCTCCAGGCCGCTGCGCGCGGTCACCTGGCCCGCCAGCCGCGCGGGGTCGACCCGCTGGTCGTCGTAGTCTACGGTCATCAGGCCGTTGATCAGGTCGAAGCCCAGGCCTTCGATCCCCGGCGCGTCCTTCAAGGCGGCTCGGAGCAGCGCGACCTCATGCTCGCAGTCGAGACCCCGGACGTGGAACGTGCACCGCGCTCGACTCATCGGCCCCACCTCGTCGGCTTCACCGGACCTCGCCCCCCGACCCGGCCGGATGCGGCGATATTCCCCATGATACGGTATAATCCCGCATCGGTAAGGGGAACAGGCGGGGCGTCCGGTTCGATCCGGTCCGGGTGGGGGGCGACACATGGAAGCGGGAGCCGAGGCCGGGACGGTGGGCGCGGCCGAGTGCCTGGTGCGCTACGGGCTGGCGGGGCGCGTCGGCTGGTTCACGCTCGAATCGGGCCTGGCGGCCCCGGGGCGGGGCGAGGCCGTGGTGATCCGGACGAGCCGGGGGGTCGAGCTGGGCGAGGTCCTGACGGCCGACGCCGGCCGCGGCCGGGCGGGCGAGGATTCGGTGGGCGCCTTCCGCGTCCTGCGGCGGGCCGACGCCGACGACTTCGCGCGCGGCGGCGAGGCCGGGCGGCTCCGCGGGCCGCGGTTCGACCTCTGCCGTCGGATCGTCGAGGAGGAGGGCTGGCCCCTGGAACTGGTCGACGTGGAGCCGCTGCTCGACCTCTCGACGGTCCTCCACGTCCTGGCCTTCGACGAGCTGGACCCGGCGCCGATCCGGGCCCGCTTCCGGGTCTCCTGCGACTTCGACGTCCACGTCGAGAGCCCGGGCGACCCGCCCGCCGCGGCCGAGGACGCGCCCGCGCCCGCCGCGGGCCGCTGCGGCGACTGCGACTGCGGCGGCGGCGGGTGCTCGAAGAAGAAGGCCCCGCGCACCCGCGCCGACGCGGCCGAGGCCGCGCCCGGCCCGAGCCCGTGCGCGACGTCCTCGGGCTCGGGCTGCTCGTCGTGCGGCGTCGCGGCCTGGCGGGCGGGCGGGGGCGGATCAGCGGCGGGCGGCGTCGGCGAGTAGGCGGTCGGACTTCTCGGCGGGGCCGCGGGAACCCTTGCGGCGGCCGGCGTCGAGCATCGCCTGGAGCTGGATCCGCACCGGCGCGAACAACGGGTCGTTCCGGAACCAGGTCTCGTACTTGGGATTGCCGGCGATGGCCTGCTCCAGGTGCTCGGCCGAGTGCACGACCCACTTGCGGTTGTAGGCCGCGCCCACGCCCTCGACCATGGCCAGCGTGTAGAGGGCGCGGCCGGGGGCGCGGCCGCCGACCTCCAGGCTCAGGTCGACGATCTTGCGCGCCAGGCGGAGGGCCTGGGTGAACTGCTTCTCGCCGGCGAACAGGGTGCAGGCGAAGTGCAGGGCGTCGAGCCGCTCGGGGGCGTACCGCGCGTACTCGAGCAGGCGGGGGTCGGAGAGCACGCGTTCGAGTTCCCGCTCGGCCTCGAGGGGACGATGCTGGCAGATCGCCAGGCACATCCAGTCGACTCGCGCCACCAGGTTGGACGGGTCGAGGGCCAGGAGCTTGCCGACCTCGGCGACGGCCAGGGCGAGCCGACGCGGGTCGCGCTCGCGGAGGGTGGGAGGGCGCGAGGGTCGGCCCGGGGGCAGCTCGGCCTCGCGGATCCGGGAGGCGAGGACCGCCCGGGCGTCCAGCTCGCCGGCGCCGACCTCGTCCTGCGCGGGCCGCTCGCCGTCCGCCCGCCGCGGGGCCAGGGGCAGGTCGCGGCCGGTCGTGGAGAGTTCGTCGCCCCCCTCCGGGGCCTCCTGGAGGAACCGCTCGGGGAGCGCCCGGCGGAGCATCTCGTAGCGGTCGATGTCCCGCTTCAGGACGTCGAGCGCCGGCCCCTCGGCCCGGATGAAGGCGCGGAGCTGGACGAACTCGGCCTGGTCGGGGGCCGCGTCGATCGCGCGGTTGCACTGCTCGAGGGCCTCGTCGTCGCGGCCCAGCTTGTGGAGGCAGGTGCCGTAGACCAGGAGTAGGGCCGCGTTGCCGGGCCGCCGCAGGCAGCAGGCCGCGACGTCGGCCTCGGCCTCGGCCCAGCGCGACAGGGTGAAGGCGACGACGGCCGAGCGGTAACGGCCCCAGAACGAGCCCGGGCGGAGCGCCAGCAGGTCGCGGTAGAACCCGGCTGCGCGGCGTGCGCCGGCGTCCGAGCCCCCCTCGCTCTCCTCGTCGTCGACCTCGGCGGCGACCCCCCGGAGGTAGGCGTCGATCCAGGCGGGGGCGGGGCCGGGCGGGACGGCCGGTCCCGCGGCCGGGGCGCCGGCGTCGCCGATCTGGCGGGCGAGGCGGTCGCGGAGCTCGCGCAGGGGGGCCGGCCACGTCCCCCCGCAGGCGGCGTCGAGCACGGCCCGGGCTCGCTTCCAGTCGTCGGGCGAGTCGGGCCGGCGGGCCCAGACGCGGCCGTAGCGCAGGGCCTGCTCCAGCAGCCAGAGCTCCAGGTCCTCGCGGTCGGCGGCGGGCAGGCCGCGGAAGCGGTCGCGGGCCCGCCAGTCGCCGCCCTCCAGGACGTCGTACGCCCCCAGGGCGCGCAGGGCGGCGGCGGCCGTGTCCGAGGGGTTGCGGCGGGCGGCGGCGGGCTCTCCCGGGCGCTGGTGCATGATGGCCCGGGAGCCCGGGTCGTCGTAGAGCTGGGCGACCAGGTGCAGGGCCTGCTCGCGGACCTGGGCCTCGAGCGTCCGGCCGCCGCCGACGAGGATCGACCCGACGAGGGCCGCGACGGCGGCGACGGCGGCGGCGACCGTCAGCGGCCGGCGGTTGCGCCGCGACCAGCGGCGGGCGGCGTGCAGGCGGGAGGGCTCGGGCGCGAAGGCGAGCGGCCGGTCGGCCCGCCAGCGGTCCAGGTCCTCGGCCAGCTCCAGGCCCTGCCCGTACCGCGTCCGGGGGTCGGCCTGGAGGCAGTGGACCAGGATCGCGCGGAGCCCGGCGGGGAGCGCCCGGCCGGCCTCGGCCTCGGCCCGGCGGACCACCCAGGCGGACCGCTCGCGGGTCGCGGCGCAGCGACGGGCGGCCTCGGCGAACGCTCCGCGGCGCGGGCCCCGGGCCATGTCGGCCTCGCGCGCCGGCGACCAGCCGGTCAGGGCCTCCAGCAGCACCATCCCCAGCGAGTAGACGTCGGCCCGGTGCGCCCGCTCGTCGTCCACCCCGGCGGCCGCCCGGTCTTCGTCGCCCCCGGCCAGCGCGAGCAGCCGCTCGGGCGCCATGTAGGCGAGCGTCCCGCCGGCGTCGGCGGCCCCGGCCCGCGACCAGTCCTGGGCCAGGTTGAAGTCGAGGAGCATGGGCGTCCCGTCGGCCGCGATCAGGACGTTCGACGGCTTGACGTCGCCGTGCGCCACGCCCCGCCGCCGCGCGTGGTCGAGCGCCTCGGCGAGCCGCGCCGCGACCCAGGCGAACGCCTGCGCGTCGGTCATCGCCCTCAGGTTGGCGCGCGAGGAGCCGGGCGCGCCCGTCGCCTGGTGCTCGGGGGCGGAGACGGCGTCGAGGTCGTCGAGGAACCGCCGCCCGCCCGCGTCCCCGGCCGCCGGGCCCGCCCGCCGCCGCGCCAGGACGGTCGAGAGCGCCGCGCCGCCGAGGAACGGCATGGCGATGAGCTGCAGCGCGCCGTCGTCGACCTCGGCGTGGGTGAGGATCTCGACGATGTTCGGGTGCCGGGCGCGGGCCAGCAGCCAGGGCTCGCGGGTCGGCTTGGTCGTGATCTTGACGACGACCGGGCGGTTTTCCAGGTCGGCCTGGCGGGAGAGGAAGACCCGCGCGAAGCCGCCCCGGCCCAGCTCCCGCTCCAGCACGTACGGGCCGATCGCGTCGCCGACCCGGGGCAGGGGGTCGTCGTCGAGCCCGTCCAGCAGCGAGTCGGGGCACGCGACGTCGAAGTCGAGCAGCCGTTCCAGGGCGGGGCGGTACTCGGGGAACCGCGCCAGGTAGGTCGCCTTGGAGGGGGACATGCCGGCCGACTTCGCCAGGCGGTACTCGCGGTAGATCAGCTCCACGGCGCGCTCGGCCGACCAGCCCCGGGCGCGGCCCAGGTAGGACTCGGCGGGCGCGGCCTCGCCCCGCTCCCAGCGGTCCGCCAGGTCGGCGAGCGCCGCCGAGAAGGCGTCGGAGGGGTCGTCGGCCGCCGCCCCGCCGGCCCGCGCGGCGAGCCTGGAGGAGAGGCCGTCCGACGTCACGCCCATCCCCGGGCCTCCATCCGCTCGCGCGCCGCCTGGATGATCCGCCGCACCGTCCGCTCGTCGACCTTCAGCCGCGCGGCGATCTCGTCGATCGTCCGGCCCTCGTGGCGGAGCGACAAGACCTCGACCTCCTGGGTGGGCCGGCCGGCGGTCAGGAGCGCCAGGCGGTCGCTCGCCTGGACGTTCTCGCTGGGCGACGGGTCGGCCGCGGGCAGGTCGATCGCGATCTCGCGGTCGCCCCGGCGGACGTAGATCGGCTCCTCCCGGCCCACCGCGTACTTGGCGGTCCGGGTCAGCCGCCGGTCCTGCTCGTACACCTTGTTGCGGGCCACGCCCGCCAGGAACCCCCGCAGGTGCCGCGAGTTGGCGAACTCCTGCGAGCCCCCCTTGAGGTCCACCAGGAAGCTCTTCCAGACGGCCTGCACGAAGTCCATCGAGTCGAACTGCGTGCGCAGGCGGCGCGGCAGGCGCTCGCGCACCATCATCCGGACCTCGGGCTCGTATCGGCCCACGAACGTCCGGATCGCGTCGTCGTCCCCGGCCCGGGCTCGCGCGATCAGCTCGGGGACGTCCCGCGAGAGGTCCTCGCCCGGGTCGTCTTCGACCTGCGGATCCGCGTCGAGATCCGACGCCGGCGTCGGCGCCATCGTGGGGATCACGTCCGTCTCGTCTTCATCCGTCGGCTTCTTCACCGGTTCGTCCCCTTGCGTGGAACGCGTCGGCCGGCCTCGCGGCGTGGGCGCGCCGCCCTCGCTCACGCGCCGCCTCTTCCAGGAACCGCCGTCATACGGGAACCGAGGAATTCACGCGACCTCATCGTCGCATGGGGATCGTGGGGGAAACCTCCGTTGATGATCGCATGGAGGGGTCAGGCCGCATATTGGTTAATTAAACAATGTCGAGGAGGGGAATACCAGCCTCCCTTCCGGAATTTCTTCCGCATCGGCCGATCGCGCCGAATCTGTCGGATCGCACGCCGGTCCCCCTGCGCCCGATTTGCACCCGTCCGCCGGGCCGATGGGTGCAGGTCGTCGGCATCCTCCTCCCGCCGCCAGCTCGATGATCGGGTCTTGAGCCTAAAAAAATTCAGAAACCATGTCCGGTTTTCTCAGGCCATTGCAACTGATCGTGTGTTGCTCCTTCCAAGGCTGGAGGCATGGACGTGCGGCGGACGCAAGGCGGCTTTCGGAGCCGGCGCCACGTCTCCCTCCTCCTCCCCGGAGCGCCCGCCACCAGCGAATGAATCCGCCTCCGTGAAAACGCACCACGAAACGGCGTCCAAGGCCGGGAGTACGTTCATGTCTCGCATCGAAGCGAAGGACTGCGGCGTTTCGCACGACCTGCAAACCTACTTCCACGACATCAACGAGGTGTCCCTGCTGACGGCCGACGACGAGCGTCGCCTGGCGGCCGAGATCGCCCTCGGCGACGACGACGCCCGGACCCGGATGATCGCCGCCAATCTGCGCCTGGTCGTCCGGATCGCCCGCGACTACCAGGGCCGCGGCATGACGCTCGACGACCTCATCGGCGAGGGCAACCTGGGCCTGATCCGCGCCTCCGAGGAGTACGACCCCCGGTTCGGCACCCGGTTCAGCACCTACGCCGGCTACTGGATCAAGCAGGCCATCCGCCACGCCCTGATCAACACGGCGACGACGATCCGGCTGCCGGCCCACATGGTCGGGCTCCTGACCAAGTGGCGGCGCGCCGAGCGGCTGCTGACCCGCGAACTCGTCCGGGCCCCGAGCTTCGACGAGATCGCCGGCCACCTCGGCCTGACCGAGATGCAGAAGTCCCTGGTCGTCAAGGCGAAGCGGGCGAACCAGGTGAAGCTGGAGAGCGGCGCGGCCGACGAGGACGACTACTGGTCGCCCGACGACTCCGTCGACCCCGACGAGGGCCCGTCCGCCGACCTGGAGGCCCGCGACGACCGCGCCGACCTCTTCCGCCGCATGCGGGTGCTCGACGAGCGCGAGCGGATGGTCCTGACCTACCGCTACGGCCTGCAGGGCGTCGCCCCGCTGACCCTCAAGGAGATCGGCGACCGCCTGGGCATCACCCGCGAGTGGGTCCGCAAGCTCGAACTCCGCGCCATCCGCAAGCTCGACACGGCCGCCCGGCCGCCCCCCGCCCCCGCCGCGTCGAAGCCCGCCCCGCCCGCCGCCCGCCGCCGCCTACACCCAGCCCCGCCTCGCCGCCGCCGCCTGCTGACGCGGGAGAGGGGCCGTCGCCCCGAAGGGGCCGAAGTCGCCGCCTTCGGGCGGAGCCGCCTTGTTCCTCGCACGCGATGAGCCGACCATCGGAGGACGGCCGGGGCGATCGGGCCCCGGGCCGAACGGAAGGGTGGATCGTCATGCGGCAACTCGGCCGGTTCCTCGTCGCCTCGCTCGTGCGAGGCGTCCTGTTCCTGGCGCCCGTCGTGCTCGTCGCCTTGCTGGCGCGCGAGGGCTACCAGATGCTCCGTCGCATCGCCCAGCCGGTGGCCAGGCTGCTCCCCGAGGATCGCTTCTTCGGGATCCTGGCCGAGGACCTGGTGTCGGTCGCGGCCGTCCTCGCGGTCTTCCTGATCGCCGGCCTCTTCGTCGCCACCCGGCCGGGCCGGTCGATCAGCGACCTCCTGGAACGCTCCGTCCTCTACCGGGTGCCGGGGTATCTCCTGGTTCGCGGCGCGATGGGCGGTTTCCCGGGCCTGGGCGGGGAGGCGCGGCCGGAGCCGGCGCTGGTGGAGACCGACGACGGCTGGGCGTTCGCCCTGCTGGTCGAGCGGGGGCCCCCGGGGTTCTGCACGGTCTTCCTGCCCGACTCGCCCACGCCCACGAGCGGGGCCGTGCGCATCGTCGCGGCCGAACGGGTGCGGCCCCTCGACGCCTCGATGCTCAGCTTGCTGGCCTGCCTGACCCGGTCCGGGACCGGGGCGGGCGCGCTCGCCGAGAGCGTCCTGGCCGGCCGGGAGCCCGAGGCACGGGAGCCCGCCGAACAGTTTCGATGAAGATGACGCGGCGGCGCCCGCCGACTCGCTCGCCCCTTGCCCCGGCCGCCCCCCGGCTGCTCCAATCAGGGGGCGGGATCCTCGGGGCGGGAGGTCGGACGATGCGGATGCGCAGGGGAGGGATCGACGGGCTGCTCGTGGCCCTCGTCGCGGCCTCCGTGATGGTCGTCCAGGCCGATCTCGACGCCCCGCCGCGCTACGACGGGGCGGGCTACGCGGTGCTCGCGCGATCGCTCCGGGAAGGCCGGGGCTACCGGGCGATCGACCACCCCGACGAGCCTCGCCACGCCCACTTCCCGCCCGGCTATCCGACCCTCCTGGCGCTGGCGGGGACCCTGGCGGGCCCCTCGGACCGCGCGGCCCACGCGGCCTCGATCGCCTGCGCCGCGGGGGCGACGCTCGCCGCCTGGCGATGGTTCCGGACGATGTACGCCCGGCCCGCCGCGCTCGCCCTCGGCCTGGCCCTGGCGGTGAACTGGGCCTGGACCCGGACCGGGTCGGGGATCCAGTCGGAGCCCCTCTTCGAGCTGCTGGGCTGTGTCGCCGTCCTGCTGGCCGCCGCGCGCCGGCCTCGCGACGAGCTCGTCCGCGGGCTGCTGCTGGGCGCGACGCTCGGCGCGGCGATGCTGACGAGGCAGGTCGGCCTGGCCCTGCTCGCGGCCGTGATCCTCGACCAGGCCGCCCGGGGCCGGCGGCGGACGCTGGCGACGGCGATCGTCGCGGCCGGCCTGCTGGTCGCGCCCTGGGTCGCCTGGTCGGCGGCGGTCGGCCGCGAGGGCGCGAGCCGGACCCAGGCGGGGCTGCTGTGGCGGGCGGCGTTCGGCGTCGCGGCGACGTTCCCCGAGCAGCTCGTCTTCTACGCCGGGCGGATCCCCGACCAGCTGACGGCGCCGGCGGTCGAGTTCGCGACGGTCTTCGGCCGGTCGCCGAAGGCGCGGGCGGCGGCCGTCGCGTGGGCGGCGCTGGCGACGTCGATCGTGCTCGCGGGCTGGCTCTTCGCTCTGAAAGATCCCCGACGCCGGCTCGCGGGCCTGGTCGGCTTCGCGACGCTCGGCCTGCTGGTCGTCTGGCCCTACACCGAGGCCGGCCGCTTCCTGATCCCGACGATCCCCTGCCTGCTCGTCGGCGCGGTCGAAGGCCTGGCGCGGGTCGCACGGAAGCTGGGGCTGCGACGCGTGCGGACCCTCGCGGCGCGGCTCGTGCTGCTGGCAGCGCTGCCGTATTCGGCCTACGCGGCCGCCACCGCCGACCTCCGACTGAGGGGCGATCGCGACCCGGCGTTCGACGCGGCCTGCGCCTGGCTCCGCGACGACGCCGAGCGCCCCGGCCCGGTCCTGACCCGCCACCCCGGCGAGGTCTTCCTGCGCACCGGCCGGCAGGCCCTGGAAGTCGAGACCTCCGAACGCCCGGGCTCGCTCGACGCCGACCCCGACGCGATCGCCGCGACGATCCGCCGATACGGCGTGGCCTATCTGGTCGTCGACTCCGACCGCTACGCCCGCGCCGTCGCCTCGCCCCTGGAGCGGTTCGCGGCCGATCGACCGGCGGCCGTGCGGCAGGTCTTCGCGCTCGACGTCGGCGCCGGCTCCGTCCGGATCTTCGCCACGACCCCACCCGAATGAGATCCAACCTCTCAGGAGTCACCCATGGCCGAGGCCGAGCCCGCCGGATTCGCCCAGACCTACGGCGTCGAGATCCTCTACGAGACGCCCCTGGCGATCGACGGCGAGGAACTCCTGCGGGCGGTCCGGGTCCGCCGCCCCGCCGCGCAGCCCCTGGGCGACCTCGGCGCGGGCGGGGGCGAGGTGAAGACCCTGGGGTTCGTCCATCCCGACCACGCCGTCGAGCTGAGCGGCGCGGTGATCCGCCCCCAGACGTTCCTGCTGGCGACCGACGCGCCGTTGCGGCTCACGGCGATGATGGAAGACCACCTCGGCCAGTCGTGGAGCTTCCCGGACGCCCGGCAGGCCTTCGCCCGCCGCCGTTCGAGCGCCTTGCTGACCGACATGATGACCGGCTCCCTCGACTACCAGGCGCGGATCGAGATCTTCGAGGACGTGCTGGCGGCCGTGCTCCAGGTCGCGCCGGCGCTGGCGATCCACTGGTGGCCCGCCGGGCGGTTCGTCGACCCGGCGATCTGGCTGGAAGCCTATCGCGAAGGGGGCGCCGACCGCCTCTTCGCCGGCGCGATGAACGTCCGGTTCTACAAGATCAGCGACTCCCCCGGCGACATGCTCATGGACACGCTGGGCCTCGCGGCCCTGGGCGTGCGCGACCTCCAATGCCATTTCCGCGACCTCGACCCGAGCGAGGTGGCGACCCTGCTGGCGAACACCGGCTGCTACCTCTTCGACGAGGGCGACCTCATCGCGGACGGCCACACCATCGAAGGCCTCACGCCCGGCAGCCGCTGGATGTGCCGGCACGAGGACTCCATCCTCAACCCCGCCCGCATCGTCCTGAACGTCGACCCCGGCCCGCCCCACACGGCGGCCGGGCGCGCCGATCGGGATCAGGGCGGGGGCGGCTGAGACATCTCGACGTCGCCGATCTGGTCCCAGCCGCGAAGGTCGTCCAGGCCGCGACGGACGGCGGCGGCGAAGTCGGCGTCGGTGATGGATTCGGGGAGGAAGTGGGACATGGGGCGGCCGTTCGAGGCGTCGGGCTTCGCGTCGGCGGCGATGCCGAGGAGCGTGTAGCCGGCGGCGCCGCCCCCCATGTCGATCAGGTCGCGGCGGGCGCGGGCGGCGACGGCCTCGATCGTCGTCGCGTCGCGGTCGGGCGGGATGGGGACCTCGGCCCACGTCGAGACCTCGCCGAGCGCCCCCCTTTGGTCGCGGAACGCGGGATCCCAGTAGGTCGCCCGCAGCGGGATTCGCGCCTTGCCGGGAAGGTCGTCGAGGCGGGCGGGCTCGCCCGCCGCCGGCCCCAGCTCGCCGTCGCGCACGTATTCGCGGCGGCCGTCCTTGAGCCGGAAGAACCGTCGGGGGACGATCAGCCACCAGCCGTACTCGACGCCGTCGCGGGTCGCGTCGCCCAGGCCGACCATGTCGTACGACGTCCCGTACATCCCGTTGCCGATCCGCTGGAAGGCCACGTCGAGGTCGACCCGCTCGGGGTTGAGCGGGCGGCGGCGGGGCGGGTGTCGCCTGAGGAACTCGGCGGTCCCGCGCACCGAGGAGACGACGTAGAAACCCTCGCGATCCACCAGGGGCTGGACGACGTGGACCGCCAGGATCAGCCCCCCCAGCTCGACGCGGTGCAGCGCCCGGTCGAGCGGGAAGCGGCCGTGGAAGGCCTCATCGCGGTCGATCACGCGGCCGCCGTCGGGCGGGCCGAACGCGAGCTTCCCGGGCGGGATCGGCGGGTCGTACTCGATCCGGACCTCGCGCGCCCGCCGCCAGGTCCCGTCCTCGCGACGCTCCTCGACCGCCAGCTCGCGGACGAGTTCCTCGGCGTCGGCCAGGAGGACGGCGCGGGGGGCGGGGCGGCCGGGGAACAGTTCGGGGGGGGCGTTGAAGGTGTAGCCCCGGCAGGCGCGGCCGTCGACGTCGCGATCCAGCTCGGGCGACCGCTCGCGTTTCCAGCCGTCGGGGCTCGCCTGCAGGGCCATCATCTGCGGGAGCTGGGTCGCGAAGAACCCGGGCGTGCGCTGGCGGATCACGACCGGCTCGCCCGCGTCGGTCCGCCACGACCACTGGTTCGTCAGGTCCTCGACGATCACCCGGCCGGGTTCCTCCATGCGGACGCCCCGGCCCTTGACGTACCAGGCGTCGCCGCGATGCTCCACGCCCTTTTCGTCCGTGCCGTTGAAGATGAGGTGCGCCGCGTTCGCCTTCTCCAGGCCTCGCTGAACGGCCGCGAGCAGCGTCGTCGGTCGGCTCGCGATCATGAGCCAGGCGAGCGTCAGCACCCCCAGCAGGCCCAGGCCCGAGGCCGCCATCCCGGCGAGCCGTCGCGCCCGTCGCGGCCTGCGGCGGGGCGGTTCGGCCTCGATCCGGGCCGTCACGGCGTCCACCATCGAGTCGACGGGCCACTCGGCGCGGAGCCGGGCCAGGCGGCCTTCGAGATCGTCGTTCGTCATCCGATCACCCCCCCGGTCTTGAGCCTCAAACGTCCGATCGCGCGGGACAGTTGCTTGGTCACGGTGCCGACGGGCCTCCCCAGCGCCGAGGCGACCTCGGCCACGGTGCGGCCTTCGAGATAATGGAGAGCGACCACGAGCCGCTCGTGCTCCGGCAGCCGCGCGACGGCCGCCAGCAGCTCTTCGGAGTCGGCCGAGAGTCGGGAGGCTTCGAAGGGCTCCTCGGCGGGCTCGTCGAACGCGTGATCCGGCGAGCGCGCCCGGGCCCTCGCCATCCGGACGGCCTCGCGGCGGGCGATGCGCAGGAGCCAGACGCCGAACCGCTCGGGCCGCTGGAGGTCGCCGAGCCGGCGAAAGGCGAGGAGGAAGGCCTCCTGCGCCGCGTCGGCCGCCGCATGGTCGTCGCGCAGGACGCGCCGGGCCGTGGCCCACGCGGCCCGCTCATGCCGCGCGACGAGCGCGGCGAACGCCGTCCGGTCCCCTCGAAGCACGTCGCGCACGATCTCGGCGTCCGGCTGCATGGGCGTTCCCCCCTCGGCCTCGTCATCCATCAGATAGAGGCGATCGAGGCGGGGAATGCGACCGGAATCTCCAGAATCTCCGCCGGTGCCGGTCTCCGTCGACGGCACTGGACCCGAGGAGTTTTGTTGTATATACTACTTTCAGTCGGCGGGCGGGGCGCGCGTCCCGCGGTTTCGAAGGGAACGAGAGGAGGGATCCCCATGCGTTTCATCTGGACCTGTGCGGCGATCGGCCTGCTGGCCGCGGCGGTCGGGGGCGAGGGAGCGGGGGAGGGCGCCATGCCGGAGAAGCGGAACGAGGAGCGTTCGCAGGTCGCTGTGGAGCACGTCCGCCTGACGGTGGACCGGCCGTTCGATGCGGTGGCCGCCGCTTTCGAGCGGGGCCTGGGGCGGCACGACCCGGGGCCGACCGCCACGCTGGCCCAGGGCGCCGATCCGGCGACGGTCCGGGCCGCGATCGAGAAGATGGCCGGGCCGAGCGGGTTCATGCTGTTCGGCAAGAACGACCACGGCACCCTGCTGGGCCTCGTCGGACCCCGTCGCAAGGCCGTGCAGTACGTCGTCGGCAACCCGCTCTTCGCCGTCGAGATGACCCGCCACGCCGTCGGCGCCGCCCTCTACGCGCCGCTCCGCGTGCTGATCCACGAGCCCGAGGCCGGCGTGACGTGCATCGAGTACGACCTGCCCTCATCGCTCTTCGGCCAGTTCCAGGACGACGCCGTTTCGAAGGTCGCCGCCTCCCTCGACGCCAAGCTGGCCGCCTTGATCGACGATTCCGTGAAGTGACGGCCGTCGGGGTCAGTCCAGGAGCGCCCGGACCTCCTCGACGAGCTTGCGAGGGATGAGCGCACCCTCGGACAGGCTGCGGCGGCGGGCCTCGTAGCGGCGGAGCGAGGGGAGCCTCGCGCCCTGCGAGACGACGCCGTCGAAGATCGCCTCGGCGCGGGCGAGGTGGTCGCCGGCGGCCGCGCCGAGGATCCGCGACGGGTCGATCGCCAGCAGCAGCTCGCCGCCGCGCGGGGCGCCCCGCGCGCCGTCGTCGAAGGCGATCGAATCGACGCTCGTCAGGTCGCCGATCAGGGGGCCGGCGATCAGCTCGACCATGAGGGAGAGGGCCGAGCCCTTGTGGCCGCCGAAGGGGAGCATCGCGCCGGCCATGATGGCGTCGGCGTCGGTGGTCGGCTCGCCGGAGGGGTCGACGCCCCATCCCGGGGGCGTGGGCCGGGCCTCGCGGCGGTGCAGCTCGATCTCGCCCCGGGCCGACGCGCTGGTGGCGAAGTCGAAGACGAACGGGTCGCCCCCCGGCCGGGGCCAGCCGAAGGCGATCGGGTTCGTCCCCAGCAGCGGCCGCGAGCCCCCCGCCGGCGCGACCCACGCGTGGCTGGGCGTGAACGCGAAGCCGACCAGGCCCTCGCGCGCGATCGCCTCGACCTCGGGGAAGAGCGCCGCGAAGTGGCAGCAATCGTTGACCGCCATCGCCGCCACGCCCACCGCCTTCGCCTTCTTCGCCAGCAGCGGCAGCCCGCGGCGGAAGGCCAGGGGCGCGAACGCCCCGCCCGCGTCGACGCGGACGACCCCCGGCGCGACGTCGTGCACGACCGGCTCGGCGTCGAGCGTCACCTTCCCCGCGCGGATCGAATTCATGCACATCAGCAGCCGGAAGATCCCGTGCGACCCGCCGCCGTCGCGCTCGCCGGCCGTCATCACGTCGGCGCAGGCCTCGACGTGCGCCGGCGCCAGCCCGTGCCGCGTCAGCACCGACGCGACCAACTCGCGGACCTCGTCCAGGGAGAATCGCACCCGATCGTCCATCACCCGCCTCCCTCGCCGAGGTTCGACGCGCCGCGCGTCGCCCGCCCGGGGAATGGTACACCGCCCACGAACCGTGAGGAAGCGGGGCGCCCGCGGCTTGCTCGACGTGTCAACCGGACCTATAACAAGGATGCCGGCGTTCGAGCGGCCGTCCGCCTCTCGTCACCGATTTGCGGCGCGCGAGCTGCATCGTCGGGCATCCTCTGGAACCGCACCCGATCGCGACGGAGTCGACCGCCATGCCGCTCCGCATCCTCGCCCTGGCCGCGCTCCTCGCGGCGCTCGCCGATCCGGCGGCCCGGGGGCAGTCGTATCCCGGCGCCCCGCAATTCTTCCCGCCGGGGCGGCCCGATTCGGGGAGCCTGCCGAGGCTGGCCGACTCGCTCGCCGACGAGGCCCGGCAGGCGGCCGACGACGTCCGCTACGAGCTGGCGGGGTCGTACCTGGCCAACCAGGCCGGCATGCGGGCCGAGGCCCTGGCGCGGTCGGCCGCGTCCTTCCGCGATCAGGCGCGGCGCGGCGCGCCCAATCTCCAGGGGGCCTTCCTCGACGTGGACCGCGCCTACACGGCGCTGGCGGGCGTGCTCGGCGGTGGCCGCGTCAGCGCGCCGCGGGCGTCGAACGCGCTGGACCGCATCCAGCGGCTCTCGTATCAGATCCGCAGCGTGATCGGCTCGTACGACGCCGGCTCGCCGGGCCTGCCGCCGAACCGCGACCCCCGGTGGGACGCGCGCGGAGTCGGCGCCGCCACGAGCAACCTGCAGATCGCCGCCGACCGCGCGAGCCAGATGCTCGCGGGGCGTCGCGACCCGGCCGGCGTGCGGGCGTCGGCCTCGGCCGCGAGCCTGCTGGAGCAGAACCGGTACTTCCAGGGGATGCAGACCTCCACGGCCCGCGCCGAGGACCTCTGGCAGATGGTCCAGCAGATCCGCCTGGTCGCCTGGGACCTGTTCCTCTACCCGACGATCGCGGCGGTGGACCCGCCGACCCGCGACGCGATCGTCGGCGTCCGGCAGCAGCTCGACCGGCTCTGCGGCTTCTTCGCGATCGACCCGAGGGGACCCATCGAGGACCCCGCGTACCCGCCGGGCTCCAACCGCATCGTCCGGCCGCCGCCCCCCGACCCGGCCTACGGGGGCCCGCCCCCGATCCAGCCGCCGATCCAACCTCCGATCCTGCCGCCGCCGGGGATCCGGCCGCCCCGGCCTCCCGTCGGCCCCGGCCACGGCTTCCGCCCGGGCCCGGAGTTCGTCTCGCTCCTCAACGAGGCGATCGGCCAGCTCGACGGCTATCTCCAGACCCTGGGCGCCCACGTCAACCAGGTGAAGCAGGGTCGCCAGTTCCAGTCCGAGGCCCAGCAGCTCCGCGGCGCGCTCGAGGGGCTCTATCAGCGCGTCCGCGACGGCGCCCCGCGGCGCGAGCTCCGCGGCGCCCTGGAGTTGGCCCTGCGGCACTCCGACACGATCACCGCGCACATGAACGCGATCGTCGGAGCCGCGGGCGGGCCGATGGTCGCCCAGTTCCGCGCCGCCGACCAGTCCCTCCGGCGGATGAACCAGATGCTCCCCTGAGCCGGCCGCGAGCCGACGTCCGACGCGCCCCGACGAATCCCAGGAGCCTCGAATCATGCTCGCGTCTTCCCTCGTCCTGGCCCTGACCCTCCTCGGTCAGGCCCTCGCCGACCAGCCGCTCGCCGAGCCGGGACGCGTGGCGCCCGAATTCGTCGCGACGTTGGAGAAGGCCCAGGCGACGATGGCGGGGCTCAAGAGCTACTCCGTCGCGGCCCGCGTGAAGTCGACCCTGACCGACCCCGCCGGCGGGCCCGACGCCGTGAGCGGGTCGACGTCGACCCAGACGATCGTCGCCAGCCGGCCCGGACGATTCGCCGTCGCCTCCGACTGGGCCGCGTTCGGCGAGGCCGAGGAGCGGCCCGCCCTGCGGGTGGCCTGCGACGGCCGCAAGCTCGTGACCTATTACGTCCCCGACGGCCTCTACGCCGAATACGAAGGGCCCGACCCCGGCGTGCAGGTCTATCACCAGCATATCGTCGAGTCGACCCTGGACGCCTCGGGCCTGAGCGTGATGGCCCGGCCCGACCTGCGCGAGCACGTCCTGCGGCACGCCCGCTCCGCCTCGGTCGACGGCGAGGAGGTCGTCGACGGCGTGCCGACGACCCGGTTCCGCGTCGACTACGACGGCATGCCGGTCGTCATGTGGGTCGGCCCCAAGGACGCGCCGCTGCTCCGGAGGATGGAGCTGACCTTCGAGTCGGCCGCGCCGGGGGGCCCGAAGCTCGTCACCGCGCGACGCTCCGACCTGACCTGGACGCTCGACGTCGACGTGCCGGATTCCGCGTTCGTCCTGGCCGTCCCCGCCGAGGCGAAGCGGGTCGACGACGTCTTCGCCGCCATGATCGCGGCGCGGACGCCCTCGATCCTCGACAAGCCGGCGCCGGAACTGGCGCTGGCCAACCTCGAAGGCGAGGAAGTCGCGCTCGCCGCGACCACCGGCAAGCCCACCGTGCTCGTCTTCTGGGCGACCTGGGCCGCCGGCTCCGGCGAGTCGCTCGGCCAGGTCGCCGCGCTGAACCGAGCCCTGGGCGATCGGGCCCGCTTGCTCGTCGTGAGCATGGGCGACACGGCCGACCAGGTGAAGGCCCGGATCCAGGGCGTCGCCGGACTCCCCACCATCCTCGTCGACCCCCAGGACGCCGCCTCCGCGGCCTATGGCGTCAAGGACGTCCCCTCCGCCGTCGTGATCGCCGCCGACGGCAAGGTCGTCTACGCCGCCCCGGGCTTCGACCTCAAGGTCGTCGCCGACAAGGCGGGCGTCCGCTAGAAACGGCCCGTCCGCAGGCCCGCGGACGGCGCAACTCGGGCTCGGGCGAGGCGTCTCCGACCCCTTCGACGGGGCTGCGACCTGATTTCGGTCGACCTCGCGCGTAGAATGGAGCAGGCCCGGGGCGACCGGGGCTTCTCGACGTTGCGCAGCCCGGCGACGTGGCTTTCGGTCCGCAAAAGGATGGATGGGTCGATGCGGTACGAGTATTCGAAGATCGAGGACGCGATCGAGGCCCTCAAAATCGGCCGGGTGATCGTCGTCGTTGACGACGAGGATCGCGAGGACGAGGGCGATTTCGTCGTCGCGGCCGAGCGGGCGACGCCCGAGGTGATCGAGTTCATGATCACCCACGGCCGCGGCCTGGTCTGCATGCCGATCATGCCCGACGTCGCCGACCGGCTGCGGCTCAACCCGATGGTCGACCACAACACCTCGGCCCACGAGACGCCCTACACGATCCCCGTCGATCACGCGTCGTGCCGCACCGGCATCAGCGCCGAGGAGCGGGCGCGGACCGTCGCGGCGATCCTCGATCCCGCCACCAAGCCCGGCGACCTCCTGCGCCCCGGGCACCTCTTCCCGCTGGTCGCCAAGGAGGGGGGGGTGCTCCGCCGCGCGGGGCACACCGAGGCGGCCGTCGACCTGATGAGGCTGGCGAACCTGACGCCGGCCGGGGTCATCTGCGAGATCACCGACGGCGTCGGCATGGCCCGGGGCGAGCGGCTGCAGGCGGTGGCCCGCGAGCACGGCCTGCCCATCATCTCGATCGAGGCCCTGATCCGCTACCGCCGGATGCGCGAGAAGCTCGTCAACCGCGTGGCCGAGTCCGACCTGCCGTCGCGGTACGGCAACGGCCGCATCCTGGGCTACCGCGTGCAGCACGAGCCGGGCAACGAGCCGGTGGCCTTCGTGATGGGCGACCTCCAGTCGGTCGAGGCCCCGCTGGTCCGGCTCCACTCCTCGTGCTTCACCGGCGACCTGCTCGACTCGCTCCGCTGCGACTGCGGCGACCAGCTCCACATGGCGCTCGAGATGATCGGCTCGGAGGGCGTCGGCGCGCTGATCTACCTGCCGCAGGAGGGCCGGGGCATCGGCCTGATCGAGAAGATCCGGGCGTACAACCTGCAGGACAAGGGGATGGACACCGTGCAGGCCAACCTCGCCCTCGGCCACCGCGCCGACATGCGCGACTACGGCATCGGCCTGCAGATCCTCAAGGACCTGGGCCTGACCAAGATCCGCCTGCTGACGAACAACCCCAAGAAGACCAACGCGTTCGTCTACTACGGCTACGACCTGAAGGTCGTCGACCAGGTCCCCATCATCGCCCCGCCCCACGCCGAGCGCCAGAAGTACCTCGACGCCAAGCGCGACAAGATGGGCCACATCCTCCCCCCGCGCCCCTGCTGCGCCGGCGAGGCCGGCTGCGCCCCCGTCGAGGCCCCGGCCGCGGAGACGAGCAACGGCGTGGTCGGCGCGTGAGCCGCCGAGGATCGCCCTTCTCCCCCCGGGAGAAGGTGGCCCGAAGGGCCGGATGAGGGTCATGGCGCTTCGAGGAAGCCCTCGTGATCCGTCACGCCATCCGAACTCCGACGACCCTCATCCGCCGCTGTGCGTCGCCTTCTCCCGAGGGGAGAAGGCCGAGGCGCTCGCCTTTATAGCTTCACCCTCAGCCCCAGCCGCGCGAGCAGGCCGGTGAGGGCGCAGACGAAGAGCGCCATGCCGAGCGAGCCGGCGACGACGATCCCCGGGTTCGCCGAGTCCTTGTAGGCCATCACCTGGCCGCCGATCCCTGCGACCGAGAGGGCCTCGGTCACGATCGGGTGCAGGAAGTAGGCGAGGATCGGGTTGGCGCCCGCCGGGCGGGCGACGATCGACCAGGCGCGCCAACCCGCGACGTCGACGACGAGGTAGAGGGCCAACCAGAGCAGGGCGGCCAGCGACGCCGTCCAGAGGCACCAGGTCGGCGTCGCCCCGATCTTGTTGATCCCCGCGAAGCCGTCGGTGACGAGGCCCGCGACGAAGAGGCCCAGGGCGAAGGTGAGCGTCCATGAGGTCCGCTCGCGGGGCGTCGCCACGTCGGACCCCCTCGGCAGGATCGACCCCAGCAGGCAGCCGGCCATCGTGATCGCCGCCAGCGAGCCCGTCGCCTCGCCGATCCCGACGTACGAGCCGATCCAGTCGACGACCCCGCGCAGCCACGACACGGCGGGACCGACGGGCGCGAGCCACGCCTTGCTCTCGACGTGCTTGAACAGCCCGCCCTGGTTCATCACGAGGTGCAGCAGGATCAGGACGCCGAGCGCGCCCATCAGCCACTCGCGGCGCTTCCCCAGCCAGAGCGTCAGCAGCGCCACGGTCAGGTAGGCCCAGCCGATCAGCCCCAGGATGCCCCACCATTCGGAACGGAACCAGGGCCAGCCCTCGACCGGCCCGTAGAACAGCAGCGAGGTGTCCGCGGGCCGCCGGCGGTAGATCGCCAGCAGCGCGATCAGGGCGACGGCTCCCAGCCCCTTCAGGACCAGGAAGGTCGTCCGCTTGCGTCCCGGCTCGCGCGGCGGGCTCGTCCAGGCCAGCATGATCGCGACGAAGGCCAGCAGCGTCCACCGGGCCCCGCCCAGCGTCCGGTCGCCGCCCGCGCCTTCGTACACGACGCCCAGGAAGAGCAGGCTCACGGTCCGCAGCAGGATGTGGCCGACCTGCCCGGCCGTCGTCGCCCCCCGCGCGAAGGCGGACTGGAAGGCCAGCGGGATCGACACGCCGACGATGAACAGGAACCAGGGGAAGACCAGGTCGGCCACCGTCATGCCGTCGGCGTCGGGGGGCTCGATATGGTGCAGCCACGACGGCGCGGCATGGCCCAAATCGTTGACGAAGACCATCAAAAGGATCGTCAGCCCCCGCAGCACGTCGACCGAGTCCACCCGGCCGGCCGCGACGGGCGGGGCCTCCGGGGAGGGCGTCTCGGCCGGGGGCGCGGGGGCGGGCGTCGCGTCGGTCGGGGCGTCGGGATTCGTCAACGCATCCTCACTTCTTGGTCTTGTCGACGATTTCCAGGAACGTCGGGCCCAGGAAGATCCAGTTGGTCGGCGTGACCGAGATCGGGCCGTTGATGCCGAAGACGGCCAGCGAGTACGTCTTGCCCGGCTGCGGGTCGGCCAGCTCGACGCGGTTCGGGTAGTTGAAGCCGGAGGCGACGTTGCCGCCGGCCTGGCCCACCTTGTACGGCAGCTTGCCGTCGACCCAGACCTCGCCGTAGTCGTCGACGACCGTCTGGAAGAAGACGGATTTCCCCTCGACCCCGGGGGGCAGCGTGACTTTGATCCGGTACCAGCAGAAGCAGATCTGGCCCGTCGAGCGGCGATCCTTGAGCGTCTCGGGGGCGATCACCTCCCACTTCGCGTCGTCGTAGTCCGCGGCCATGGCGCGGGGCTCGTAGTTGTACGTCTTGTTGGGCGAGCCGTCCGGGTTCTTGCCCGCGACGGGGACGAGCGTGACGTCGTGCCAGCGCCACTCGCCCTTGACCGACTCGACGCCCGCCTTCGTCCGCAGGTCGATCTTCCGGGGCTCGTCGCCCCGCGAGGACGTCACCAGCGCGAGCGTGGCGACGAGCGGCAGGATCGCAATAGATACGCGCCGGCTCATTTGTCGGTCTCCGTGATCTTCGCCTTCTCGGCGGCGGTGAAGCGGCTGTCGGCCTTCGCGGCGGGCTCCCAGCAGGATTCGAGCGGGCCGGGACGGGCGGCCTCGACGGGGATCACGAACGTCTCGGCGCCGTCGGCCGACTTCTCGACCCGGCCGCCGGCCCTGGCCACGGCCTGCGCGGCGAGGTCGTCGCAGACCGCGAGGACGTCCGGGAAGGCGTAGTCGGTCGAGTTGAACTTGGTGTGGGTGTCGAGGGCGCTCGTGTACTTCGCCGGGAGCTTCGCGGCGCCGATGCTGGTGAAGAGGACGCCGGCGGCGTTCGACGGGTTGCAGTCGGAGTCCTGGCCGCAGCGGGTCGAGACGACGATGGTCTTCTCGGGGTCGCCCTCGCCGTAGAGCAGGCCCATGACGATGTAAGCGCCGTTGAGCTTGGCGTCGATGTTGAACTTGTACGGCTCCTTCTCGGCCTTGCTGCACGAGAAGCGGCGGTAGGCGCGGTCCTTCTGGTACTTGGCCTCGATCTTCTTCCAGGTCGCCTCCCAGTCCTTCGGGTTCTCGCGATGCCAGGCGATCACGTCGGAGACGCACTCGTGGTACTGACATCCCTTGGGGATGGCGGCGAGGCCGGCGAGGACGATCTTCTCGGGGTCGGTCTCGAAGAAGGCCTCGGAGTACATGGCGCCGACGAACCAGCCGCCGTAGAGGCCGTCGCCGTAGTTCATCAGCCGGCCGAAGGTCTCGCCCAGGCGGATGACCGTGTTGGGGAGCCCGGGGGCGATGAGGCCGGAGAAGTCGGCCTCGATCTGGTAGTCGATGTCGTCGGCGTGGTCGTTGAACGCGGGGTGGCCGCTGTCGGGCGGGGCGATCCCCTCGCGCAGCCGCTTGCGGCCGGCGGCGTTGGCGTGCCAGAGCGGATACTTGCTGTTGGCGAAGTCGATCCCCGCCTGCCGCGACGTGGCGTCGAGCCCGTACTTCTGAAGGGTCCGCAGGAACGTCATCTCGACGTAGATGTCGTCCTGGTCGAACTGGTTGATCGTCTCGGGCTTCCAGGCCGGCACCCTGTCGGCCGGGACGGTCGCCTCCTGCCAGCGGAACTCGGTCGGCCCGCCGACCCCCACGCCGGCCATCTGGCCGATCCAGCCGGCCTTCATCTTGTCGCGATACTCCTCGCGCGACAGCCGCCGCTCCTTGACCTGGTCATCGGCCCGGAGCGGCGCGGCGAGGGCGAGCGTCGAGAGCGTCAGTCCCACGACGAAGAAGGTTCTCATGTTCCGATCCTTGAAGAATGATGTGCTCTGTGGATGATCCCCGCGCGGGGCGGTGGTGGATCGTCCTCCTCCCCTCCGTGGGAGAAGGTGGCCGGAGGCCGGATGAGGGGCTCGTCATCCGACGCCGGCCGTCGTCGTTCGCGTGCCGCTTCGGCCTCGATGTCCGAGGACTCCATTGGGATCCCCCTCATCCGGCCCTTCGGGCCACCTTATCCCACGAGGGGAGAAGGACAAGCCTCGGAGGCGTCTCACTCCACCTTGCCCGTCGCCGCCCAGGCGGCGCCGCGGCGGATCCAGGGGGGGACGTTGGGGTCGGCCAGGGCCTTGACGTCGTGGCCCAGGACGCAGCTGAAGACGCGGCCCTTGCCGTACGGGTTGACCCAGATCACGGCCTCGTCCTTGCCGGTCCCCTTGGGCTTGGCGGGGTCGGAGTAGGCGGTGGCGAGGACCTCGGCCCCTTCGGGGAGCTTGGAGTTCTGGTACAGCTCGTCGACCACGTGGTCGAACTGCGCGGGCAGGCCCTCTGAGATCGGGTGCTTGGCGTCGGTCTTCTTGACGGTGAAGGCGTGCGCCGGGCCGTGGAAGCCCTGGGCCCGCCAGCCGCCGAGGGCCTTCTCGTACTCCTCCCAGTTGGGCGAGGTGAAGGCGCTCGACGCGAAGTGGTACGAGACGAGGCCCTTGCCGCCGTCGTGCACGGCCTTCAGGAACGCGGCCTTGTTGGCGTCGGACCATTTGGACTCGGGGGCGCCCTTGTCGGTGTTCCGGTAGTTGAGGACCAGCACGTCGTACTTCGCCAGGTTCTCGTCGGTCAGGTCCTTGCCCGGCGTGGTCGTCACGTCGACGGCGATCTTGCCCCCCTCGGCGAGGATCCCCTTGAGGACCTCGTGGGTCGCCTTCCAGTCGTGGGCGCCGACCTCGTCGCCGGTGATGATCAGGGCCTTGATCGGCGCGGCCTCGGCCTTCTTCTCCTCGGGCTTGGGGGCGGGCGCCGGCGCGGAGGCCGCGGCGGGCGCGGGCTGCGGGGCGATCGGGTCGAGGGCGACCGGGCCGAAGACGGGGACGGCCATGTCGGCGCCGTCGACCAGGTTGCAGCTCGGGTCGTAGCCGTGGCCGTACCACAGGAACGAGCCCGGCGGGACGGGCCTGGCGAGCTTCAGCACGACGGCGTCGCGGCTGCGGCCGACGCGGGCCTCGTAGATCATGGCGATCGGCGTGCCGTCTTCCTTGCGGATCGAGAAGCCGGCGATGTGGGTGGCGGGCTTCAGGCCGGCGGCCATCGTCGCGATCGACCGACCGTTGATGGACTTGTCGATCAGGTTCACGCCCCGGAACTTGACCTCCAGCGTGTTGTTGGGGCCCAGGGCGACGCGGTCGAGGGTCGGCGTCGACGCGCCGAGTTGGCCGAACTGCTCGCGGAGGGCGATCTGCGCCAGCCGCCGGCCGGCGCGCTTCAGGCCCTGGGTGCCGACGTGGATCGCGTCGTCCAGCTCCAGGTCGATGACCGAGACGACGGCCGTGTTCGCCAGCCGGTCGGGCAGGATGCGCTGGGCCTCCTGGACGCGGTTCCAGCCGGCGGGGTCGCCCTCGTTGACGAACCGGCCGATCTGGACGTAGTAGAAGGGCAGGTCGGCCTGGCCGAGGTCGCTGCGGACGGCCCCGATGAAGTCGGCGAAGACGCGTTCGAAGATCTTGGAGGCGTCGGGCGACGAGTCGCTCTCGCCCTGGTACCAGAGCACGCCCTTGACGCGGCCGCCGGCGAGCTGGACCTGGCGGAGCATCGAGCCGTACAGGCTGTTGCCCCCTTCGCCCTTCTTGGCGGGGTCCCACTGCTGCATGCTCGTGCCGCCGTGCGCGGCGGTCACTAGGCCGATCGGCACGTTCGTGGCGCTCACCATCTCGACGGCGAACGGCAGGCCCAGGCCGGCGCCCTTGGTCCGCGTCTTGTGCTGCTGGGCCGACCGCTCGGCGCGGTTCGCCGGGTCGCCCGAGTGGACCGGGTCGGGCGAGTCGACGAGCCAGTGCAGCGGCTCGGTCGCCTGCCCCCACTTGCCGTCCATCCCCAGGGCTGAGACGCTCGGATTCGGCGGCGTGACGTCGAGCAGGTCGCCGACGCCCTCCATGTTCGACTGCCCGGCCAGCACCCAGAGGTCGCCGACGTAGATCGGGCCGACGGCGACCTGCTGGATGGAGCCGCCGTGCTCGTAAGCGATGCTGACGGTGTACGGCCCGCCAGTCGGCACGCCGGCGATCTTGCCGTCGACGAGCGGCGGCGCGAAATTCGCCGCGGGCCCGTTCACGGTGGCGCGGATGTTCTTCGCGTCCTTGAGCGATTCGTCGAGCACGATCGGGACGTCGGCGTTGCCGTTGGCGTCGCGCTGGAAGACCTGGTGCGGGGCCGGGGCCTTGATGATCCCGTCGGCCCGGATCGTGGTCATGGCCACGCCGGGCGCGCTGCGCGGCTGCCCAGGTTGTCGGCCCAAGGACTGGCCGACGCCCTGGCCCTGGGCGGCGACGGCCCCGGCCGCGAGGGCGACGAACAAGGACGCCCCGAGGCGTGTGAGCCGTCGGGCCGATTCGAGGGGCGATCGGAGCTGGGATGACGTCCGCATGGCGCGTGTTCTCCTGGCGCGGGAACGGGAGGGCCGCCCGAGGGGCGGGGTCCGGAGAGCGTCGCGACGATCCGGTCGCCGCCGCGAATGCCACATCGTATCCCTCGCGCCGACCTTCCGAAAGGGAGTAAGCGGCCCGGCCCGCCCGCGCGGAGGTCGCAAATTCCGCCCGATCGACCGGTCGGGTCGAGGCGTCTCGCGAGACGCCTGCTAAGATGTGGGGGCGCCCCGCTCCCTCGCAGTCGGAGGCGTCCCCGCGGGCGGACCGTCCGCCGCGTCGGGACATCGCGGAACCGAGCGGCCCGGTATCGGCCTGGGGTGCGAGTCATGAATCCGATCGTCTTCGCGATGCGCCGCCCGGTCACCACGCTGATGCTGGTGGTGGCGCTGATCAGCAGCGGCGTCCTGGCCTACAGCCGGATGCGCGTGGACATCTTCCCCTCGCTGAACACGCCCAAGATCTACGTCTTCCTGGACTACGTCGGGATGAGCCCCGACCAGATGGAAGGCTTCATCGTCAACCAGCTGGAGCTGTTCTTCCAGTACGTCGACGGCGTGGAGGACATCAACACCCGGAACATCCAGCAGGTCTCGCTCTGCGAGCTGTCGTTCTATCCCGGGACCGACATGGGCCAGGCCATGGCCCAGGTCGTGGCGATGTCGAGTCGAGCGATGTCGTGGATGCCCAAGGGGACGCTGCCGCCGATGATCATGCGGATGGACGCCGGCAGCGTGCCGGTCGGCTATCTCGTGTTCGAAAGCGAGAAGACGTCGCTGGGGGCGATGGGCGACCTGGCGCAGAACATCATCCGGCCGCTGGTGCAGAAGTACGTCCCGGGCACGGTCGCGATCTCGCCGTTCGGGCCCAACATGCGGTCGATCGTCGTCAACGTCGACCCCCAGAAGCTGCTGGCCTACAACCTGACGCCCCAGCAGCTGGTCGACGCCGTGGCGCAGGGGAACACCGTCGCGCCGGCGGGCAACATCTACATCAAGGACTCGATGCCGGTCGTGGCCAACAACGCGACGGTCACCGACATCCGGCGGCTGGGCGACATCCCGGTGAAGCTGGGCCTGAACGTCTACCTTCGCGACGTGGCGACCATCTCGGACGACACCGACATCACCTACGGCTACGCGCTGGTGAACGGCCGCAAGTCGGTCTACCTGCCGATCATCAAGAAGGACACCGGCTCGACCTTGACCGTCGTCGCCGACGTGCACAAGGCGATGCCGCTGTTCCGCGACGCCGTCCCCAAGGACGTGACCGTCGGCTTCGAGTTCGACGAGTCGCCCACCGTGGTGGCGGCCGTCCGGAGCGTGGCGACCGAGGGCCTCATCGGCGCCGTGCTGACGGGCCTGATGATCATGCTCTTCCTCCGCGACCTGCGGAGCGTGATCGTGGTGGTGTCGAACATCCCGCTGGCCCTGCTGGGGTCGCTGTTCGGGCTCTGGCTGACGGGCAACACGATCAACATCATGTCGCTGGGCGGCCTGGCGCTGGCGATCGGCATCCTCGTCGACGAGGCGACCGTCGAGGTGGAGAACGTCCACGCGCAGATGAAGCGGACGCACAACGTCGCCTCGGCCGTGCTGCACGGCAACCTGATCACGGCGGTCCCGCGGCTGTTGGCCCTGCTGTGCATCCTCTCGGTGTTCATCCCGGCGTTCATCATGGGCGACCCGCTGCGGTCGCTGTTCATGCCGCTGACGCTGGGCGTGGGCTTCGCGATGATCTCGTCGTACCTCCTCTCCAGCACGTTCGTGCCCATCATGTGCGTGAACCTGCTGAGGCACAAGGGCGGGGGCGACGAGAAGCCCGGGCTGTTCGACAAGCTGTTGACGGCCTACCGCGCCGTCGTCTCGCGCTTCGTCGGGGTCCGCTGGCTGGTGGTCCCGGCCTACCTGGCGGCCTGCATCGCGGTGCTCGGGACGGTCGGCCTGGAGGTCGGCACCGAGCTGTTCCCGCAGATCGACTCGGGCGAGTTCGTGCTCCGGTTTCGGCCGCCCCCGGGGTCGAACTTCGAGCTGACGCGCGAGATGGCCGTGAAGTGCCTGGAGGTGATCGAGGAGGAGGCCGGGCCCAAGAACATCCAGATCTCGATGGGCTTCGTCGGCCAGGTCGCGCCCAACTTCGGCATCGACAACATGGTGCTGTTCATGCGGGGACCCGACGACGGCCAGCTCCGCGTGGCCCTGACCGAGTCGAGCGGCATCAAGTTGGCCCCGTTCCGCGAGCGGCTGCGCAAGGTCCTGCCCGAGAAGGTCGTCCCCTGGCTGGAGGCGCGGCTGGAGCAGGGGGGGCTGGCGAAGGACGAGGCGAAGCGCCAGGCCGCCCTGTCGATCTTCGGCTTCGAGCCGGGCGACATCGTGACCAACGTCATGAGCTTCGGGTCGCCGATGCCGATCGCGGTGCGGGTGGTCGGCACCGACCTGAAGGAGGTCCGCCGCTACGCCGAGAAGATCTCCGCGGAGATGAAGAAGATCCCCTTCCTCCGCGACGTCCAGTTCCAGCAGATGCTCGACTACCCGTCCGTCGAGGTGGACATCGACCGCGAGAAGGCCGGCCTCAGCGGCGCGAAGGTCGAGGACGTGGTCCACGCGCTGGTGATGGCCACCGCCTCGACCCGCTTCACCAACCTGAACTACTGGATCGACGCCGCGACGGGGTTCGACTACCTGGTGCAGCTCCAGATCCCGCCCAAGCGGCTCGACAAGCCCGAGGACGTCGAGACCCTGCCGCTCGATTCGGTCAACCCGCTGGTCAACCTGATGGTCCGCGACGTGGCGAAGGTCCACCGCGGCGTCCGGCCCGGCGAGGTGGACCGCGACATGTCCCAGCGCTACCTGACGCTGGTGGCGAACGTCGAGGGCGAGGACATGGGCCGGGCCTCCAAGCAGGTCTCCAAGGCCATCGAGGCCGCCGGCGAGCCCCCCCGCGGCGTCCGCGTCGAGACGATGGGCCAGCTCCCGCCGATGCTGGAGATGTTCAAGGCGCTGGGGACCGGCCTGGGCGTCGCGGTCTTCGTCATCTTCGTCCTGCTGACGGCCTACTTCCAGTCGCCCCGGACGGCCCTGATCTCCGTCAGCGCCGTTCCGGGCGTGCTGGCGGGCATCGCGACGATCCTGTTCGTCACGAACACCTCGCTGAACATCGAGTCGTTCATGGGGTCGATCATGTGCCTGGGCGTCTCGGTGTCGAACTCGGTCATGCTGGTGACGTTCATGAACGAGTACTGGAAGGGGGGGGCGCCCGCGCCCGAGGCGGCCGTGAAGGGGGCCGCGGACCGGCTCCGGCCCATCCTGATGACCGCCTGCGCGATGAGCGTGGGCATGGTGCCGATGGCCCTGGCCCTCGAACGCGGCAGCCAGATGCAGGCCCCGCTGGGCCGGGCGGTGATCGGCGGCCTGGTCATGTCGACCTTCGCCACCCTGCTGGTGGTGCCGTCGGTCTTCGCGATGGTCATGGGCCGAAAGACGGCGAAATCGCCCTCGATCTACCCGGACGACCCCGAGAGCGCCTATTACGACCCCGACGTCTTCGTCGACGTCGCCGGCCACGGCCGCGCGGTGCCCGATCATCGAGGCGACGAGGGCGACGGGGACGAGACCCGGGGCGCGGAGTCCCGCCACGAGCAGGACGCCCTCGTCTTCCTCCGCAAGATCCTCGACGAGTCGCGGGCCAAGCGGCACGACATGGTCACGCACTACACCATCGACGACCTCCGCGACGCGCTCGGCTTCACCCGGACCGACCAGGCGTCCGACTCCGACCTCGACGGCGGCGACGCCGCCGGGCCCGGCGGCCCGGGCCGGGGTCCGGAAGACCCGTTCGGCGGAGGCTCCCGATGAACATCTCCCTTCACGCGGCCCGGCCGCTTCATCTCCGGAGGTCCCCGATGCCCCCCGCCACCCGGCCCTCGATCCCGCGTCGCATCGCCGGCCGCATCCTCGTCGCGACGTGGCTCGCGGCGGCGGCGACGGCGGGCTGCGGCCGCGAGGAGGCGAGCCGATACACCAGCGTCGCCCGGCCGCAGGTCGTCCGCCTGACGAGGCCGGAGAGCCGCAAGATCGTCCGCGTCGTCGGCCAGCCGAGCTTCATCGAGAGCTACGAGCGGACCTCGATCTACCCGAAGCTCACCGGCTACATCGAGAAGTGGAACGTCGACATCGGCGACAGGGTCAAGAAGGGGGACGTGCTCGCCACGCTCTTCGTCCCCGAACTGGTCGAGGACTTCGGGACCAAGAAGGCGACCGTCAAGCTCGACGAGGAGCGCGTCGAGCTGGCCCTGAAGCTCGTGCAGGTCGCCGAGGCCGACGTCCAGGCGGCCGAGGCGGGGCTCAAGGAGTCGGAGGCGATCCTGGGCAAGTACCAGTCCGAGGTCGACCGCTGGGACACCGAGGTCAAGCGGCTCGACCGCGAGGTCAAGCGCGGGGTCGTCGACCCCCAGATCCTCCTGGAGTCGACCAACCAGCTCAAGTCCAACGCCGCCGCCCGCGACGCGGCCCGGGCGACGATCGAGAAGTCGCGCGCCGACGTGCTCTCGCGCCAGGCCTCGCTGGCCAAGGCCAAGGTGGACGTCGGCGTCGCCCGCGCCGACCTGGGCGTGGCCCAGAGCGAGCAGAAGCGGATCGAGGCGTGGGTCGGCTACATCACGCTGACGTCCCCGTACGACGGCGTGATCGTCACTCGCAACGCCAACACGGGCGACTTCGTCAACCCGTCCGCCGGCGACCCCACGGCCCTCCAGCGCTCGCCGAACCTCTCGCCCAACGGGGCCGCGGCGCCCATCTACACGGTGGACCGGACCGACGTCGTGCGCGTCTTCGTCGACGTCCCCGAGCAGGACGCGAACTTCGTGCAGGTGGGGACCAAGGCCACCGTGCTGGCCCGGGCCTTCCGCGACCGGCCGATCCCCGGGGCCGTCACGCGGACCTCCTGGGCGCTCAACATCAAGAGCCGGACCCTCCGCGCCGAGGTCGACCTGCCGAACACCGACAGCCAACTGCTCCCCGGGATGTACGCCTACGCCAGGATCATCATCGAGCGGCCCGCCGCCATGTCGCTGCCGGCCGCGGCCCTGGTCACCAGCGGGGACAGCACCTATTGCTGGACCTACCGCGACGGCCACGCGGTCCGCGCCGAGGTCCGGACGGGCGTGAACGACGGCGACTGGTACGAGGTCACCAACCTGCAGGCGTCGGCCGAGCCCGACTCGAAGACCGACGAGGGCTGGAAGCCGGTCGACGGCTCGGAGCAGATCATCCTCGGCGACCTGTCGATCCTGGCCGACGGCGCCGCGGTGGAAGTCGCCCCCGAAGAGGCCAAGGCCGCGCCCGCCAAGGTGGCCGAAAGCCCGATCGGCGAGGGCCGACGCTGACCGCCCGGGCGAGCCCGCGCGTTGCAATCGGTTCGACCGGCGCATTCGGGCGCGGTCGGCGCGATGCCGAACGTCGGGAGCGGCCGATAAACCCTGTGAACCCCTAGGCGCAGCACGACGGGCGCGGCCGGAAGGATTCGGCCGCGGAACTTGCCCCATCCGAGGATCGAGCGATGGAACGGACCGCAAGGATGCGGAGGGCGGCGGCGGCCCTGCTGGTCGCCTGGGGCTGCTCGGAGCGGGCGTGGGCCCAGGAGCCCGCGGCGCCCCCGGCCGCGCCCGCCGCGGCCGATCGCGAGGCGGCGGACGACGGCGACCTGCCGTCGGCGCTGCCCGCCGCGGCCGCGACCCCCGAAGACGACGGCACGTCCGCGCTGGCGACCGGGCTCGACGTCAAGCCGGCGCCGTTCAACCCGGGCGATCGGCGGTTCCCGATCAACCTGGCCGCGGCGCTGCGGCTCGCCGACGCCCGCCCCCTCATCGTCGCCGCCGCCCAGGCCGGCGTCTGGGTCTCCGAGGCCGAGCTCACCCGCGCCAAGCTGCTCTGGGTCCCCACGCTGAACATCGGCTTCGACTACGTCCGGCACGACGGCGGCGGCCCCGACTTCAACAAGGGGATCATGACCGCCCCCAGCGTCAACTTCTTCTACGGCGGCGGCGGCCTGACCGGCACCCTCTACACGGCCGACGCCATCTTCCAGCCGCTGGCCGCGCGTCAGGTCCTGAACGCCGCGCACTGGAACATCCAGGCCGCCAAGAACGACGCCCTGCTGCAGACCTCGGACGCCTACTTCCGCGTCCACCAGTACCGCGGGACCTACGCCGGCGCCCTCTACTCGGTCCGCCGCGGCCGCGAGCTCGTCGGCCGCATCCAGGACCTGAGCCGCGATCTGGTCCCCAAGGTCGAGATCGACCGCGCCCGCAACATGCTGGCCGACCTGGAGCAGAAGGCCGTCCTGGCGCAGCAGGAGTGGCGGGTGGCGGGTGCGGACCTGACGCAGGTGCTGCGGCTGGATCCCCGCGCCGTCGTCGAGCCGCTGGAGCACGACCACGCCCAGATCACGCTGATCGACCCGGGGCGGACGCTCGACGACCTGATGCCGGTCGCCCTCGTCAACCGCCCCGAGCTGGCCGCGCATCAGGCGCTCGTCCAGGCGGCCGTGCTGCAGATCCGCGCCCAGAAGTGGAGCCCGCTGATCCCGACGTTCCGGCTCAACGGCTTCCAGACCCCGTCCGAGCTGATCCAGGCGGGGATCTTCGGCCTGGGGCCCAACGCCAGCATGAACCAGTGGCGGGGCCGGGCCGACGTCAGCATCCAGTCGCTCTGGGAGCTGGAGGCGCTCGGCCTCGGCAACCTCGCCCGCATCAAGGAGGCGCGGGGGCGGGAGTCGCAGGCGATCATCGAGTTCTACATGAATCAGGACGCCGTCGCGGCGGACGTGACGCGGGCCCGGGCGCGGGTGCAGTCGGCCGCCGCCCGCGTCCTCCAGGCCGACCGTTCCATGCGGACGGCCGTCATCACCTTCAACGGCAATTACGAGGGGCTGCGGCAGACGACCCGCCTGGGGGACGTCCTGGTCCTGGTCAACCGGCCCCAGGAGGCGGTCTTCGCGCTGCAGCTCTTGATGGTCGCCTTCGACGAGTACTTCGCGACGGTCGCCGAGTACAACCGGGCGCAGTTCGAGCTGTTCCACGCCCTGGGCTACCCGGCCCGCGAGCTGACCGTGCTCCGCAGCCCCGGCGACGCGGCCCCGGTCGACACGTCCCGGCCCGACTACCTGCCCCCGGTGGGCGTCGGGCCGCCCCCCGCGACCCGCTGAGCGGGCGAGTCGCGGCGAAGGGGGTTCGGGTCTCTCACTCTGGAACCGGAAGGGGCGTGGTCGTGTCGGAGCGTCCGATCGTGAAATACCTGCCGAGCGTCGAGGGGCTGGAGCCCAGGCGGCTGCCCAGCGGCCTCGTCGCGGCCGACGCCCCCGCGGAGGCCCTCGCCCGCCGGGCGGCCGTCCAGGCGCGGATCGAAAGCCGCGCGGCCGAGCCCCAGGCCGCGAAGCCGACTTCGGGCTTTTTGGTCTACCGCATCACGAACCCGAACCGCTTTAACACGGTGTTGAAGCCGCCGTTCCAGCAGGTCTACGTCCAGCAGGAGCCGCCGACCCCGGGCCAGACCTACAACATCCTCTCGATCGTCGTGAGGAACGGCACGGCGCAGACCATCGACGCCTCCAGCGGCTTCGAGGTCCGGTTCCCGCAGCAGACGTACGACACCCCGGTCCTGACCGGGAACCAGGAATGGAAGCCGGGCGAGTGGATCGTCTTCTACGTCCTGACCAAGAAGTACTACCCGCTCCCCTCGCAGGTGACGTCCGGCTTCGAGTTCAACCTCGACGGCGCGCGGTCGGTCGCGGTCCCGGGCCCTTCGGCGATCTTCCAGCGGATCAAGTACGATCCCGCCAAGTTCCCGGGCATGCTCGACAAGATCACCGCGTTCGGCGTCGGGGCCCAGGGGGGCCGGGGCGTGAAGTACGGCCTGCCCGTCACGAACATCTACGAATTCGTCTCCGCCCAGACCGACCGGATCGACTTCGGCGGCTACTTCTGATCGGGAGTCGTGGAAGGCCATGACAGGACGCCTCGCCCGAATCTGGCTGCTCGCCGCCGCAATGGCGTCGGACCCGTCGCGCTGCGACGCCCGACGGCCGGACGACGTCGACGGGCCGGCGCGCCCCGCCCCCGCGCCCACGGCCGCGGAGATCGACGCGTTCCCGTCCTCGGTCTCCCCCTCGATCGCCCGGTTCATGGAACGGCACGGCGACGAGGTCCCGCCGGCGCCCCCGGCCGGCGCGGCCGTCTCGCTCGGCCGGCCCCCCCAGGACGCCGCGGCCGCGAGCCCGCCCGACGCCTCGGCGGAGCAGGAGGCCGAACCCGCGTCGCCGCCGCCGGAGCTGCCGTCGCCCTCGGCCTACGCCGCCGGCGCGATCGAGAGCCTGGCGCTCAAGCCGGCCCCGTTCGACCCGGGCGACCAGCGGTTCCCGATCAACCTGGCCGCGGCGCTGCGGCTGGCCGACGCCCGTCCCCTCATCGTCGCCGCCGCACAGGCCGGCGTCTGGGTCTCCGAGGCCCAGCTCACCCGCGCCAAGGTCGTCTGGGTGCCGACGGCCCTGATCGGCTTCGACTACACCCGCCACGACGGCGGCGGGCCCGACTTCAACAAGGGGATCATGACCGCCCCGAGCGCCAATTACTTCATGGGGGGCGCCGGGCTCAATTTGTACGTCAACGTGACCGACGCCGTCTTCCAGCCCCTGGTCGCCCGCCGGGTGCTCGACTCGTCGCAATGGAACGTCCAGGCCGCCAAGAACGACGCCCTGATGCAGACGGCCGACGCCTACTTCCGCGTCCACCAGTACCGCGGCACCTACGCCGGGGCCCTCTACACCCTCGAACGGGGCCGCGACCTGATCGCCAAGGTCGAGGAGCTGAGCCGCGAACTGGTCCCCAAGGACGAGGTCGCCCGGGCCCGCAACGTGGTCGCCGACCTCGAACAGCGCTCGGTCCTCGCCCGCCAGGAGTGGCGGGTGGCGGGTGCGGACCTGACGCAGGTGCTGCGGCTGGACCCCCGCGCCGTCGTCGAGCCGCTCGAGCACGACCACGCCCAGATCACCCTGATCGACCCCGGGCGGACGCTCGACGACCTGATGCCCGTCGCCCTCGCCAACCGCCCCGAGCTGGCCTCGCGGCGGGCTCTGGTGCAGGCCGCGGAGACGCGGGTCGACCGCGAGAAATGGCGGCCCGCCCTGCCGATGCTCTCGGTCAACGGCTTCCAGCATCCCGGCTTCACGCTCCAGGCGGGGATCTTCGGCCTGGGCCCCAACGCCAGCATGGACCAGTGGCGGGGCCGGTCCGACGTGACCCTGCAGGTGGTCTGGCAGCTCGAGCAGTTCGGGCTCGGCAACCTCGCCAAGATCAAGCAGCAGCGCGGGCTCGAATCGCGGGCCCTGATCGACTTCCGCAGGGCCCAGGACGGGGTCGCGGCGGACGTGACGCGGGCCCGGGCGCGGGTGCAGTCGGCCGCCGCCCGCGTCCTCCAGGCCGACCGCGCCCTGCGAACCGGCATCGTCGCGTTCAACGGCCACCTGGAGGGCCTGAAGCAGACCCGGCGGCTGGGGGACGTCCTCGTGCTGACGTTCCGGCCCCAGGAGGCGGTCTACTCGCTCGACCTGCTCAGCGTCGCCTTCAACGAGTACTACGCGACGGTCGCCGAGTACAACCGGGCGCAGTTCGACCTCTTCCACGCCCTGGGCTACCCGGCGCGCGAGATCGCCCAGCTCCGCAACCCCGGCGACGCCGTCGCCGTGGACACGGAACGGCCGGCCTATCTCCCCCGCGTCGGCCACGGGCCTCCTCCGGCGACTCGTTAACGGCGGCCGGCGACCGGACCAGTCAGGACATTCGACAGGGGGAATTCACAGATGAATCCGACGGCGAGGGACGGTCGACGGCGGCTCACCGGGGCGCTCGCCCTGACGTTCGGGGCCTGGCTCTGCTGCGAGACGCCGACCTCGGCCGGGGATGGTCTCTTCTCCTGGCTCGGGCGTCACCGCGCGGTCCGGACGGATGCGGGCGGGACGCTGGGTTACGGCCCGCCCGGGGTTCATCCCGGGTACCAGGGCTTCGGCCTCGGGTTCCACCGGGGCCACGGCTACGGCGGCGACGCCCTGGGGGCCGGCGCCGAGGGAGGTCATCCCTTCTACGGCGGCCCCGGCTACAACCATCCCGCCCCCGGGCTCGACCGCTTCAAGCTGACGAAGATCGCGCCGTTCCCGCACGACGCCGGCCCCGGCGGCCCGACGCCCGACCGGCCGCAGTACTTCGACGGCGGCCCCAGCCCGCTCGTCATCGACCGCCCGGTGATCTCCACCGGCGGCGGCGATCTGGGCGGCTACGGGTCGTTCTCGGGGATGCTCCCCTATCCCGACTCCACCTTCGCGCCGTTCACGTCGCAGGCGAGCGGCGAATCCTCCTCGCCCGGCCGGACGCCCCCGCCGTCGGCCCCGGCCCTGTTGAACCCGGACGCCCCGAGTTCGCCGCCCGGCCCCTGACGAACCGCGGGGGAACTCGCCGGATTGTGAATCCGATCGGCGTCCGCGAGCGAATTCAAGGCGTGGGCCGTGAAGTCGGGCCCGGGCCGTCCGGTCGGAAGGATCGGACGCGTCCCGGACGGCCGGTCCGCGCGCCGAAACATCCCTACACCCTCGAAGTTCGAACCAGGAGTCGATCCATGTCCATGATCAAGAGCTGGTGCCTGTTCGTCGGCCTCGCCGCCGCCGCGGCGTCCGCCGCCCCCGCGCACGCCGAAGACCACAAGTCGGATATCGTCGATACCGCGGTCGCGGCCGGCTCGTTCAAGACCCTCGCCGCCGCGCTCAAGGCGGCCGACCTGGTCGACGTGCTGAAGGGCGAAGGGCCGTACACCGTCTTCGCGCCGACCGACGCGGCCTTCAAGAAGCTGCCCGAGGGGACGGTCGAAGCCCTCCTCAAGGACAAGGCCAAGCTGAAGGCCGTGCTGACCTATCACGTCGTGAAGGGCAAGGTCAAGGCCGCGGACGTGGTGAAGCTGAAGTCGGCCAAGACGGTCCAGGGCCAGACGGTCGCCGTCGACGCCGCCGACGGCGTGAAGATCAACGACGCGAAGGTCACCAAGGCCGACATCGAGTGCTCCAACGGCGTGATCCACGTGATCGACGCCGTCCTGATCCCGCACGACAAAGACTGACGACGGATCGACGGCCTGCCCCCGTCCCCGCCGCGATCCTCGACGCGGAGGATCGCCGGGCCCGGGCGGGGCGGGGGAGTTGGCCGGTCGGCGACCGATGGGTTAGAATGCGATCCGGATGTCAGACTCACTGCTCCGCCGGGTCGCGGCGGGAGATCAATCTGCGATCGAAGAGGTGCTTGAACGCTACGGCGGCCTGGTCTGGTCCCTCGCGCGCAAGCTCTCGGCCGACCCGGCCGACGCCGAGGACGGCGTCCAGGAGGCGTTCATCGACGTCTGGCGCGCGGCCGGGCGGTTCGACGAGACGCTCTCGTCCGAGTCGGCGTTCGTCGTCATGATCGCCCGCAGGCGGCTGATCGACCGGGCCCGCAAGCGCGGCCGGTCGCCGAAGACCTCGAACCTCGCCGCGGATCTCGTCTCGGAAGACCTCGGCCAGTTCGATCGGCTCGAGCGCGACGACGACGTCGCCCGGGTGACGGTCGCCCTCCGGTCGCTCCGCCCGGAGCAGCAGGCCGTGCTCCGGCTCGCGGTCTACGACGGCCTCACCCACACCGAGATCGCGCGGGTCACCGGCCGCCCGCTGGGCTCGGTGAAGACGCTCGTCCGGCGCGGGCTCATGCAGATCCGGGATCTCCTCCGCTCGGTCCCCGGCGTCGACGCGAGAGGGGGCTCGGAATGAGCGACGACCTGTCCCCGATCGACCGCGACCGCCTGCGGGAACTGCTCGCCGAGGACGCCGCGTTCGGCCTCGCGCCCGACGACCGGGCCGAGGTCGAGCGGCTCAAGGCGGAGTTGGGCGACGGCGACGTCGAGGAGTTCGAACGCATCGTCGCGGCGCTGTACGTCGGGCTCGCGCCGGCCGACGAGGCGCCCCTGCCGGATCGCCTCCGGCAGATCTGCGCCCGCCAGGGTCGAGACGCCCTGACCTCCGGGGCGCCGCCCCTCCGGCCTCTCCCCGAGCCTCACGCGCCGCGGCGGGTCGGCTCGCCGCCGTGGATCGCCTGGGGGCTCGCGGCCGCCTGCCTGCTGCTGGCCCTCGCGGCCTGGCTGCGACCGACGCCCCGGGACGCCGCCGCCGACCTGATCCGCGACCGCGAGGAGATCCTGAGCGCCCGCGACGTCATGACGGTGTCGCTGAAAGGCGTCGGCCCGGGCGCGGCGTCGAGCGGCGAGCTCGTCTGGAGCAGCCAGCGCCAGCGGGGGTTCATGCGACTCACGGGGGTCGCCGTGAACGACCCGAAGTTGAAGCAGTACCAGCTCTGGATCTTCGACCGGGCCCAGGACGAACGCTACCCGATCGACGGCGGCGTCTTCGACGTCCGCGCCCCGGGCGTGGCCATCCTCCCCATCCGCGCGCCCATCCAGGTCGTCGAGCCCTACCTCTTCGCCGTCACCGAGGAAAAGCCTGGCGGCGTCGTCGTCTCCCGCCGCGACCCGATCATCCTCCTGGGCGACCCGGCCAAGCCCGGGCCGTGACGGCTGGCGCCCCCGACGGCCTTCCCCCCTCGCGGGGGAAGGCAGGCCCCGCAGGGGTCGGATGAGGGGGAGGACGCGCGATGCCCCATCGGAACCCGCCGGCAGGCAGGACGTTACGGCGACGGCTTTCGTGCTCGCCTCCCCCTCATCCGGCCCTCCGGGCCACCTTCCCCCGCGAGGGGGGAAGGCCGTCGTTCGACGGTGAAACGGATTTTTCGAACAGGATTTTACTTGTTCATGGAATCATCGATCGGCGTGGCGGTGGGCCGGTTCGCGGCCTCCTCGTACCCGAAGACCTCCTCGACGCCCTTGCCGAACGCGCGGGCCAGGCGGAAGGCCAGCAGCAGCGAGGGCGTGTACTTGCCGGCCTCCAGGGCGATGATCGTCTGGCGGGTCACGCCGGCCCGTTCGGCTAGCGTCTGCTGGGTCATCTCGGAGTGCTCGAAGCGCAGCTTCCGGAGCCGGTTGCTGATCTTGCCGGCGGCGTCAGGAGGCATCGGCTTCCCCCAGCCGGTCCATGGACAGCGTGGCGATCGACGCGACGCCGACGACGAGGATCCAGGCGCACCAGACGCTCGACTGGACGACCGCCACCGGCACAGAGCCTCGCCAGCCGTAGAACGCCGGCAGCGACACGCAGGCGATGACGAAAGCCAGCCAGAAGACGACGTAGGCGATCAGCATCGACCGGCGCTGGATCTCCAAATCGCGCTCGTCCGCGACCACCACGCCGGCCCGGCGGCGGAAGAAGATCGGCCCGAGCCCCAGCAGCCCGAGCAACGCGAACCCTCCCTGGGCCCCCGGCCCGAGCATCGGGACCAGGGCCAAAACCGTGACCACGGTCGCGGCGACGACCGTCAGGTTGAACCACGCATGCTTCTGCGACGCGGACATTTTCGGGCCTCCTCTCGGCTTCGGATCTCCCGCCCGAATTGTAATGCCGAGACGACACTATGTAAAGTGGATTTTACATCATGTTTGGCCTCCGCGTTCGCCGGTCAGCTCTCCGCCCGCCAGCGGCGGGTCATCTCCAAGGGCTCGCCGGTTTCGAGGAGGCTCTTGAGGCTGGCCAGGATCGCCGGCCAGCCGGTCGACGTGACCCCGATGAGCTTCGAGTCGTCGCGGTCGATCTCGTGGATCAGGGTCAGCTTCACCGCGTCGCCGACCTGTTCGAGTTCGTAGGTCAGGCGCGAGTAGCCTTCCTCGTGCAGCTCGGGCTTGAACTCGTTGCGCCAGGTCAGGACGAGCCGCCGGCCGGGCTCGATCGCGACGACCTCGCCGCTGTCGGCGACGCGGCCGTCGGGCAGCATGATCCGCCACGACGCGTCCGGCTTCCACTCGGACTCCTGCCAGGTTTCGGCCCAATACTTCCGGGTGAACTCCGGTTCGCGGAGCGCCTGCCAGAGCTTCTCGGGCGTAGTGCGGATGTAGGTGACGTAGACGAACCGCGATTCAGCCATCGGTCCCTCCTTCCAGCGCCTTCTTGAGGTCGGCGAGCGCGCGCAACGGCCCCCGATCGAACTTGCCGATCCAGCGCTCGGCGATCTCGTGGATCGGCACCGGGTTCAGGTAGTGCAGCTTCTCGCGACCCCGACGGATCGGGACGACCAGCGACGCTTCCTCCAGCACCTTGAGGTGCTTCGTCACGGCCTGCCGGGTCATCACCATACGCTCGCAGAGCTGGCCCAGCGTCTGCCCGTTCTCCGCGTGCAGGCGATCGAGCAAGAGCCGCCGGCCGGGGTCGGCCAGCGCCTTGAAGACCTTGTCGGGGTCGGCTTCCATGGCGTTATTATGCAACCAGTTGGTTGCCTGTCAAGCCTGTCGCCTCGGGTTCAGGCGGCCGCGTCCGGGTCGCGGTCTTCGAGGACGTCCTGGACGTAGAGTTCCTCGACGGCCGTCTGGAGGGCGACGGCGAGGGGGGCGGCGACGATCAGTCCGACGACGCCGAAGAGGGCGCCGGCCACCGCGATCGCGACCAGGGTCAGGACGGGCGGCAGTTCGGACATCCGCTGCTGGACCAGCGGGGTGATCACATAGCCCTCCAGCGACTCGGCCACGGTGAAGACGAGCAGGGCCCACAGGGCCTTGTCGGGGCCCTGCGTCAGCGCGGCGAGCACGCCGATCAGCGCGCCCACGATCGGCCCGACGTAGGGGATCGCGGTGAGGATGCCGGCGACCAGGCCGAGGACCAGGAACTGGGGCACGCCGACGAGCCAGAGGCCGACGCCGGAGATCAGGCCGACCGTCGCCATGGCCACCATCTGGCCGAGCATCCAGCCCTTCAGCCGCTCTCCGACGGCCGCGAGGACCTCTCGGGCCCGGGGCCGGCCGGCGGGCGGGACGAGCCGGACCAGGCCGTCGACGTACATCGTGGGCGAGGCGGCCAGGTAGAGGGTCACGAAGAGCAGCACCACCAGGTCGCCGGCCGCGCCGAAGGTCGTCGAGAAGACCTCGGCGACGTGCGAGGCCGCGGCCTGGGGCTGGTCGGTCACGGCGTCCTGGGCCGCGGGCGCCCATCGCAGGACCTCGCGGCCCCAGGTGGACCCCTGCAGATAGGCCCGGACCCGCGTGATCGACCGGGGCAGCTCCTCGTTCAGCTTCGAGAACTGGTCGGCCGCCGTCGCGCCCACGAGGTAGGTCAGGCCGCCGGCCGCCAGCGCCAGGACGATCAGCAGGACCGCGAAGGCCCACTTCGGCCCCAGGCCCGTCCAGCGGGCGACGGCGTCGGCCGCCGTGCGCAGGAGGATCGCCAGCAGGACCGCCGCGAAGAGGAGCAGGAAGACCGACGACGCCATGACGAGCGCCGCCCCGGCCGTCGCGACCGCGAGGACGGCCCCGGCGACGATCCAGACGCGCCGGGTGAACTCGTCGCGCGGGAGGGGGGCGGGGGGGGGGAGGGTGTGGTTCATCGCATCTCATCTTCGACGGGGGGCGCGGTCGGCGGACTTCGCCGATGGGGATGTCCCGTTCGATCGCAAAACCCGCGCCGCGACGCCCCCCATCCTCGTCGAACGGTCAGCCGACGGCGAAATTCTGTGGATCGAACTCGGCCAGGCGCACAAATCCCCCGCGAGTGGTCCAGCGCCAGGCGCCGAAGACGCCGAAGTCGATGTAGAGGGTGCCGTCCGAGCCGGCCGCCAGGCGCTCGGGGTCGCCCGAGTTCAGCTGGGTGAAGCCGTCCGCCGACCATCGCCAGAGGCCGAACGGCCCATAGTCGATGTAGAGCGAGCCGGCGGCCGCGGCCAGGGCCTGGGGGTCGCCGGAGTTGAGCTGGCGGATCGAGCCGTCGGACCATCGCCAGAGGCCGTAGGGCCCGTAATCGATGAACAGCGAGCCGTCGGCCGCGGCGACCATCCCCTCGGGGTCGGCGGTGTTGAGCTGCCCCATGCGGCCTTCCGCCCACCGCCAGAGGCCGTAGGGGCCGTAGTCGACGTAGAGTCGGCCGTCGGCCCCGGCGGCCAGGGCCTGGGGATCGGCGGCGTTGAGCTGCTCCATGCGGCCCTCCGCCCAACGCCAGAGGCCGTAGGGGCCGTAGTCGATGTAGAGCCGGCCGTCGGCCGCGGCGGTCATCGCCTGGGGGGGGGCCGCGTTGACGAGGGCGAGGCCGCCGGCCGCGGACCACCGCCAGAGCCCGCGGGGGCCGTAGTCGATGTAGAGCGAGCCGTCCGGGGCGGCGACGATCCCCTCCGGGTCGTCGATCGCCAGCTGCTGGAGCCCGACGCCCTCGCTCCATCCCCAGATCCCGTCCGGGCCTCGGTCGAGGAACAGGGGCTTCGCGGCCAGGAGCAGGGGGCGGACCTGCTCCTCGACGGCGAGAGCGTAATCCCAGCCGCCGTCGCGGGTGTAAGCGACGCTCAGGTCGCCGTCGCCGCGCGTCCGGGTCGGCGGGTCGACGTCGGGGAGGTCGAGGGCGATGCGGTCGGGGCCGGCCCGCCCGGCCACCATGACGTAATAGCGGCCGCCGGCCACCACCGTGAAGGCGAATTCCCCCGAGTCGCCGCCGACGACGGTCCCGGCCACCTTCCGGCCGGACGCGTCGTACACGGTGGCGACGGCCGCACCGGGGGTGACGGCCGTCGTCGGGCGCGAGGTCCGGACGACGTAGCGGTTCCCCGCCAGCGCGTCGATCCGGTACACGTCCACGTCGTCGCGGCCCGCGATCGTCGTCGATCGGACGTACCGGCCGGCCGCGAACGCGACGGGCGTGGTCGCGGCGGCCGCGTCGTCGGGCTCGACGTCGTCCCTTCCGGCCAGCTCGGCCTGGAAGCGGAACCCGGGCCCGTCGTCCTCGGACGAGGAGGGGACGGACGGCGTGTAGTCTCGCTGCGCCTGGGTCCCCACGCCGATCCAGTAGACGCCGCCCGCGTCGAAGGTGTGCGTGTAAGCCTCGCCCCCGGAGCCGGGGACCGTGCCGTCGATCTCGGCGAACGGCGTCCCGTCGTCCGAGAAGATCCTCAGCACGGCGTCCACGTCCGTCGCCGACGCGCCGGAGCGGTCGAGGGCGGACAGCCGCAGCGTGTCGCCGGCCAGGACCTCGACGCGCGTCAGGTAGACGCCCCGCGAGGGATCCACGTCGATCGTCGCCGCGCCGTCGCCGTCGCCCCCGGCGAAGAGGTCGATCGGCGGCGCGGCGAAGGCGATCGAGCGGGCGTCGTCGGCCGGGTAGGGGTCGGCGGGGGCGCCGAGCGGGTCGGCGACGACGAAGACGTACGGGTATCCCCGCGCCAGCCCGTCGGCCGAGAAGCTCGACGATCCCCGCGACGCCCCGGGCTCGATCGTGATCCGGTCGACGAGCCGGTCCGAGGGATCCCAGGCCGCGTCCATCGACTGATACAGAGCGGCCCCGAACGGCCCGTCGACGCCGGCCGCGGCGTAGCCGAAGGCGATACGGCCTTCGCGGTTCTCGACCGCCTCGATCGCCAGGTTGGGGCGGGCCGGGCCGAGCTCGATCAGGGTGGTCAGCTCGAAGGCGCCGTTCGCGACTTCCGGGCCCGTCCCCACCGCGGCGGCGTGGAGCTTCGAGGCGATCCGGATCTCGTCGCCGATCCGCGCGAAGAACACCGCCTGCCCCCCGCCGGCCGCCGTCGTGACTCCGGAGGCCACCGTCGCCGCCGCCTCTCCGGAGGGATAGGCGTAGGTGACGGCGTAGTCGACGGTAGCCCCGAGGTCGGTGGTCGCCCGAAAGTCCACCGTGATCGCGATCTGGACGACGGCCCCGACCTCCTCGCCCTCGTCGGGCGTGATCCGCATCGTGATCGGGGCGCCGACCTCGCCCTCCGGGGCCCGCGAACCCGCCTCGGCCGCGGCCGGGGCGCCCGTGGTGGCCGGGTCCCAGGGCGTGGCCCAGTACGAGGACGCCTGCGCGTTGGCCACCAGGAACGCGACCCCGATGCCCTGGACCCGCCCTTGCTGCCAGCGCACCTCGCCGGACGCCGAGGCCGAGTGCACGCGATCGTTGGCGACGCTCGACGACCTCGTGATGGTCTTGGGTGCGGGGATCGCGTCGAAATCCGACGCCTCCACCAGGCCCGCCGCGGTCAGGCTCCCCAGGCCACCCGTGATCGGGGTCAGATAGGCGGGTACGGCCCGCGTCTCAAGTCGCTCCAACGCCGGCCGCCGCGACGTGCGGGGGCGGGCTTTCGCTCGATCGAAACGGCTCAACGGAGGTTCCTCCGGCCGCCGCGACCACGACTTTGAGCGGGGGCCGGCGGCCTCGTGTGCGGTCCCCCGGACGGACGGCGTCCGGGATTCGCGAGTATGCCCCGGGGGATTCGTGAAAGCAAGTTCGCGGCGGTCGCGTCCGACGCGTCGCCTCGGGCGCTCGGACGTCGATCCGGCTCTTGCGGCCCCCTCGGCGCTTCAGGGCTGCGGACGCGGCCCGGGGGGCGGGCTCGCGGCGGCGTCGAGGGCCGCGTCGAGCTGGGGGTCGGCCCCCTCGGCGTAAGGGAGTCGGTCGGAGGCCTCGACGTCGGGGTGAACGCCGCGGCCTTCCAGCCGTTCGCCGTCGACGAGGACGTCGGAAACGGCCAGGTACAGCAGGCCGCCCCCCATCGGGAAGCCGCGGCCGGCCAGGACCGCGCCTCCGGTGTTCTCGCCGACGATCGCGCCCAGACGGTGCTTGCGGACCGCGAAGGCGACGACCTCCTTGCCGCTCTTCGACCCGCCGTCGACCAGCAGGACCAGGGGCTTGCGCCATTGCGGATCGTACTTCGCCCGGGCGCCGTCGCGGCGGACCTGTTCGAGGACCGGGGGCGCGCGGTCGAAGATCGAGACGAAGCCCGGCGAGGCGCCTCCCCAGCCGCCGCGAAGGTCCAGGACCAGGGCGTCGGCGTCGGCGAACTTCGCCGCGACCGCGTCGCGGACGGCCTCCTGATGGGCCTCGCCGGCGGCCGAGAAGAGCCGCATCAGCGCGACCCGCCTGCCGCCCCGATCCACCACCCGCGCGCCCATCTCCTGGTCGTCGAGCCACTCGCGCCCGGGGTCGATCCGCCGGGGGAACACGACCACCCGTCGCGGCTCCTCGCCCGCGCGGCTGCGGACCTCCAGAGCGACCTCGCGGCCGTCCCGCCCGCGGAGCGAGGCGACGGGCTGGAACGGCCGGCCGTCGGCCGAGACGATCTCGTCCCCGCGACGGAGCCCCGCCGCCTCCGCCGGACTCCCCGCGAAGACCCGCCGGACGAAGCCCCCCGGCGCGACGTCCACGCCGATCGACTCGACCTCCGCGGGCGGCATCCCCGCCATCCCGTGGAAGATCGACGCCAGGCCGTAATACTCCGGGTCGTCGGTCGTGAAATACGCCGTGTGCGACGCCTGCAATTCGGCCAGCGCCCGGCGCGTCGCCGCCGCGAACGCGTCTCCATCGCGCGCCTCGTCGGCGTAGCCCGCGTGCTTCTCGGCCCAGGCCTCGGCCCGGGCGAGGTCGTAGAAATACTCGCGGACCTTCGCGACCACCTCGCGCCCCCGCGCCGGCCAGTCGTCGCCGCGGACGTCGCGAGCCGGGGCGGCGAGCATGACCGCGAGCAAGACGACGAGGCGGACGGCGTCGATTCTACGAATCATGAGATGTTGCGTCCTCAGGCCCGGGCCTCGGATGATTCAGCTCACGTCGAGTCTGCCCGCCGCCGCCCCGACCTGCAAGGCCCGGGGCCGTCCCCGGCCGCGTCGGGCCGGGCTGATGAGGGGAGGGCGACGCCGTGGCCGCGCTCGGGGGAAGGTGCAAGGCCCGAGGGTCGGCCGAGGACTGGAAGCGGGGCCGTCCGACCCCTCCGGGATGGTCGATTACGAGCCGGCCCGGCCCGATCGGCAGAGCTTCGTCAGGTGCTTCGCCACGGTCGCGGCGCCGACGGGCGAGCAGGGCGGCTTGAGGCGGCCGAGCGCGAAGGCGTGGTCGAGGGCCGGGCCGATCCGCATGGCGGAGAAGTCGCGCGAGGAGACCGGGACGCCGCCGCCCCAGGACCTCGCGGCGCGGTCCAGGGCGCGGTACTCGGCGAAGCCGCGCCGGGGCGGGTAGAGGATCGGCCGGCCGTGGGCCATCGCCTCGCTCATCGTGCCGTAGCCGGCCTTGGCGACCACGGCGTCGGTCGAGGCGATCAGGTCGCCGCCCGACCACTCCGAGGCCGAGACCAGGTGCAGGTTCGGCAGGCTCCCCGCCGGCGCGGCGTGGTAGCCGACGAAGTGGACCCCGCGCGCGGCGAACGAGGCCAGGCGGGCCCAGTCCAGGTCGTCCTGGCCGTAGCGACCGACGTAGAAATAGACGAGCTTTTCGGCCTTCCCCAGCCCCAGCAGGCCGCGAAGCTCCCTCGCGCGGTCGCGGCCCGGGTTGGCGACCAGGCCCACGTCGACCTGGTTCGGCAGCCAGCCCATCCTGAGCGCCGGCTCGGCGCGGAAGACGCCGGCGGCCTGGCGGTAGGCCTGCTTCAGCGCGGCGACGACCCGCTTGGCCTCGGGGCCGGCGTGGCGCGCGTAAGGCGCGTAGATGTCGTACCAGGTGAAGTTGGCGAGCAGCCAGCCCGGCACGCCCGCGCGCTTCGCGGCGACGAGCGGCAGCGGCGGGGCGTCGCTCAGCACGGCGGCGGCCCCGACGTCGCGGAGGAAGTCGGCGTCGGCGTCGACCCGGGTCACGGCCTCGCGATAGACGTCGACGGCGAGGGCGAGGGTGGCCGCGGCGTCGGTCTCGCCGCTGCCGCCGACCGGGTTGACGGCCCCGGAGTCGGATGCGTGGGCGTCCAGGTCCGCAGGCCGCAGCAGCCGCTCGCGCCAGTTCGGGAACAGGTCGGGGTGGCAGCGGATCACCACCGGCACCTCGGCCGGCACGTGGTTGAGGACCGACGCCGTCCGGTTCATGTGCCCGTAGCCGTGGCTCGTCACATGCACCACCAGCACGCCCGCTCGCTTCACCTTCGCCGCCTCCCGCCGCCCCCGAAGATCGTCCTTCTCCCCTTCGTGGGAGAAGGTGGCCGCAGGCCGGATGAGGGGCTCATCATCCGACGCCGGCCGGTGCCATTCGGGCGCCGATCCGGCCTCGAAGCCTAACGTCCCTTGAACGCCTCCATCCCCAAAACGACTCAGGGGTCGGCCGGCTCGCCGGTCGTGGCCCAGCCGTCGCAGAGGCCGCCGAAGGGACGGGCGAGGTCGTCGAGCTCGCGGCGGGCGGCGGCGACGTTCTCGTGGGTGGGGAGCATCTCGCTGGTGCAGAGGCAGTCCCAGGCGTCCTCGTCCTCGTCGTGGAAGACCTCGACGAGGAAGCCGATCTGCACGGCCTCCTGCGCGAAGGCCTCGCCCGCCTCGCGGCTCGGGACGGCGACGAAGAAGTCGATCTCCATCGGCCGCTTCATGTCGACGCCCAGGTCCGCCACCCGCCGGAGGGCGTCGCCGTCTTCGTCGTCGGGATAGTCGTCGTCCATGATCTCCTCCTCGGCTCAGCGCGCCAGCTCGTCCGAGTCCGGCCTGGCGACCTCCGGGGCGGACTCGGGCGCGGGACGGACGACGGACAGGTGGAGGATCTCGTTGCGCACCTTCTCGATGCTGAGGCCCTCGACGGTCTCGTGGACCTGCACGTCGAACGCCGGATCGTCCTGCAGCAGCTTCAGCTCGTGGGGCGTCAGCGGCATCAGGAACCGGCCGCAGCGGGCGAGGTGTTCCAGGAAGTCCTTGCGGCTCTTGAGGATCGGCGCGGGGTGGCCCAGGGCGTAGACGGCCCCGGGGGGCTTGAAGGTGCAGAGCGCGGGCGCGGCCCCGGTCGTAACTTCGAGGGCCGCCAGGCGACGCCCCACCAGCGACGACGCGCGGTACGGCTCGGCCGCGGGCAGGCCCCAGCCGGCGACGACGACCTCCATCGCGGCGGTGCAGGCGACGACCCCGTACAGCGCGTTGCGGGGCCGGCGGGCCGCGGACTCGCGCAGCAGGTAGACCGCTCCGGCCGCCGCGATCGCAGCCACGGTCAGCGCCGGGGCGCGCATCGGAGCGGGCAGGACGGCCACGGCCGCCGCCGCCAGGCCGATCGCCATCGTCGCGGCGACGCCGCCGATCACGCGGCCGGCGAGCCGGACCAGGCGGTCGGAAGTCAGGGCGATCGGCGATTCGAGCACGCGGACCAGCAGCCAGGCGACGAGCACCGCCAGCGCGGGGACGGCCGGCAGGTAGTAGTGGATCAGCTTCGTCCGCACGAGTTCCAGCAGGATCAGCGGGCCGATCGCCCAGCCGATCAGGAACCCGGCCGCCGCCGTCTCCCGCCGCCGGCTCCAGGCCGACGCCAGGGCCGCCGGGAGGAGGGCCGACCAGGGGAGCAGCGTGGCCATCCCCAGCACCACGTAATAGCCGGGGAAGCCGCCGTGCTCCTCGAGGCCCTGCGTGGCCCGCTGGACGATGTGGTAGCCGACGGCCACGTCGAAGTACGCCCCGCCCGAGCGGATCAGGATCGCCACGTTCCAGGGGACGACGATCGCCAGGAAGAGCGGCAGTCCCCACCGCCAGTGCAGCCGGCGGGCGTAGACGAACGGGCTGGGCCCGCCGCAGAGCCAGGCCACGCCGACCGACGCGACGAGCAGCACGGGCGCGGCCGGCGACTTCGTGAGCACCGCCAGGCCGAGCAGCGCCCAGAAGGCCGCCGCGGCCCCGCGCGAGGGCCGGGTCCACAGCTCCCAGAGCGCGAGCTGGCAGCCGACGTAGAAGAAGGCGAGCGTCGCGTCGGTGGTGCAGAGCTTCGACTCGGCGACCATGAGCGGCATCGTCGCCAGCACCAGCCCCGCCAGCCGCCCCGCGCGGGCGCCCAAAACGCGCCTCGTCCAGCCCCAGGCCAGGATCACGGTGGCCGTCCCCATGACCGCCGAGACCAGCCGCGCGCCGAACGGGCCGTCGCCGCCCAGCGCCGTGCCGGCGAGCATCAGCCAGTAGATCAGGATCGGCTTGTGGTAGCGGGGCTCGGCGTTGAACGTGGGGTGGACCCAGTCGCCGCTGGCGCGCATCTCGCGGGTCGCGCCGGCGTACCGGGGCTCGTCGCGGTCCCACAGGCTCACCCGGCCGTTGCCCACCAGGTTGAGCGTGAGCGCGAGCAGGCCGATCATCAGGGCTTCGCGCAGGGGCGATCGACGGTCGCGAGAGGGCGGCGGGCCTTTCTGGCGCGCGGCTTCGTCGGCGGGCGGGGCGGACGACACGGGCATTCCTCCTCCGTGGGGGATCAACGCCCCGGGCGCCGAGCGACCTGGAGCGGCGCATCGATCGATCCTTCGGTCCGGCGCGCCGTCGGCCATTTAATCCGAGTTCCGCGATCTCGGCAACGTCAACCGCCCCCTTCCCGCAAACCCCGGACGGGGGAGGACCTCGGTCGAATCCGCGGGCGACGCCGGGCCCTCGCCGCCGGAGGCCGTTACAGGCGGCGGGGATTCCGGTAAGCTGGAACTTCGAGCCGGGAGGGTTCCCCGCCGACCATGCGCCGCGGCGGTGCGGGCCGTGAACGTCATACAGTCGAGATCGACCGATGAAGATGCTGGAATTCGTCCTCAAGAACTACAAGAACTTCAACGCGCGGGCCACGCGCGACGCGACCCTCGCGTACTGGCGGCACGTCGAGTCGGGCGGCAAGATGTTCTGGGCGGTCGCCGGCGCCATGTCGTCGGCGCAGCTCGGGATCACCCTGGCGCCGGCCATCCGCGCCGGGCTGATCCACGGCATGTCGGTCACGGGCGCCAACCTCGAAGAGTCGCTCTTCCGGCTGGTCGCCCACCACAGCTACAAGGACTTCCCCGAGTACCGCTACTTCGCCAAGAAGGACGACACCAAGATCCTCGAAGAGCGGATGCGGCGGGTGACCGACACGAGCATCCCCGAGGACGAGGCCTTCCGCGCCGTCGAGAAGTTCATCGTGCCGATGTGGAAGGAGGCCGCCGCGAAGAAGACGCGGAAGTTCTGGCACGAGTACTTCTACGACCTCGTCCTGACGATCGGCGACGACCTCTACGAGGGCGACCCCGAGGAGTGCTGGCTCCTGGCCGCGGCCCGCGCCCGGCTGCCGCTGGTCGTCCCCGGCTACGAGGACTCGACGTTCGGCAACATCTTCGCGTCGCACGTCAAGCTGGGCGAGTGCGAGGCGTCGATCGCCAAGTCGGGCATCGAGTACATGGCCGACTTCTACGACCGCTACCGCGAGCTGTCCGAGGGCCGGGGCATCGGCTTCTTCCAGATCGGCGGCGGCATCGCCGGCGACTTCCCCATCTGCGTCGTCCCCTCGATCAAGTACGACCTGGAAGAGCCGGTGAAGCCCTGGGCGTACTTCTGCCAGATCTCCGACTCGACGACGTCGTACGGCTCGTACTCCGGGGCGACCCCGAACGAGAAGATAACCTGGGACAAGCTGACCGAAGACACGCCGATGTTCGTCATCGAGTCCGACGCCACCATCGTCGCCCCCCTGATGCTCTCGGCCCTGCTGGAATGCAAGGAGCACCCCGGCAAGGCCAAGAAGCTCATCGAAGCCGCGACGGGCGAGGGCAAGGCCCACGCCGGCGCCGCGAAGTAAAAAACGGGCTTCGCGAATCGTCCTTCTCCCACGAGGGGAGAAGGACGATCGCTCGCCTCATTCCGCGGGGCAGGCGGCGGGGGCCTCGGCCGGCCAGGCGGGGAGGGTCGCCGCGGACTTCGCACGCCGGGGGGCGGGGCGGCTGGTCCAGAAGACGCCCAGCAGCGTCAGCAGGCCGCCGACGACCAGGGCCGGCGAGAGGACCTCGCCGAACAGCCAGACGCCCCAGACCACGGTGAGCACGGGCGCGACGTTGCTGAACGTGGCGACCTGGCTGGCGTCCAGACGGCGGAGCGCCAGGTTCTGCAGCGCCAGGTTCATCGGCGTGATCGCGAAGGCCAGCACGGCCAGGCAGATCCAGGCCGCGGGCGTGGCCAGGCGGAGCTGGGGGACCCACGCGGGGGCCGTCAGGGCGGCGATCGGGATCTGCAGCAGGAAGCCGACGAGGAACGTCCCGGCCAGGGTCGGCAGCGCCCCGTGGCGGACGATCAGGGGGCGGCTCAGGGTCACGTACGCCCCCCACGAGATCACCGCGCCGATGAGGAGCAGATCGGCGATCATCACCGCGTGCGTCTGCTCGGGGGTCGACGCGGCGTCGCCGCCCAGGATGTTCCCCAGGCCGATGACCAGCACGCCGGCGATGCTGATGAGGATGCCCCCCAGCCGGCTGAGGTCGAGCGGCTCCTGGCCGATCATCCAGGCGAGGACCCACACGATGAGGGGCACCGTCGCGTAGAAGAGGCCGACGTGGGCGTTGGTGCCGAGCTTGGCGGCGGTCAGGAAGAAGAACTGGTTGATGGGCACGCAGCAGGCCGCCACCAGCAGCAGCCGCCGCCAGTCGCGGCGGATCAGCTCGCGGACCCGGCCGAAGCCGCCCACGAACGGGATCAGGCAGAGCCCCGCCGTGCCGAACCGCAGCAGCGGCACCAGCCCGATCGGCAGCTGCCGCACCGCCACCTGCGCCAGGGGCGACGTCGTCGAGCCCAGGAAGATCATGATGCCCAGGTACGCGTACGCCCTCAGGTCGGGCGTGTGGGCGGGCCTGTCGTCCCGTCCGTGATCTTGCGTCGTCGTCGCGTCCCGCGCCTCGCGGCCGGCTCCCTCGTCCCCCGGGGCCCGCCCGGTCCGGGTCTCCATGCCCGTCGTCTCCTGCTCCGTCCGCGAGGCTCGCGTGCTCATCTCTCCTCTATTCTCGTCGCGATCGATCGGTTCGATGGTCCGTCGCCGGCGACGCCCGCCGCGGGGACGTCGCCATGCTGGTATTCTCCCATCGTAGCGCGGACGGCAAGGGAGGGCGAGGCTTTTCGCGCCGACCGCCCCGCGGCCCCCGTCCCCGGACCACAGCCTCCAGGCGTCCCCGACCCCGTCGCTGGGCGGGGTTTTTCATGCGTGGAAGGATTCCGTGAATTCCCGAAGCTACTTGGCGTCACGCTTGCCGCTTGGCGAATCTTCTTTACGTTTCTGCTCGGTCGCCTTCTGCACAAGTTCCTTGACGAGTCTCAGCTCGACGGCCTGTTCGAAGCCACTCCCGTCCGCTTCTTCGGCTCTAACCCGGGGCGTTTCATCCGGGAAAATAACATCGGAAAAGAAAGATGTGTATTTAATATCGTTTATATTTACGATCGGCATCCGGCCTCGCCCGGCCCAAGCGATGCCCCACCCCGTCCTCTCTTTTCTCAGGAAGAGCAGAACGGTCTCGCCCTTCGTAGCCTTGGCGATGTCGCAAGCGAATGTCGGCGAGATGCGATACTCGACCGAAGTCGTCTTTGGCCCCTTCCAGACTTCCAGCACTGTCGCCTTGGCCCGGCGATCCTCATCCTCCGGGCCTCCGCTCACCGATTCGACCCTGGCGAGGACGATCAGCTCGCTCTCTTCCTCCAGTTCATCGACCCGAGGTGGGATGACAGAGGCAAGGGCCTCCGAGAAAGAGATGGTCGAGTGATCGACTTGAATCGAGACGGTCAGCATCATGAACAGGACCGGAAGATGCATGGTTTGCCTCCGTGTTTGAGTGCAGCTTCGTCCGTACCTTACTCGACGAGGCCGGCAGGGCGTATCCCAAACATCATGGCGCAGATCGGGACGCAACCGCAGACACTCCCGAAGATCACCCTGGCTGGACACGCCCCAACGCCCCCCGGTTCGGGGCGGCCAGGCCGTCCCGGCGGCCGGCGACGGGCCTCGCGAACGCCCTCGGTCCTTGCCTTCGCCGGGGTCCGCATTAAAATTGCGGCGTTCCCAAATCACGCCCCCTTCCCCTGCGTCCTGCGGCGGGAACGGGGCGCGGCGTCCCATGGGCCCTCGTCCCGCGGCATTCGCGGGGGGCGGGGAAGATCGGTCCGGTCGAGGGCGCGACGATGATCGAGCTGAAAGTCAACGGCGAGGTCCGCGCGGTCGACGTCGCGTCGGACACGCCCCTGCTCTGGGTGGTCCGCGAGACGCTCGGGCTGACCGGCACCAAGTTCGGCTGCGGGATGGCCCAGTGCGGCGCGTGCACACTCCACCTCGACGGGGAGGCGGTCCGCTCGTGCGTCACGCCGATCTCCCGCGCCGCCGGCAAGGAGGTCACGACGATCGAGGGCCTGCCCGAGGAGGTCCGCGGCCCGCTCCAGCGGGCCTGGATCGCCGAGGACGTCCCCCAGTGCGGCTACTGCCAGTCGGGCCAGATCATGGCCGCCGCCGTCCTGCTGCGCGAGAACCCGAAGCCGACCGACGCCGACATCGACGACGGCATGACCGGGAACATCTGCCGATGCGGGACCTACCTGCGGATCCGCAAGGCCATCCATCGGGCGGCGGGGGGTGGCGCATGAGCGAGGTCCTCAACCTCAGCCGCCGCGGCTTCCTCCGCAACACCGCGCTGGCCGGCGGCGGGCTCGTCCTGGGCGTGTACCTGCCTCAGCTCGCCGGCAAGGCGGCGAATGCGGCGGACGGGGCCGCGACGTTCGAGCCCAACGCGTTCGTGCGGATCGGGTCCGACGAGTCGGTGACGGTGATCTCCGCCCACTCCGAGATGGGCCAGGGGATCTACACCGGCCTGGCGATGATCGTGGCCGAGGAGCTGGACGCCGACTGGAGCAAGGTCCGCGTCGAATCGGCGCCGGCCGACGCCAAATACAACCACACCCTGTACGGCGCCCAGATCACCGGCGGCAGCACCAGCACCTGGACCGAGTGGGAACGCCTGCGCAAGGCCGGGGCCTCGGCCCGCGCGATGCTCGTCGCCGCCGCGGCCGAGGAATGGGGCGTGTCCGCCTCGTCGTGCACGGCGAGCGAAGGGAAGGTGCTCCACGCGGCCTCCGGGCGCAGTCTCTCGTACGGCGGCCTGGCGGCGCGGGCCTCCAAGCTCTCGCCGCCGAAGGACGTCACGCTCAAGGACCCGAAGACGTTCAAGCTGATCGGCAAGGCCACGAAGCGGCTCGACACGCCCTCCAAGACCGACGGCACGGCCGTCTTCGGCCTGGACGTGACGCTGCCGGGGATGCTCGTCGCCCTGGTCGCCCGGCCCCCCGTCTTCGGCGGCAAGGTCGAGGCGCTCGACGCCACGGCGGCGCTCGCCGTGCCGGGCGTCCGCCACGTCGTCGAGATCGACCGCGGCGTGGCCGTGGCCGCCGTCGGCTTCTGGGCCGCCAGGAAGGGACGCGAGGCCCTCCGCATCACCTGGGACCACGGGCCCCTCGCCGGCCTCGACAGCGCGAAGCAGGGCGAAGAATACGCCGCGATGGCCAAAGAGCCCGGGGCCGTCGCGCGGCGCGACGGCGACGCCGAGGCCGCGCTGGCGAAGGCCGTGATAAGGCTCGACGCCGTGTACGAGCTGCCCTACCTCGCCCACGCGCCGATGGAGCCGCTGAACTGCGTCGCCGACGTCCGGCCCGACGGCTGCGACGTCTGGACCGGCACCCAGGGCCAGACGTTCGACCACGCGGTCGCGACGCAGATCACCGGCCTGAAGCCCGAGCAGGTGAAGGTCCACACGACCCTGCTCGGCGGCGGCTTCGGCCGTCGCGCCGCGATCGACGCCCACTTCGTCGCCGAGGCGGTCCAGCTCTCGAAGGCGGTCAAGGCCCCGGTGAAGGTGGTCTGGACCCGCGAGGACGACATTCGAGGCGGCTATTACCGGCCCCGCGCCTACCACGCGATCGCCGGCGGGCTCGACGCCGCCGGCGGGCTCGCGGCCTGGCGGCACAAGATCGTCTGCCAGTCGTTCGCGTTCGGCACCCCCTTCGAGAAGGTCATGGTCAAGGACGGCGTCGACCACACGGCCGTCGAGGGGGCCGCCGACCTCCCCTACACGATCCCCAACCTCGACGTGACCTGGAGGCACGCCCCGGAGGGGGTCCCGGTCATCTGGCTGCGCTCCGTGGGCCACACGCACACGGCCTTCGTGGTCGAGAGCTTCCTCGACGAGCTGGCCCACGCCGTCGGCAAGGATCCGTTCGAGCTGCGCCGGGGCCTGCTGAGCAAGAGCCCCAGGCACAAACGGGTGCTGGAGCTGGCCGCCGAGAAGGCCGGCTGGGGGACGCCCCTGCCGCCGGGGAGCGGGCGCGGGATCGCCGTGCACGAGTCGTTCGCCAGCTACGTCTGCCACGTCGCCGAGGTCTCGACCGGGCCGGGGGGCAAGCTCCGCGTCGACCGGATCGTCTGCGCCGTCGACTGCGGCCCGATCGTCAACCCGGACTCGATCCGGGCCCAGATGGAGGGCTGCGTCGCCTTCGGCCTGACCACGCTCAAGGGCGAGATCACGTTCGAGGACGGCCGGGTGAAGCAGCGGAACTTCCACGACTACCCGATCCTGCGGATGAACGAGATGCCCCGGGTCGAGGTCCACATCGTCGAGACGACCGACAAGATGGGGGGCGTCGGCGAGCCCGGCGTCCCGCCCGTCGCCCCGGCGGTGGCCAACGCGATCTTCGCCGCCGCCGGCCGGCGGATCCGGCGGCTGCCGTTCCGCCCGGAAGACTGGCAAGGGGCCTGACCGAATCGACCCGGGAGACTGGCCGATGAAGCACGAACGACTCCGACGCAAGCCGAGGCTCCGCCCCCTCGCCTGGGCCCTCCTCGTCGTCGGCCTCCCCCTGGGGGCCTGGGCCGTCGCCCCGCGCGACCGGGACGACGCCGGGTCGAAGGCCGCGTTCCTGGAGGCCTACAAGGTCCTGATGCACCCCCGCTGCATGAACTGCCACCCGGCGGGCGACCAGCCGCTGCAGGGCGACGACAGCCACGTCCACGCCCAGAACGTGAAGCGCGGGCCCGACGGCAAGGGGCTGTACGCGCTCAAGTGCGCCAACTGCCACCAGTTCACGAACCTGCCGGGCGCGAACATGCCGCCGGGCAACCCCAACTGGCACCTGCCGCCGGCCGCCACGCCGATGGTCTTCCAGGGCCTGACGCCGGGCGAGCTGGCCCGCCAGCTCAAGGACCCGAAGAAGAACGGCGGCAAGACGCTCGACGACATCATCCACCACGTCACCGAGGATAAGCTCGTCCTCGGCGGCTGGGACCCCGGCGAGGGCCGCACCAAGCCCTCGTTGTCCCACGACGAATTCGCCCGCAAGATGCGCGAGTGGATCGAGAAGGGCGCGGCCGAGCCCGAGTGAGGCGACGCGGCGGCGTCAGGGGGCGTGCTTGGGCCGGGCCGCCGACGCGCGGGCCTTCAGGCGGGCGAGCGACCGGGGCGTCTGGTCGAGGGTCTGGCCGACGCCGCCGTCGGCCACGTTGAAGTAGCAGACGTAGCGGCAGCCGGTGGGGCAGGCCGCGGCCCAATCGTAGACGGCGTCGATGTACTCGGGGCAGTCCCCCGCGCCGTGGCCGTCGTCGTGCTTGGCCCCCTTGCGCACGACGTTCCCCCACTCGCCCAGGCAGGTCGGCTTGCCGTGGTCGGCCGCGAACTTCGCCGTCCAGTCGAGCGAGAAGCGGCCGCGGAGGACCCGCTCGACCACCCGCGCCGGCGTGGGGTCGGAATCGCCCCAGACCCAGCCGTAGACGTCCAGGCCGACGAGGTCCACCTGGTCGTCGCCGGGATAGAACGGCTCCGGGTCGGGCGCGTCGGCGTTGGCGCACCAGACGACCTGGAGCGTCTGCCCCGGCCCGGCCGCCGCGAGGAAGCCCTCGCGGATCAGCGGCACGGCGCGACGCCAGGCGGCGACGAACAGCCCGGGGTCCTGGCGGGCGGGGGGCATGTTGAACTCCCACCAGAGCCGGGCGTAGACCGTCTTCGTGCCGTATCGCGCCAGAGACCCGCCGAGCGAACGGTAGGTCGCGTCGCGCCGGCCCGACGCCGCCTCGCGCAGCAGGTCGTCGTGGTTCGCGCCCGAGTCGGTCGGGATGAGCGGCACGCCCACGTCGAGGGCGCGGTCGCCGTGCTCGCGCCTCCAGCGCGGCACGCCGCTCTCCTCCATCATCATCCAGTGGCCCTTCTCCAGGTTCTCCCACGACGACCGGCCCATCCAGGTCCCGTAGACGTCGCGCGGGACGCCGTACTCCTCCAGGCTCTTGCCGCCGCAGCCGGTGAGCGTGCCCCCGGCGGTCGCCGGCGGGGCCGCCCCGCCGCTCGTCGTCGCCCCGATCGCGATCGCCAGAAACGCCGCCGCGGCGGCCCCGAGTCGCGGATGTCGCAGCATGTCGATCACCCCCGGCGACCGCCCCGGCGCGGCCGCCCGTTCGTCGCGAGATTCCTCGGCGCATGACGAAAGTTACGCAGGTCTCCTCCCGTCCCCGCAGCTTAACCGTGCCCGCAGGCGTCGTCGACGGTCCGGCGAACCCGGGGGGCCGTCCGTCCGCGCCGAGTCCGAGGCCCGTCGGGCCTCGCCCCCACTCCATCCCGAAATTTCCGCAATCGATGGATAGCCCGCCCTCGCCCGAGGCACTATGGGACGGGGCGAGGACGAAGATCCCACGGGCGGAGGGCGGGCATGGCGGAAGGATCGGCGGCGAGGCGGGACCTGGCGACGCTCTTCCGCTCGGGGACGGCGGTCGGGCTGACGGACGGCGAGGTGCTGCGACGCGTCGGCAGGGGGTCGGCCGAGGAGGCCGGGGCGCTCTTCGAGGCGATCGTGGAGCGGCACGGGGCGATGGTCCTGCGCGTCTGTCGGGGCGTGCTGGGGGACGCCCCCGACGCCGACGACGCGTTCCAGGCGACGTTCCTGGTCCTGGCCCGCCGGCTCTGCGAGGCGCGCCGGCTGGAATCGGTCGGCGGCTGGCTGCACGGCGTCGCGGCGCGGGTCTCGGCCCGCGCCCGGGTCGACGCGGCGCGACGGCGCAGGCACGAGATCGCGACCGGGAAGCTCGCGGTCGTCGAGTGCGACCCCGTCACCGACCCCGATCGCGACCGCGCCGTGCAGGAGGAAGTCGGCCGGCTGCCGCAGCGTTACCGCGAGGTCGTCGTCCTCTGCTTCTGGGAGGGCCTGACCCACGAGCAGGCCGCCGGCCGCATCGGCTGCCCGCTCGGCACCGTCCGCAGCCGATCGGCCCGCGCCCGCGACCTGTTGCGCCGCAGGCTGATGCGCCGGGGCCTCGCCCCCGAAGGTCGCGAGATCGAGGCGACGAGCCCCCCAGCCGTCCCCGACGCGCTCGCGACGTCCGCGGCGCGGGGCGCGACGGAGGCCGCCGCGGGCCGTTCGGCCCTGGGCGTCGTCGGCGTCCACGCGATCGAGCTTTCCCACCGCGTCTCACGGAGAATGATCATGATGAAGTTCGCCGCCATCAGCCTCGCCTCGTCGCTCGCCCTCGTCACGGCCGCCGGCCTGGGGCGAGCGGGATTCCAGGAGGCTCCCGCCGAGGCCCCGCCGGCGCGACAGCCCGGCGCGGCGGCGGTCCCGCCACGGCTCCCGTACGAGGAATACGTCGTCGAACCTCCCGACATTCTGCTCGTCGAGGTGCTGGAGGCTTTGGAGGGCCGCCCGATCTCGGGGGAGCGCCTGATCCGCCCGGACGGTCGAATCACGCTGGGCTTCTACGGCGACGTCTCCGTCGCCGGGCTGACGATCCGGGAGGCCAAGGGCAAGATTGTCCTCCACCTGCGCAAGTTTCTCGGCGACGACGTGCTCGGGCTCTTCGAGCCGGATCCGAAGACAGGCGAACGCACCTCCGTCGACCCCAGGGACAGCGCCCGGGTGTTCGTGGACGTCACGACCTACAACAGCAAGAAGTACTACGTGCTCGGATCGGTCAAGAACCCGGGGGGCATCCCCGTGACAGGCAGCGAGACGGTGCTCGATGCGGTGTACTTCGCGGGAGGGTTGCTGGCGGAGGCCGATCCTTCCAATCTGACCCTCGTCCGGAACGACCCGAAAACGGGCCGCGCCCAGAAATGGACCATCGACCTCGATCGGATCACCTCGGGCGAGGACATCTCGATGAACCGTCAGCTACGCCCCGGCGACCGGCTCATGGCCGTCAAGAAGGCGAGCCCCGCATCCCGGGCCCCGAACGCCGACGGCGCGGCCGCCGACGGCGTCCCGCCGCGACCGGGGCCGAGCCTCGACGACCTGGACCGTCGCCTCAGCCGCGTCGAATCCCGCCTGGACGCATTCCTCAAGAAGATCGGCGACTGACGACCGGCCTCGGCCTGGATCAGTCGTCCTCATCCTCCATAACGAAATTCCCCGTCTCGATGCGAGCCGCGGGGTCGCCTTCGAAGAAGGCCGCGACGCTCCCGGAGGCGTACTCGTGGAAGGAGAAGGACTCGGACGGGACGTAGACCGCGCCGATCTCTTCGACCGGGGTGTCGGTGTTGAGGAGGCCCGTCGAGAAGCCGAGGAGCGGGCACACCCGCGGGCCGTCGGGGGTGGCCTTCAGCCAGCCCTGGTCGTGGAAGGAGCCCATGTTGAAGAGGAAGGCCTGGCAGATCTCCTCCCGCGTCGCCGCGTCGGCGACGCCGTGCACGCGGAGGGCCTCGTCCAGCACTTCCACGTGGACGCATTGGTACGCCGCGCCCATCTCCTCGTAATCGTCGTCGCGCACCAGCCGCGTCAGTTCCGCCATGTGTGCCTCCGGGATCGATCGGGAGCCGGGACGAGGATCGACGGACGAGGACTTTAGCCGTCCGGTCAGGCCGGCTCGCCCGCGACGGAATCGGCGGCGGCGAGGCGGTGGACCTCGACGCGCCGGCGCTGGTCCTCGGCGGCGGCGATGAGGGCGTCGTAGTCGGGCCCGACGAACTCGGGTCGGCGGGCGGAGGCGGTCGACAGCGACTTCCACAGCAGCCGCTTGCCCTCGATCCCCAGCGAGAGGGCCTCGAACGACTCCAAAAGCCGGAGCGAGCCGTCGCCGGGGTCGTCGTACCGCAGCTTGAGCTGGGTCGCCTTCTCGGCGATCCACGAGGCCGCCTTGCGCGGAAGGGTCATCGAGGCCCCCACCCGCTCGGCCAGGCCGTCGAGGATCGTGCGCTCGCGGCCGATCTCGTCGAGGAGCTGCGCCGCGGTGGCGCCGACGGGGTCGCCGCCGTGGGCCTTTTCGAGGCGATCCAGCAGCTCCAGGGCCGCGACCGAGCCGGCCATGTGGTCCGTCAGATACGTCGCCAGGTCGTCGGCCATCGCGTCGAGCCCCCCCTCGCCGGAGTCGCGTCGGGCCCGCCGCGCGGCGGGCCCCTTAGTCGTGACCCTTGCAAGAGGGGCGCCGGACGCGAGCGGCCTCAGCGGCGGCCGGCCTGGAGGACCGGCCAGGAGTCGCGGCGGGGCTGGCTGGAGCGCTGGAAGGCGCGTTCGCGTTCCAGGCGGGTCTGCTCGAAGAGGGTGAGGTAGAGCCGCTCGTCGGCCTCGTCGAAGACCTTGCCGCGGCGGCCGGCGACGATCCGGGCGGTGGCGAACAGCTCGTCGACGGGGAAGCCCGGCGCGACGCGGCCGTACAGCACCGCGGCGAACGACGGCACGTGCTTGGGCAGCAGCAGGCCCGCCGGCAGCACGTTGCACATCACGCCGATCGACGTCCCGGTGTTGAGCATCGAGCCCATGCCGGTGCGGGTGTGGTCGCCCACGAAGCAGCCGACCTTCGCCTGGCCGGTCGGGACCGGGTCGCCCTGCAGCGGCACCATGACCTCGCCGTAGTCGTTGCGGAGGTCGCTGTTGGACGTGATCGCGCCCAGGTTGACCCACTCGCCGATGTACGCGTGGCCCAGGAAGCCCTCGTGGTACTTGTTCGAGTAGCCCTGCACGATCGACGCCTCGACCTCGCCGCCGATCCGGCAGTTGGGGCCGATCGAGACGGCCCCCCGGATGTTGGCGCGGAAGAGCTGGGTCTCGGGGCCGATGTAGCACGGGCCCTCGACCCGCGTGAACGGCTGGATCCACACCCCCGAGCCGACGACGATCGGCCCGCCGGTGGTGTCGAAGACCGTGTACGGGTCGATGCGGGCCGTCTCGTGGAGCCGGAGCCGGTCCGACGGGCCGACCAGGGCGAGCGTGGCGAGCTGGCGGTTGCTCACCGCCGGCCGGCGCTCGCGGGCGAAGTCGCGCTCGATGTGCCGGGCGTTGGCCGCGACCAGGTCCCAGGGCCGCTCGATCCACTCGCCGCCGATCTCCTCGCCCGGGCAGCCGGCCAGGACGCCGTCGAACCAGTCGTCGACGCCGTTCCACTCCAGGCCGAGCACGTCGTCGGGGCCGACCCACGCGCAGGCCGGCTTGCCGTCGCAGAGGCCCACCCAGGGGCCCGCGGCGGGGGGCTCGAAGCCCTCGGGCGGCACCCATCGGCCCCGCGCGACCACCAGCGGCCCGCGCGCCAGCCAGTCGCGGTCGTTGATCACGACGTGCGGCTCGCGACGCCGCTGGACGTCCGCGAGGTGATTCCGGATCAACGCCCCGCGGCGTTGAGGGCCGGGGCCGACGCCGAACGCGCGGGCGATCTTCTCGCCGAGCGTCGAGCACCCCAGCCACAGGTCGTAGACCGGCCGGGTCAGCGTCAAGGGCTCCAGGCCGGCCGCCGCGGCATCCTCGACCAGGCAAAGTCGCATCGTTGCACCCCCACTCCGTTGCGGTCTCCGTGCGCTCGCTCGATCCTTGATGCGAACTCGGAACACTTGTCCATGCTCCCGAGGGATCGCGCCGGATTCTATCCCGATCCCGGCTTTCGGGCCAGACGAGGATTCGGGAGCGGCGCCCCGCTTCCATCGTTATTCTAGGGGGCGCGTCGACGATCCCGGCCTCGGCCGGCGAAAACGGGCCGCGGCGGGGCCTTCCGGGTCACGCCGGTTGGGTGAAACAGAAGCAGACGCCGTAGGGATCCTTGGCGAAGAAGACGCGGTGCGCCTTGCCGCCGTATTCCTGCCTGTCGATGGCCCCCGGCCCGACGCCCTTCGCTTCGTACTCGCTCCAGAGGGCCTCGACGTCGTCGACGGCGAACCAGCAGCTCGCCTGCTCCGGGTCCTCGCCGTTCGCCGCCAGGCCGATCTCGACCTCGCCCCGCCTCAACCGGGCGGTCGTCCGATCGCGGGAGACCAGCGCGAAGCCGAGGCACTGCGTGTAGTAGCCGACGGCCGGGCCGATCTCCTTCACCGGCAGGGCGTTCGCGTCCGTGTCGCCGATCGGGCCGACGGCCTTGAAGGCCACGCCGCCGGCACCGGAGGACGGCCGCGACGACCTCGGGTAGACCCCCTCGGCCGCCGGATCTTCCTTCCCGTCGGGGTCGATGACCACGTGCTTGATCCGCAGCCCGTCGCCGCCCGACGCGACCTCGATCCGCCATCCCCAGTCGGGACCCGGAGGCGCGGCGAACGATCCCCGCAGCACGACGGCCCCGTCGGCGGACGCCGTCCCGTGGCAGTCCAGCACCTTCCGGCCCATGTGCCAGGTGTCGACCCATCGTCCCGAAGCCTCGGCCGACTCCGGGTCGAAGCCGATCAGCAGCGACCCCTCTTGCGGCTTCCCCTGGTAGGCCCAGGTGTAGTCGAGGCGGACGAACCGGCCGCCGAGGACCGGCGTCAGCCCGGCCGTCGACGGCGACTCCTCGGGCTTGCCCGTGTTCGGATCCTGCAGCGTGTTCGTGCCGCTCCATTCGCCGGCGTCGCCGGCCAGGGATTCCAGGGGATTCACGATCCGCCTCCTGTTCGTCTGGACAGTCGTTCGAAGAAACCGGACGATATCGAGACGTCGGCGTGCCGGCAAGGCCGATCCGGCGGCGTTCGTAACATTTCGACGATTTCGGGCCGGGCCGTGGATCGTGGCTCGATTCAGGAGAACGCCCAGAACCCGGGGCTCATCAGCTCGCCGAGGTTGCCGTCGGGGTCGCGGAAATAGAGGCTGCGGGACCCGCCGGGCCAGCTCACCTCGCTCTCGATCGCGACGCCCTTCTCTTCGAGGCCGCGACGCCATGCGTCCACGTCCTCGGCGGCGATCGCGAAGGCGAAGTGGCCGCAACCCGAGCCGCCGTGCGGCGGGATCAGGCCCCCGGGGACGGCGAACGGCTCGTCGGTCCCGCCGCGGGGGAACAACAACAAGACGTTTCGACCCGCGACGTCCAGCGCGACGAGCCGCTCGCTCTCCAGGAGCGTGGGGAAGTCGAAGAGGCCGCGGTAGAACTCGGCCGCCCGCTTCACGTCTTCCGCGTACAGCGCCGTTTCGAGGATACCGCCGATGCGCATCGCTCTGCTCCCGGTTCGCGGATGGGGTCGGCCTCGCTCAGGATCCGGCCAGGCGGAGGTAGTGGCGGGCGACGAGGTCGTTTTGAAGCCACAGGACCTTCGAGTAGGCCCGGATCAGGGCGAATTCGCGGTCGGGTTCGAGGCCCAGGCCGCGGATCAGGCCGAAGATCACGTCGGCGAGCTGGCCCAGGAAGGCGTTCATCTGCACCAGGGGCACGTCGAGCCGCGACCTGTGCGATTCGGCGTTGTGGATGCGCCCCATCGCGTCCATGTACTGGATCATCGCGGCATCGAAGGGCTCGGACATCAGACGGACGAAGTAGCGCCCGAGCGAGTGCTTGCGGGTCTTGACCATCGCGTGCTCGGGGGTCAGCTCCTGGAGCCGCCGGTCGAGCGAGGTCCCGAAGTCGGCCTTCCCCTGCTGCCGAGACAGGAAGTGCCGCCAGGTCGCGTCGAAGCGGTGGAACGCGTCGTAGACCTCGTCGACCAGCCTCGGCACCAGCGGCAGCGTCAGCGCCGCGGCCTCGCGGATCGCCCGCTCGTCGCCGGGCCCGAAACCGATGTACTCGGCGACATACTGGAATCGGTACTCGACGTCCGCTTCCAGGCGCTTCTCGTCGATATGCTTCACGACGCGCGGACCCTCGATCGGGATGAAGGCGGCCCGAGGACGCGGGCCGCCGTCCAATCTAACGGCCCGCGCCCCGGTCTGAACAGTCCGGCCGCACGGAGGCCGGGGGGAGCGAGGGGCTGTCGAAGCGACTGGAGGATGAGTCCGGCGCCCGGCTACTTCCCCGCGGCGGGGACGCCCAGCACGTGGTTCGCGCCGGGCGGTGCGCGGTCGACGAGGCGGTAGGGGGAGTGGAAGATCGCCAGGTTGCCGGCGGCCTTCTCGCCGAAGGTCAGGTCGGGGCCGACGGGGAAGGGACGGGCGCTCAGGGTGAGCATGTTGCGCGAGCCGAAGACGGCCGCGCCCGAGGCGGTCTTCACGCCCTGGCAGTCCATGAAGGCCTCGATCCGGTTGTCGGCGGGCTTCGGGTCGTCGGGGCCGCCGACGCGGACGTGGGCCTCTCCGAGGTGGATGTTCACCTCCTCGATCGTGTTGCGCGAGACGGCGCCCGAGAGTTGCAGGCCCACGCCGCAGCCGACGGTCTCCAGCACGGTGATCTTGTTGGCGTCGATCGAGCCCTCGGAGCCGTCGAGCCAGAGACCCGTGCCGACCCACCTGCGGGCCTCGTCCAGGTCGCTCTTGTGCGGCTCGCCCCCGGGCCAGGCCCCGCCGCCGCCGACCAGGGCGTTGAAGACGAACTCGGTCGACGTGACGACCCGGAAGCGGTCCGGCCCGGCCGTGGTCGGCTTGATCCGGACCACCGCGCCGTCGGCGGCCGAGACGATGAGGCCGAACCGGAACGCGCCGCTCATCTGGCTGTCGAAGACGACCGCGTCGCCCTCCTTGCGGGTGTAGTTCAACACCGCGTGGCCGCCGTCGACCCGGGCGTTCTGCATCCAGGGGATGCGCAGGGGCTCGTGCAGGTTGTAGACGACGGCCCCCGCGCCCCCCTCGGTCCAGTTGCCGCCGGCGACGTACAGGTCCATCCCCCTCGCCTTGGCGGCGTCGAACGCCTCCTGCAATCCCGACGTCTTCGTCCCCGGCGTGTGCGGCCCGAAGTCGCCGCCGTCGCGCGGGCCCTGCGGCGAGACGACGAGCCGGTTCGTCGCCCGGCCCGCCGGCGATTCCTGCGCCGAGGTCGACGCCGCGAGGCACGCGAAGGCCAGGCAGGCGGCCGCGGTCCGATCGAAGGGCCTCGCTCTCATCGTCGACTCCTTGGTGGTCGAACTCGGCCCGCGAGGACGGGTCGTTCGATGGGCCTCTTGTTTTGGTTTCGGCGTCGTGACGCAAGGCGCCGGCCTCGCGTACAATCCGGCCGCGGGCCCGATGCGTGCAAACCTCCGAGGCGTCGCGCGAGGACGCCGAACAGGAGCCGACCGTGGACTCGAAGGGAATCCGCCTCAAAACGTGGATGTTCGCGATCGCCGCCGCGGCGCTCGTCCTGGCCCTCCCGAAGCCCCTGCCGCCGATCCTCGGGTTCGCCATCGGGGTGACGACCCTGGCCGCGGCGGTCGTCCGCGCGACGACGAAGGCGCGATGGTCGTCGAGCTTCGCCTGGGGCCTGGCCTTCTATCCCTTGGTCGTCCTCGCGTCGGTCTATGCGTGCTGGCTCGCCGCGTGGATCGAGCTGGGACGCCCGCCGAGGCCGTCGGCCGACGACCCCAAGGATCTCGGCGCCGCCGTGGTCGCGTGCCGCGTCGCCGCCTCGTTGGGCCTGATGGGCTTGCTCCCCGCGGCGGCCGTCGGCTTCCCGGTCGTCATGGTCCGCGTCTACACGTGGATGATGGAGAGGCCCTCCCCCGCGAAGTCCGCCGCGGGCCTCGCCGCGGCCGCGACCCTGGGGTGGGCCCTTCCGTTCCTGCTCTCGTCTCGGGATCCCGGTTGGGTGTTCCTGTGGTTCTTCGACTGACCCGGCCGCCGTCCCCGCTCGTTCATCAGAACGGCCGGATCGACTGGAGGCGGTTGTTGGACAGGGACAGGCGGGCCCGGAAGTCGCCGCCGGTGTTCGCGCCTCCCGAGGGGAAGGCGCCGGAGAACGCGCCGTCGAGCGGGTTGCCGGCGATGTCGCGGATCCCCGCGGCCCGTCCGGCGGAGGTGAACACCGTGAGCACGAAGTTGCCGCTGCGGAGCCGCGAGCCCATGTGCAGTGTGATGTTCTGCGGGCCGTTGTTCGAGCCGGGCGAGACGCTCGCCGAGGCGATCGTCTGCGCCACGCCGCCGGCGGTCGCGTAGGCGTAGGAGGCCGCGTCGCGGACGCGCGCCAGGTCCAGGCCCGAGCCGCCGTCGGCGATCCCGCCGTAGTCCCGGATCGCGACGCCCACCTCGCCGCGGAGGACGTCGGCGGTCACGTTCCAGACCCGCGGGCCGAGGGTGTCGACGACCAGCGGCGAGGTGATCGTCGCCAGGCCGTTGGCGAAGGTCGACGTGCTCGTCGAGACCGCCTGGATCGTGTAGGAGCCGTCGGCCAGGGGGACGGTCGAGGCGACGGTCCACGCGCCCGCGGCGTCGGCGAAGGCCGTGCCGAGGCGGGTCGTCGTGCCGCCTAGGCCGGGTGTCGTCGCGAAGATCTCGATGAACGCGCCGGCGATCGCGTTCGTCCCCTGGAAGGTCGGCAGGGTGACGTTGGTGATCCCGTCGGAGTCGGAGACGCCCGAGTCGCTCGCCGCCGCCAGCCGGCCCGACAACGCCGGCGCGGCCGCGGTGGTCCCCGTCGAGCCGGCGATCTGGAACGTGATGGGCACGCCCGCGACGGCCGACGTCGCCGTGCCCGTCCCCGACACGAAGAGCCGGGGCGAATACACGCCCGACTGCGCATAGGTGTGCGTGCCCACCACGCGGAAGGCCGTCGGGGCGCCGGGCACGGCCACGATCGTCCCGGCCGATCCGGTGCCGTCGCCCCAGCCGATGACGACCGTGAGGCCCGTGGGCGAGAAGCCGGCGATCGTCGCCGTCAGCACGCCGGCCGTCACGCCCGTCAGCGGCACGCGGGCCTGCGCCTGGACCGCGACCGGCTGGATGGAGAACGTCGGCGTCGACGAGTTGTAGACCTGCACGGCCTCGTAGCCCCGCGCCGAGACCGGCGCGGCGGCGACGTTCGTGCCGGCGATCAGGAAGGCGCCGCCGCCCAGGTCCTGGAAGTTCGACGTGGAGAGCGGCAGGCCCTGGGCGTCGATGTAGAGCGTGTCCTGGCCGCCGCCGCCGTCGAGCCCCACGAGGGTCGCGCCGGCCGTCCCCTTGAGCGAGACCGCCGCCGAGTCTTCGCCCCCGTTCTGCAGGACGTACGCCGCCGCGCCCGGCGGCGCCGACTGCAGCCGGACGACGTCGGCCGTGGGCGTGTCGGGCGGCGAGGCGTCCTCGACGGACAGGCTCGCCAGGCCCGCGACCCGCTCCGCGACCGCGTCGGCGTATTGGTAGTTCACGACCGTCGTCACGGCCCCCAGCGACCAGCCCCGCAGCAGCCGCGCGTTCGTCTTGGCCGAGATCAGGAACCTCGCCATGAAGGCCGAGGCGTTCTGCTCGACGAGCGACAGCGAGAGGCCGCCGGCGATCGACGTCCCGCCCGCCGTGACGGACAGGTTCGAGTCCAGGACGGCCGAGACGGTCGAGCCGTCGGGGAGCGTCCGGAGGCCGTCGACCGCGCCGTTCATGATGTCGTAATACCAGCGGTAGGCGGCGACCGTGGCCGCGTCGTCGAGCAGCGGCGCGGCGGCGTCGAGCTGATAGGCGATGTTCCGGATCCCGCCGCCGGCCTCGGTCAGCTCGACCAGGCCGCGATACAGGGGGAAGGCCTGCACCGACTCGGCCGCGAACGCCCCGGTCGTCGGCGCCCCGACGAGGCTCAGCGCGTAGGGCGAGCCCGGGTGGACGCCGGCCGCGCCTATGTAGGTCAGGCCCGCCCGCGGGTCGTCGGCCGCGCCCGCGGCCGGGCCGTGGGGCAGGGGGTCGCCGCTGCGGAAGTCGACCATCAGCGACGCGCCCTGGTTGCCCCGCGCGTCGAGCCCCAGGCTGTGGACCTGGTCGGGCTGGAAGAAGACGCCGCCGACCGCGGCGTTCGTCGCGTCGCGGAGCGCGGCGAAGGGGGACGCGCTCCCCGGGTCGAAGCCGAGGAACCAGTCGGGCGTCCCGCGGCGGCCGCCGAGGTTCCAGTAGTTGGCGATCGAGAGGTCGACGGCCCCGCCGGCGTCCTGGACGACGAAGTTGGAGTCGATCCCGAAGTTCCCGCTCCGCACGGCCTCCAGGAAGATCGCCGCCCGGCTGCCGTCGCCCGAGTACGTCGTCGGCGAGTCGATCGAGGCGACCCAGACGTTCGCCGAGCCGGCGCCCAGGAGCGACAGGCTGCTGGTCGGGTCGGCCGACGTCCCCTGGATCGAGAAGTCCCGATGCGCCGGGCCCGCCGAGCCGTCGATCGTCGTCGCCGCGCCGGCGGCCGTGCCCAGCACCAGGTAGAGCGGGCTCGCGGCCTGCGCGTTCGACGTGCCCCGGACCGTCAGCGTCGAGACGCCCGAATACGCGATCCCGGCGAACCGGGCCCGGACGGTCGGGTCGTTCGACGTGATCGCGGTCGCCGAGACGACGTACGAGGGGGCGCTGCCGGCGTCGTACGCGGCCGGGCCGTCGTCCACGAGCAGGCTGTTCAGCTCCGACCCCGTCGCCGCCGAGACCGTGATCGGCCCGGCGAGCGCCTGGATCCCGCCCGAGCCGGCCTGCTGGTCGTCGCCCAGGATCACCCGCTCCTGGTCGCCCTGCAGGACGATCGCCGTCGCCACGGCCGTACTCCGCACCCGGACCGTCTGGCCGCCGAAGGCCGCCTCGATCCGCAGGCTCGCGGGCCCCGCCACGGTCACCGTCCCGCCGCCCGAGCCGGTCACCGTCAGCCCCGCCGCGTTGTTCGTCACGTCGATCGGGGGGTCTCCCGGGGCCACCGCGAACGTGTAGACGCCCGCCGCCGTCGACACCAGCAGCGACTGGACGGCCGCCGGGTCCGACCGATAGACGAGCGACCCGTCGGCCGCGATGTCGATCGAGGCGTTCAAGAGCGCCCGGCCCTCCAGCCGCTCCAGCCCCGGCCGCCTCGCCCTCGCCTGCGTCCGCCCCCGCCGATCCCGACCGCCGTAAGCCGTCGTCATGGTCATGCCACCCTCGCGCCTTCGTCTCGACGACCTCATTTGAGGCCTCTATCTTTTCCTATCCTTCCCAGATTCGCAAGTCGCAGCTGGGCGTCCTTTCCGGTCCCGGGTCAGTCCTCCAGGCTCGGCCAGCCCTCGGCGTCCCAGGCCAGCGGCCGGACGGCCAGGCGGGGGAGGCCGGCGGAGTCGCCGTCGTAGTAGTGATGGCTGAGGTACGACCGGCCCTCGCGTTCGAGGACTCCGGCGTGGCCGGGGCCGATGAACGGGCCGTCGGTCGCGAGCAGGGCCGTCCCGCCGCCCGCGGCCAGGTCGACGCCGTCGCGGTCGAGGTAGGGGCCGGTCACGTCGCGGCTGCGGCCGACGCGGATCGAATACGTGCTCCGCACGCCCCGGCAGCAGAAGCCCCAGTTGACGAACAGGTGATACCATCCGCCGCGCCTCACGATCGCCGGGGCCTCGATCTGCTCCTTCCGCGCCAGCGCGTGGATCGGCGAGTCGGGCGCGATCCGCAGGCCGGTCTTCGGGTCCAGCTCGATCAGCTTGATCCCGTCCCAGAACGAGCCGAACGCGAGCCAGAGCGTGCCGCGGTCGCCGGCGACGACGGCCGGGTCGATGGCGTTGAAGCGGTCCTCGCGTCGGCTCTGGACGACGATCCCCCGGTCCTCCCAGCGGAAGGCCGGGTCGTGCGGGTCGAGCGTCGCGCTGGTCGCCAGGCCGATCGCCGAGGTGTTCCGGCCGAACGCCGAGACCGAGTAGTACAGCAGGTAGCGCCCGTCGCGCTCGACCACGTCCGGCGCCCAGAGCTGCCGACTGGGCTCGGCCGCGACATCGCCCGCCCAGTCCGGCGCGTGCTCGAAGACCCGGGGCCCGGGCGTCCAGGCCTTCAGGTCGTCCGACCGGAACGAGCGCACGCCCGGCCCGGTGGCGAACATCCAGAATCGCCCCTTGCAGCCGACGATCGTCGACGGGTCGTGGATCCTGGGCGATGCGACGACCCCCAGCCGCGGCGTCTGGCCGAGACACGAATCGAGGCCGCCCCAGCCGATCGTGAGGATCGCGAGCAGGAAGATTCGTCGCACGACGGGGGAGCCTCGCTGCGGGACGGGCGTTCGATCGATCGCGGGCACGGGACGCGCCATTCTACCCGGGACGTCGCACGCCCGGGGAGTCGCGGCACGCCGCCTGCATCGACGTCGAAGCGAAACGACGGCCCCCGCTCCCTTCCCCACAGGCCGAGGACTCGCCCCATGGCGACCGCCGATCGACGCACTCCGGAGACGTTCCAGACCAAGGTTCCCGCGCGGATGGACCGATTGCCGTGGAGCCGCTGGCACTGGCTGGTGATCGCGGCGCTGGGCGTGACCTGGATCATCGACGGCCTGGAGGTCACGCTGATCGGGGCCGTCGGCGCGGTGCTCCAGGATCCGGGGACGCTCCACTTCACGCCCGCGCAGATCGGCCTGCTGGGCACGGCGTATCTGTCGGGGGCCGTGATCGGGGCCCTGGTCTTCGGCTACCTGACCGATCGGATGGGGCGGAAGAAGCTGTTCAGCGTGACGCTGGGCCTGTACCTGGTCGCCGCGTTCGCCACCGCCTTCTCGTGGGACTTCTGGAGCTTCGCGTGCTTCCGGTTCCTGACCGGCGCGGCGATCGGCGGCGAGTATTCGGCGATCAACTCGGCCATCGACGAGCTAATCCCGGCGCGGGTGCGGGGCTGGACCGACCTGGCGGTCAACGGCACGTTCTGGCTCGGGGCCGCGGCGGGCTCGCTGGCCAGCGTCGTCCTGCTCGACCGCCGGCTGATCGGCGTCGACCTGGGCTGGCGGCTCGGGTTCGGCCTGGGCGCGGCCCTGGGGCTGATCGTGATCTTCCTCCGCCGCCACGTCCCCGAGAGCCCGCGCTGGCTTCTGACGCACGGCCAGCCCGACGAGGCCGAGCGCGTGGTCGCCGACCTGGAGCGGCAGATCGAGGCCGACCCGGCCGTCGGCGAGCTGCCCGAGGTCGAACAGTCGATGACGATCCGCCCCCGGGGCCCGATCGGGTTCGGCGAGCTGGCCGGCGTGATGTTCAAGCGATACCCCGGGCGATCGGTGCTGGGCCTGGCGCTCGTGATTTCGCAGGCCTTCCTCTACAACGGCGTCTTCTTCACGTTCCCGCTCGTGCTGACGAACTTCTTCGGCGTCCATCCCGACCGCACGGGGCTGTATCTCGTGCCGTTCGCCCTCAGCAACTTCCTGGGTCCGGTGACGCTCGGCCGGTTCTTCGACACGGTCGGCCGCAAGCCGATGATCGCGGCGACGTACACCGTCTCGGCGCTCCTGCTGGCCCTGACGGGCTGGTTGTTCGCGGCCGACGCGCTGACGCCCGTCACCCAGACGCTGCTGTGGGCGCTGGTCTTCTTCTTCGCGTCGTCCGCCGCCAGTTCGGCGTACCTGACGGTGAGCGAGATCTTCCCCGTCGAGCTGCGGGGCATGGTGATCGCCCTCTTCTTCGCCGCCGGGACCCTGATCGGCGGCACCCTCGCCCCCTGGCTCTTCGGCTCGCTGATCGAGACCGGCTCGCGCCGGAACCTGTTCTACGGCGACCTCTTCGCCGCGGCCCTGTTGCTCGCCACCGTCGCCGTCGTCCTGGCGTTCGGAGTCAAAGCCGAGCGGACCTCCCTCGAAGACGTCGCCCGCCCCCTCTCCGCCGAGGACGAGCCCGAGGGCGCGGCCGCATGAGGTCGCGACCAGCGCTTCCGGAAATCCGGGCGGCGATCGGGCCGGGCCGTCCCCCCCCGCGGGCTATCCGCGACCTAGGCTGATCATGGAGAGTTCCATCGGCGTCCGTAGGCGGGTGGGCCTTCCGAGCCCCCGGATCCGACCATCCCGAGCCGAACTGGAACATCCCATGGAAGTTGACGGCCCTCTGACGCCGACGGCGAAGGTCGAGCGGACGCCTTCGCGGGAGGCGCGGTGCGACTGCCGTTCAGACCGTCGGACCCTGGCCCTCCTGGCGGCCGACCTGGCCGCCGAGTATCCCGAGCTGTCGACGTTCCGTGACGTCGACTGGCGGGTATTCCCCCGGCTGGGGGCCGTGCGGGTCGAGCTCGGCGCGGGGCGTCGGCTCTCCGGCGCGGGCGAACTCGTGGGATTTCTGCGGAGCGTCCTGGACGAGCGCCGACTCGGGGCCTTGCGGGCGGCGTGGGTCGGCCGCAACCGGCCGCTCGAGGACCAGTTGAACCTCCTGCTCCACGCCGGTCCGCTCCTGGCCCTGGCCCCCGCGGACAGCTCGCCCCTGCTGGAGATCTTCCATGCGGGACGGCTGGAGACGTGGTTCCAGCCGGTCGTCGCCGCCGCCGACGGCACCGTCTGGGGCTACGAGTGCCTGATGCGGGGACGCACGCCCCAGGGGGAGCTGGTCCCCGCCGGCCAGATGATCGCCTGGAGCCGGCAGGAGAACCTCACGTTCCTGCTGGACCGCATGTGTCGGGAGACCCACCTGCGCAACGCGGCCGTGCACCTCGCCGGCAGCGACGTCAATCTGCTCATCAACTTTCTGCCCACCGCGATCTACGATCCGGTCTCCTGCCTGGCGACCACGGTCGCCGTCGCCAAGATGGGCGGCATCGTCCCCGAACGGATCATTTTCGAGGTGGTGGAGACCGAGAAGGTCGCGGACCTGAACCATCTCCGGTCCATCCTGGACCTCTATCGGCGGTTGGGGTTCCGCTCGGCCCTCGACGACCTGGGCAGCGGCTACTCCGGGCTGGCGATGCTGGCCGATCTCGACCCCGACCTCATCAAGATCGACCGCCAGTTGATCGCCGGGGCGGTCAAATCGCCGATTCATCGGGGCATCTGCGCCGCCTTGGCCCGGCTGGGGCGAGACCACGGGAAACTCGTGCTGGCCGAGGGCGTCGAGACGGTCGAAGAAAAGGCCATGTTAGGCGATATGGGCGTCGACCTCTTCCAGGGATATCTCTTCGGCCGCCCGGCCCCCGTCCCCGCCGTCCCGAGTACATGGTGAAAGGCCCAGGCCGCCCGCCCATCGACGCCGATCGCGAACCCTTCCGCGCGACGGGACTCCGCTCAGGGGCCGCCTCGAAGGGACCGTCCCGCGGGATGCGGTCGAAGGTCCGATCGGCGTCGGTCGGGGCGAGGCCGCGTCGTTTCGGGCTCAGGCGACGACCGTCGACCGATCCGGCCGTCGGAGGCGGGCGAAGCCCAGGAGCGAGAGGCCGCCCAGGACGGAGAGGACGACGGAGGACGGCTCGGGGACGATCTGGGCCGCCTCGCCGGCCGCGTCGTTGTAGCCGACGAAGCCGATCGTCAGGCCCAGCGGGTCGACCGGGTCGTCGAGGGGCTTGACCGTGATCTGGGCGAAGCCGTAGAGGACGTCGTTCCCGCGGTCGAACCGCAGGCCGATGAATCCCGTCCGCCCCTCGAAGTTTCCGGTCGCGGGCTCGATCGTGATCGTGAAGAACAGGTTGCTCTGATCGAACGGGAACGAGAAGAGGCTCGACGACGAGATCACGTCGCCCAGTGCCAGGAGGCTGGCGGTGGGGAAGCCGTCGCCCGTCGTCTGGTCGACCACGACCGCGTTGTTAAAAGAGTTGCTCCGGGGGACGTCGACCGTGTCGAACCCCACGGTCAGCGCCGGGTCGGGCGCGAAGGCCGCCGTGAAGGTGAAGTCGGTCGTGCCGTCGCCGTCGACGTCCAGGTCGTACGACTCGATCGCCGCCGCGTTCAGGGTCACGTTCACGTCGCGGATGATCAACTCGGCCCGAGCCGTCTGAAGCCCGCCCCAGCCGATCGCCGCGACCGCGAGCAAGAGCCCGGCGGCGAGGCCGCGCGCCTGATGGAAGGATCGCCCCATGGAAGTGCCGTCCCTGTGATGGAAGATGACGAGATCCGATGCCGCGACCCCGCACGCCTGGAATGAGGACGTGCCGCACGAAATTGAGCGTGGATCACGTCAGGCATGCGGCGCGCCGGGGCGGTGGATTCTCCGGAAATATGCTTGAAATCAGCATGATTTTTGAACGCCGTGGGCCGACCGGTCTGAATTCCTCGACTCCGAGGCGGTTCTCGCAGGTCGTCCACGCCGTCGACGACGGGGCTTTCCCCGCGAGGGAAGGCGTCGGAGGCCGCTGCCCTGCCACTTTAAGGTACAGTCCTACAGACGAGCGGCCGGCCGAGCCCTCGGGCTCCCATTGCCATAGCCAGGCGCTCCGTGCCGAACCGTTCGTACGGCGGACCCTTCTTGCGGTGCGCAGGGGCGCGCAGATCCGGGGCCGGGGCGGTCGCACGTCGTGAGCCTTGTAATTCGGCGCCTCGCCCGCGGCCGGCTCGATGCCGCGCGTCATCGCCGCGCGGTCGTCCTCACGACGGGCATCCCCGCCGGGAAGCAGCCTTCGAAGAACTCCTTCATCGGCCCGTCGAACTGGGCGACGCGCGCGGCGCTCCAGGTGGACTGGTCGCCGGTGGCGTAGAAGAGGTACGTCCGGCCCTCCCACTCGAAGAGGTCGACGTCGGAGTTGTTGATCCCCTCGCCCTCGCCCGCCTCCAGGATCGGGTTGAGCGGGCTCAGTTCCCAGTCGGCGAGGTCCTTCGACCGCGCGACGAAGGAGGTCCAGCCCTTGTGGCCGGGGGTCGCGGCGTGGAGGTAGATCGCGTAGTAGTACGGCGGGACATGGCGGATCACCGGGCAGGCGCTATACTCGTCATTGACGCCGGTGAAGGTCAGGCCGGGGACCTTCTCCCAGCGGGCGAGGTCCTTCGAGCGGGCGAATTTGAAGCAGAAGCCGACCGGCTTGTTCGACTCGTAGGCCATCAGCCAGCCCTGGTCGTCGCGGCAGACGGAGACGTTCAGGAGCGCCTCGCCGCCCTCGGGGGCGAGGGCCGGCTCGCGCTTCCAGGCCTTCAGGTCGGTCGACGTGAAGCGATCGATCTCGTGGAACCAGTCCTGGTCGCCCCGGCTGCCGAAGACGTGGAGCGCCGGGCCGTCGACGACCGCGCTGGCGAACGAGTGGCCTTCGCCGAACCGCGCGACCTCCTCGCCCGTGACGAGGTCCTTGATGTACAGGTGCATGGACTTGGAATAGTCGGCCGTGTGAGCCTTCGTGTCGTCGCGGTGGTTGAGGGCCAGCAGCGGCCGGCCGTTGAAGACGACGGGGGTGTTCTCCATGCCCTTCGCGATCGCGAACGGCAGCTTCGTCAGCCGGGGGCCGGCGGGATGCGTCGGCGCGGGTTCGGCGACGGCCGGGGGCGCGATCGCGGCGAAGAGGTCGGCGGGCCAGGCGCCGACGCGCTCGAAGCCCTCGGGCGTGGGCTGCTTGAATTGCAGGTAGGCGGTGTTGCGGCCGGTCGTCGCGCAGGTCGCCGCCTGGCCGTCGGGCCCCGAGGTGAAGACGCTGTAGCCGGCGAGCCGGCAGTCCTCCAGGTCGACGTGGAGCGAGCCGCCGGGTGCGTGATTCTCGGTGCCAATCACGCCGGTCGACTTCCCGCCCATCTCGGGCTGGGTGAAGTTCAGGGCGATCAGCCGGCAGCGCGACAGCTTCACGCGCGTACGTTTGCCCGCGTAGGAGAGGGCCAGGGCGTTGTCGGGGTGGACCAGGGTGCAGTCCTCGAAGACCGCGTGGGGCTGTGCGGGCATGGCCTCCTCCGAGCCCCCCATCAGCACGGCGGCCGTGTCGCCGACCCAGTCGAGGGCCAGGAAGTAGCAGCGCCGGAAAAGGCTGGGCTCGTCGGGCCGGACCTTGGGATAGACGACGCCGCCGCCGAACGCGCGGCCGATTCCGACGCAGTCCTCGGCGAGGACGGTGAAGCCCTCGCCGCTCTTGCTCGTCAGGTCCCAGAACAGGCCGGCGTCGCCGCCGGTCGCGTACACCCGGCGCAGGGACCAGCGGTCCCAGACGATGCTGGAGAAGGTCTCGCGGTTGTTGCCCGTGGGCCAGTGCTTGTCCGACGCCCGGATCGTGCTCCACCAGTCCCAGCTCTTGAAGCCGCCCGCCGGGTCGCCCGAGTCGATCAGCGCCCACCCCTTCGCGCCCGAGCCGAGGCCGCCGTCGAAGTCGCAGACCAGGGCGTTGTACGCGCCGGCCGCCCCCTTCTTCGAGGGCGCCAGGTTGGCCTCGACGTAGGCGTCGGGCCGGACGACCACGCGGTGGCCCCCCTGGTCGTCGGGCACGGCGTCGAGCCCGGCCTGGATCGTCCGGAAGGCCGTCGCCCAGGTCTTGCCGTCGGACCCGTCGCCCAACTTGGAGACGTAGACCGTCGCCCCCCGCCGGCCGGCGTATCCGGCGGCCGAGGGGTCGGGTGTGCCGGCCGCGGCCGACGACGCGACGAGGGCCAATATGGGGAGGAGATGAGGCGGACGCATCGTGCAGGGCTCCTATGACCAGAGGCCGTCGCGAATCATCCTTACTCCGAGGCCTTGCGGCTGATCGGCAGGACGACGCGGAAGCAGGTCCCCTCGCCGGGGCGGCTGTCGACCTCGATCCGGCCGCCGTGGTCGAGGACGATGCCGTGGCTGATGGAGAGGCCCAGGCCGGTCCCGTCGCCGGCCGACTTGGTGGTGAAGAAGGGGTCGAAGATCTGCGCCTGGACGTCGGGGGGCATGCCGCAGCCGTTGTCGCGGATCTCGACGCAGACGTCGTCGCCCCGGACGGCCGTGTCGATGGCGATGACGCCGTCCATGCGCTGGGCCGCGTCGATGGCCTGCATGGCGTTGACCAGCAAATTGAGGAAGACCTGGTTGAGCTGGGTCGGCGAGGCGGCGACGGGCGGGACGGCGGCGGGCCGCTGCTCGACGGCGATCCGCCGCCGCTCCAGACGGCCGCGGATCATCTCGAGGGCGGCGGCGATCGACTCGTGGAGGTCCACCGAGCCGGGCCCGGCCGAGCCCCGGTCGCCGCGGGCGAACCCGCGCAGGTTGTGGACGATGTCGGCGACCCGCTTGGCGCCCTGGCGGGTGCTGTCGAGGATCTTGCCCAGGTTCGCCTTGATGTAGGCCAGGTCGTACTCCTCGTCGAGCCGGCGGATCTCGGCGGCCAGGTCGGGGCGGGCGGCCTCGACGCCTTCGAGGCAGGGCTCGTAGCAGGCCAGGACGTCGAGCAGGGTGCGGGCGTCGCGGTCGAGCACGGCGAGGTTGCTGGCGACGTAGGCCAGCGGGTTGTTGATCTCGTGCGCGACGCTGGCGCTCAGCATGCCGAGCGAGGCCAGCTTCTCCGACTGGACGACCCGGGCGTGCATCTGGCAGCGGTCCTGGAACTGGCCGATCTGGGCCCCCAGGATCGTGGTCATGTCGAGCAGGTCGGGGTCGTCGGGGCGGTCGTCGCGGCTGAAGAAGCCGAGGACGCCGAGGCAGTCGCCGCGGAGCATCACCGGGGCCCCGAAGGCGGAGCGGAGGCCCCCGTCGACGAGCATGCGGCAGAGCTCGCAGCCCTCCTCGCCGGCGGCGGCCGCGGCCAGGTCGGCGATCCAGGTCGCCTTGCGGTCGGCCCAGACCCGGCCCGCGAGCGACTCGCCCGAGCGGAAGGTGCGGACCCGCACCTCCTCGTCGAGGCCGTCGGCCTCGGCCGCCGGGGGCCGCCACGAGGTGAGGCAGCGGACCTGGTTGGCGCCGGGGTCGACCCGCCAGAGGACGCCCAGGTCCCACTCCAGCCGCTCGCCCAGCGCCTGGAGGATGCGCGGGGCCGCCTCGACGAGCGACTCGGACTCGGCCAGCACGCGGGCCGCGGCGTACTCGACGGCCAGCCGCAGCTCGCCGCGCTTGCGGGCGGTGATGTCGTGGAAGACGAGCAGGCCGCCGCGCCCCGTCCCCCGCTCGTCGATCAGGGGCCGGGCGTTGATCAGCATGCAGCGGCCCTGCTGCAGGCTGGGGTGGCCGATCATCAGCTCGACCTGGTCGGTCGCCACGCCCTCGATCGCCCGCCGCAGCGGCAGCTCCTCGGGCCGCTGCGGCTCGAGGTCGCCGGGGGTGTAGACGGGGACCGGCGAAGACCAGTCCTCGGGCGCGGCGCCCCGGCCCGGCGCGGCGACCCCCAGCAGCTCGCGCGCGGCCGGGTTGACGACGAGCAGGCGGGCGTCGCGGTCGGCGACGACGACCCCCTCGCCCATGCAGTCGAGGACCGAGCGGAGGATGTCGGTCTGCTCGCGGAGCGCCGACTCCGACCGCGCCAGCTCGTCGGCGCGGCGGTCGAGGACCTGGTTGAGCCGGCGGACCTCCTCGATCTGGTTGAACCGGGCGAGGGTTCGGCCGGCGTGGCTGGCCAGGGTCTCCAGCGGCCGGAGGTCGACGCGGTCGGGGTCGAGGACCTCGCGGACGGCCACCTGCAGCGTCCCCAGCACGTCCTCGCCGCCGGCCAGGGGGAGGACGATCTGGCCCCGGAAGCCGGCCCGCGCCACCGCCTCGTGGTCGCAGGTCGGGTCGACGATCGAGTCGGCGACGATCTCGACGCGGCCCTCGCGGACCACGCGCGCCAGGACGTCCGGGCCGTCGAGCGGGCGGACGGTCTCGGCGACGATCGCCCCCATGGCGCCCGCGCCCCGCACGCCCCGGATCGCCCCCGCCTGGCGGTCGACCAGCGAGATCATCGCCAGCTCGTAGCCCAGCCGCGAGCAGAAGGCCAGCACCGAGTCGAACGTGCGGTCGAGGGTGTGCGCGTCGAGCCGCGAGGTCGAGATCCGGAAGAAGGCGTCGAGCAGGTCGCGGACCGCCTCCAGGTCGCGGGTCCGCTCGTGGATCCGCCCCTCCAGGTCGGCGTGCGACCGCCCCAACTGCTCGGTCATGCGGGCGAAGCTCGACTCCAGCACGCCGACCTCGTCGTTCGAGGTGACGACGATCGGCGTGTCGAGTCGGCCGTCGGCCACGGCCTCGGCGGCCTCGGCCAGCCGCTTGATCGGCTTGGCCTGCTGCCGCGCCAGGACGTACGAGGCCCCCAGCCCGGCCAGCAGGATCGCGCCGCCGATGGCCGCAAGCAGCCGCCGCAGCCGACGCACCGGCGCGTACACCTCGGCCGCGTCGATCTTGACCACGACGCCCCAGTCGGCGTACCCCAGCGGCTGGTAGGCGGCCAGCACCTCGCGGCCGTCCTGGTCGAGCGTCCGCATCAGGCCGCTGCGGCCGGCGATCGCCTCGTTCATGGGGGTCGTCCGCGAGGCCGGGAAGCGGGTCTGCTCGGGCCGCAGGCGGGGGGGGAAGAGGAAGTGGGTCACGTCCCCCTCGCGGCGCGCGATCAGGACGTCGCCGCTCTTGCCCAGCCAGCGCGGGTCCGACAGCTCGCCGCCGACCCGCCCCAGGTCGACGAGGGCCAGGACCCGGCCCAGGACGCCGCCCCCCGAGCGGGCCGGCACGTCGGCCGCGAACACGGCGGACCGGCCGCCGTCGGCCTCCACCGGGATCGCCTCGCGGGAGACGGCGCCCGTCTTCGGGTCGCGGAGGCCGGCCGCGATCGCGGCGACGTCGCCGGGCGGGCCGCTCGTCGCCAGCTCGACGCCCTCCGCGTCCTCCAGGCGGATCGCCCGGAAGTCGCGCGAGCTCTCGCGGACGTCGTCGAGCACGGTCTGGAGGTCGACGCCGGACCGCTCCCGGCCGGCCGCCGACCGGCCCCGGAGGTCGAGCAGCGCCCGCAGGCGGGTCCGCCCCGCCACCTGCGCCACCCGCTCCGCCTCGCGCCGCATGGCCGTCAGCAGCAGCGCCTGGCGGTCGTCGGCGATCGCCGACAGCCGGGCGTCGATCTGCTCGGAGACGATCGCGCCCACGTACAGGTTGCCGGCGGTCGTCAGGGCCGCGGCCGTCAGCGACACGAGGAAGCCCACGAAGAGCGTCTGCTTGCCCACGATCGACCGCTTCGGGCCCGGCGTCGCCGCCGTCGGCGACGGGGGCGACGAGGAATCCGGGGCCGACGGGGGATCGATCGCCATGATGGACATCCGGATTCCTTCCGGCCGTCCCGCCGGCTCGGGGCCGGGTCGGGCGGGCCGGCGGGTCGTTCGGTCAGTCGAGCAGGGTCGGGAACTCGGCGACGCGCAGGTCGGTGCAGCCGTATGGGATCAGCTTGAGCGTCTCCAGCGGCGCGGGGCTGGAGACGGGGCTCTTCGGCGGCGGCGCGGCGGCCCCGCGATCGATCCCCCAGCCTTCGAGGCGGCGGCCCCGGACCTCGGCCTGGACGCTCGCCCCCCCGGCCGAGAACGCCGGCGCGTCGACGGCCGGTTGGACCTCGCGGAACGTCACGAAGTCCTCGATCCGGCCCGGAGACAGCTCCAGGGCGTAGTTCCAGGCCGCCTTGGGGAGGACTTCCCAGTCGGCGAATTTGGGGTTGTCCTTGACCTTCTTCCACTCGGCCGCGATCGGCAGCGCGAAGAGCAGGGGGCCGCGGAGGATCGCCGTCGAGCCGTTGTAGCCCCGATACGCCTGGGCGAAGGCCGGCAGCTCCAGGCGGACGGTTTTGGTCCCGCTCCACTCGGCGTCGAGCGTGCGATAGCAGGCCGACCGCTCGTCGCGGGCCACGTCCGCCGCGTCGCCCACGCGCAGCTTGCGGCCCCCCAGCGCGAACGGGACCTCCGACATCGTGATCGACGGCGTCCGCGACCACTCGGGCACCCGCAGCTCCAGCGGGAACCGCATCGGCTCGGGGACCGTCACGACGATCTCGACCGCGTCGCGGAACGGGTACGCCGTCTTGACCTCGACACGGACCGGCTTCCCCTGGATCTCGGTCGTCACCACGCAGGGGGCGTAGGCGGCGACGGCCAGGCCGCCTTTCGGGGTCTTCATCCAGAGGTGCGCGGCCAGCTTGGGCCAGCCCTGGTGGAAGTTGGCCGTGCAGCAGCCGAAGTTGGGCTCCAGGCCGAACAGGTTCGAGTCCGGGCCGTTGGTCGCGTAGACGTGGTCGCCCTCGCGCGAGCAGACGACCTGGTTGGCCTGCTGGTCGTACTGGTGCGCCGTCATGTCCTTCTTGAAGGTCGCCGGCAGGGCGTTGTAGGCGATCCGTTCGAGGCGGTCGCCGAGCCGGGCGTCGCCCAGGGTCGCGATCGCCGTCTCCAGCGAATACATGGCCTCGACGACCGTGCAGAGCTCGGTCCCCTGCGACGGGCTGCGGCCGGCGACGTGCTCGTCGCAGGTGAACATCCCGTTGGCCTGGCCGTGGCAGCGGTCGAGCACGCCCAGCATCTGGAAGACGGCGTCGCGGTCGCCGGCGTCGCCCGTCAGCCGCGAGCGGGCCGGGCCGAACTTCCAGCCCATGCCCGTGTTGACGCCGTGGCTCAGCATGCCGAACCCGGAGGTCTGCCGGTCGGTCAGCCGGTAGTCCTCGAACTGCGCCCGCCAGTCGTGGCCCTGGGCCATGATCTTGCGCGCGGCCTCGATCAGGAACGGCTCCTTGGTGCGGTCGTAGAGCGCGTAGAGGGCGACCGCGTAGTCGGCCGCTCGGACCTTGGCCCACTCGTAGATCGGCGTCTCGTCGACGACCTGGTCGATCTTGCGGGCGCACCTGACCAGCGCGGGGATCACCCGGGGGTCGCCGGTGGCCTGCTCGTATTGCAGCAGCGCCTTGTAGAGCGGGAAGAGGGGCCAGACGTCGTAGGGCGTGTGCTTCTGGGCGTCGCCGATCGGCCCCAGCCAGCCGTCGGGCTGCTGGTGGTCGAGGATGTAGTCGACGTACCGCTTCGCCTTGGCCTTAAGCGCCGGGTCGTCGAGCAGGTACGCCAGCGGCACGATCCCGTCGAGCCAGTACGGCACGCGCTCCCAGCCCTCGGCCTTGCCGCCGATCCAGGCGCTGTCCCGGATGTCGGGCCAGAACTCGTCGAGGCCGCCGCCGAGCCCCTTCGCCTGGGTTTCGAGCTGCACCTTGAGCCAGCCCGACGGCCTGATCGCCCCCAGCGGCAAGGGCTCCAGCGCGTTCGGCTGAAGCGTCGGCGGGTCGGCGGCGGCGGCCGTCGCCAGTCCGAGGCCCGCGGCGAGCATCCAGATCAGGCGGCTTCGGGTGCGGATCATGGCGGGGTCGTCCTTGGGTGCGATGCTGGGAGAGGCTTCGCGGACCCGCCCATTCTAGCCCGACCGCCGCCGGCGACGCCAGGATGGCGCGGCACGCCCCGCTCGGCCGTCAGTCGAGCAGGGCCGGGTGCGCCGCCAGCAGGGCGGCGAGCCGCTCCATCGGCAGGCCGACGACGTTGGAGAAGCTCCCCCGCGCGACCGAGACGAACGGGTCGCGGTCTTGCACGCCGTACGCCCCGGACTTCCCCTCCCAGCGGCCCGAGTCGAGGTAGGCCGCCCGCTCGGCGTCGGAGAGGGCCCGGAACCGCACCACGCTGACCTCGATCGCCCCCAGCCACTCGGGGCGGTCGCCGCGATGCAGGCAGAGGCCGGTGATCACGTCGGCGTCGCCCCCCTCCTGGAGCCGGATCATCCGCTCGGCGTCGTCGCGGTCGACCGGCTTGTTGAGGATCTCGCCGCCCACGGCGCAGACGGTGTCGGCGGCCAGGATGAGCCCCGCGCCGCGCCGCGCCGCCACCGCGCGGGCCTTCCGCCAGGCCAGGTCGGCCGCGTACGCCCCGGGGTCCGCCCCCGCCGCCGGCCCCGGCTCCTCCACGTCCGAAGGGTCGACCTCGAACGCATACCCCGCCTCGTCCAGAAGCTGCCGACGCCTCGGCGACGCGCTCGCCAGGATCAATCCACGCTTCATCACCCGTGAACCCTCTCGTCCGTCCGTCGCGAATCCCGCCACCAGAATATTCCGCGACATCCCGCGAAGAACAGCTTGACCTCTCAGACGGGTTGTCTTAGTATCCTTCCAGACAAACCGTCTGAGGAGGTCGGGAGCGATGAAGCGGAACGAGGTGGACGTGACGGAGGCCGAGCTGGCGCTCTTGACGGCCCTGTGGGACCACGGGCCGGCGACGATCCGTCGGCTGGCCGAGCGGGTGTACGGCGAGGGGGGGCCCTCGGCGTACGCGACGGTGCAGAAGCTGCTGGAGCGGCTGGAGCAGAAGCGGTGCGTGGCGCGGGACCGCCGCGAGAGCGTGCACGTCTTCGCGCCGGCCGTGGATCGGGGCGAGCTGATCGGCCGGCGCCTGCGGGCGGTGGCCGACTCCTTGTGCGGCGGGTCGTTCACGCCGCTGCTGACCCAGCTGGTCGAGGGGGACGGGCTCTCCCCGGCCGAGCGCGACGAGCTGCGGTCGCTCATCGACCGCCTCGATCGCGGCAAGACGCGACGTCCGGGCAACTGAACTTCTCGACCGGAGCAACCCCATGGAAGACCTGATGGGTACGGCCTTGACCAACGCCCTCGGCGCGGCCGTCCTCGGCACGATCGTCGCCGGCCTGTCCCTGATCCTGGTGCGACGGCCCGCCGTCGTCCACTGCCTCTGGGTCGTCGTCCTGCTCAAGCTGGTGACGCCGCCGCTGTTCGAGGTCTCGGTCGGGCCCTTCGAAACCGAGGCGCCCGCCCGCGAGGTCGCGGCTCCCGTCGCCGACTTCGAGCCCGCCGTCGTCCGCTTCGAGATGGAATGGCCGCCCGCCGAGACGTTCGCCGCGGCCGAGCTCGCCCCCGAGCCGATCGTCGCGGCCGCCGCCCGGCCCGTCGCCTGGTCGTTCGACCCCGCGCTCGCCTGGCGGATCTTCGGCGCCGCCTGGCTGGCCGGCGCGCTGGCGACGGCCGCCCTGGCGGCGGTCCGCGTCCTGCGGTTCCAGCGCCGGCTCCGCGAGGCCTCGCCGGCCGGCTGGCTGATCGAGGACGAGGTGGCGCGGCTGGCCGCCGAGATGGGCCTGCGGCGGCCCCCGCTGGTCGACTTCATCGACGCCCGCACGACCCCCATGATCTGGGGCCTGGGCCTGCGCCCCCGCCTGATCCTGCCCCGGATGCTCTGGAAGGAGCTGGACGGCCGCAGCCGCACGCTCCTGCTGGCCCACGAGCTGGCCCATCTGAAGCGCGGCGACCACCTGCTGCGGTTCTTCGAGCTGGCCGTCACGGTCCTCTACTGGTGGCTCCCCGTCGTCTGGTGGGTCCGCCGGGCCCTCCGCGACGTCGAGGAGCAATGCTGCGACGCGTGGGTCGTCTGGATGTTCCCCGACGACGCCCGCGCCTACGCCGAGACCTTGCTCGACACGGTCGATTTCTTGAACCCGAACGCCGACCCCGAGCCGCTCCTGGCGAGCGGATTCGGCAAGGTGCAACACCTGCGAAGGAGGCTGACGATGGTGATGAAAGGGACGACGCCGCGCACCCTGGGATGGCGAGGCTCGCTGGGCGCCCTGGCCCTGGCCGGGGTCCTGCTGCCCATGAGCCCGACCTGGGCCCGGAAGACCGAGGCGGCCGCCGTGACGTTCGTGGCCGCCGGCGACGACGAGATCGTCCGCGTGGGCCAGAAGGTCGACGGCGAGGGCCCGGCCGTCACGTTCCGCGCCGTGGCCGACGGCCAGGACGGCGAGATCCTGACCTTCAACGTCATCGGCCAGGACGTCGAGGCCGCGGTCGAAGCCGCCGTCGCCGGCGTCGAGACGACTGTCGAGACGACCGTCGCCGAGATCGAGACCGCCGTGGAGTCCGCCGTCGAGGCCGCCGAGGCCTCCATCGACCAACTGGTCGAGGAGCAGGACGGGGTGAAGGAGGCCGACAAGGAGAAGCAGCAGGCGGACAAGGAGAAGGCCAAGGAAGATCAGGAGAAAGTGAAGGCGGACAAGGAGAAGGCCAAGGAAGATCAGGAGAAAGTGAAGGCGGACAAGGAGAAGGCCAAGGAAGATCAGGAGAAGATCAAGGAAGAGGTCAAGAAAACCAAGGACGAGCTCCGCAAGCAGATCCGGATCCAGATCAAGGCCGACGGCGCCGAGGCCGGCGAGGCGATGAAGAAGGCCGCCGAGCAGCTCAGGAGCCAGATCAAGGAGCTGCAGGACAAGAAGCCCGAGGGCGAGATGGGCGAGGTCCAGATCAAGGCCCTGAAGGGGGCCCTCGATCAGATCGAGCGGATGGCCCGTGATCCCAAGCGGCTCTCGGTCCAGGCCCGTCCGGCGATCGAGCGTCGCGTCGGCCAGACGTTCACGTTCTCCGGCGACCCGCTCAAGGGGGACTTCAAGTTCGAGCCCAAGGTCGCGCTGGGCCTGCGGATCGACTCCGACGATCCCAAGGCCGTCGAGGCCCGCAAGCAGGTCGAAGAGCTGAGCAAGGTGATGGCCGAGAAGCAGAAGGAGATGGCCGAGGTCGGCAAGAAGCTCGCCGAGGCCCACCAGAAGCTCGCCGAGCTGCAGGGCCACGTGGTCGTCCAGGGCGTCCGCCCCGACGTCGCCCGCGTCAAGGAGCTGCGGTCCATCAACGTCCAGCCCTTCCAGCACCGCGGCCCCGGCTCGACGCCCGACTCCAAGGACAAGGCCCGGATCGACTCGCTGGAGCAGAAGCTCGACAAGGTCCTCCACGAGCTGGAGAGCCTCAAGAAGCCCCACGCCGAGGCCGACGAGAAAAAGTGATGTGATCGAAGCGCGTGGATCGCCCGATCCATCCCCTCGCGACGCGGCCGGGTCCCATCCCCGCCGCGTCGCGTCGTTTCGAACGCCGTTCGCCGACGCTCGGATTGAAAGGCCCGAACGAGGGTCGCCGAGACCTCAAGACTCCGCGAATTCGTCGGAAAAAGCCCTGATCCACGGTTGACAAAAATAATCGTCAAGGCTACCGTCTGCTCATGCTCGACATCCAGGTCATCGAAGATCCGGCGGCGGCGACGGTGGCCCTGGAGCCCGTGCGGAGTCGGCTGCTCTCCGAGCTGGTCGAGCCCGCCTCGGCGGCGACGTTGGCCGCGAGGGTCGGCCTGGCCCGGCAGAAGGTCAACTACCACCTGCACGCGCTGGAGGCGCACGGGCTGGTGCGGCTGGCCCAGGAACGCAAGTGGGGCGGGCTGACGGAGCGGCTGCTCGTGGCGACGGCCTCGTCCTACGTGGTCTCGCCGGGCGCCCTGGGCCCGGTCGCCGTCGATCCGGATCGGGAGGTCGATCGGCTGTCCGCGAGCTATCTGATCGCCCTGGGCGCGCGGGTCGTCCGCGAGGTGGGCGACCTCGTCCGCCGCGCGAAAGAGGCGGGCAAACGCCTGGCGACCCTGTCGGTGGACACCGAGGTCCGCTTCCGGTCGGCCGCGGACCGGGCGGCCTTCAGCCAGGAACTCGCCGAGGCCGTCGCGAAACTGGTTTCGAAGTATCACGATGAATCGGCCCCCGGCGGCCGCGCGCATCGTCTGGTGGTCGTGGCGCACCCCCTGCCTCGGAAATCCGATCCCAAGGAGCCGTCATGAGCGTGAAGAAGGAAGCCTCCGGACGCCGTTCCGTCCAGGTCGAGGTCGAGGTCCCCGGCACGCCGGAGGAGGTCTGGCGGGCCATCGCCACCGGGCCGGGCGTCTCGTCCTGGTTCGTGCCGACCGAGTTCGAGGAGCGCGACGGGGAGCCCGTCGCCGTGAAGATGAACTTCGGCCCGGGCATGGAGTCCCGCGCCGCCGTGACGGCCTGGGATCCGCCGCGGATGTTCGCCGCGCAGGGCGAGGGCTGGGGCGGCTCGCCGCCCATCGCGACCGAGTGGAGCGTCGAGGCGCGCGCGGGCGGCGTCTGCGTCGTCCGCGTGGTGAACAGCATGTTCGCCAGCGCGGACGACTGGGACGACCAGTTGGAAGGCACCGAATCCGGCTGGCCCGGCTTCTTCCGCATCCTGCGGATCTATCTCGCGCACTTCCGCGGCCAGCGTTCGGCGATCATCCAGTTCGTGGTCCCCGTCGCGGGGACCGAAGCGGAAGCCTGGGGATCGCTGATCTCGGCGGTGGGAGCGGAAGGCCTGAGCGTCGGGCGGCATTGGACGGCGCCCGCAGGCGTCCCGGCGCTCAGCGGCGTGGCGGAGTACCTCACCCAGAGTCCGTACGACGCCCTGCTGCGGCTCGACGAGCCGGGGCCGGGCGTGGCCGCCCTGGGGGCCTTCAACTTCGGCGGCCAGAGCATGGTCGCGCTGAACTTCTACCATTACGGCGACCAGGCGGCCGAGACCGTCGCCCGCGAAAGGCCGCTCTGGCAGGCGTGGATCCAGGAACGCTTCCCGACGCCCCCGGAGCCGAGCCAGAGCGAATGACCGCTCGCGTCCGCGGCGGGATCGCAGCGTAAAGGCGGCGACCCGTCGGCCCCATCCCCAGGGGCGCGTTCCGGGTCGCGGCGCCCTCACCGACTGAGAGGCCGTTCCTCAAGGCCGTCGTTCGAGGACACAGCCTCTGTCTTGGCTCCGAACTCCGAAGACCCTCATCCGCGTCGCCTTCGAAACGCGGACGGGGCGGCCGCAAGGTGCGGCCGCCCCGTGGCGGGGGATCCCGGTCCTGGCTCCGCGGCGATCAGTCGTCGATGCCGAGGCGGTAGAGCAGTTCGTCGAACTGGTCGCGGTGCTCGTCGTCGGTCGAGTGCAGGTGCTCGGCCTCGGAGATGAACTTGAGCGTGTCGTCGCGCCGCAGGCCGTAGCCCTGGAGGATCTCCTCGAAGGGGTCGAGGTCGTGGGCGTAGACGAACAGCAGCTTGTGCTCGTCGAACTGGACCTCCATCGGCCCGCCGGGGTTGAGGGCGGCCAGGCCGGTGCAGCCGTCGTTCATCAGGAGCGACTCGTAGTCGTAGAGCGTGCTCTTGAGGATGACGGTGTCCATGTGCTCGCGGTAGAGGTCCGAGTGGGAGCCGGGCTCGGAGTCGTGGCTCGACTCCATCACCACGTCGACGACCTCGCCGAGCGGGTCGAGCAGGTCCATGAACACGTCGAACAGGCGATCGGCCGAGATCGACGCGGCCAGGACCGGCATGGTGTTGCCGGACTCGGGGTCGCAGTAGACGTCGCGGCGATAGCCCTCGCGGGGGATCACGTCGAGGCCGATCGACGGCCGGACGGCCTCGGTCAGCGCGAAGTTCCCGTAGCGGCCGACGCGCAGGTGGGCGTCGAGTTGTTCCTGGCTCAGGTCGTCGAAGCTCGTGCGGGGCATGCGGGTGGGATTATTGCGAAGAACGCGTTCCAGAAAGCGTTGAATGAAACTCATAGGAAAGGACCCCCCTCCTAAACGGCCTTGTACAAAGGGATTGTTTCGCTGAACGTCTTCGGCTGCCGCGCCAAGCGGTCTCGGGACGCGTCCCGAGCCAAACCATCCCAGGAATCCGCTTGACACCGCGCCCAAAGGGAGCCGAAACCCACCCCGGGGACGGTCGCCTTTCCATTGGCAACGCTTCACTCGCCGCTCTTCTCCACTATACCATGCGTGTCGCCCGCCCATCCCATGTTGCCGATCCTGCTGAAGTGCTTCCAAGGTTGCGATCGAATCACGCCGTCGATGCGTCACTTCCTCCCCGAACGGAACCCGCAGATCCTGGATTCGTTCGGCGGATGACGCTTGTTGCATTTCGGATGCCGGATTTTCCCCCGTCGACTCGGAAACCCTTGTCCCGGCACCCTCTGGCGAAAACTTGAGTCGAGTTTTGGAAAATATGGACCCTGTCGCGGGCAAGTCAACCGTACAAGAAACCGCGGTCCATTTTGTAATCCTTGCCGCGGGCCCGACAAGCCCCCGGCCGAGAAAGCGACGCCCGGGGTTTCCCGGCAACGTCGGCCCCCTCGCCGGCCTTGCGCAGGCCGGATAAGACGCCGGACCGGCGGCGGCGTGACCCGGTTTCGCGACGCCCGACGCGTCATGGCGTGCGTCGGCCGGCACGTGATATACTCGGGCCGTCTCGGGGGCCCGGCCGGCCCCGGAAGGGCGCCGCGGCGCGGGGAGTTGGCAGGGGGATCGTCCATGAGCCTGGAACGGATCGATGCATATCTCGAATCGCACGCGAAGGACTTCGAAGAGCAGCTCAAGACGCTGATCCGGATCCCCAGCGTCAGCGCCCAGCCCGACCACGACCCCGACACCCGCCGCGCCGCCGAGTTCATCCGCGACGACCTCGCCGCCATGGGCCTCGACGCCCGGATCATCCCCACCAAGCGGCACCCGATCGTCTACGCCGAGAGCCTGGGCGCGGCGGGCAAGCCGACGGTCCTCGTCTACGGCCACTACGACGTCCAGCCCCCCGAGCCCCTGGAGCCCTGGCTCTCGCCCCCGTTCGAGCCCACCGTCCGCGACGGCAACCTCTACGCCCGCGGCGCGACCGACGACAAGGGGCAGATGTTCACCCACCTGAAGGCCGTCGAGGCCTGGCTCAAGACGACCGGCGGCCTGCCGGTGAACGTCAAGATCCTGATCGAGGGCGAGGAGGAGATCGGCGGCGTCAACCTGGAGACCTACGTCGCCGAGAACGCCGAGGCGCTCGCCTGCGACTACGCCGTCATCTCCGACACCAGCCAGTTCGCCCCCGGCAAGCCGGCGATCACCTACGGGCTGAAGGGCCTGGCCTACTTCGAGATCCACGTCCAGGGCGCGAATCGCGACCTCCATTCGGGCACGTACGGCGGCGCCGTGGCGAACCCGCTCAACGCCCTGGCCTCGATCCTCGCCGGCCTGAAGGGCCCCGACGGACGCATCCTCGTCGATGGATTCTACGACGCCGTCCGCCCCCTGGAGGACTGGGAGCGCGAGGCCTTCGCCGAACTCCCCTTCTCGGAGGAGGAGTTCCGGGCCGACCTGGGCGTCGGCGAGGTCTTCGGCGAGGCCGGCTATTCGACCCTCGAACGCAAGGGGGCCCGGCCGACCTGCGACGTCCACGGCCTCTGGGGGGGCTATGCGGGCCCCGGTCCCAAGACGGTCCTCCCCTGCAAGGCGGGCGCGAAGTTCAGCTTCCGCCTGGTGCCCGACCAGGACCCGGCCGAGGTCGAGAAGCTGGTGCGCAAGCACATCGAGGCGAACACCCCGCCGGGGGTGACGGTCGAGTTCATCAGCCACCAGGGCTCGCCCGCCGTGCTGGTGGACGTCGACAGCCCCGGCTTCCGCGCGGCGGTGAAGGCCGTCGAGGCCAGCTTCGGCGTCGCGCCCCTGTTCATCCGCGAAGGGGGCTCGATCCCGGTCGTCGGCCTGCTCAAGCGGCACCTGAAGGTCGACACCCTGCTGCTGGGCTGGGGCCAGAACGACGACAACCTGCACGGCCCCAACGAGAAGTTCTCCCTGGCCGACTTCCACCGCGGGATCCGGGCGAGCGCCCACCTGCTCGACGAGCTGTCGCGGGCGACCTGACCCGGCGGCGTCGCGGGGCGGAAGCGGAAGCGGCCGAAGCCAGCGAAGACCCGAAGACGACCCCGGCCCCGCGACGCCCCCGCGCGGCGGCCCGGTCGTCCCCCGGCCGGGCGTCTCCGCCCGGGGCGCGATCAAGGAACCCGTCATGCTCGACCTGAAATACGTCATCGCCAACATCGACGCCGTCCGGGCCAACTGCCGGAACCGCAACGTCCCCTCCGACGTCCTGGAGGACCTGGACCGGATCGCCGACCTGGAGGGCGACCGCAAGCAGGTGCTCTCGGCCGTCGAGGACGTCCGCCGCCGCCAGAACGAGGTCGCCCAGTCGACCGGGAAGGAGAAGGACCCCGCGCGCCGGGCCGAGCTGATCGAGGCCGGCAAGCGGCTCAAGTCCGACGTCTCCGACAACGAGGAGCAGCTCCGCCGCCTCGACGACGAGATCAAGCAGCGGCTGCGGCGAATCCCCAACCTCACCCACCCCGACGCCCCCGTCAGCCTCAGCGAGGACGACAGCAAGGAGCTGCGGAAGGTCGGGACGCCCCGCACGTTCGATTTCCCCGTCAAGGACCACGTCGAGCTGGGCAAGTCCCTCGACCTGATCGACTTCGAGACCGGCGGCAAGGTCGCCGGCTCGGGCTTCTACTTCCTCAAGAACGACGCCGTCCTGCTCGACCTGGCGCTCCAGCAGTTCGCGCTGCGGAAGCTGATCGGCCGCGGCTTCACCCCGGTCGCCACCCCCGACCTGGCCCGCAACAGCATCCTCGAAGGCGTCGGCTTCACCCCCCGCGGCGAGGAGACCCAGGTCTACTCGATCGAGGACACCGACCTCAGCCTGGTCGGCACCGCCGAGATCACCCTGGGCGGCATGCTCGCCGACGAGCTGCTCGACGAGGCCGCGCTGCCGATCCGGTACGTCGGCCTCTCGCACTGCTTCCGCACCGAGGCCGGGGCCGCCGGCCGGGCCAGCCGCGGCCTGTACCGCGTCCACCAGTTCACCAAGGTCGAGATGTTCGCCTTCTCGACCCCCGAGCAGTCGGGCGCGATCCACGCCGAGATGCTGGCGATCGAGGAGGAGATCTTCGGCGAGCTGGGCATCCCCTACCTCGTCCTCGACATCGCCACCGGCGACCTGGGCGGCCCCGCCTATCGCAAGTTCGACCTGGAAGCCTGGATGCCCGGCCGCGGCGCGAACGGCGAGTACGGCGAGGTCACCAGCACCTCCGACTGCACCGACTACCAGTCGCGCCGGCTCAACATCCGCTACCGCCCCGCCGGCCAGAAGGGGACCCGGTTCGTCCACACCCTGAACGGCACCGCCGTCGCCGTCAGCCGGGCGATCATCGCCGTCCTCGAGAATTACCAGCGAGCCGACGGCCGAATCGACGTCCCCGCAGCCCTCAAGCCGTACATTGGCAAGGATGTGATCGGCTGAGCCCGTACGTCCCTTCGGCGAGCCACCATGCCATGCTTCCGATTCCGGCTCACGACGCTGATGATCGCCGTCGCGGTTGCCGCCCTGTGCTGCCTCTTCGGCGTGCGGCGTTGGCGCGCCGGGGTGGCGTACGAGGAGATCTACGGCCCGGACGGCTATCTATCGCGTAAGGTCGAATACCAAGCGGCGATTCTCGAGGGGATGACGGCTTATTTCGAGGGACGATTCGAGGATTCGGAGCGACGCTATCGCGACGCCCGTGCGCTATCCTCCCGTGTCTATCGCGTCATGACCTCCTACGACCACGTCGGTTACGACTCCAATGTCTCCCTGGGCCTGGCGGAGGCGCTCGCCGCGATGGGACGCTTCCCCGAGGCCGACGCCCTCTTCGCGAAGGCGATCGAGGAGGGCTCAGTCGAGTTCGGCCCCGCCCACCCCTTCCTGATGGGGGACCTGCCGGTGCGTCGCGCCGAGGCGATCTGGAAGGGGATGCAGGCCACCGATAACGTCGGGGCTCGGCCCGCCCCGCCCCATTCTTCCCGCTGACGAACGTTCACCAGCCCGATCGAGACACGACCGTCCCCATCAACCCGGAGGAGGGCGATATGCGAAACCCGCTGCTTGTGCCCGACCTCCGCGAGTTCCTCCAGGGGGGCGAGGAGGACGCGCTCCGGGAGTTCCTGGGCGACCAGCACCCCGGGCGCGTGGCCGAGCTGATCGAGGACCTGCCCGACGGCGAGGGCGACGCCGTCTTCCGCATCCTCGAGTCCCGCGAGCGCGCGGGGGTACTCAGCTACTTCGAGAACGACGAGCAGAATCGGCTCGTCGAGGCGATGCCCCCCAAGGAGGCCGCCGAGCTGCTCCGCGTGATGTCGCACGACGAGCGCGCGGCGCTGGTGAACCGGCTCGACGAGGACTTCGTCGACGAGGTCCTCCCCAACCTCGCCCAGGCCGAGCGCGAGGACATCCGCCGCCTGACCAGCTACGAGCCCGGCACGGCCGGCGCGGCGATGACCACCGACTACGTCACGCTCCCCGCCCACATCACCGTCCGCGAGGCCCTCGAACGCCTCCGCCACGAGGCCCCCGACCGCGAGACGATCTACTACTGCTACGTCGTCGACCACAACCGCCGGCTCATCGGCTTCGTCTCGCTCAAGCGGCTGATCCTCGCCCGCCGCTCCTCGTTCATCGAGGAGATCATGCAGCGCGACGTGATCTTCGCCAAGGTCGACGACGACCAGGAGCCCGTCGCCCAGACGATCGACAAGTACGACCTGCTCGCCCTGCCCATCGTCGACGCCGACGCCCGGCTCGTGGGGATCGTCACCCACGACGACGCCATGGACATCCTCCGCCGCGAGCAGACCGAGGACATTTTGAAATTCGGCGGCGTCGCCCCCGACCCCGAGGCCGACACCGTCCCCTACTGGCAGAGCCACGTCTTCACCACCGTCCGCCGCCGGATCAAGTGGCTGATGCTCCTGTTCCTGGCCGAGAACCTCACCACGCCCGTGCAGCAGCACTTCCAGTGGACCTACGGCGACCAGAAGATCCCCGCGCTCGCCCTGTTCATCTCGCTCCTGACCGGCACCGGCGGCAACGCCGGCAGCCAGACCGTCGGCACGGTGATCCGCGGCATGGCCCTGGGCGAGATCAAGCTCTCGCACACCCTCTTCGTCGTCCTCCGCGAGTGGCTGACCGGCCTCTGCCTGGGCCTGATGCTGGGCGCCGTCGCCCTCTTCTACATCCACTTCTGGCGCGCCCAGCCCTGGGGCGTCTCGGGCGTCGTCGCCATCGCCCTCTTCGGCGTCTGCATGTGGGCCAACGTCATCGGCTCCCTCGTCCCCCTCGCCGCCCGCCGCGTCGGCATCGACCCCGCCGTCGTCTCCGCCCCCTTCATCAGCACCCTCGTCGACGCCACCGGCATGGTCATCTACTTCACCATCGCCATCACCCTGCTGGGGCTGGTGAAGTAAGGCGACGCTCCGTCATCAACTCACGGCCGGCGAAGGTGGATACGCTCGACGAGCCGGGGTCCATGAGAGCTATACCCCGCTAAGATAGGAATTGGACGCTTCACTGGGGCAGGTCAGTCTGCGAGGGGGGCGAGGGCGTCGTCTGGCTGCACGACCCGGCGAGCCCTAGCAGTTGCTCGGAGGCCGCGGCCGTGTTGCTCGAGCCGTCGGTCAGATCGGCCAGCGACATCGCCAGGCCCAGGGATAAACGCCCCGTCGGCCCCCGCGGCGTCGCCGACGCTGACGCGTCGAACTGGTGATTGCCCCAGCGACCGCGCCACGCCGTCGTCGATCATTAGGCGTTTCAGGCGCGGGCCAGGTGATTTCGTTTACGAAGCTCGCCCGCGGGCTTCGTGGAGTCTCACCGAACTTAAACGGTAGCTCAGGTCGGTCGGTCGACGCAAAACACGAGACGGCCAGGTCGCCCGCAACGGGGAGGCCTGGCCGTATCGCGTTTTGCGGACCTAGCCTGTCGCCCAGGGGCTAGGTTTAGGCGACGCTCGCGACGCTCAGACCTTGGGCAGGGCCGGTCCAGTCGAGGCGACCGGAGCCATGGCATTCGGCTTCCCATACAACTGCGGCCGCTTGTTCCCGGGCACCTGCACGAAGACGCGTCGGTTTCGAGCCTTCGGCAAGAACCAAATCAACTCGTCTCCGTCATCGCCGTCGCCGTAGGCCCACCAGTGCCCGGTCTCGTCCTCGCCCTTGAACTCCAGCGTGCCGTGCTTGATGACCGGGTGGGCCCGCGATCCGGGAGGTGTCTCCGAAACCCAGGTTGCAACGACCTGGTAGCCGCCCTGCATGACGAACGACCCGGTGTTGAACCGGTTGTTGACGAAGTAGCCGATGTCGTCGAGAGGGGGCGCGACGACGCGCCGGATCCCGCTGTACTTCGGTTCGTCGTTGAGCGTCGGCCCGTCCGTGGTGAGAGCGGCCTCCTTGGCGTCTTCCTGCGCCAGAACCTGCATCGAACCGAGGCCGAAAGCGATCGCGAAAGCCAGCAAGGTGCCCGACCGAAACCACGTAATCATGGTGCCTCCAATTTGATTCGAGCGAATGAGTCCTGGGAAAGGCCGGGCGGGGCGTGATCCCACCCGGCACGGCGGATGGGTTTGTCCGTCCGCGAGGCTTTACTCCGCGTGGTCGCCCTCTTTCATGGGGGCGGCGATCGTCAGATCGACGAGCGCGCTCTCGCTCTCGCGACCGTCCTTGGTCGTCGCCGATAGCCCGATCTGGGACTTGGTTGGCGACAGGGCGTGAATGAGGAAGGCGAGCTTGCCATCCATGGTGATGGGCTTGGCGACGAAGTCCGGGTTGATCACGGGGTGACGCACGACGTCCACGCTGGAAACGTCGAGCTTCGTATTGATGACGACCGTGTCGTTCGGCTTCAGGATCAGCGGCCCCTTGATGTCCTCCGGGCCGCTGATCGTCGTGTACAGGTCGAAATCCTTGGCCTTGGTGACCTCCATCGCCACCTTCACATTGCCGGCTTCGGGCTTGGAGCCCGCACCGTCCTGTGCGGCGGAAACGGCGGCGAGCGCGAGGAGGCCGAGGCAGGCCCCTCCCAGTAGGGTGAACCGCATGGCTGCAACTCCATGGAAGATCGATAGGCGGACGTAGGACGCAGGTGCCGCGAAGGCACGAATGAGGACGGTTGAACGTGTTCGCGGCGGGGAAGGGCGAGCGGGCCATGTCGCCGACATGCCCTAAGGCACCGCGAATGGTCCGCTATCCGATTCGAGCGATGGACAGCGGGAGGACGGCGATACAAAATTAGATGGCTTCGAGCACTGCGGCCGTCCATGATGCAAAAGTACCAAGGAAGATCTGCAATTGCAAGTTTTATTTCCGAGTTCGCAGGGTTCCCGAGTGGGTGGGATCGCGCCATTCGATTCTGCCACGCCACTCTCGCAAGTTTTTGATCGAGCGAAATTCGCGACGCATACTAATTTGCTTAACTATTAAGCGGCGGCGATCCCGGAGGGATAAGAGAAGATGAACGGCGAGGACATCAAGGCTAGTAGACGGAACCTAGGTCTGACGCAAACGAAATTCGCGGGCCTCTTGTCCATCTCGCCCCGCACTCTCCACGTGCTTGAGAACAGCAAGGACGACATCGACGAAAAGTATAAACGGCTGGTCGACGAGGCCTTGGGCCACATGCCCGAGGATCTTTCGATCGCAAAGGGGTCGCTCGTCTATTCGGAACATACGTGCTGGCCCGAAGCCGCGTTTCAAGCGTTAGCCGGGGAAGGTCGACGCGTCCGTCGCGTCGACTGCGAAGCCACGATAACCCCGAACGCGAAACAACCCGACAAGTACGCAGATATCCTCTACGAAGTGCATTATCGCGGGATCGAGCTGGCTCCCGGGAAGTCCATCGTCGTCGACCACCTTGGTAATCCACATGGTCCCGATGGAAGACAGCGAATGGTCCTCGCCGGGAAGCCGAAGGGAGATCGATTCAAGGAGATGGATCCGGAAGACTTGGAATCTGGGACGGTGGTGTCGGCTTATCGGATCGGGGAGGGCGAACAAAACGTAACAATAGATGATATGTTGATTACATTGAAGTGCGATGGGGGCATTAATTGCGATCGCAAGGACGGAATCGGTTACCCTGTGTATACAGAAGTACTAATTGATGTGATGACTATTTCCGTTACATTCAAAGGGTGTCGTCCGGAAGGGAAAACGGAGGCTGCCGCGTCTCTGCTTCGCCGTTCTACTCCTCGGTTCGGTACCAAAGCTGTGGTCTCCGAATTAGAATGCGATCCGCTTCTAGAAGCTCGACGTTATCGGTTTGGGTTCCTCCGCCCTCGTGGCGGCCTCTACTACGGACTGGAATTTGAGAGCGTCCGGCCAGACTCGTCCATGACGAACAAGCCCGCATCATCGAGTCGAAAGAGTTCTTCAAGCCGATCGCGGCGATAAACCTTCCACGAGAACACGACGGCCTTGCAGGAGGCGCGTCGCACGAAGACCCCGGACGCCCCGCCCGAATCGCCCGAGTCCTGAGGCAAGTGCACGCCGAGTTCGCGAAACCCCTCGCCTCCGAGGAGAGACTGATGGCTTACGACAGCTACAACGCGAACGCGGCCGCTAGGGCGGTCGGTTACTAGAGTCCCTCGCAATTCGGCCGAGAATTCAAGCGGCTCTTCGGCGTAACTCCCAGCGGAGAGGCCGAGCAGACCCGTTCGCGTCTCGCCGCCGGTTGAAGTCCGTCGGATAGGCCAATCCCCCGAGCCTCCAGGAACACCGCTCATCGAGCCGCAATCAGTGCGATGGCGGAAAGGATGAGGAGCATCTCGAGAGGCGGCCGAACCAACGCTCGGGTATCCGGGCGATGAGTCTCCTCCCGATCCTGGATCCGAGAACCAGCGAGCCGCCCAGCAGGAGCCCCGCAGGAAATCGCCGAGGCCGAGGGCCGAACAGCAACCGTAGGCGAGGCTCTTCGCGAGGTGCATCAGCACCACCGGCACCGCCCGGTCGCGACGAAGGCTTGGGGGGTGAAGACCAGGCCGAGGAAGACCGCTGCCCCGAGCGGCTCGGCACTCCCGACGACGGCCGAGACCATCCCGACTCCAATCCCGAAGAAGGCGAGGAGCGGCTCGGGCACTCTACGCTTGCCGACGCCAGCATGCCGCAGTGGCCTGCCCCCCTCAGGCGAGTCCATGCGATATGTCGGAATCCAGTCTTTTAGGCGTGAGTCACGCCGACAGATTGCTGAGGCCGACGAAGGGGCGGAACACGGCAACCGCCGTCCTTGACGAACCCTAACGGCCGACGACCGTCGACTTCTTCTTCGCCCAGAATTCGAGGAACTCGGCGACGGGGGGCTCGGTCGGCCTGGCGCCGGCGCGGTGTTCGGCGGCAGTGTGGCCGAAGTAGTGGGCGATCCAGCCGTCGACGCGGGGGGAGGCGGCGTCGACGAACTTGTCGAAGTCGGCCACGGTGCAGCCCAGGGGGAAGGTCTCCTCGACGACCAGGGGCTTGCCCAGGTCGTAGACGGCCAGGGCGGTCATCTCCTTCTCGATCCGCCCGGGGGCGGGGTAGAAGTGGACGCTGACGAAGTCGAGGTGCTTGAGCACCTGGGGCGCGTAGAAGACCGGCTTCGCGCCCGGCCAGACGAGGGCCCAGGGGATGACGCCGACGGTGATCGGGGTCTCCTGGTCGTGGCGGCGGATGGCGTCGACGAGCGTCTTGACCCAGGCCTCGGCGATGTCCTTGAAGTCGCGGCCGGCGATCTTGTTGCTGATCCGCTGGACGAAGTGGAAGCCCCCCAGCTCGCCGCCGACCCAGGGGTGGTCGTTCGGCCCGGGGTCGCCCATGACCGGCTCGTTCATGAGGTCGTAGCAGAAGACGACCGAGTCCCCCGCGCAGGCCCCGGCGACGGCCTCCCAGAAGCGGGCCTGGGCCTTCCAGCGGTCGGCCTCGGCCAGGTCGTCGTACCACTTCGGGATCCGCTTCAGGCGGAAGCAGTTCAGGCCGGTCAGGTCCAGGTAGAGCCCATTCGCGCGGGCGAGCTTCAACAGGTCCTTCAGGCGGCCGACCTGCGCGGCGTCGGGCGCGTCGGGGCCGTCCATGAAGGTCTCGAACTGCAGGTGCCAGCGGACGACGTTCGCCCCCAGCCGCTTCATCTCCCGGCAGTCGTCCTCGACCTTCCGCCAGCCCTCGGGCGTGTCCCAGTCGTCCTCGGCCAGATGCTCGAACTTGCCGAGATAGTTGAACCCCCAGGGGACGAACACCCGCCCCGAGTCCGCCGCCACGAACCGCTCGCCGTCGTCGGAGACCCGGATCCGCGGCATCGCCGCCGGCTCCGGAGGCGTGGCGAGGGCCGCCGTCGTAGCCAGCATCGCGACCGTGAGGGTGGCGAGGATCGACGGCGACAGAGGCCAGCCCCGCGTCTCGACCTGATCCCGCATCGCCCGGACCCTCCCATGGTGCGATGAGCCGGCCGCCCGCGGTCGGACGACCGCCTGAGCCCGCGCCGGCGAGGGCTCGATCGTAATCGCCCCGCCGGCCGCCCGCCACCGTCGGCGGCCCACGTCATCCCCGAGATCCTGCAATCACGAAGATCGTGATCCGCCCGCCGGTCGAGGCCGTCCGCCGCGTTGGGATCGAACTCGCCGGCGCCTCGGCCCAAACTCGGCGGGCGCAGGCCGGTGCGCCGACATAGGGACTGGCTCCCTCCTCGGGGCAGGTCGATCGGCTGGAACGGCGATGAAAAACCCAACCCTCGCGGGTCGGGGATGGTTGCGCGTCGATTCCGCCGTTCCCGATTTCAGGAGGCGACCTGAGCCCGGCGACGCATCGTGAGGAGTCCGACGGCGCCGAGGCCGAGTCCGGAGAGGACGATCGACGAAGGCTCGGGAACGGCGACGCCACCGTCCTTGACGGCGCCGCTCGGGCCGGTCACGCCGGGAATGCCCTGGATGTGCGCGCCGACATGCGCGTTCGCGCTCCCCGTGTTGGTGAACTCGAAATCCGCAAAGGTCAGGCCGGTCCGGGAAATGTCGTAGACGACGACGTCCGTCCCCTTGAAACGATTGGCGCCGCCGTTGTTGCCCGCAGTGGAGAACGCCAGGTTGATATCGAAGCCGGAGCCCGCAGATCCGCCGCCGGTCAGACCCTGGGCGCCCTGGGTCGTCGCCTGGACCGTGGCGGTCTTCCCGCTGACGTGATCGATCGACAGGGAGGACGGGACGATCGTGCTGAGGACGTTGAACGCCACGTCGCTGATGAATTCGTCATTGACGTTCAAGTCGGCCGTCAACGTCAGCCTGACGGTGTCGGCGCCGTTGTCCGCAAACGTCGCCGTCAGCCAGGGGGGCGTACTGGTGGGCGTGCCCCCGTTGAAGACGGTGCCGAGGGTATAGGTGATCGAACCGGCCTCGGCGGAGGGCGCGACGAACATCGGGGCCAGCGCCAGAGCGGCGAGGCCCAGGGTCGTTCGGCAAATCATTTGTAGCATCGTCGATCGGATCGGAATCATCTTGCGACACCCCTGGACTGCAAATGATCACATGGTCATTTGTAGAAAAGAATCTGTTCGAGGGACCAGCCACCCGAGGCAAAGCCAGTCTTGTGGTCGCTGCATAGGGAGTCAACGGCTGATGAATCGCTTCCTCCGGCCTCGGTGCGTCCGGCATCATTCTGGGGCTTTCGGGCGACATCCCGTCCTGCCTGCTCCCGTCCGCGATCGGGGCGTTTACTTACGGCAACCTCATGCCGGTCGGCGAGCTCGCCGGTCGCAGGTTGCTCCGAGCGCCCCTGCGTTCGGGTTCGGCGCTCGTTTCGGTCCGTCGAGGAAGGCCCGAGTCGGGCCGGCGCCACGGCAAACCATCCCGCTTCGCCGCAGCGCGCCGCCCCGATGATACGATGTGCGACGGGCGCACGATCCCGGCGATCGACGACCGACCGACGGCGCGATTTCGACGCCGGCGTCATTCCCGAATTCGAGACTTCGCACCATGAAGATCGTCATCCACCCCGCCGTCGAGGCCGACCGCATGCACGCCTTCCGGGGGGCCGTGCCGGGGGCGGATTTCGTCAACGCGCAGGGCTCCGCGGAGGCCGAGGCGGCCATGCCGGGGGCGGATGCGTTCCTGGGGAAGATCACGCCGGGGATGCTGGCGAGGGCCGATCGGCTGCGTTGGGTGCAGGCGTTCACGGCGAGCCTGGAGCATTACCTGTTCCCCGCGCTGGCCGACCATCCTTGCGTCCTGACGAACACGCGGGGGCTGTTCGGCGACGTGATCGCCGACCAGGTGATGGGGTACGTCCTGAGCTTCGCGCGCAACCTGCACGTCTACGCCCGCCGGCAGGTCGAACGCCGGTATGAGCCCGAGGGGGGCTCCGCGGCGCGCGTCGATTTCGCCTCCGGGCCGGGGGTCGTCAACGCGATGGATCGGGCCACGATCTACCTGCCGCGCGCCACGATGGGGATCGTCGGCATGGGGGGGATCGGTTTGGAGGTCGCGCGGCGGGCCTCGGCGTTCGGCATGACGGTCCGGGGCGTCGACCGCCACCCGCGGCGGATCGACGTCCCCGCGTTCGTCGACCGGATCGATGGCGTCGACCGCCTCGACGACTTGCTCGGCTGGGCCGACTTCGTCGTCGTCGCCGCCCCCCACACGCCCGAGACCGCCGGCCTGATCGACGCCGGTCGGCTGGCGAGGCTGCGGCCGTCGAGTTATTTGATCAACGTCGGCCGGGGGGCGATCGTCGTCCTCGACGACCTCGTCGCGGCCCTGCGCGAGGGCCGGCTCGCGGGCGCGGCGCTCGACGTCTACGAGGTGGAGCCGCTCCCCCCCGAGCATCCCCTGTGGGATTTCCCGAACGCGATCCTGACGCCCCACACCGCGGGGTACTCGCCGATCGTCGCCGAGCGGCACAAGGCGCTGCTCGTGGACAACGTCGGCCGCTTCGCGCGGGGCGAGCCGCTGCGGAACGTGGTCGACAAGACCCTCTGGTTCTGAGCTTCGGACGGGCGTACGATGAAGAGGGCGGGGTGGGATCAGGGGATCGACATTTTTCGATCATCGCGATCCCGCGGGCCTCGATGCGAGGGAGGGACGCCATGCGACGGCGACGACGGGCGTTCACGTTGATCGAGCTGCTGGTCGTGATCGCGATCATCGGGGTCCTGATCGCGCTCCTGATGCCGGCGGTGCAGGCGGCGCGCGAGGCGGCGCGGCGGGCCCAGTGCCAGAACAACCTGCGGCAGATCGGCCTGGCGGCCACCAGCTACCAGACCGCGCGCAACGTCTTCCCCATGAGCGCGACGGCGGGCGCGGGGAGGGGCGTGAACCACTCGTGGCTGACGATGGTCCTGCCCGAGCTTGAGCAGCGGCCGCTGTTCAACGCCTACAACTTCCAGTGGGAGAACTACGCGGCGACGAACCGCACGGCGGTCGCCACGCAGGTCTCGACCTACTTCTGCCCGTCGAGCCCGCTGGCGACCGCGCCGGTGGCCAGCGAGCAGGTCCGCAAGGCCGACGGCACGTTCTACCCGGCCGGCTCGGCCTTCGCCCGCAACCACTACGCGGCCAACTGGGGCGGGAGCCAGGCGTCGCTCGGCGCCGACTTCACCACGACCAAGACGAACTACCGGGGCATGATGCTGACGGTCCGCATCGTCAGCCCGCGGGGGCCCACCTTCTGCATCCGCCCCCAGGACGTCCGCGACGGGCTGTCCAACACGATCCTCGCCGGCGAGAAGCGCGACGGCCAGGGCTGGGCCGTCGGCGGCTATGCAGGAAGCGAGTTCGACGTCGCCCCCGCGCCGCTCACGCCCGACGCGCCCGACATCCGCACGATCGTCACCGGCTCGTACCACCCGGGCCAGGTCAACTTCGTCTTCGGCGACGGGTCCGTCCACGCCCTGCGCGAGACCGTCGCCCGCAAGGTCTGGTACGGCCTGCTCACCCGCGACGGCCACGAGGCCGTCGGCGGCGACGCCTACTGAGGCCGGCCGAAGAACGACCTCGCGCCGCCGCGCCCGGCCTTCGCCTCGGCCGGGCCGCGGCCGTCCCAGCGGCATAGCCGGACCGCGAGGCGGCCGATCAGGCCGAAGACGGCCGCGACGACGATCAAAAGGCCGCCGGTCACCAGGGTCGCGAGCAGGCCGCCGAACACGTCGTCGATGTGAGTATAGTCGGAGCGCATCGCCCGGCCCGTCTGCACGGCCGCGCCGACGCCGCAGAACCCCGCCGCCACCTGGAGCAGGGGGAAGATTTGCAGCACGGCCACGACCCACCCGCCGTACACCACCGTCAGCACCGCCTCGCGGGCGTGGCGGCAGGCGCGGCGGCCGAGCCAGAGCACCACGAGGACGCCGAGCACCATCCCCAGCCGTCCGCCCTCCCGCGTCAGCATCGTCCCGAAGAAGCCCGGCACGATCAGGTTGCCCGCGCAGACGAGCATCCAGGCCCGCACCGGCGGCCGCCCGGCGGACCGCTCGCCGAGTTTGTCGATGAAGTCGGCCGCGAAATCGGGATCGTATACCATGACTGGATCGCTCGCCAGAACCCTGGATTCGACGCATGCGACGCCCCGATCCTACGGGCGGCGGCCTTGGCTTTGCAATGCCAAGTCAGTTTGGCGAGCCGACATTCCGAACCCGTCCCAGGAGGGCGCCTGCGAATCGAACGACGGCCTTCCCCCCTCGCGGGCATCCCCGTCGACACAACTCGTGGAGTTGGTCGTCTCGGCGGATGGGATCGCCTTCGAAGGGATGGACCTTCGCCTGCGCCCGGGCGATGCGCCGGTTCCTGCACAACCCGGGCGTCGACCTCTTCGAGTGGGAGGACCGGACGTACCTCTTCTAAGCCACCGGCGACCAGTCCACCTGGAGCGCAGCCCGCGTCCCGCAGTTCGACGGGTCGATGAGGGAGTTCTTCGAGGGCTGCTTCCCGGAGGTCGTACCGACCGACGATCTAGCCGAGTGCACGCCGGTGAGGGGGGCGGGCGTCCCGGCGAGATGTTGGCCGCGACCCGAGGCGACCGAGCGTGTTAAGTTCTTACATCGTTTAAAATAGCCGTTTGGCTGGGGGGCCGAGATCCATGGACACACCGGACCAACTCTCGGTGGAGCAATGGGCCGAGATCGATGCTAGGATCCTGGCATGCGATCCTCTCGGGGCCTATTGGCGGATACGAGAGTTGGCCGGAGTGGGACCGGAGGCGGCGGATGTTCGGCGAGTTGAGTGTTTGAGTCAGGCGGCCGCGAGGCTGTGGCTGGTCTTGGAAATCCAGCCGCCATGTGATTCTTGGGTCGCGGTCCAGCGGTGCGGCTGTCGTGGGGTGAAATGGGACATCGCTTGGGGGCCGCTACGCCATGAAACCGACTCGGGCGCGGAGACGAGACACGGCGGTCGCCCTCGCCGCGGCCGGCCTGATCGCGGCGGCGGGCTTGCTCACGGGCGCCTGGTGGTTCTGGCCGCGAGTGTATGACACGATCACTCGTGCCGAGCGCATCACCATCTACGAGGGCCTCCCCCATCCGTTGTACGAGGAGGAGTCGTTCCGGGAAGAGTCGCAGGCCAAGCCCACGCGATCGTTCTCCGGCTTCCCCTTCTACCGCCAACCCCTCGCCTTGAAGGCCGAGGACGTCGCGACGCTCCGCGGCCTGCTGGCGGGAGGGGACATCTATCGGCCTTACAGCGGCGAGAAGAGGTGCGGCGGCTTCCATCCGGACTTCGCCGTCGAGTGGTCGTCCGGGGGGGACGTCCACCGCGTCCTCATCTGCTTCGGGTGCTCCGAGGCGAGGTTCGACGGCCCCCGGGGAGACGTCGTCCTGTACGACCTCGCCTCGGACGGGCTCGGCCGCGAGCGGGCCGTCAAGTTGCGAGACCTACTCAAGGGCTACCGCAAAAACCGTCCGCCGCACGAACGGTTCGGCACGGGCCCCCTGGCCCTGGCGGGGGGGCCTGAGGCCGAGACGCCGACGGCCCTGGCGGGCCGCGCGTTTTTCTTTCCATTTCCGATGGAAGGCCCGCGACGCGCCTCCCCGCCATGGGAAAGGGAGGCGCGTCGACCTGGGCCGGTTTCGGGTCGCGGCTCGATCGGGGTCAGGGCTTGGGGGTTTCCGCGGCCTTCTCCTCGACCTTCTCGGCGGCCTTCTCGACCTTCTCGGCACCTTCCTTGACGGCGTCGGCGGCCTTGTCCTTGACGTCGGCGGCGGCGTCCTTGGTCTTGCCGGTCAGCTCGTTGAACTTGTCGACGGTGGCGTCCTTGACGTCCTTGAGCTTGTCGACGGTGGCGTCCTTGGCGTCCTTGAGCTTCTCGCCGGCCTTGTCGACGGAGTCGCCGACCTTCTCGGCCTTGTCGCTGACCTTCTCGCCGAGCTTCTCGACGGCCGCGCCGGTCTTCTCGATCCCGCTGGCGACGGCGCCGCCGACCTTCTCGAGCTTGGTCCCCTCGGCGGCCTTCTCCAGCTTCTGGCCGCCGCGCTCGATGGCGGAGCCGGCGTTGGAGATGCCCTGGCCGGTCTTGTCGACCGCGTTCTCGGCCTGCTCGCCGCTGCAACCCGAGACGAGGACCGCCATCGACAGCCCGACCGACGAGGCCAACCACACATGCCGCTTCATCTTGCTGTTCTCCTGATCGCCGACCCGCCTTCCGTCCTCGCCGGGCACCCGCGCCCCGCGTCGAGACGCGGCTCCTGACCGGACCGTCCCGCCGGGGTATTCGTCCCCCGGGCGTCCAAATTATCATACGCCTAATCGGCCCCGGGCGTGAGGACCCGCCGGGGCGGATTTTTCCCGGGGACATTGACGTTCTGAGACAGTTGTCTTAGGATGGCCTTCGTGAACGTCCGCGGTTGAATTCCCGCCCGGCGCCGACGTCTCGACGGTCGGGCCGTCCTCCCGCGCGGCCGGGCTCGACGTCCACCGCCCCAGCCCCGAGACGACCTGCGATGGCCAAACGCCCCCCCACGATCCCCGATTCCGAACTCGACGTCCTGAAGGTGCTCTGGGAACGCGGCCAGGCGACCGTCCGCGAATCCCTGGAGACCCTCAAGGCGGCCGGACGCCAGTGGTCCTACGCCACCGTCGCCACCCTCCTCGACCGGCTCGAGACCAAGGGCCTCGTCGAGAGCGACCGCAAGGAGCTGGCGTTCGTCTACCGCCCCACCATCAGCTCCCAGGAAGTCCGCCAGCGCCGCGTCAGCAGCCTGGTCGACAAGCTCTACGAGGGGGAGCCCGGGCTCCTCGTCCTGCACCTCCTCAAGTCGCACCCGCTCGACCCCGGCCAGGCCCTGGAGGTCCGCGAGGTCCTCGACCAGATGTCCGCCGGCAAGGCCCGCAAGAAGAGCTGACCCGCCCCGATCGCAAGATCTCGGACCTGCCGTCTAGCTTTCGCCGCCGCATTTCCGAATAATTTCAGCGTCGACCGCGACCCGTCGCGTCGGACCCTCTCGGTCGGCGTCGGCCCCGGATTTGCGTTGGGATGCGCAACGACGGGGCCCCGGCCTTTCGTGCACGTCGGGCATTCGCTCGATCCTCGTCTCTGGCCGTCGCGGCCCGTCCCGCCGCGCCTTGCGGAGCTGAACCGGGTATGTCGCGACCGAAACGCTGGTATGACGCCGACGCGGGCGACGCGCTGCGGGTGGTGCGGCAGTCGAGCCTCGACGACGCCTACTCCCTGCAGCGATGGCGGCACGCGCGGACGACCCCGAGCCTGGGCGAGTGCCTGCTCTACCCGCTGACCGACGGGCCCGGCCTGGGGCTGATGTTCCTCTTCCCGCCCGTCCTCTGGGTCCTCTCGCTGCCGGTCTTCGACTTCATCGCCGTGCTCCAGCCCCTGACCAAGAGCGACTGGGCGCTCGGGCTGTTCGTGGTGCCGGTCTTCATCCCGATGCTGGTCAGCTTCGCGATGGTCGTCGGCTACCTCTTCCTCTTCCTGGGACACGTCCTGGTCGCCAGCGCGATGGGCGAGAACGACCACCCGCGCTGGCCCGAATGGACCCCGGACGACGTGGCCGAGGGGATCGGCCGCTGGATCTGGGCGTTGCTGATGGGCGCCGCCGTGGCCGGGCCGCCGGCCTTCGCCTACTGGAGCTGGTACGGCGGGGTCGACGCGACCACCGGGGTCGTCATGGCCGCGCTGGTGGTCCTGGGGACCGGCTTCACGCAGATGGCGCTGGCCGCCTCGCTGATGCACGACACGATCCTCGCCGCCAACCCGGTCACGGTCGTCGTCGCCGTCCGGCGGATCGGCTGGGCGTATCTCCTGCCCACGGTCGTCGCCAGCGTGGCGACCCTGGGGGTCGCCCTGGGGGTGTACGGGCTCCTCTACCATGTCTCGCGGATGTGGGTCGAGGCCGTCGCGCTCTGGGGCTTCTGGCTCTACGCCCTCTACAGCGGCATGGTCGTCCTGCGGATGGTGGGCCTCACGTACCACGCCCACGCGATGGAGCTGTTCTGGTTCCGCCGCCGCCCCAAGTGGGCCACCGGCACCCGCGCGGGGCGGATCTACGCCAACTCCTGAGCCGGTCGCATTCGACTCGACTCGCCCGTTCGGGACGGTTCGGATAAGATGGTCGGCCTTGGACCACGACCGCTCGGCGGCCGCGCCGGGAGCCCGTGCGCCCCGCGTCGCCGACGCCCAGGACGCCGACGACGCCCGATGGAGGGGCCGTCCTCATGTTGATCAGCGAGAAGATCGAAGCCGAGTTCAACCGCCAGGTCGGCCACGAGCTGGGCAATTCCCACCAGTACCTGGCCATCGCCGCCTACTTCGAGAAGGAGGCCCTCTTCGGCCTGGCCAAGATCTATTCCAAGCAGGCCGACGAGGAGCGCGAACACGCGATGAAGTTCGTGAAGTTCCTCCTCGACGCCGGGGCCAGCCCGAAGATCCCCGCGATCGCCGAGCCCCGCAACACCTTCGGCTCGGCCGTCGACGCCGCCCAGCTCGCCTACGACTCCGAGGTCAAGACCACCGAGCAGATCTACGCCCTGGTCGACCTCGCCCTCGCCGAGCGGAACCACATCGCCCACAACTTCCTGCAGTGGTTCGTCTCGGAACAGCTCGAAGAGGTCTCCAGCGCCGACACCCGCCTCAACGTCATCCGCCGCGCCGGCCCCAGCGTCCTCATGGTCGAGGCCTACCTCGCCCACGAGTGAGCCCACCCCGCGGGACGGCCTTCTCACGGGCCGTCCCGCGATCGGCTTCGCTTCCGGCGACGAAGCCGATTCCCGGGTCGACGAAGCCAATCCAAAAATCGCCTTAAGCCGTTATCCGAAAACGATTTTTGTTCAATTATCAGCCCCCGGAGATTGGGTTCGCTCGTCGAAATTCGTGCATTTTTTTCGGCCTTTCCATCCTCTTTCCTCGTCTCGCCGCGCGGTCGATCGCAGGGCCCCCTATTCTGGACGATACACCCGTTTGCGCAAGATGAAGCGACGGCGAGAAAATTCCGACCTTGCGAGGGAGGCCGAGACCCTCGTTCTTCCCGTCCAGCCGGTCCGCGCTCTTCGCGCGTCCGACCGGTGGTAGGATGAGCGGAATGGACGCGTGGGCCGGATCACGTTTCCCCAGGGGCGATTCCATGGCGACGGCGATGCGGGCGGAGGCGGCCGGGGCGGCTACGGGCGGCGAGACGCGGATCCGGACGGCGGGCGTTTCGTGGGATTTCTACGCGCGATTCGTCGACGGCCTCCCCGAGCGGTCCGGGGTCCGCGCGGCCTACGACGGCGAGGACATGGAAATCATGGTCAAGGGCCCCCTTCACGAGGACTTCCGCGCGCTCCTCGGGCGCTTCGTGGAAGAGGTGGCGACCGAATCGGGGGTGGCCTTCCTGGGGCTTGGCGAGACGACGTGGAAGCGCCGGGACGTCGAGCGCGGGCTCGAATCGGACCAGTGCTACATCCTCGACGCCGGGAAGCTCGCGGCGGCCCGGACGGCGTTGCGGCGTCGCGAGAACGACGTCGCCGCCTATCCGAACCCGGACCTCGCGATCGAGATCGATTTGTCGCCTTCGCTCGTCGACCGCTCGGGCATCTACGCGGCCCTGCGCGTCCCCGAAGTCTGGCGGTTCGACGGCTCGACCGTCCGGATCGAACGCCTCACCGACGCCGGGGCCTACGAGCCGGCGGCCCGCAGCGCCTGGCTCCCCGTCGCCGCCGACGAGGTCCTCGCCTGGATCACCGCCGACGACGCGCCCGATCGCGGCGCCTGGGCCAGGAGGCTTCGCGCCTGGGCGGGCGGACGGGCGAGATAGCCTGTCTCGCGCCGCAGCGAGACTGGCACGGCCGAGCCCACCTTGATAATGAGGAGACCCGACCGACCGCCTTTCCAGGGCCGAGACCTCAAAGCGAGACCGATGGATATGGCTCGGACCCAGGACATAGCCCGGGATGCAAACGCGAGCGACCCGCAGCCGCGTGCTTCGCGTCGGGCCCGGTTCCGTTTCTCGCTGGGGACGGGCCTCGTCCTGGTCGTCGTCGCGGCCCTGGACATGGGGGCGGTCCGGCGGCTCGGCGAGCCGGAGATGACCGGCCCGCTCGACGGGGGAAGCTACCGGATCCCGCATGCGTATCTCGGCGCCCTGCCGCTGGCGGACGTCGCCCTAGTCGGCGTCGCGCTCGCGGCGACCCGACGGCGTCGCGGCGCACCCGCCGCCTCGACGGCCCTGGGGTTCTTCAGCCTGCATCTCGCCCTGCTCGGGGGGCTCGCGCTCGCCTGTTCGCCGGAAGCGGATCGCTTCTACAAGGCGATGGCCGAGGTCGCCGTCGACCGCGCGGCCGAGGGCTGGGCCGCCGTCCTGGGGCCGCCCGACGGCTCGGCGGCCTGGTTCGTCCTGGCCTGCTCGATCCTCGGGGTCGTCCTGTCGGGTCCGCCGATCCTCGTCGCATGGCTCGGGTCGCGGCTCGCCGTCCGCTACGCGAGGGTCGCGCCCCCGGCGCGGTTCCGGGCGACGGCCGCTTTGACCTCGCTCGGCTTCGCCGCGGCGGGGCTGGCGATCGGCGTCGCCCCCCATCCTTTCGAGGCCGAGGAGATCGAGGCGACGCTGGACGTTAGGGTGATCGACGCCGCCACCGGCGCGCCGATCGCGGGAGCGTCCGTCGGCGTGGTCGAGGTCTTCCCGCGGGAAGAGGAGGCGCGGCTGACGACGGCGACCACGGACGGCCAGGGCCATGCGAGGCTGACCGGCCGCTTCCTCGCCTGCGGCGAGGCCAACGCATTCGCCTCGTTCGGCGACTTCTCGCCCGGAGGCCGATGGCTGGAAGTCGCGGCGGCGGGTCGTCGGCCCGCGCGCGTCGCGCTGCCCGAGGTGGTCGGCTTCGCGATCCCGCTGGGGCGGACGATGAGCGGCGCGGTGGCGCTCGCCCCGGGGAAGGAAGAGCCCGATCGCTTCGAGAGTTTGGCCGGAGCCTACCAAGATCGGGACTCGTGGGGTTTCGCCCGCTCCCTCCAGGTCGAACCGGACGGCCGATTCGCCTCGTACACCTCCCACTGCACGGATTCGAGCCGGGTGTACGGCCGATTGAAACGCGTCGGCGACGCGATCGAGATGGTTCCGATCGCGGGTCCCGGGTTGGAACTCGAAATCTTCGCCGCGCTCCGCTACCGCGAGGCCCGGGTCGGCGGCGACGCGATCCTGATCGAGAGCGTCGACCCGGCCTTCGAATTGGAGGGATGGGAGGATCCGACGACGTTCGCCCGGATCGCCCCATAACGGCCGTCGCCGAAGGGGACGGATCCTGAAGGTTCGAAAGCTGGCCGTTCCGACGCCTTCCCCTCGCGGGGCTTGCAGGGGGGGAGACGGGGAGCCACGGACGCTTCGGCGAACGTCCAAGTGAAGCCGGACGGGTCGGGATTTACGAGAAGGTCCGGTGGAAGACCGAGGGCTCGACGAGGGTGGTCGAGGCGAAGAGGCGGTTGTGGAGCATCTGTTCGAAGATCTCCATGTCGCCGAGGAACGTGTTGGCGGGCTGGGCGTCGCCGGGGCCGTGGACGTGGTCGGGGTACGATTGCAGGAGGATCAGGCGGTCGGCCAGGGGAGGGTGCGCCGGGTCGTGGGGGCCGTCGTCGGCGAGCAGGCGCATCCGCATGGCCGAGCGGATCTCGGTCGGCAGGCGGAACCAGAAGGCGCGGAAGAAGGCGTACAGGTTGGCGTCGGCCGCGGCGGGGTCGTAGTACTCCAGGACCTCGCGGAAGAGGGGCTGGATGATCGCCGTCTTGACCAGGGCCGAGGCCGCCGCGCCGCCGCCGGCGACCAGCGCCGCGAAGCGGTCGGCGCGGGCTTCCTGGCCCCAGGCGACCGGCTGGATCAGCCACGACGCCTCGCGCAGGCAGTACCGCGCCCAGGCCCCCAGGGGGCCGCGGAGCAGGCCCAGCTCCTCGCGACGCTCGACGGCCCGCTCAAGTCCCTCGACGAACCTCGCCCGCCGCGCGGCGCGGGTGGCGTCGCCCCGGGCGAGGTGGGCCAGCTCATGAGCCAGGATCGCCCGCATCTCGGCCCGGGTGAGGATCCGCAGGAGCGGCAGGCCGATCAAGAGGGCCCGGGAGCGGTTCCAGGCGACGACCCCGCAGCAGGGGAGGTACGAGAGCCGCACCTGGCCCGGGGGCTTCACCCCCAGCCGTCGCGAGACGACGTCGATCGCTTCGAACAGCAGGGGGGCGTCGACCCGGGAGAGGACCGGGCCGAGGTCGGCGTCGGGGTTGTTGGTCTCGACGCGGAACCAGGCGCCTCCGAGGGCCTCGACGACGTCGCCCCAGCCGGCGATCTCGTCGCGGACCCAACCGACGAGGATCTTGATCGCGCCGCCGCAGGCCAGCAGCGTCGCGGCCATCGCGATCGTCCCAGTCCAGTAGACCTTCTCCAGCACCCACAGCACCACGGCCCGCCACCAGAGCTTGACCGTGCCGGCGGGGGCGAAGCTCGGCGCGGGGGCCTCGACCTCGCGTGCGGCCGACGAGGCCGGCGCGGGCTCCACGCGCTCGACCCGGAAGACGCCCCGGCAGATGGGGCAGGCGTACCGCGTGGAGTCGGACCAGTCGCCGTCGACGGGCTCCAGCGTCCCCGAACAGTCGGGGCAGAGCGGCGCCAGCGAGTGCCTCGTTCGAGTGCGCCCCATCCGCTCACCCCCGCCCCAGATCCTCCGGCCCGACCCAGGCCGCGCCCCGCGATTCCAGTATCTCCGAGCAGCTTCGGAGTGCAAGCGAAATCGGCGACGACCGCTCCTCGCCGCCCGCTCGCGGACGGCTTCCCTCGCGACGGGGAAGACGTCCCCCGAGGAAAACCCGCAAAGGGTCTCGGTAATCGTCGCCTTTGTACCATTCTTTCGACAAGGGATGCTACGCGACGAGATGATCGAAGTTCCGGGGGCCGCGGCCGATGCGAGGCGAAACGATGATTCGAAAATCGACGAGCGAAGCCAAACTTCGGAGCGGCGAATTCGACCAAAACGGCCTATGCGGCAAGAGCTTACATCGAAATAGACGGTCGACGGCGGGCGCGAGCGAACCCGAAGCGAACCCAGACCGGACCCGATTCGAAGCCGAATTCCGGCTGGGCCCCGGTCAGCCGCCGACTCGGGCGATGAAGCACTTGAGGTAGTCGGTCTCGGGGCAGGGGGCCGCGACGGGGTGGTCGGCCCCCTGGCCGCGCTGTTCGAGGATCTGGACGGGGCGGCGGGCCTGCTCGGCGACGTCGGCCAAAACGTCGCGGAAGGCGTTGCGGTCGACGAGGCCCGAGCAGGAGCAGGTGGCGAGGACGCCGTCGGCCGCCAGGACGCCGACCGCCGCGCGGTTGAGCCGGGCGTACGCGCCCAGGGCCGGGGCCAGGTCGCGGGCGTGGCCGGCGTACTTGGGGGGGTCGCAGATCACGACGTCGAACCGCTCGCCGGCGGCGCGCAGGCGTTCGAGGACCCTGGGGACGTCGCCCTGCTCGAAATCGACGTTCGCGATCGCGTTGATGCGGGCGTTGGCGCGGGCCGCGGCCAGCGCGGGGGCCGAGCTGTCGACGGCCAGCACGCTCGCGGCCCCGCCGTGTCTCGCCGCGTTGAGGGCGAAGCCGCCGGTGAAGCTGAAGAGGTCGAGGACCCGCTTGCCCTCGCAGTAGCGGGCGACGGCCCGGCGGTTGTCGCGCTGGTCGCAGTAGAAGCCGGTCTTCTGGCCTTGCAGGACGTCGACCTGGTAGGACAGGCCGTTCTCGACGACCGTGATCGCATCGGGGAGCGTGCCGACGATCCGGACGTCGCCGACGTCGAGCCCTTCCTCCTTCGCCACGGCGCGGTCGGGCCGGGCGAGGATCCCCTCGGCGGCGGTCAGCTCGCGGAGGGCGTCCAAAATGGCGTCCCGCCGGCGGAGCAGGGCCAGGCTGGAGAAGAGGACGACGAGCCAGCGGTCGTAGCGGTCGACGGTCAGGCCCGAGAGGGCGTCGCCCTCGCTGAAGACCAGGCGGTAGGCCGAGTTGCCGGCGTCGAGCTTGAGGACGTCGCGGCGGAGGCGGACGGCGGACTCCAGCCGCGCGGCCCAGAAGGGGGCGTCGAGCGGCGCGTCGTCCCAGCGGTAGAGCCGCACCCGGATGGCGCTCGCCGGGTTGTACAGCCCGCGCGCCACGAAGGCCCCCTCGTGGCTGACGACGACGACCTCGTCGCCGGGCTCGGGCGAGCCGTCGATGCGGCCGATCGACTGGGCGAAGACCCAGGGGTGGCCGGCGAACAGCGGCCGCGCCCGCTTCGGCTTGAGGACGACCTTCGCCGGGGCCGGCGAAGGCGCGGTCATGGGCCTTCGGTCGCCCGGCTGGCGGACTCGAACTCGGCGAGGTAGGCCAGCGTCCGTTCGAGCTGGTTCTCCAGGTGGCGGACCCGCAGGAGGCTGCGGATCCGGCAGAGCAGCTCGACCTTGTTGACCGGCTTCGTCAGGAAGTCGTCCGTCCCGGCCTGCACCCCGCGCTCGAAGTCGGCGGCCTCGTTGAGCGCCGTGACCATGAGGATGAGGAGGTCCTTGGTCTCGGGGTTGGAGCGGAGCTTGCGGCAGACCTCGAAGCCCGAGAGCCGGGGCATCATGACGTCGAGCAGGAGCAGGTCGGGCTTGAACTCGTCGACGACCTGGAGCGTCTCCTCGCCGTCGCGGGCCGTGCGCATGTCGCAGTCGACGTCGCTGAGGTACGCTTCCAGCAGCTCGACGTTCTGGGCGTTGTCGTCGGCGATCACGATTTTGGGGCGGGCTTTCTGATCTTCCAAGGCCGGACCTCGCAGAGATTCCCCAGACCGTCGCCGAGACCGCGCCGACTCGCACGAAACGAGCCCGGCGCGAGGAAGACGCCCCCTGGGAGATTCTATCGGTCGAGGGCCGTCCCGAAGGCGACCCTCGCCGACGCCGTCCCCCGGCGTCTCCGCTCCGATCCCGACCAGATCGGGGATTTTACCAGATCGGCCGGATTCCAGAAGGCGGAAACGCCGGCGCGACGGCGCAGCGGCCGGCCGGAAGAAAGGTCGGAGCAGGATCCGAAGGACCACGCCCGGGCCAAGAACGAACGGCGGCCGTCTCCATGAAGACGGCCGCCGTCGCGGGATGCGGGCCTGGATTCGCCTCAGGCCGACCGTTCGATCAGGCGGAGGCGGGGCGGAGACGCCGCCGGGCGGCGAGCAGGCCGATGAGGCCGATCCCCAGGAGGGCCATCGACCCCGGCTCGGGCACGCTGGTCGTCGAGAAGCCCTGGTTGGCGAAGGAGAAGACGGCGCCCTCGCTGCCGCCGAACACGGTGATGTCCTTGTGGACGACGATCGTCCGTTGCGGAGGCAGCAACAAGGTCGTGTCCACCGTCATGCCCGGCGTGAAGACGCTGAAGGGGACCTCGCTGATCACGTTGCCGACCGTGTCGTAGATCGTCTCGCCGATCGCCACGCGGCCGTCGCCGCCGAAGTTGGCGAAGCCGCTGAGCGACAGGTAGGCATCGCTGATGAGGCTGCCGTCGGTCGTCGTCACGATGTACGTGATGGCGTAGTCGACGATCGTATTCGCGGCGGCGAAGAACGCCCCGTTGAACGAGATGCCGGGCTCTCCGGGGACGCTCGTGAAGGCGTTCACCGTGACGCCGCCGGCCGCGGGAGGCGTGGCTATGGGCGACACCGAGTAGGTGAAGTCGGAGAACCTCAGGTTGGCGACGTCCGCGAAATTGCCGGCGACCTCGAGGGTCGCCAGGCTCGAAGGCAGGGGGATCAGGCCGGCCCGGGTCTCGAACGAGCCCAAGCCCAGCGCCAGCAGCCCTGCGGCCAGACCGAAAACGAAACGTCTCGTCATGTTGCCTCCTGGTTGCAAAATCCTGGATGAATCGAAAGGACCTCGAACTCCTCTGCGGATCGGGCGGAGACGCCGCTCGATCCCATCCGGGGGCGCTCGGCCTGGATCACGGCGCGCGGGGTCCCGGGAGAGGACTTGAATGACGAGGGGCCCGTTCGACGCGTCGCGTCGAAGGCGAGGTTCCGGGGCCGTCACGCTGCGAAGGCCCGGCGGAGACGTGTTTTTCGTTCTCTTCTCGAGGAGTCCTGCGCCGTGAGGACTCCAGGCGAGAGTCGACGCCCGACGCCCCGACGGCGTGTCCGCTTCGGGGTGGTTCCGCTCTGCCGACGCTCGCAAATCCGACCGCGCGAGCCCCGAACATGGCCTCCAGAGGCGTGCTGCGGCCGTCGCCGCCGGGGAGTTCGAGCGTGAACCCCTCCGGACGCCGCCGGTCCGTCAAGGAAAGATAAGAAACCCGGCCTCGCCACGAGCAAGCGACCTCGACCACTCCCGTCTCCGTCAACCTGCGTTCCGAAAAACGTGTCGAGGAACGGGCCGCCTGGTCGAGATGTACGCTTTTAGTCCATGGCCAGGCGAAATACAATTGAGATCGAGGTGTGGTGACATAAGTCAACGAAGCATCAATTGAGATGGGCGATGCATTGTCGATAATTCGCAACATCGGCCGCCGGGCGATGATTTTTTCCATCGACAGAGCCCGGCCTCGATCCCGGGCCGGCGCCTGGCCCCCGGCTTTCCGACCGTTCGGCGGGCGGCGACGGGGTGGGAGTCGGTCGGCCCCGGGGTCGCGGCGGAGGATGGGCGACCTGCCGTCATGTCTGTAGGGATCGACGACCTCGGGGGGCGGAGGCGCCCTTTCGGCGGGGGATGCCTGATCGCAGGCGGCTTCCTTCGGGAGAGGGTGATCGGGGCGTGCGGCGGGAATCCCGCTTGGGTCTGCAAGTCCCCGACCTGGAAGGGCGTCGGCCGCGTCACGGCCGACGAATCGCGCCGTTCGAGCTTCTGCGCCCGGTCGTATCCCGAGCGGGCCGCCGACGAGATCGAATCGGCTGGAACGGTTGTAGGCGTCGGAACCGGCAGACTCGCGGCCAAATCCGGCGTGCGGGCGGATTGCCGTCCTCGCGGCTTGTGCTACAATTGCAGCAATTCTGTATCGGCTTTGAGTTTGGGCGTGCGTCCCGTTCGACCCGTCGAGCGCCTGCTTCCCTCTTGAGGAGGCGTCCCCGTGCCCCTGAGCGATCTTGATCGTAAGCTCATCGACCGGTGCCTGGGGAAGGAGCCGGGCGCCTGGAACGACTTCGTGGATCGGTACCTGGGCCTGATCTACCACGTCATCCATCACGTCGCGCATTCGCGGAGCCGGCTGCTGAGCCCGGCCGACACGGAGGACATCGCCGCCGAGGTCCTGCTGGCGATCGTCGACGACGACTACGACGTCCTCCGACGCTACAAGGGCCTCAGCTCGCTCCCCACCTACCTGACGGTCATCGTCCGGCGGATCTGCGTCCGCGAGATCATCCGCCGCCAGCGCGAGGCCGAGCTGGGCCACTCCAACGCCCACCGCGAGACCGTCAGCGACCTCTCGGGCGAGGCCGAGGCCATCGCCACCGCCGAGGAGGTCGAGCGGATCCTCGACGAGCTTCCCGAGAAGGAGGCCGAGGTGGTCCGCCTGTACCACCTCAAGTACATGAACTACCGCCAGATCGGCAAGCAGCTCGGCATCTCCGAGAACTCGGTCGGCCCGATCCTGGCCAAGGCCCGCAAGCGGATGCGTCGCGCCGGCCAGTCGAACCGCGCGGGCTGAGCCCGCCCGCCACGGGCCTCGCCCGCGAAGGGCGGAGGCCGTGACGGTCTCGGCCCGGGGCGTCAGGGGGACTTCGGCTTCAGGTGCTCGTCGAACCAGTCGGCCAGGACGACGTTATCCTTGGCCATGTCGGGCCAGCCGTGGCTCGCGCCCTTCTTGACGACCAGCTTCGCCTCGACGCCCTTCTCCTTGAGCTTCTCGACGATCGACTCGGCCTGCTGGA